>JAIVJS010000010.1 GCA_020199905.1 Acidobacteriota bacterium
AGCCACTACCAGATCGAAACGACGATCCTGCGCAACGGCGACATCCGGGGCTCCACGATGATCCGGTTCACCGCGGCCGGTCCGGGACTCCGCGTGCTGCCGCTCGCGCTGACCGGCAAGCTGCGCATTCGCGAAGCCGCGCTCACGTGCGCCGCGGGCAGTCCCGCCCTTTCGGTCCAGTTCATTCAGGAGCTCGCCACGGAAGACTCCGACGCGGCCGTGGTCCTCCCTTCCTCCCCCGCGCCGGGGCAACCCTGCCAGCTGCGAATCTCCTACGAGGGCAAGGACGTTCTGCAGAACGCGGGCGATGGGGTTTTCGTCGTCCAGGCGAGAGAAAGCTGGTACCCGAATCTCGGCACGTTCTCGGATCCTTCGACGTTCGATCTGACCTACCGCGTGCCCAGAGCGAACCAGGTCGTCTCGGTGGGAACAAAGATGGAGGACCGCGTCGAAGGAGACCTCCGCGTGTCCGTCTGGAAGTCGGATTTTCCGATCCGGGTAGCGGGTTTCAACTACGGCAACTTCAAGAAGATCGAGTACGCGGACCGCGACAGCGGAGTCCGCATCGACGTGTACACCAACCCGGGCACGCCGGACGTCGTCAACGAGATCAACCATTATCTTTCGCAGCCAGGATCGCGCGGTCCCGCGAGCAGCGAGTCCGGCTCGCTCGGGATGCACGAGATCCGCGTCGATACGGATTCGCTCGCGAAGGCCGCTCTCGCCGACGGCACGAATGCCGCGCGCGTCTGCACCGCGTATTTCGGCCGCCTCCCGCAGGACCACGTCTCGATCACCGAGCAGACGCAGTGGAGCTTTGGACAGTCCTGGCCCTCCCTCGTCTTCCTTCCCTATCTCTCGTTTCTCGACGGAACGACGCGTCGGGAGCTCGGCCTCGCCGACACCGCCGCGTTCGTCGACCAGGTCGGCCTGCACGAGTTCGCGCATCAGTGGTGGGGTCACCTCGTGGGCTGGTCGAGCTATCGGGACCAGTGGCTCTCGGAGGGGTTCGCCGAGTTCTCGGCGGGACTGGTGGTAGAGCACACCGCGGGCCTGAAGGGCGCCGGGGCATTCTGGGAGCGAGCGCGCCGGTGGATCGTCATGAAACCGCCCCGATCCAGTCTCGCCAACGACGCGGCGGGCCCGATGACGTCCGGCTACCGCCTGATGACCCGAAGGAACCCGGCCGCCTACGACGCCATGGTCTACGCGAAGGGCGCGTACGTCCTCCACATGATTCGAATGCTTCTGCGCGATCCCGCCTCTCCGAATCCCGACGAGAAATTCAAGGCGCTGATGCAGGACTTCGTGGCCGCGAACTCGGGGAAGAGAGCCAGCACGCGGGATTTTCAGGATGCGGTCGAGCGGCACATGACGCCGAACCTGAACGCGACCCGGGATGGCAAGGCGGACTGGTTTTTCCAGCAGTGGGTCTACGGCAGCGAGATTCCCCGCTTCAAGGTCGCGTTGGATCTCGAGAAGAAGGAGGGCGACAATTACCGCCTGAAAGGGACCGTCGCGCAGGAGGGCGTTTCCGCCGGATTTCGCTCCCTCCTGCCGATCTACGTCGAGTTTGGAAAGGGTGAGCTCTCCCGGTTCGGAATGGTCCCGCTCGCGGGCACGGAGCCGTTTCCCGTCGACGTCGTCCTGCACATGACGAAGAAACCGAAGCGAGTCATCGCGAACGCCCTCCAGGTCCTGGGATCGACGGTGCTCCTCATGTGAATGACCGCGTCCCGCCAGGAGCCGCCCGGCAGGGCGAGCCCGACGATGGGGCTGATGACGTTGTCCGCGAGCGAGGTGACGACCTTGGAGACGGCGGCGCCGATGATGATGCCGATCGCGAGGGCGAGGGCGTTCTGCTTGAGAAGGAAGGTCCTGAAATCCTTGAACATCGAAAGCCCACCTTTCCCGTGACGGCGTTCGCGAGCGGCCCGTGCCTCGAAGCTTATCCTCCCGGTGAGGTTTCCTCGGCCCGCCACGCGGCCAGGTTCCGATCGATCTGGCCCGAGTGCTTTTCGAGATGGCCGGCATAGATCGTCAGCCAGTCCTCCGCCGAGTAGGTTCCCGACTCGGTGTGGGTCGCCACGATCGACCAGACGGATTCCGGAAGGTGCCTGAGAAGATTGACGGTGTGGGCGCGCATGACGTCGACCGCGGCGAGGGCGAGCTCGATCCGGGCATGGTGGTAGTCGAGCACGCGCGCCCACCGCGCCTGATCGTATCCCACGATCACGGGATTCTCCTCGGCCGCGAGGTAGCGGATGCGCATCGCGGCATTCGTCTCCGAGTCCGCGCAGTGACACACGATCTCGTGCACCGACCACCGGTCCGGTCCGGGGCGCCATTTCCACGCCTCGCGCGGCACCCGGGCGAACGCGTCCCGCAGGAGAACGGGTCCCCCTTCGTAGCGCTGAAAGAGCGCTTCGCGCTGATCGGCCGTTAACGCCATGCTTGTTCCTCCGGGTGCTCGAAGTGTAACCCGCGGGCGCGCGCTACCAGCGTGTCGCGTCCAGGGAGAGGACTGTGCGGCGGCCGATCACCTCGGCGGAATGCCGCGTCCCCGCGGGGATGTACAGACGGTCTCCCGGCCTCAGCTCGAAGACTTCCCCGGCCGCCTCGATGCGAAAAAAACCCTCGAGGACGGCGTCGCACCTGTCCTGGGCGTGCTCATGTTCCGGGAAGGACGTGCCCTCCCGGTAGCTGAAGACGCCGACTTCGTACCCCTCCTGTTCGAGGATCAGGATGAGGCGCTTCTCGCTCAGCGGGCCGTCGGCGTCGTCCCAGGTCTCGAGGCGGGCCCCCGACGCGGTCATGTTCGCGCCGCCGTTTTTTCCGCGCGGATCACCGTCGGTGCCGGCATCGGCCTGGAGGACTCACGCGGATTGCGAAGGCGCCGTCTCGCGCGAGGCGCGGACGAGGTCCATGAGCCGGCCTTCGAGCTCTTCGAGAAAGCTTCGGGCGCCGGAGGCAGCGGTCTCGCGCGCGCCCACGAGCTCGCGGATTCGAGGCCGGGTCGCGAGGCCCTCGAGGGCGACGGAGGCCTGCTCCGACAGGGTTTGCAGGATCTCGAGGTCGAGCTGCGTGAACGCCCCGCCGCTCGGGCGTCCTTCGGCGACCAGGACGCCGGCCACCCGGCTCGCGCGGAGGATGGGAACGGCGGCGGCGGCCCCGGAACCGAGCGCCTCGACGGTGGGACGGCGACGTCCGCCATCGACCGCCTTGCGCGAGAATACGGCGGGCTCGCCGGTCTTGAGAACCGATGCCACGGCTTCCAGCACCTCCTCGAACCGCTCGTCCATCGGCTCGAAGGCTGCGTAACCGGAGGCAATCACGGCGTCTCCCGCGGACGGAGGCCCGAAGAGCGCCGCGAAGCCTCTCGCGCCCCCGGAGAGCCGGAGCGCGGTCGAAAGGAGCGACCGCCACAGGGCGTCGCCATCCGCCGACGCCTCGAGATCCCGTCCGGCATCGACCGTCGCGCTCAATCGCGCCGTGCGCTCGACCGCCAGCGCTTCCACCTCGGACTCGCCGATGCGCTCGTGCCGGCCGAGGAGGCCGCCGAACGAGATCCAGTCGCCGTTCTGAAGCGGGACCTCTGAGACCCGCGCCCCGTTGACGTACGTTCCATTCTTGCTCCGCAGGTCGACGAGAAGCCAGCCGCCGCCGGTCCACTGGAAGAGCGCGTGGCGTCCCGAGACCCGGGAGTCCTCGAGAAAGACTTCGCTCGCCGGGTCGCGCCCCACGAACTGGTTCTTTCCTTCGTAGAAGACGAAGTGCCGCGAAACCCCCCGGCCGGGGAACAGCGTCAATTTTGCCGGCATGGACGGTGGAAGTTTAACCGTCAGCGCCGTGCAAGGCGAGGCCGGAGTGAGCCGTCAGCTGTCAGCCAGAACCTGAGCTTCAGAGACCCGGTGCTCCCGTCCGGACGCTCGACGCTGAACGCTCAACGATCAACCCTCTTCCTCAGATCCCGGGCTTCGTCGGATCCAGCGTTTCGAGCAGATTCTTCAGGTCGTCCGCGTGCTCTTCCTCGACGGCGAGGATCTGTTCCATCAGGCGCCTCGACGTGATGTCGCGGTCTCCGAGAAAGCGGACGATCTCGCCGTAGGACTCGATCGCGATCCGTTCCGCGACGAGGTCTTCCTTGATCATGTCGACCAGGTTGTCTCCTTCGACGTACTGCGCGTGGCTGCGCGAAGCCAGCCCCTCGGGATTGAAGTTCGGCGCGCCGCCGAGCTGCGTGATCCGCCCCGCGATCAGATCCGCGTGACCCTGCTCGTCGGCGGCGTGCTCCTGAAACTCGGCCGCCACCGCGGTGGCGTGAATGCCGTTCGCCATGAAGAAGTGGCGCTTGTATCGAAGGACGCACACGATCTCCGTCGCGAGCGCCTCGTTCAAGACCTCGATGACCTTCTGGGGATTGGCGCGGTAGGACGAGGTGACGGCGCCGTCCTCCATGTGGAGACGCGCCCGCCGGCGCAGCTCCTGAATGTCGCTCAGGAAATATCCGCCGGCCTCTTTTTCCGCGTCGGAAGCGAGAGGGCTCGCGCCCCGGTCCCCCGGACCGGTCTGCATGCTGCCCGGGCCCGAATTTTTTTCTGCCATCGATCCTCCCGGCCGATCAGATCAAACGCGGCTTTGGCCCGCAACAGACGTCGAGGTTTGACAGAAGACGCGGATTCGGCGGAGGCGAGTCGATCCCTCGCCATAAAAAAAGGGGGGCTTGAGCCCCCCCGTGAAGTTCCAACGAACGGACGACTTAGTAGCGGTCGCGGCCACCGCCGCCGAATCCGCCGCGCCCGCCGCCGCCGCCGCCCGTCTTCGGACGCGCCTCGTTGACGGTCAGCGCCCGCCCGCCATACTGCTGGCCCGACAGGGCGGAGATGGCGTTCTTGGCTTCGTTGTCATCGGAGAACTCGACGAAGCCGAATCCCTTGGACTGGCCGGTGTCGCGGTCGGTGATGACGGCCACCGAGTCCACGGTCCCGTACTGTGTGAACAGGGTACGGAGATCGTCTTCGGTGGTGTTGTAGAGCAGGTTTCCCACGTAAAGCTTCATGGAGACAGAATCCTTTCGAAAAAAAGAGGAGGGCGAAGGCCCCCCTCTGGATGATGACTGGCCCTGGAAAAACGAGTTAGTAGCGGTCGCGGCCCCCGCCACCGCCGCCGTATCCCCCGCGCCCGCCGCCGCCGCCGCCACCGGTGCCGCCCGTCTTCGGGCGCGCCTCGTTGACCGTCAGGGCGCGGCCGCCATACTGCTGCCCGGAAAGGGCCGAGATGGCGTTTTTCGCCTCGTTATCGTCACCGAACTCGACGAAGCCGAACCCCTTCGACCGCCCGGTGTCCCGGTCGGTGATCACAGCAACGGAATCGACGTTGCCGTACTGGGTGAAAAGGGTGCGAAGGTCGTCTTCGGTCGTGTTGTAGGGAAGGTTGCCGACGTACAGTTTCATCGAAGCAGAGTCCTGTTCCGGCGTGTGTTTTTCGGATCCGACCGCGCCGCTCGACGAGTCCGACT
The DNA here is from genome assembly GCA_020199905.1 of Acidobacteriota bacterium. Lineage (GTDB taxonomy): Bacteria > Acidobacteriota > Thermoanaerobaculia > UBA5066 > Gp7-AA6 > JALYUA01. The sequence goes on from JAIVJS010000010.1 coordinate 5,519, forward strand.
TCCCGTCAGATTCGTCGGACCTCTGCGGCGCGTGAAGCGTGCGGAAAGGCGAGCGATACGAGAAGAAGTGCAAGATACCAAATACGGCGCCCCCTGGCAAGCGGGTACGCCCGCGTACGGGAAGATTGACCGGGCGTCCATCCCGCTGTCACCGGGAGAGTACACCGGGGCCGGAATCGGGAATCGAGGGCGACTGTGAATCCGCGGTCCGGCTCCTGCCTACCCCCTCCCGCCTTCCGCCCCCGTCAGCGCCCGCAGGGCCGACGCGACGTACTTTTTCGTCATCTCCTTGCGCCAGAGGAAGGAAAAATCGGTGTTGTCCATGGGGCGGGAAGGGCGAGCCGCGGCGTCGGCGGCGTCGCGGATCGAATCCTCATCGAGGGGCCGGCCTTTGAGCCGCTCCTCGGCGTCCGTCAGGCGCAGAGGAGCGGACGCCACGCCTCCGAGGACGATGCGCGCCTCTTCGACCCTCGGCCCCTCCCGCCGGACCGCGGCGCCGACGGAGAGAACCGGAAAGTCGAACGACCCGCGCCGCCGGAGCTTTCGATACGCCGCCCGCCAGCCGTCCGGCCGGGGAATCCACACCGCGGTCAGGAGCTCCTCCGGTTTCCGGGTCGCGTAGTCGATCCCGTCGTTTCGATAGAGGTCCTCGAGAGGGATCTCGCGGCGATCCGCCGCGGAGACCAGGAGGACGCGCGCTTTCAACGCGATCAACACCGGCACCGAGTCGGCGGATTGCACGGCGAGGCAGCGCGGCGATCCGGGAGCCACCCAGCAGATCTGCCCATCCTTCTTCATGCAGAAATCGATCGCCTGCCGCCACTCGAAATTCTGGTCGTAGTAATTGCACCGGGTGTCGAGCAGGAGATTTCCGCCGATCGTTCCCATGTTTCGGAGGAGTGGCGTCGAGATCTCCGCGATCGCGTGAGCCAGACCCGGATACGCCTCCCGGATCCGGGAGTCGTTCTCGAGGTCCGAAAGGATCGCCCCGGCCCCGATCGCGACGCCGTCTCCGGAAAAGTCGACCGCGCGAAGCTCGGGGAGGCCGCCGATCGAGATGACGGCCGCCGGGGTCTGCTGCCGCCGCTTCATGTTCGGGTAGAGGTCCGTGCCGCCGGCGACGAAAACGGAGCCGGATCCCGAGTCGGCCTTCATGGCGGTCGCTTCGGAGATCGTCCGCGGGACGAAGTAGCGAAATCGCGGGAGGCGGAGCATCGGGAGAGGAGCTGTCAGCTCTCAGCTGTCAGCGGTCAGCCTTCCGGACGCCGCCGGCGCCCGTCGCGGCGAGGTCGCGGGCGCGTCCGTCGCCGCCCTCGGCCGGGGTGGGAATGCGGACGGCGTCGGGATACGGAATCGTTGGAAAAGACGCCGGGCCGACGCGCGCGGGCTGTCCCGCCGCTCTCGCCTTGAGCGCCCGGGCAATCTTCTCCGGCGTCACCGGGATCTCGTCGATCCGCACCCCGACCGCGTCGAAGACGGCGTTGGCGACCGCCGGCGGGATCGGCAGGAGCGGGCCCTGCCCCACCTCCTTCGCGCCGAACGGGCCGTTGGGATCGGGGTCCTCGACCAGCAGCGTCACCACCTCGGGCATCTCGAGCGTCGTGGGGCTCTTGTACTCGAGCATGGAGGGCGCCTTGTGCATGACGTTTCCGTTGACGTCGTCGCGATACGCCATCTCCTCCATCATGGCTTCGCCGAGCCCCATGTAGACGGAGCCCTCGACCTGCCCGATGACGAGAACCGGGTTGATGCATTTCCCGACGTCGTGCGCGATCCAGATCTTCGGAACGGTGTAGATCCCCGTTGCCGGGTCGACGTCGACCTCCACGACGGCGGCGGAATAGGAGTACGCGGGCGACGGTCCGACGCCCGCCCCGCGATAGCGGCCGGCGGACGGCGGAGGCGTGTAGGAGCCGACGGTCCCGATCGTCCCGAACTTCGACTCGGCCGCGATCACGGCGTCGACGAAGGAGAGCCCCTTGTCCGGGTCCTCGACATCGAAGACGCGGCCTTCGGCCAGAGCCACGCGGGAGCCCGGAATCTCGAGCTTCTCGCCCGCCGCGGCGACGAGCATCTCGCGGGCTCGCTCGGCAGCCTGCAGCGCGGCGTTCCCCGTCATGAGCGTCACCCGCGAGGAATACGAGCCCAGATCCACCGGCGTCAGGTCGGTGTCGGCGGTGACCACGCGGATGTCGAAAGGATCGATGCCGAGGACCTCGGCAACGACGTAGGCGAGGACGGAATCGCTCCCCTGGCCGATGTCCGTCGAGCCGCAGAAGACGGTGACTCCGCCGCTGCGGTCGAGCTTCAACTGGACGCCGGACTGGGGCATCGCGTTCCAGTAAATCGGCAGCCCCGCGCCGCAGATGTACGACGAGCACGCGATTCCGAGGCCGCGGCCCCGCGGCAGCCTGCCGCGGCGCTCCTTCCAACCCGACGCGGCGACGACCTTTTCGATGCAGGCCCCGAGGCCCATCGAACCGATGCGGAGGAAGTTGGCGGTGATCGAGGACGGCGGCTGCAGGTGGGAGAGGCGCATCGCGGCCGGATCGAAGCCGAGGTCGACGGCGATCTTGTCGAGCTGGGCCTCGAGGGCGAACCGCGGCTGCGGCGTGCCGTGGCCGCGCTTGGGTCCGCACGGCGGCTTGTTCGTGAATACGCGCGCTCCGTCGAACCGATAGACCGGGACGGGATACGTCACCGTCTGCAGCGCGCCGGAGTAGTACGTCGAGGCGACGCCGTACGAGCCGTAGGCGCCGCCGTCGAGGACGGTCTGGAAGTGCATGGCGGTGATCGACCCGTCGCGCCGCACGCCGGTGCGCGCGCGCATGAGGATGGGATGGCGGCCGCGGTGGCAGTAGAACACTTCCTCTCGCGTCAGGCAGATCTTGACCGGGCGTCCGGTCACGCGCGAAAGATGCGCGACGACGATCTCGTGGTTGAAGGGATCGGATTTCCCGCCGAAGCCTCCCCCGTTCGGAGTCGCGATCACGCGGATCCGCGCCGCGGGCATCTCCAGGACCTTCGCCAGGGCGCGGTGGACGTAGTGAGGCGTCTGCGTCGAGCTCCAGAGCGTGAGCTTCCCGTCGGGACCGAGATCGGCCAGCGCGGCGTGCTGCTCCAGCGGCAGGTGCGTGTTTCCCTCGTAGAAGAAGAGATCGTCGTAGATCTTCTCGGCGCGCGCGAAGCCCTCCTCAACGTCGCCGAACTCCATGGAAACGAGCTTGTGGAAGTTGTCCCGGTCGCCGTAGTCGTGGATTCGGGGGAACGGGGTTTCGACCGCCTGCTCGATCGAGGCGATCGTCGGAAGATCCTCGTAGTCGACCTCGATCAACGCGAGCGCCTCGTTGGCCGTCTCCTCGTCGAGGGCCGCGACGGCGGAGATAGGATCGCCCACGAAGCGGACTCGATCGAGGCAAAGCGCGTGCTCATCCTGCGAGACCGGGAGGATGCCGAACGGAATGGGCAGGTCGCGGCCCGTCGCGATCGCCAGAACGCCCGGCAGCGCGGCGGCGCGCGAGACGTCGACGCGGCGCAGAATGGCGTGCGTCCGCCGAGACCGCAGCAGTTTGCAGTGCAGCATCCGGGGAAGGACGAGGTCGTCGGCGAACCGGGTCTGTCCCGTCACCTTCGCGGCCGCATCGACCTTCTCGTAAGGGCGGCCGACGACGCGCGTCGGCGGACTCACCGCGGCTCCCGGCCGTCGGGCTTTTCGTTTTCCGTTTTCCGATCTGGTTGACCGCGGAGTACCGCGGCCGTCTCGCTCCCGCTGGTCGCTCGGCTCCCGTTTCCCGCATCCAGGACCGGCAGCAGGCCGCTGTCGTCGAAGTCCGTCCCGTAGAGCGTTTCGCGACGCGGAGACGCGTCTTCGCCGCGCAGGCGCGCGGCCGCGAGCTCGACGGCCTCGTAGATCTTGATGTAGCCGGTGCACCGGCAGATGTTCCCGGCCAGCGCCTCCTGGATCTGACGAAACGTCGGCGACGGGTTGGCGTCGAGGAGCGCCTGAGCGGTCAGCAGGAACCCGGGCGTGCAGTACCCGCACTGGGCCGCGCCGAGCTCCGCGAAGGTCTTCTGCAGCGGATGGAGCCCTGACGCGGACGCCATCCCCTCGACGGTTTCGACCGCGCGCCCCTGGCAAGCGAGACCGAGCACGAGGCAGGAGAGAACGGGACGGCCGTCCACCAGCACCGCGCAGGCCCCGCACTCGCCCAGCTCGCAGCCGTGCTTGGTCCCGGTGAGCTGCAGGTCCTCGCGGAGGACCTCGAGCAGCGTCTTGTAGGAAGCGAAGGAGACTTCGACGGGCTCGCCGTTGACGTGCAGGCTGATGGAGGATTTTGAACGCAGAAAATCGTTCGACGGCGCCATGTTCGTTGATGGTAATCCGTTCAGAGAGAAGAAGAAAGCAGGGGTTCATTGACCGACCGGTCAGACGGTCGGAGAACGAGAACAGGAACGTTCGGGCTCGCGGTCAGGGTGCGGAGACGGAGAGGACTCCGGCTTCTCGCTCTCACTCAACAGTTGTCAGGCTTTTGTGCCGCCCCTCACCGCCCGCCCTCTCCCCCGGCGCGCGGGGAGGGAGCGGAGCTGACGGGTTGGTCGAAATTGGCCAGGCTTTTCTCCCGCGCGGGGAGAGGAGAAGACGAGAAAGAAAAAGGGGCTCCTCGACGGAGCCCCTGGGTTCAGGCGATGGAGTCCGGGCTATTGATTCCGGAACGTCACGACGATGTCGGCGTGGCCCTGCCGGCTCGCGTTGGCCAGGTCCGTTCGCGTCGTGATGCGCGAGGCGTCGATGCCGTGGCGCTCGACGAGATACTGCCTCGCGTTCTCGGCGCGCTGCCGGGCGAGGGACTCTCCGCGCGCTCCGCCGGTGGCGTCCGGAAAGCCGACCACTTCAACCGTCGCGCGCGGGTTGTCGCGGAGCCGCAGCGCGACCGCGTCGAGACGCGCCTTGGCGATGTTGGTCAGCCGGGCCTTGCCCCGGTCGAAATCGATCGTGTCCGTCGTGGGCTGGCGGGGCGGGGCCGGAGGAGGCGTTGCGATCGGCGCGGGCGCGGGCTCGGGCGTGACGGCCGCGGCAGGCGGCGCGGGCGGCGGCGGCGCGACGGGGGCCGGAGCCGGAGTCACGATCGCGGGCTGCGCGTTGCCGCCGAAATGGAAGAGCACGCCGATGTTCGGCTGCAGGTCCATGCGTCCGGCCTGCTCGAAGGGCCCGAACTGGTCGGAGAGCGTCGTTCGGAAGTTGTACTGGCCCTTCATCTCGAGGCGCATCCCGACGACCTTGTTGAACCGGTATTCGGAACCGAACGCGAGGTATGCGATCGGAACGCCTTTCCCGCGGAAGTAGGGGACCGGGCGGCTCGCTCCGCCGCCGGCGGCGACGTAGGTGTTCCAGCCGGGCACCCGGGGAGTGAAATCCCACATCGCGCCGGCCGTGAACTCCCAGTAGCTGGGGACACGGTCGGGACGGGTGAACTGGCCCGTGGCCTCGATGGCGAGATTGTCCGTGAAGAAATGACCGAAGCGGCCGCCCAGGAAGAGGAAATCGTTCTGATCGACGTCGCACCGGCAATACACGTCCTTGTGTCCGAAGAACGTCATGCCGATGTGCGGACCGATGTACGTCTCCCCTGCCAGCGACGCCCTCGGCGCGACCATGTCGCTGACCTCGGTGGCCGGCTGCGCGGACGAGACGGAGGCCGCCAAAAGCAGCACCGCACCCGTCCCCAGGACTCCCCATCTCGATTTCGACATCTTCAAGCCTCCGCGCATGCGCGCTCCAGGTCGTTTCAACACTTGTTCAGGAAGAGGAAGCCACCGGCGTTCTGCCCGGAAACCACGGTGACGGTGTACGTCTGCGGAGCCCCCGGGCTCCCCGGGAACGTCTGGAAGAAATTCGCCGGAAGGATCTCCGAGATCACGTACCTTCCAGGAGCCACGCCGTCGAAGCGGAAAACTCCATCAGGGCCCGACGTCGCCTGCCGGGTCGTCCCGTCGGAAGCGGTGAGCACGAACACGATCCCCGCGAGCGGGCGGTCGATACCGTCCACGATTCCATTGCTGTTCAGATCGAGGATCTTCAATCCGGACACCGATCCCGCGCCGCCCGGCCCCGTGACCTGGTTGCCGAAGAGCAGGCCCGTCCGCGTCTCCCCGGAGGCGACGGTCACGGAAATGACCCCCGCTCCGCCCGGAGCCGTCTGGGTGAATCCGACCGGCACGACTTCGGAGACCACGTAGGTTCCCGGCGCGACACCGGTGAACGTGAAGCTGCCGTCCGATGCGGTGGTCGTCTGCACGCCCGTCCCCGCGCCGCCGGGGCCCGAAAGCCGGATGGTGACGCCCGCCCCGCCGGGCTCGCCGGCATCCCGGGCACCGTTCCCGTTCACGTCGATGAACTTGAAGCCGCTGATGGAGGCGGGAGAAGCGAGCGCCTGGTTGCCGAACAGAAGACCGGACACGGTCCGGGTCGAGACGTTCAAGGTCGCCGTCGCGGTTCCCGGAGCGGCGGGCGCCGTCTGCCGGAAACCCGGCGGGACGGTTTCGATGACGGCGTACGTGCCGAAGGGAACGGCCGTGAACGTGAAGGTCCCGTCCGCGCCGGTGACGACGGTCCGCGGGGTGAATCCGACCGGACCCGAGATGGTGAACGTCACGCCGGGCTGGCCGGCCTCGCCCGCATCGCGAACCCCATTGCCGTTCGCATCGAGGAACTTGGTCCCGGAGATCGTCCCGGTCAGGACTCCCCGGAAATTTCCGAACAGATTATTGATCGAGCTTCCGCCCGCGACGGAGGTCACGGTGATGAAGCCGCTCGCCGGGGTCGTCTGCGTGAAGCCGGCGGGCGCCGTCTCGACTAAGAAATACGGACCCGGGGTCACGTTGGTGAACAGGAAGTTGCCGTTCGCGTCCGTCACCACCGAGCGGCTGACGCCGGGGGCCGCAGGCGTTCCCGGGAAGAGGCTGACCGTGACTCCGGCGAGGGGCGGCTCGCCCGGATCGCGAACGCCATTCGCGTTCAAGTCCTCGAACTTGACGCCGCCAATGGCATTGGGGATGAGTTGGTTTCCGAAGTCGAGCCCGGTGAAGTCCGCGTCGCAGACCGAGATGAAGTAGCCGAGGTCGCGGGCGACGAGGCGCCGCGAGATCCGCCGGTTGAGCGGACCTGTCTGCGCATAGCCGAACGGCACGCGCTCGGTGACGTGGTAACCCGCCCCCTCCGTCAGGCCGCAGATCTGAAACGATCCATCGGCGCGCGTCAAACCCGTCAGCGCCGGACCCCCGCCTCCTTCGGCGCGAATCTCCACTCCCGCGATGCCGGTCTCCCCGGCGTCGCGAATCCCATTGCCGTTCGCGTCTGCGAACTTGACCCCGGAGACGCAGAAGGTGGGCTGGCAGTTGCGCTTGTCCTCGACCCGGAAGGCCAGGATGCGCGAAAACTCGGGCCGAAATCCATGAAAGCATCCCGTGCTGCATTCGTTGTCCGGCGCGTCCGCCGGGTCGACGAACTGGGAGGCCGGAGTGATCCAGACGAGATACGCCGCCTGACCGGGACCTGCGTCGAGAAAGGGCGAGAGCGCCACAGAGCTCGAGCCACACGCGGAGGTCGGACCGACGGCGTGCGTCTGCAGGATGACCGCCGGCGAGCTCGGAATCGTCCCCGCCGTCGCGTACGAGTCGAGAACGCCCGAAGCCACTTCGAACCGGCGGTCCGAAGCCGCGTCCGTCGAGAGCAGGCGCTGTCCGGTGGCATCGGTCACTTGAAAATAGTAGGTCCCGTCGGAGAGGAGATCCGTCGAGTCGCAGGGCGCCGCCGCGCTGCTGACCGTCAGGAAAACATCTTCCCGATCGGAAAATACGCGGGACGCGCCGCCCCCGCCATCGAGAGTTCGAATGGCGCCGGGGACCTGGGCGAGAGCAGGCAACGAGCAGAGGGCGACAGCAAGCAGGCTGAGAGCAAGACGGACCGACTTCATGCCGACTTCCTTCCTCGTTCCGTGCGGAGTGATGTTCAATTGAGCCTCGGGCGTCGGGTGGGCTGCATGCAAGCGAAATGCCGACATCCAGGCACCTGCGCCGGCGCGGCGCGGAGGTACAGTCCCACCGGGCGTAAGTTGAGCACGTCGCGCGGCGAAGATCAAGGAGACGAAAATGCGCATGACCGCGTTCGGCATGACGGACAAGGGCCGCCGCCGGCCCAACAATGAGGATGACCTCGCGCTCGTCGACCTGTCTGACGGCCGCAACATCGAGGAGTGCTCCGCTTCCGATCTTCCGGTCGGGGATTCGGGCGTGCTCCTCGCGGTCTGCGACGGCGTGGGCGGCCGCCGGGCGGGGGAAGTCGCGAGCGCTCTCGCGCTCTCGGAGCTCGCCTCCGAGATGGAGGCCGCCGCGAACGGTTGCCCGCGGCGCAGCCTGTTCGGAGAGGCCGTCGAGCGGGTGAATCGCGCCGTGTGGAAAAAGGCGCACGAAGACCCGCGCCTGGACGGTATGGCGACGACTCTGACCGCCGCCGTCGTGTGCCGTCGCCGGGCGATCCTCGCGCACGTCGGCGACTCGCGCGCCTACCTCCTGCGGGGCGGAGCGATCCGCCAGGTGACGCGCGACCAGTCCTTCGTGCAGTCCCTCGTCGCGGGAGGAGCGTTGACCGAGGAAGAAGCGGCCCACTCGCCGTACAGAAACGTCATCCTTCAGGCGGTCGGGAGAAAGAAGACGGTCGAAGTCGCGCTCGACGCCTGCGAGCTTGAGGCCGGAGACACGATCGCTCTATGCACCGACGGGCTCTCCGAGAAGGTCGAGAAGAACGACCTGGAACGCGCGCTGATGGGACCGGATATCGAGCAGGCCGTCAGGTCCCTCGTGGCGCTCGCCAACGAACGAGGCGGCGAAGACAACATCACCCTTCTCGTGGCTCGCATCGGCGAGTGACCGCGCGCCGTCGCGCCGCTCCGCTCTCCCCTGCGGGCGATCCACCTCCTCCTCGCCGAAACGCGCCTGATCGGCGGGACTCTCAGCCGGGAGGCCGCATCTCTTCCCGGGTCGAGGAGCGTTCCGCGGAGGTCCGGAGCGCGGCGCGGTAACGGGTCCGGCGGCGCCGTCCCCTTTCGCCGGGTGTGACGAGCGCCGCGAAATATCGGGCCGCGGCACCCGCGCGCAGAACGAGGCCGGCCAATCCGCCCAGGACCGGCCCGTGGTGCTTGGTCACGTAGCGCCGCAGCGAGGCGTGCAGGAGCCCGAAGAGCGGGTCTCCGCCGGAGGCGCCGCCGACGTGGATGACCGACGCGGCGGGCTCGTAGAGGATTCGCCAGCCGTTTTTCCGAAGACGGGCGAGCAGGTCGGTCTCCTCCGCGTAGAGAAAGAACGCCTCGTCGAAACCTCCCGCCTGGTCGAACGCGGAGCGGCGGACGAGCAGCGCGGCGCCCATCAGCGCTTCGACGCTGCCAAAACGCGCGTGATCTTCCCGCGTCCGCGTGTGGCCCCGCAGAAAGCCTCTCCCTCTCGCCAGCGCCGCCGCGCCGGAGCTCTCGCAAAAGATTCGCCACGGAGTCGGAAGGCGCGTGATCGAGGGCTGAGGTCTGCCGTCGGGGTACGAGAGCCGCGGGCCGGCGGCGGCGGCGCCCTTGTCTTCCTCGAGCGCGCGCACCAGCGCCGCGACCGCACCGGGCGCCACCCGGGCATCGGAGTTCAAGAAGAGGAGGTAGGGCGCGACGGTCTCGCGGGCGCCACGGTTGCAGCCGGCGCCATAGCCCGCGTTGGAGGAGGCGACCACCACGCGGGCGCGCGGCACCTCATCGCCAAGGAGGTCCCCGACTCGATCCTTCGAGTCGTTGTCGACGACGACGATCGTGCACCCGGAGCAGGTGTCGGCGACGGAGCGGGCGGCGAGAACGGTTTCTCGAGGCGTCTTGTAGTGGACAATGACCGCGGCGACCGAGGAGAGCGAGGCGGCGGTCATCGTCGAGGCGTCGGAAAAACGGCCCCGAAAGGGACCGGCGTTTCGAGCGTTTCTCCCTGTCCCGACGCGGTTTGCGCGCGTTCCGCCGTGGTATAAACACGAGGGTGACGGACGTGACGCACGTGACGGACACCCTGACGGGCCCCCCGGCGGGGCCGCTCCTGTCGATCGTGATGCCCACGCGCGATCGCTGCCCCATCCTTGAGAAGACCCTTCAGCGGATCGAGGGAAGCGACGAGTTTTCCGCGGCCGAGCTCGAGATCGTGGTCGTCGACGACGGAAGCCGCGACGGCACGGCGTCGTTTCTTTCGAAGGCGCGGTCCCGGTTTCCGCTGCGGGTCGCGCGCTCCGAGGGCGAGGGGCCGGCGGCCGCCCGGAATCGGGGCGTCCGAATGGCCACGGGCTCCCGGATTCTCCTCCTCGGCGATGACACGCCTCCGCGGGCGGGAACTTTGCGCGAGCATGCGTCGCCTCCGGCTCCAGACGTCGGGATCCAGGGGCTCATCGAGTGGGATCCCGAGGTCCCGGTTTCGGGCGTCATGAGCTTTCTTGCTCCCGAGGGTCCGCAATTTTACTTCAAAGGTCTGCGGCACGGGCTCCGGATCCCCTTCACCGCGGTCCTCGCCTCGAACCTCTCCGCGCCCGCCTCCTGGTTCCGGGAGGACCCGTTCGACGAGCGGTTCCGGGACGCGGCGTTCGAGGACACGGAGCTCGCGTTTCGGTGGCGCCGGAAGAAGCGGGCCGTTCTCTATTCCGAAACCGCGGTCTGCTGGCACACGCACGTCTATACGACCCTCGAGCCCTTTCTCGCGCGGCAGCGGCGGGCCGGCCGGGCCGTGCGATACGCCGTCCGGCGCCATCCCGCCCTCTTCTTCCGGGCCGTGGCCCAGCCGCTGGCCGTCGGCGCGGTGTTCGCTCTGCGACACGCGGCTCTGCGGGCGCTCCGCCGCGCGTCCGAGCGCTCGTCGTGGGACCTGCGGGTGCGCGGGGCCTTTCTGCGAGGACTCCTTTCGCCCGCGGGCACGGCGGCCGATCCGGCGCGGGGAGACGCGGCGGCGGCTCTCTCTCCGCTTCCGGTTCCGGGCGAGCACCGTCCGTGAGCGCCCGCGCCGTTCCCGCGGTCGGGCACCGTACCGACTCTTCGCGGCGGCTCTTTCTCCTCTGGCAGCTCTCCGTCCGCGAGTTCATCGGCCCCTACAAGGGCACTTTTCTCGGGGCCGCGTGGACGATCTTCTACCCCTTTCTTCTCCTCTTCGTGTACGCCTTCATCTTTTCCGCGGTCTTCAAGATGCGGTGGGGCATCGGGGCCGCGGAGGGCTTCGGATCTTACGCATTGATCCTGTTCTGCGGCTTCATCCCCTACACCTTCCTGAACATGGCGGTGCAGCGCTCGACGAACATCATCCTGTCGAACGTCTCGCTCGTCTCGAAGGTGGTCTTCCCCCTCGAGCTCCTCCCGGCCAGCGTGATCCTCGCCGCCTTCTACAACGCGATGATTTCGACGGCGGTCGTCCTGGTCGCCCGCACGCTGCTCCTCCGGGCGTTCTATTTCGACCTGATCGCTTTTTTCCCGACGCTCCTGAGCCTGGTGCTCCTGACGACCGGGATCTGTTATTTCGTCGCCTCGTTTTCCGTCTTCGTGCGCGATTTCGCGAGCGTCATCAACATCCTCCTGCAGATCCTGTTCTTCATGACGCCGATCACGTATCCGGAAGAAGCCGTGCCCGCGAAGTACCGGTTCATCCTGTCTTTCAACCCGCTCACGCCGATCGTGAGGGAGTGGCGGCGGGCTCTTTTGACAGGCTTGACGCCGCGGTTCTCTTCCGTGATGTTCTCCCTGGCCACCTCGGCGCTCGCGTGTGTCGTCGGGGTCGCCTGGTTCGTGCGAACGCGCCGGGCGTTCGTCGAAGTTCTGTAGCCGGGCCGATGGCATCCCTGCCCGGACCGGCGAAGGTGATCGAGGTCGCCGATCTCGGGATGCGCTACCGAATTTATCGCGCGCCGATCGACCGCCTGAAGCAGATCATCGTGCGGACGAGACGCACCTACTATCGCGAGCACTGGGCGCTGCGGGACATCTCGTTTCAGGTCGAGCGCGGCACGACGTTCGGAATCATCGGCCCGAACGGTTGCGGTAAGAGCACGCTTCTGAAGATCGTCGCGGGCCTTCTGACCCCGACGACCGGCCGCGTCTCGCGCGTCGGCCGCGTCGCCGCCCTTCTCGAGCTCGGCGCGGGCTTCAATCCCGAGTACTCCGGGCGGGACAACGTCTTCTTAAACGGCGCCATCCTCGGGCTGACCCGCGCAGAGATCCGGCGGCTCTATCCCGAGATCGTCGAATTCAGCCAGCTCGAGGCGTACATGGACCAGCCCGTGAAGACCTACTCGAGCGGCATGTTCGTGCGCCTCGCGTTCTCGATCGCGGCGCATCTCGAGCCCGAGGTCCTCATCATCGACGAGGCTCTCGCGGTGGGAGACGCGGTGTTTCAGCATCGATGCATCCGCAAGCTCCATGAGCTGCAGCACCGCGGCGCCACGATTCTCTTCGTCACCCACGACATGAATTCCGTCTCATCGATGTGCAACCGGGCGCTGTGGCTCGACCGCGGGCGAGTGCGCCTGATCGGGGCGCCGGACCAGGTGGTCAAGCACTACCTCGCGTGGGCCTACTCCCAGCAGGACCGCGAGCTGAAGATGGAGAGCACGGTCTCGACGGGCCCGGCCGCGCTCCGCTACGGCAACGGCAAGGCCACGCTGCTCGACTCGCAGCTCTTCGACGCGAACGGCGAGGCGACGCGGATCGCGCACGCCGGGAAGGTCTACTCCGTGCGGCTCCAGGCCGCGTGCCGCGCCGACGTCGCGGCCCCGATCCTGGGGTTCCAGATCCGCGACCACTACGGACGCGAGATCTTCTCGATCAACACGCTGCAGGCGCGCGACCGTCAGCCGCCGGCGCGGGCCGGGCAGACCATCACGGCGGATTTCCGGTTCCTCTGGCCCGAGATCGCCGAGGAGGTGTACAGCCTCTCCCCGGCGGCGGCCGACGGAACGCAGGAGGCGCACCAGGTCCTCGACTGGATCGACAGCGCCATTCTCATCCAGGCCGTTCCCCGCAGCCGCGTGCTCGGCGTGTTCCGCGTGCCGGACGTCGACATCCAGGTCCGGACGGAAGCCGCTCCGGCGCACGCGAGATGACGGAGCGCTTCACTCCCGGCCCCGTGGACGTCTACACCTCCTACGAGCACTGGCACCGCTATCTGTGGGTCCTCTCCCGGGCGAAGGACAGAAGCGTCCTCGACCTCGCGTGCGGGAGCGGCTATGGGAGCTGGCTCCTCGCCGGCGTCGCCCGCCGCGTCCACGGGGTCGATCGGGACGAGGCGTCGATCGCCCAGGCGAGGACGCGCTTCGTGCGGGACAACCTGACCTATGAAGCGGGGGACGCGGAGACCTACCAGGGCGACCCGGTGGACCTCGTCGTTTCGTTCGAGACGATCGAGCACCTGGACAATCCCGAGCGGCTGCTCGACGTGATCCGGCGCAACCTCGTGCCGGACGGCATCGCGCTGATCTCGACTCCGAACCGGAAGACGTATTCCGAGGAGACCGGCTACTCGAATCCCTTTCACACGCGCGAGTTCGACATCGAGGAGTTCCTCGCGATGCTGCGAGAGCGATTCCCGACGGTGGTTCCCTACGGCCAGCGGCTCGTGACGGGCTCTCTCATCTCCTCGATCGAAGGCGAGCGCTTCCGGCGCAGCACGGTCGCCGTCGAGCCGGTGACCTTCGACGGGTCGGGCGGGCTCGCAAGCACCGGCGGCAGCGGCCCCTCTCCCACGTACCAGCTCGTCGAGGTCTCGCTTGCGCCCGGCAAGGCGCTTCCGCGGTCGGGTTCCGTGCTGCTCGACCGCGACTCCCTTCTCTGGACGCAGATGGCGCAGGGAGGCGGGGCGGTCGCGTCCCTCGCCGCAGAGCTCCAGAAACAAATCGAGAACATCCTTCTGGTGCAGGGGCAGGTCATCGCGCTCGAGGCCGCCATGCACTCGGTGACGTCGGCCGGCTCGCTCGCTCCCGAGCTCCAGAAACAGATCGACATCGCCATGGGGCTCCAGCGACGCATGGCGACCGTCGAGGGCTTTCTCGAGGCGATGCGGGATCATCAAATGGGCGCGATCCACGAGGAGCTCCAGCGCCGCATCGAAACGGCCGGCGAACAGCGGGACGAGCTCGCGGAACTGCGGTCTCTCTCGAGGAGCCTGGCGGCGGGATCGGCGGCGATCGCCGAAGAGCTTCAGAAGCAGATCGGCGAACGTCTCCGGCTCGAAACGGAGATCGCGGAGGCGCGCCGGATCGCGGCAGAATCCGAGCAGAGGTCCTCCTCGCTCGAGAGCCGGCTGCAGGTCCTCGAAAACGCGCGCCCTCCGCGGCCCTCCGTGGATCTCTCGACCGGCCCCTCGCGCGACCGGGCCGAAGAGCTCGTGCACGCGCTCCAGGGAATGATCGAAGACGTCGCCGCGGACAATCGAGACCTCCACAAACAGATCGACCTCCTCGTCTCGAACCTGCAGAACGGGTCCGGCCCCCCGCGCGTTCCCGGGAAAGGAATCGCCGACGCGGCGCGCAACGCGATTCCCCCGCGCCTCCGGAGCGTCCTCGGCCGCGGGCGCCGGGCTCTGGCGCGGCGGCTGCGCGCGGCCGCGGGGGGCGACGCCTCCAGGCGGTCCGGTGCGGCGCGCATCGAGCTCGTGGCCGGAGAGCGTCCTTCTCTCGAGCCGCCGCTGCTCTCGATCGTCGTTCTCCCGCAGGCAGCCGCATTCCTCGAGATCGCGCGGCGGCAGACCCTCGCCTCGAGAGAGTGGCTCCGGTGGGATCCCGATCGGGGGGACCTGCGGATCGAACGGGACGACGGGACGGTCGTCTCTGAGACCACGGCGAGCGACGCGGCCGGCCTCCGGGCGGCGGCGAGCGGCGCGTACCTCGTTCTCCTCGACGCGGAGATTGCCCGCGCGCCCCTCGCCTGGTGGGAGACGGCGGTCTTCGCGATGGCCGGCGAGGGTCTCGCGTTTCTCCGGACGCCGGCGGTCGAGCGCGGCGCGGCCGGAGAGCCGTCGCCTCCCTTTCTCATGGCGAGGCGGGAGATCTGGAGCCTCGAGGGGATCGACGCGGAGCCTTTGACGGACGCGCTCGCCCGGGGCAGGGCCCTCGTCGCGGGGAAGGAAGCGGTCGGAACGTTCGCGGGCGCGCTCCTCGCCCCGGCTCTCGACCTGCCGGCGCTGCCGGAGTCCCTGCGGCGCCTGGACCTGTACTGGATCCCGGCCGCCGCGCCGGCCGCGGGCGCGATCCGCCTCGAAATCGCCGCGGTCGACCGCCTCCTGTCCCGGGTGCGCTTCCCCGACCCTCGCCCCTCCGTTCTGCTCCTTCTTCCCGACCCGCCGGGCTCGCGAGCGGAGGAAGAGATCCGCTCGCTCCTGGGAGACGCTTCAGGGATGCGTCTCCTGATCGTGTCGTGCGCGCCGGGGACGCCGGCGCTCGCGATCGCGCTCGACCGATTTCGCGAGGTGACGCCGCACGTGTACTCGCTCGGCGACGTCCTGCCTCGCGAGCTCTTCTTCTCCGCCGTCTCTCACCTTCTGCGCTGCTACGAGGTCGCCGCGGTCGTTCAGGTCGGCGAGTCCTCCTGGTTTCATCAGGCGGCCCGCCACATCCGGGAGGAGTTCCCAAGTCTCCGGCTGGTCGTCGCGCCGCCTGCCGGCTCCGCCGCCGACGCGCGGCCGATGATCGAGATCGCCGACCTGATCCTGGCTCAGAGCTCCCGGCAGCATCAGGAGCTCGCGCGCATCGGGAACGCGGCCGCGAAAATCCGGCGCCTTCCCCGCGGCCTCCCGTCTCGGCCGTCGAATCCACGTCCGAAGCCGCGGGACCAGCCCGCCGAGACGGTGGTCGCGTGGATCGGCGATCTCGTCCCGGGCGAGCGGCCGGAAGACTTCCTCGCGATCGCCCGCCGGTTCCGAGGAGACGACGGATTCCGATTCCACCTCGCCGGAGACGGTCCCCTCGCCGCGGACGTCGACACTTTGATCGAAAGCATGGGGCTGACGAACGTGCGCCGGTCGGGAAGAGACGAGACGGCCTCGTCCGTCCTGGCCGAAGCAGACGTCCTGTGCACGACCGCGGAGCGCCTCGCCTGGCCCGGAATCGCTCTCGAGGCTCTCGCGCGCGGCATCCCGGTCGTCTCCCCGGCGCTCTCGGATCTCGCGGAGGACATCCCCGCGGACGCCGCGGGAATTCCCGCAGTCGCGGCCGGCCAGGCCGCCGGATTCGAAACGGCGCTGCGCTCTCTCGGCACCCCGGAGCGCCGGCGCGCCGCGGCGGCCGCCTTCGACGGCTTTCTGGGCGGGTTGCCCCCGCCCGCCGAGGCGGCGCGAGCGCTCGCCGCGCAGCTTCTCGGCCAGGGCACGACGCGCGACACGGGTGAAAGGAAATGAGCGGCGCCCCGACTCTCGCGGTCCTCATCCCGACTTTCAACCGCGTCGGCCTGCTCGAACGCGTGTTGCGCGCCTACGACCGACAGGATCTTCCCGCCGGACGATTCGAGGTCGTCGTCGTCGATGACGGATCCTCCGACGCCACGCCCGCGTTTCTTCGGGGATGGAAGCCGGAACGCTACGGGATGGCATTCCAGAGCCAGCGCAATGGCGGCCCCGCGCGCGCGAGAAACTCCGCGATCCGTCTCTCGACCTCGCCGGTGATTCTCTTTACCGGCGACGACATCGTCCCGGACGTCTCGTTCGTCCGGCGGCACCTCGAGGCTCACGCCCGGCGACCCGAGCGCGAGATCGCCGTCCTGGGCCTGTCCGTGTGGCCCGCGGATCTGCGGCTGACGGCCACCATGAAGCATATCGACGGTGCGGGGGCGGAGCAGTTCAGCTACCAGTACCTGCAAGCCGGCGAAGAGTACGACTTCCGGCACTTCTACACGTCCAACATCTCGTTGAAGCGCGCCCTTCTCGACTGCGAGCCCACATACTTCAGCACCGAGTTTCAGAAAGCGGCATTCGAGGACATCGAGCTCGCGTACCGTCTCTCTCTCCACGGCATGCGGATCCTCTACGATGCGCGTCCGCTCGGAACTCACTACCACCACTACGACGTCCGCTCCTTCTTCCGGCGGCAGGTCGGGTGCGGCGCGATGGCGCGACTCTTCTATGAGAAGCGGCCCGAGCTCCGGAAGTGGTTCGGAACGCCGGAGCTAGAATGGGCCCGCCTTGAAATGCTTCGGGATTCCCCCGCTGACCGCGCTCGCATCGAAGCCGTTGCCGCGGCCCTGTCCGCCTGGGAGGAGCGAATGCTCCGCATGGCGGGCTTCTTCGAGGACGCGCCCGACGCGTCCCTTCTCGACGATCTTCTTCTGGCCGTCTTCCGCTACGCGTACGTGAAGGGGCTCGCGGAGGCCTCCTATCCGGGCCTGCCGTCGAAGCGGCTGTGCGCGCGATTGTTTCTGCAGCTCCCGGGGCCCGCCTGCCGCCGCTTCTCGGAGCAGCTGCGGAGCCGGGGGATCCCCGTCCCCGGCGACGACATGCAGGCGATTCTCTCCATCATGCAAACGGAAACCTTGAGCCCGGCGGCCGTCGCGACCGGCGGGCTCGGATTCACGACGAAGGAGGCCCGATGAAACTTCCATTCTTCCGAGGCCAGGAGCCTCCCGCCCCGGCGGCGAACGCGCCTTTCGGGGCTTCGGACCGGCCCCTTCCGGATCCGAAGAAGAGCTCCGTCGCCGGTCTCGAAGACACCTGGTCGGACTACGCCCGAAACTGGCGCAACCGGGAGGACGTCAACGACTCCCACAAGGTGCTCGGGGAAGAGTGGGGCAGCGCGGAGCAGTGGAAGGAGGTCTTCCGCCGCGGAGCCGAGCCTTTCCTGAAGCCCGACGCCGTCGTCGTGGAGCTCGGCTGCGGTGGCGGCAAGTGGAGCCGCATGCTCGCGGGGCGCTGCCGTTTGATCTGCACCGACATTTCTTCGGAAATGCTGGAGCGCACGCGCGCCGCCGTGGGAGAAGGCAAAGACGTCCAGTACCTCAAGCTCTCCGGGTTCGACTTCGGAGCGATCCCCGCGAAATCCGTCGACTTCATCTTTTCCTACGACGTACTCCTGCACGTCGAGCCGCAGGTCGTCTTCAGTTACCTTCTCGACGCGAAACGGATCCTGAAGCCCGGCGGGGTCTTTCTCCTCCACCAGATCAACATCCTTTCGCCGGGAGGGCAGCTCCACTTCCGGCAGCAGTTCGATCAGGGCACGTGGCGCTTCGGATTCGCCGAGACGGGCCGGCACGGTCACATCTATTACTCGGCCCCCGAGGTGGTGCGGGCGATGGCGTCGATGGCGGGCTTCGACGTGATCGGCATGGACACGGAGCTTCCGCTGCGGGGACAGACGGGACACGACGGCCGGGACATCCTCGCGCATTTGAGATCGCGGTAGCATCGTGGCTGGCCCCACCGAGTGGCCGGCCGCGCAGCGCGTCGCGCGGGCCGTCTTCTCGCGGTTTCCCGGAATTCACGCCGCCTACCGGCGCTTGCGGGGGCGGCCGGGTGTCGTCCGCTATGCCGCGACTCCCGCGGCGCCCGTGAGTAAACCCTTTCTCGAGCTGCGCGTCCGCGCGGAAGGTCCGGCGCCCGTGACCCGCGCCGAGGCCGCCGCCTGGTGCGGTGCGCAGACGCTCGCCGAGCTGCGGGGAGTGGGGTACGGGGACTCGGGGGAGGTCGCCTGGACGACGGAGGCGCAGACCGCCCCCGGGCCGGCCGCGGCCGGGGCGTCGCCGTGGTTCTTCGCCCCGCGCGGGCTGCCCGACGTCTCTCCCTCGTTTCTCGAGTCCGCCTCGCTGGTCCTCGCCGCCGAGCAGATCGACGCGCTCGCGCTTCCGGCGGGTCCCTCGCCGAACGCCGCTGAGCACACCGTCCACCGGTCCGGGGCATACGAGCTCATGCCGTCGGAGGGGAACGTCCGGGCTCTCACCGACGCGCTCACGGGCAAGACCGTCGCGAGACGGGCGCCCCTGAGCGGGGGGAAGGCCTTCGCGTACCGCCGCGACGCTTACGTGAGCACGCGGCCGATGGGGGAGATTTTTTCGGTCGGTCTTCGCGATGCTCGCGCCGTGCTCCGGCGCGCGGCCTCGCCGTCGGGCAAGCCGGCCGTCCTCGTGCTCACCAGTTATCTCGCCCGGGGAGGGGTCGAGGAGGTCCTCTACCAGGTCCTCTCCCGCCTGACGAGCCGATTCGAATTCCTGATCGTGACGCTCGCGCCGCACGAGGAGCGCCTCGGAGACCGCCGCGCGGATTTCGCGAAGCTCACGCCGCGGCTGTACGGTTTCGGCGATCTCGTTCATCCCGACGCGATGTTCGGAATGCTCGGAGCCCTGATCGACGCGTCCGCTCCGGTCGCTTTATACAACGCCAACGGCACGACCTGGTTCTACGACGTCGCCCCGGAACTGAAGCGCCAGTTCCCCGGCCTGCGGCTCATCGATCAGCTCTACGACCACCGGGCGGGCTACATCGACCGGTACGACGAGCGGATTCGCGGGGCGATCGACGTCTGCGTTGCGACCAACGGCAGGATCGCGCGCGCCCTGATCGACAAGCGCGGCTGGCCAGAGGCCCGCACCCCCGTCATCCGGCCGTGCGTGGCCCCTCCCGAACCGGTCCCGCCCGGGGAGCAGAGGTCCCGGCGCGCCGCGCTTCGCGCGGTTCTCGGCGCGCGCGAGGACACCGTCGTCTTTCTTCTGGCCGCGCGCATGCATCCGCAAAAGCGTCCGCTCGATCTCGTCCGCGTGGCCGGCCGCGTGAGGGATCTCGCGCAGCTGCGGTTCGTTCTCGTCGGAGGCGGCGTCCTCGAGCAGGAAGTCGACCGCGAGATCGCCGCTCTGGCGGGCGAAAACGTCGTACGGCTCCCGTTCCGCCGGGACGTTCCCGCGCTCGTCGCCGCTGCGGACGTCGGGTGCCTCGTCTCCGATTACGAGGGACTCCCCGTCTTCCTGCTGGAGGCGCTCTCCTCGGGAGTCCCTTTCCTCGGGACCGACGTCGGCGAAATGGGCGAGCTCCTGAAAGCGAGCGGCGCGGGGGTGGTCGTGGACCGGCCGGGGGATCTCGACGCGATCGAAGCGGCCGTGCGGCGGCTTGCGGATCGGGACTTTCGCTCCTCTCTGGCGGCCCGGACCCGCGAGGCCGCCCGGGCGTTCGACGCGCCCGCCTGCGCCGAGAAGTACGCGGGGGTCTTCCTAACGTGAGCCTGAGACCTTCGCTGCTCGCCCGCTGCGAGGGATGGTTCTGGGAGCACAGCGTCCGCCCGCGGGCCGCGCTGAGAGCGCTTCGTTCGCGCGCTCTCGTTCTGCGCCGCGTCCTCTCGAAGCGCCCTCAGGCAGGGGCGGCCGTTCCGCCCCCCCCGCTCGTCTACGACGCGGCGCCGGCGGTCTCGACCCCGCTGGCGGATCCGGCGGTTCTGGTCGTTCGGACCGCAGACGTCTCGCCGGCGCGGTTCGACGCCTTCGTCGCGCGGCAGACCGAGAGGAGCCGCCGGCTCTCCGCCTCGGGGAGCGCCGCCGAGGCACCGGTTTCTTCCCGCGAACCCGAGGAGGCGTCCTTCTGCTTCGCTCCCGCGGAAGACATCGAAAACGCGCCCGAGGTCGAGCTCGAGGCGCTTCTGCTCGCGGCGGCCTCCGAGGACCTCGATTTCGTGGAAGCCGTCGGGCCCGCGGGCCGAACCGGCCGCCCCCTCCTCCGCCTTCCGCGGGAGGGCCGCGCCGAAGGCGCCATTGCCGGCAAATGGCTGACCCACCTCGCGGACCCGGATGGCGAGCCCGTGCTTCCCGCCGCTCCGTGGGGATTCGTGGCCTCCGGAAATCACGTCCTCCGCGCGACCGCGGACGAGGAGGCGGCGCGCCGCCGGGTCCTGTCGCCCTTCGCCCGGCTCTCGCGGCTGCCGGCGGTCGAAGGGCGGCGAACCGCGCTCTTCCTGCTTCCGTATCTCGCGATCGGCGGCGCCGAGCGCGTCCTGTTCGACCTTCTCCCCGAGCTGCAGAAGCGGCACCGCGTCCTCGTCGCCACGCTGCGGCCTCATGAAAAACGCCTCGGCACCGCGATCGAGGAGTGCCGGCGCGCGGCGCCCCGCACGTATTGCCTGGGGGACTGGCTGCCCCGCCCCGCCGTCCCGGACGCCGTCCGCCATTTCCTCCGCCGTTATGACGTCGAGACCCTCGTATCCTGGAACGGAACACCCGAGTTCTACGACCGGGCCGCCTCGTGGCGCGCCGAGTTTCCGAACCTTCGGATCGTCAACCAGCTCTTCGACCACCGCCGCGGGTGGATCCGCCATTACTCCGCGCCGGTCGTGCAGGCGGTGGACGCCCACCTCGCGGTCAATCCCCGCATCGGGCAGGAACTGGCGCGCCGGTGGGCGATTCCCGAGCGGAAGATCTTCACCGTGGGTCACGGCGTGCGGGCCGTCCCGCCGGTCTCGGCACCCGATGCCGAGCGGCGCCGGGGCGATGCGCGCATGAAGCTCGGGCTTCCCCCGGAAGGCGTCGTCTTCGGCACGTTCATTCGCATGCACCCGCAGAAGCGGCCTCTCGACGTCGTCCAGCTCGCCCGCAAGCTCGCCGGCACCTCCGCGCGATTCCTTCTGGTGGGAGGAGGGCCGCTCGATCGGGCGCTCGACGCGGAGATCGAAAGGGACCCGCCGCCCAATCTGAAAAGGCTCGGTTTCAGGCGCGATCTCGAAACGCTCTACGACGCGATCGACGTTTCGCTTCTCGCATCCGAGTACGAAGGCTTTCCGCTCTTCCTGCTGGACGGTTTCGCCCGAAGCGTTCCCTGCGTGGTCACTCGGGTCGGCGACCTGGCCTCGATCCTCGAGAAGGGCGGAGGGATCGTCGCGGGCGCACCCGGCGACCTCGACGCGCTGGAGAGGGCGGCGCGTGCGATGCTGGATCCGGCCCGCCGCGCTTTCGAGGGCGAGCGCGCGCGCGAAGCGGCCGACCGCCACGGGTCCTTCTCCGATTTCGTCTCCGGATACGAGAAGGCGATCTTCCCGTGACTCTCTCCGCTCATCCCCGCGTCTCGGTCGCGATCCCCTCCTATAACCACGGTCCGTACGTCGTGCACGCGGTCGAAAGCGTCCTCCGCTCCGACTTCGAGGATCTGGAAGTGGTCCTGGTCGACGACGGATCGTCCGACGATTCGGTCGAGCGCCTGGAGCCGCTCGAAAGCGATCGCCGCCTGAGGATCTTCCGGCAGAAAAACCAGGGAGCGCACGCCGCCTTGAACCGCGCGATGTCGGTCGCCCGGGGCGAAATCCTCTTCATCCTGAATTCCGACGACGCGTTCGCTCCCACCCGCATCGGACGCTTCGTGAGGCGTTTCGACGAGAAGCCCTCTCTTGCCGGGTTGAGCTCCTGGATGCGGATTATCGATTCCGCGGGAGCGGTCCTGGGCGTGAAGGAGGGCTTTCGGAACATGCCGCCGTGGCCCCTCGCGCCCGGAGGCCTCACCGAGACGAAGGATCCCGTGCTGGCGCTGCTCGAAGCCAACTACATCGCCACGACGTCGAATTTCGCCGTTCGCCGTGCGGTGTGCGGCGGTGCCGGCGGCCTTCGTTTTCTCCCGCTGAGGTATGCCCACGACTGGGACTTTTTCCTGGGCGCCGCAGGGCGCGGAACGCTCGAGATCCTCCCGGAGCCGCTCGTCGACTACCGGGTTCACGCGTCGAACACGATCAAGGAGGGTTCTGAGGAAGCGCAGGGTCAGGCGGCGATGCGCTTCGAGATCCTGTGGGTCGTCGCCCGTCACGCGGATCACGTGCTGCGTCAGTCGGGGCTTCGCGGCCATCCGGCCGAGGACGTGGCTCGGCGAGCCGCCGCGTCCCTCCCGTCCTTCGATCGTCCCCGACTTCTCGCGCAGCTTTTGATGGTGCGAGGCTCGGGCGGCGGCTCCTCTCGGAATTACGACGATCTGCTGGAGGCCGGCCATCCTTTTCGCCGTAGTGCGGAGAGGCTGTTGCGCGACGGTTTCCGGGAACCAACCCTCCCGACGGCGTAAGGCTCGACCCTCGAGCTCCGCGGGAGACTCTGCGCGAAAAGGGCATCCGTGAAAATTCGCAGGGGTGTGTTCGTGGGCCTGCCGCTTCTCTTCTCCTCCTCTCTGTTCGCTTCCACGGGTCCCCTGTCTTCCGCGAACACAGGCGCCACGAATCCCGCCAGGCACCGGTCTCAATGTGGGATTGCGAACAACCAGGTGGCCGAAGTGATCGGAATCATTCCGGTCGTGAGCTCCGCTGAGAGGAGCTCCCGCATCGATGGCGGCCAACGTGAACGTCGCGGCTCCCCGTTCAGTATCTGCGGCGCCGGGATTCCATCCTGCAACAACGACATCCGGGGGCTCAATGGACGATCGTCTCGGCTCCGCCCGGCATCCAGGCGGTCAATGCGTATCAGGGCAGCACCGTCAGGATCGTCAACAACTCGGGCAGTTTCGCGTCGGTGGCCCTGCGCTGCCAGGTCGGGCAGATGACCGGCTCCTGCATCTTCACTATTCGCCTGATGCCCATCGCCGATCCTCTGTTTTGAGAGCGGACTTCAGGGTTCGCCTCCGCTTTCTTGCGTGCAGAAAACCGCGGGAGCGCGCTCTTTTCGAGAGGCATCGACCGGAAGAATCACCGTGGTAACCGTGGCCGCCGTTGGTAGAATGCGCTTAATCCACACAACGCGGGCGTCGGGCGGCTCTGAGTGTCGAAATTCTTACCTGGAGGACCCATGCGCAAGACTACCTATGGTGCGGTTTACTGATTCTGCTCTTCTGTAGCGCGACGGCATCGGCCTTGACGGGAAACGGCACGCTCCAGGTGAACACGGGAACCAGCGTCATCGGAACCGTCAGCGCCAACACGACGGTCGTGGTCGTCGGCTGGGCGCCGGTCGTCAACAGCATGAGCGCGGGTTTCGGAAACATCGCCGCGTATGTGAACTGCAACCTCTGCACCTTCGCCACGATCGGTCTCCTGCAGAGCCCGAATGCCTATGTGGGCCAGTTCACGGCTCAGGCGGGGCCGCCGATCATCGTCTACCCGGCTTTTCAGAGCAACAGTCCCATGAATCTCAACAACAACTCGGGCTCGACTGGAAGCATCACGTGGGGCTGTCAGGCTGGCAACGTCACGGGCGCCTGCCTCTTCAACATCCGTACGTTCCCCGCCGCCGATCCGAACTTCTGACTCTCACCGGGGCGGCGAGACTTCGCTGCCCCGGGTTTTCAGGTTGGTCCGCAAGAGTCGACCGTCCTCTTCCAGGAGAGGCCACCCGTCGCACCGCCCTGTCCGACCTCCGCCCGATCCGAGTCGATAAAAGCTAGTTTGCCGGCGGGGCTTCGATCACTTTCTTGCGAATCGGCTCTCGCACCGAGCTCGGAAAGTAATCGACCCAGTCGCCCGGGACCTTGGCGGGAACGAAGACGGCAATGCCGCCGGGAGCTTTCCTGACTGCGCCGCGAACGACGCCGACGAACTGGCCACGGAAGTTGAAGACCGGCGCTCCCGACGCCAGAGAAAGATTCAGGTGGAGCAGCCGGGTGGTGTCCGAGTCCTCGGATATCGATAGGACCTTTCCGTCGATGACCCGGCCACCATCTCCCAGAGCGAACAGTCTGTCGCCGGCTCCGGGCGGGACGTCCGTGCGAGGCGCGGCGTCCCCCAGGTGCTCTCCGCTTTTCATGTCGAGTTGAAGAATCGCGATTTTGCCGCGCCGGCTGACGGCGAGCGCCTTCGCCGGGCGTCCCTCCCCCACCACGCCTCCTGAAACGACGAAGCTCGATCCGCCGGCGACGAGGTCGAGCGACGTCATCACATAGCCTTCGCTGGTCGACAGCATGGCCTGCCCCTTCCGGATCAGCCGGCCTTCTCCCGTCTGGACCAGGAGCGTGACGGCGTGATCGGAAACGAATCGGGAGACATCCTGGATGGGAGTCGGGGTGGGCGGAGGCGCGGCGCGATCCTCGACCACGAGCGAGGCGGTGACGTTCGGCGGCGGCAAGGCGGCCGGGGTTGGCGTGGGCTGTGTCAGCTGAAAGAGGAGCAGACAGGGTCCGATCACGGGCACCTCGGCTTGTTCGAGTTGGGAGAGCGACGAAGAGAATCTAACGCCGGGGACGCGGTGTCAACGCGGGTCGCGCGCCGATCTACGGCGTAACGGTGAAGTTCGTCACGCCGGGCCCACCCGGAGCGTTGGACCACGGGCCCCAGCCGGCATCCGAGGTGATCGAACAGGCGTTGCCGGCGGGACACGCGCGCGCGATCGCGCTGTACGTCGTCGGCGCACCGTTCAACGGCACCTGGACCAGGAGGCCGGGCGTCACGCCGATCGCAGAGGCGCTCGGCTGTCCCTGCACCGCGACGAAATACTCGTAGAGGGTCGCGTTCGGGACGGGGCTCCACGAGAGCTGGATGTTCCCGGACGGGACGGTGCTCTGGTGGGCCGGCGAGACCATGGTCGGCGCCGTGGCGCTCACTCCCCGCAGGTTGAAGCCGGCAGACGGTCCGACGATCTGAGAAGGGCCGGGATTCGCCACCACCAGCACGTCGTAACGCGATCCCTCCGCCTTCAAAGCGGCCGCCCAGAAATTCTGCGTGGTGTAGACGTCGAGCGCGGCGGACTGCCGTGAGAGGTCCTGGACGTACAGGCGGTAGGTCGTGCCGCCGGTATCGCCGGGGATCCGGCTCCACGAGAAGCTCACCCCCGGACCGGTGACGACCGTGCCGGCGATGGGAGTGCCCACCACCGGCGCCGCGGGATTGGGTCCCGGAGGATTCACGCGTGTCGGGCCGCTGAAGGGGCCGCATCCGTCGCCGTTGCATCCCGCGACGATCACGTCGGCGATCCCCGCCGGAACGCTCAGGGTGACGGTGGTCCCGGAGACTTGACGGGCCGCAACCGTGAGTGCGCCCCCGCCCGGACCCGGTAAGCGTCGGCGCCGGTGACGCCGGTCCAGGAAACCGCGAGGCTGTTCCCGCCGGTCACGGTCGCGCCCGTGATGGCCGGCGCCGCCGTCGGAACGGCCGGGAGCGAGACGGAGAACCCGACCGGCGCGGAGTAGGGTCCGCATCCCGCCTGACAGGCCCGCACCTTCAGCTCGTACGACGCGGAGCTGTGCATCGAGTAGATCGTCGAGAGCTGCGGGTCGGGGACCGTGATCTGGAGCTCCGTCGCGCCGTTCGTCACGTCGCGGAGAAGGACCTCGTAGAAAAGAGGTTGCGCGGGGTCGGCCTTCGGGACGGACGTCCAGCCGAGCGTCTGCGTCGAAGCGGTCAGCGACGCGCCGGCTCCGGGAAACGTGACAGACGGCGCGCCGGAGGGGGCGGTCAGCGCCACCGTGAAGCTCTGCGACGAAAATCTCCCGCACACGCCGTCGGTGAATCCCCCGCCGCTGCAGGCCCGGACCGCGAATGTGTATCCGCCGTTGCCGAGGCTGATGAGAGTTGACGTCGACGCGGCGCCCGCCAGAGATCCCGAGAAGAGGGTGGCGCCCGTCTGCCCGTCGAAGAGACGAAGGTCGTATCCGGTCGAGCCGCCGACGGAGCTCCACGAGAACGACACACCCGCCGTGTTGTAGGAGCCGCCGGCGATCGGGGTAGAGATCGTCGGGATCGCGAGGCCCGCGCTGCCCGAGTTCACGTTGACCGTGACGGTCCGCGACGCCTTCCCGACCCCGTTCAGGACGACGAGCGGGTACGCGGTCGTGACGGCGGGCGTGACACCCATGCTGGCGGACGGAGACGCCGTGGCCCCGTTGACGAGGACCGAGGTTCCGTTGTAGGTCGACCAGGTCAGAAGCGAGAACCCGCCGGGATTCACGAGCACCGGGGAGGCCGAGAAGCTCGAGATCGACGGAAGGGTGCCCGTCCCCGTCACCGCGGCCGGCGCCACGAAGGCTCCCTCCTGGAAAAGCTCGTACGTCCAGAACGTCTCGGTCCCCGGAACGGTCGCCGCGGCGGAGCCCGATCCCGAGGGGGACGTTCCGACCCCGCGGTCGATCGCGACTTCGAGAAATGCTCCTCCGCCGGAGGTCCACGAGAGCGTCGTGGAGGAGCCGACCGGCACTGACGCCGGAGACGCGACGAAGGTCCCGGCGGGGGACGGGGCGCTCGAGATCGCCACCGGACTGCTGCCCCCGTCCACCATGAGCGTGTGCGATCCGGCGGCGGTCGCCGAGAGCCCGGCCGCAGAGCCCAGCGCCGCTCCATCGAGAGTCGCGCTCGTTCCGCTCCAGGCGTATCCGAGGTACGCGGAGGGAGCGCCCGCGTCGCCGACCGCGCCCGACGGGACCAGAGAGGCGGGAGCGGCTCGCAGCACGCCGATCGACGGGCGGCTGCCGAGAGCCGTGTTGGCGGCGGAAGACTTGACCGTCGATTGTCCGCTGCCGCGTGTGACCGTGAGGCTGTTGAGCGTCGCGACCGTCTTCACGCCCGTGAGCGAATCCGAGTACACCGTGGCGCCGAACGTCGTCGCGTAAATCTGGTTCGAGTTGTACCGCATGTCGTTGATCGGGCTCGGCGACCGGTCGTCGTCGAAGATCGCGATTCCCACGTTCTCGGTGAACACGCAGCCGGTGACGGCGCCGTCCATCTTCGTGGCGGTCGGAATGGCGGGCGTCGTGAACAGCGCGGCCCCGTACGAGACGTTCGAGGCTTCCCCGAACCCCGGGCTCACCTCGTTCTGGATGAAGTTGCTGCCAGTCATGTTCAGCGTCGAGCCCTGAGCGAACACGCCGCCGCCGTATTGCGCCGCCGTGCACTTCGCGATGGTCGAGGAGGTCACGGTGGCCGAGCTCTGGTTGATGATCGAGAGCCCCCCGCCGGCGGCGTTGCTCGCTCCGCCCGCCGTGACCGCATCGCAGCCGGCGATGAGCGAGCTCGTGATCGTGAGGTTGACCAGATCGGCCTCGAGGCCGCCGCCGATTCCGGTGCCGGCCGCCCCCGACATCTCCTGGACGTCGCAGTCGATCAGCATCACGTTGGTCAGCTGGGCTGTCGCCCGGTTCGCTGCCGCGGTCCCGTTCGCCGGCATGCCGTTCTGGCCGTACAGGCTGTTGCTGTCTCCGGAGACATAGATGCCGCCGCCCGTTTGAGCGACGGTGGTGACGGCCCCGAACCGGCCCTGGATCAGCGTGTCCTGCACGAGCAGGTTCGAGGTCCGCCGGTTGATGGTTCCCGACCCGGTCGTTGCGTCGGGGCCGTCGTTCGAAACCGCCGAGATGCCGCCGCCGAAGCCGTTCGCGGATCCGGAGCCCGTCGCGCGGTTGCCCTGCAGCACACAGCCGCGGACTTCCACGATCGCGCGATACATGTTGATCCCGCCGCCTGTCTGCGCCGAGTTCGTGACGAAACGGGAGTTGTAGATCTTCGCGGTGGTCTGGTCTTCGGCGTGGAACGCGCCCCCTTCGGTCGGCGCCGCGAAGCTCACGGACGCGTCCCGGATCGCCTGGTTATTGATGAACGTGCAGTCCGCGACGAGGACGTCGGACATCGGAGTCGTCACCGGGTTCGTCCAGGTGCCGATCGCGTAGATCGCGCCTCCCACGTACCCCGCCTGGTTGGAGTCGAACCGGGAATTGGAGACCCTCAGCACCGAGTCGCCCACGTGAATGGCGCCGCCGCCGGAGACCGGCAGGTGGTTGGGGAGATTCGTCCGGTTGGAGAAAAAGGTGCCGCGGTGGACGTACGCCCGCGACGACGTTTCGACCGCCAGCGCGCCGCCGTAGAATTTCGCCGAGTTACCCGTCCAGACGCAGTCGAAGAAGAAGGCCGTCGCGGTCGCGAGCGACAGGGCGCCGCCGCCGGTCTGCGCTGAGCTCGCGACGTTGTTCTGGAAGACGCAGTTGCGAAACGTCGCCGACGCGTTCTGAAGAGTCAGGCCTCCGCCGATCCCCGCGGTGGCGGAGAACCCGTTCGCGAACGTGAGCCCCTCGAAGATGACCGGACGGCCGGCTCCGGGGCTCGAATTGATGAAGCGGAGGATGTCCCGCGCGCCTCCGCCATCGAGAACCACGGAGGCTCCCGAGGCCGCGCGGATCGTGAAGCTGCGCGGCTGGTCGTTGATGGCAAAGCCGCCCGAGGGCGAGTCGTACGTCCCGGCCGCGAGCTCGATGACTCCCCCGTCGGGAATCGCCGCGATCGCCTGCTGGAGGGTGAGAGTCTCCGAAGGCACCAGGAGGACGGGCTGCGCCACGGCGTTCCCCGCGACGAGGAAAGCGGCGGCCACGAACAGTGCAGAAAAGAGGCTTTTTTTCAGACAGGTCCTCGTGCCGGGAAGGCGGAAGGAGACCGTTTGGAAACCGTGCTGCCTGCCGGAGGAGCAACAAGCGCACCACGAGCCAAATGCCGGCAGATACGCGTTCTGGCCTCTTTTCGAGAGACTCCGAGTGACAAATCCCGACAGCGAGCCCGGCGCAAACCGACGATCTGAGGAGCGGGGCGATTCAGTGGCCGCGGGTTGCGCCGGACTTCGCATGAACGCTCGACGCCGAACGTTCAACGCTCAACGTTCAACCAGACTCTCCACTCTCAGCTCTCGACTTCCCGTCACCTCGGCCCGCTCACCTTCCAGCTCATGTCGGTCGTCGGCGGAATCGGAGCGGCGGACGCGACTCCCGTGCCGGTCATCACCCACACCGTGTCGGCGCCCGTCGCCAGGTTTCTCCACAGGATGTCGTTGATGCCGTCGTCGTTGAAATCCGCGACGGCGACCATGCGCCAGTTCAGATCGAAGACGGGCGGCACGGCGACCTGCGAAGCCACGGCGGTCCCGTTCATCACCCAGATCGTGTTCTCCCCGGTCGCGATGTTGCGCCAGAGAAGATCCGGCTTTCCGTCCCGATCGAAGTCGGCGGCGCCGCCGATTGTCCAGCTCGAGGACGCGACGGGCGGCAGCGGAGACTGCGAGGAGAGAGACGTGCCGTTCATCATCCAGACCGTGTTGGCGCCGGTGGCGGTGTTCCGCCAGACGATGTCGGGCTTGATGTCACCGTTGAAGTCCGCGGCGGCGGCGATCTGCCAGTTGAGGTCGAACACCGGCGGAAGCGCGACCTGCGATGTCACGGAGGCGCCCGACATCACCCAGATCACGTTCTCGCCCGTCGCCGCGTTTCTCCAGAGAAGGTCCGGTTTTCCGTCGCCCGAAAAGTCCGCGATCGCTCCGA
This sequence comes from Acidobacteriota bacterium, assembly GCA_020199905.1. Classification (GTDB taxonomy): domain Bacteria; phylum Acidobacteriota; class Thermoanaerobaculia; order UBA5066; family Gp7-AA6; genus JALYUA01. Next base: position 35,702 of record JAIVJS010000010.1, read on the forward strand.
TGCGCCAGTTGGAATCGGCGACCGTCGGCAGGGGGATGAGCGCGTTCACGGTCGGCCCCGTCATGCCCCAGATCAGATTCACTCCGGTCGTCGTGTTGCGCCAGACGATGTCGGATCGGCCGTCGCCGGTGAAGTCGTAGGGACTCGCCTGGCAGGACTTGAGCCCGTCGCCGTACACCCACCGGATCGCGTCGATGTCGTCCGATCCGAGGCTCGTGCGGTTCTGCACCACGGAGCGCATGATCGCGGCGTCCTCGTCCGCCCGGCACGCGTCCTGGGTCGCGGCGCCCTGGTCCGAGTGGCCGAAGCCGAGCGTGTGGCCGAGCTCGTGCTCGAGCACCGCCTGCGTCGTGGTCGAGCTGTACAGGTTCGCCGTGCAGTAGGCGCGCAGCTGCACGAAGCCGCTGCTGATCGAGAAGTACGAGTCGCCTCTCCAGACGTGGCTTCCGCCGCCGCCCGGGCCCCCGCATCCAATCACGCCTCCGCCCGCGAGGCATCCGCTCTGGCCGCAGAGGGACGTGGCATTCAGGTCGATCGTGTTCGGCGCGCTCGAGCTTCCCATCGTGTAGTTGATGTTGGAATTGATGTCCGTCGTCCAGGCCGCCAGCGCCGCGAGGGCTTCGGCGGCGCCGCCGCCGGTGATGTTCGCGGTGTTCTGCGTCGTCCAGAGCGCGGTGGCCCCGTTGTTCCAGCGGTAGAAAATGCCGGGGCTCCAGTTGGCCCATAACGCCGTTCGCCGCGCGGTGGTGCGCCGGACGGCGGTCAGGGTCCCCGAAGGGCGCGCCGTGACCGGGGCGGTCAGGCGGCCCGCGCGCACGTTCTCCAGAAACGGGGCGAGCGGCCTGGGGGCGCTCTCGCTGTCAGGCTGGGAGTCCGGAACCGCGCGGGCGGAGGACCGGACGACGGAGACGCCGTCGCGGGTCGCGATCGTCAGTTCGGGAACCGCGAACTTCGCGCCCGTCGCGTCCTGCCGGATTTCGAATTTTCCGAGAAGGAGCTCGGCCGTCTGATACTCGCCTTCGCGCCGAGCCAGAGCGAACACCACGACCTCGCGGCCCGGAAGGTATTCGGGCTGGCCCCAGATCTTCAGGAACCGCTCGTCGGGGAGCATGCCGCCCAGCTGATGGAGAACGAGGCTTCCGGCGAGCTGGCCCTTGAGAACGGAGATCGGCGTGATGACCGTCATCGTCTCCGGCCGGCCCTGCTCGTCGACGGTGACGTCAGTCGTCTCAACGACGCCGTGGACGACGACCGTCGCGCGGCTGTAGAGCTCCTGGTCGGTGATGGGGATCACGGTGGTCGCCTGCGCGGCCATCGAGAACCCGACCCCGAGTACAAGCGCTGCACACCGAAGCCCGAACCGGCATCCACTCGCCCTCGGGCGTGCCATGGCTTTGTTCATGGTTCTCTCCAGTCTGCCGGACCATCTAGCAATCGGTGTACCCTCCGCCCGAATTGCAAGTTGTTGACGTGGCGGGGCTTGGATGTCGGGGCTGCCGTCCCCGTCGAAGTCCGCGGCTCCCCCGATCTGCCAGTTGAGATCCGCCACCTGCGGGAGGGGCGCCTGGGAGCTCACCGCGGTTCCGTTCATGCGCCAGATGGTGTTCTGTCCGTTCACCGCGTGCCGCCAGAGGATGTCGGGCTTTCCGTCGCCGTCGAAATCGGCCGCGGCCGCGATCCGCCAGTTGAGGTCGAACACCGGAGGGAGCGGGACCTGGGAGAGGACGGCCGTCCCGTTCAGGCGCCAGATCACGTTCTCGCCCGTCGCGGCGTTGCGCCAGAGGATGTCGACTTTCCCGTCGCCGTCGAAATCGGCCGCCGCGCCCATCTGCCAGCTGGCGTTGCCGACGGCCGGGAGGGCGGCCTGCGAACCGACGCTCGTGCCGTTCATGAGCCACACGGTGTTCTGACCCGTCGTCGCATTGCGCCACAGGATGTCGGGACGGCTGTCGACGTTGAAATCGCCGCCGTTTCCCGGCGCCGCCGCCGCGAAGATCGCCTGGCTGGCGTTGAAATAAGTGCCCGAGCCGGTCTCGAGCGCGACGGCGCGAACCGCGTACGTCGATGTCCCCGCCGGCGCGCCGGAGCCGAAGGACCGCCCGGTGAGCGGCGCGCCGTTGATTCGCGAGAACGGGCCGGACGGAGAAGACGCCCGATACACGTTGTAGCCGACGACCGGATCGGCGGACGCCGCCCACCGCAGCGCCACGCCGCCGGCGAGAGGGGTGATCGCGAGACCGGAGGGAGGCGCCACGACGTGCATGCGCAGCGTCGGGTCTCCCATCAGCGCGATGTGAATGCTCCGATACCCGCCGTTCCAGTAGAGGCCGAAATTGTTCTGCGAAAGGCGCGCGCCGTAGCCCACGGTCTCTCCGATCCCCATGTGATGGAAATACCAGGCCGGCCGGCCCGCCCAGGCATCCGTCAGCCCCCAGGTCGTCGTCGCGAGCGGGGCGCGAAGAAAATTGTCCGTCGTATCCCAGTCCCCGTGGTAGCTGCCGAACAGCATCGTGAAGACTGCCTGCGTGTCCGTCGCCGCGAAGTTGCTCGTGCTGCCCACGCCGCCCGCGCCCTGGTACCACCCGCCTCCGCATCCGTAGGCCCACAGATAGCTCTGCGTGTCGAGCGTCGAAAACCAGTCGAGCTCCGACACGTTCGCGGCGCCGAAGAACGCGGAGAAGTCCCGCCATCCCGAGGAGGCGAACGCCTCGCCCCCGAAATAGCCGAAGTTGTCGTCGATCAGGCCGCGGCGCTGCGCCGTCGTAATCCGGTGCCGGAAGTTGTGATCCTTGTTCAGGTACTGACGCAGAAGATCGAGCTCCGTCTTCGGGGCGAACGACGGCATGTCGGCGAGATCGACGCGCCCGACCTGCAGCTCGATGTCCCCCGGGGCGGAGCTCTGATCGAACTTTCCGTCGCCCGTCGTGTTGTGCTGGCGCCCGGCGACGGTCGACGCGAAGTCCTGCGTGTCCGTCCAGACGCCGTCCATGTCGCCGTAGTACATGTCCGCGGGCCAGGCGCCGTAGTGGTCGCCGTGCCCGTCCGGCGCGATGGCGCCCGCATACGGAACCGGCACGTGGCCGAAGAGAAAGACGGCCTTGACCGCCGCCGGATCCTGCGTGTAGTCGGCCGTTACGAGCGCCTTCACGTTTCGAACCGTCTCGGTCCGCGCAACGTCGTGCCTCAGAACGATCCATCCGTCTCCCGCCAGATCCTGCTCGAGGCGGGAGAACTCGCCCGACAGGTTCGCGGCGTAGGTCGAGTCGACGATGACGACGACCTTGCCACGCGACTCGACCAGTGGCAGCTCGATGCCGGAAGCGACGTAGCCGGCGGCGCCCGACGCGGTGGAGACCCAGTACTCGTACGGGACACCGACCGCGACGGAGGAGTCCGCCCACGTCGTCGCCGTCCCGGGCAGGGTCGCGACGGAGGTGCCCCAGCTCGCCGCGGAGGGGTCCTTCCGGTAAACCGTGAACCCCGTCGTGGACTTCGCCGGCCAGCTCAGGGTGATCTTCAACGGCGCCTTCTGGACCGCCGCGCTGACCTGCACCGCCGTGTCGGCGGCGACCTGGGCCGGCAGCGCGGAGGGAAAGAGGGCGAGGAGCGCGGCCACCGCGCCGGTCGGCTGGAGAAGGCTGCCGGGAAACTTCCGCCGCCCGCTCGGCCCCATGGTCTCCTCCCGACAGAAGAGGAGATAAAAGCACCGTCGTCCGGTGCTCTTATCCCGCCGCCTGTTCGTTAAAGTGAGCGCGAATTATACACTTAAAACCGGCGGAGGCGCCAGGGCGCCCCCGCCGGGAGAGTTCGAACCTGGCCGGCTTTACCGCGGGCCGGCAATCTTCCAGAGCAGATCGGTGACCGGCGGCAGAGGCACCTGGGAGCCGATGGCCGTTCCGTTCATCACCCAGATCGTGTTCGCGCCGGTGCTCGCGTTGCGCCAGACGATGTCCGGCTGGCCGTCGCCGCTGTAATCCGACACGGCGCCGATCTTCCAGTTGAGGTCGAAGATCGAGGGCAGCGCGACCTGCGAGGAGATCGCGGCGCCATTCATGATCCAGATGACGTTCTCGCCGGTCGCGCCGTTGCGCCAGAGGATGTCCGGCTTCCCGTCGTTGTCGAAGTCTCCGGTGCCAGCGATCTGCCAGTTGAGGTCGAAGATCGGAGAGACGGCGAGAGTGGAGACGACGTTCGTCCCGTTCATGAGCCAGATCAGGTTTTCACCCGTCGCACTGTTGCGCCACAGGATGTCGGGCTTGCCATCGGCGTTGAAGTCTCCCGAGGCCCGGATCTTCCAGTTCAGGTCGGCGACCGTGGGCAGCGGCACCTGGCTGGTCACCGAGAGCCCGTTCATCGCCCACACCTCGTTCTGACCGGTCGCGCCGTTCCTCCAGAGAAGATCCACTTTTCCGTCCAGGGTGTAGTCCGCCACGGCGCCGATCTGCCAGTCCGGATCCGCAACCGTGGGCAGCGCGACCGCCGACAGCGGAGTCGTTCCGGCCATCACCCAGACCGTGTTCTCGCCGCTGTCCCGACGCCAGACGAGATCGGGTTTCGCGTCGGCGCCGGCGAAGTCGGCGCAGACGTCGCCCGGCAGAGAGACCGCCGTGATGCACGTGTTGCCCGCGAAGTCCCTGACGACGACGTTCCCGCTTCCGCCCAGGCAGTGGTTAATCGTGCTCACCGTGTACGTCGCGGAGCCCGCGCCCGAATAGACGACGTTCCTGATGACCAGGTTGCTGGAGCCGGACTGGAGCGTGATGGAGGCGATTCCGGTGTCGTTGGCCCCGGCGTCGAGCGCCGAGCCGTTGAACGTGTTGTTGCCGGACGATGAGCCGCTGCAGACCGGCAGCGTCGTATCCGCGAGACCGTCGGAGCTCAGCTGGAACATTCCGCGTCCGTGGGTTGCCGAGACGATCTGGCCGGTCCTCCTGTTGCGGCTCAGGCCGAACACGGCGACGACCGGGTGGCCCTCGGAGAGGTACGCCCAGTGCGCCCCGTCGTCGAGGGTCTGGAACACCCCGATGTCCGTGCCGACATAAATGATGTTGGGTGTCTTGGTGGGGTCAACCGCGATCGCGTTGACCGGCACATCCGGAAGGTCGGAAGAGAGATCCGTCCAGGTCGCGGCTCCCCCCAATCCGTTGACCGTCCGGAAAATGTGTCCCGGTTTGGTCGGCGTGTTGACGTTGAACCCGGAGTACCCGACGAGGGCGGTGTTCCCGGTCGGATCGCCCGGCGACACCTCGATCCACGTGACGAACCGGTTGGGCAGCGGGCTCGCCGCCGAATCCAGAACGTTCCAGGTGGCGACACCGGATCCGTCGATGTTCGCCGACGATTCGAGGCGTCCATCCGAGGCACCCGTGTAGACGACTTCCTTGCCGGCGACCAGATTCGGCAGCACGCCGATCGCGGACAGGAACGCGCCGCCCCCCTTGGTCAGCACCGGGCTCACCAGGGTCCACGAGGGGGGATTCGTGCAGACGATCGGACCCGGGAATCCGCAGCCGATGGTGCTCACCGTGTTGCAGCAGGGCAGCTGCGGGTCGGCGGCGCGATACAGCTTGTTCGACCCGAAGTAGACGGGGTTTTTGGGAGCGATCGCGGAATGGAGAGCGAGCGGAGCGTAGAAGTCGACCGGGTCCGTCGGATCCATTCCGTTGTTGTAGGCCCCGCCGGCGCCGTAATACGCGCCCACGAAGTCCCAGCCGAACGGACCGTTGTTGCCGCCGGTCGTGCTCTTGGCCGGCCCCATGAAGGAAAACCGCGCGTTGAAGTACGTGTGGAACATCCGCGAGGGGGTCAGCTGGTCTATGGAGGCCAGACCCCCGTCGCCGAAGTCCGTGTGGAACCAGGCGGGAGGCGGCGTGAAGGCGGGATTCACGATGTTCGTCCCGTTGTCCTGCGTGCCTCCCATGACGATGTTGGGGTTGGTGGGATGGGTCGCGACTCCCTGAAACTGCGTGATCGCAATATTCGTGTTCATGGGCGTCCAGGAAGCGCCTTTGTTCTCCGAACGCCAGATCCCGCCGTCGTTGCCGTCGTACACCCGCGCGGGGGTCGTGCTGGCGTCGAGGTAGATGTCGTGGTCATCGGGGTGGAGGCCGCCCGAGACCCCGTCACCCTGGGAGATGCTGCGCCAGGTTGAGCCGCCGTTGTCCGAGCGCCACAGCGTGTGGGCGCAGTTGCCGGCGCCGAACGGGCAGGGAGAGAGGTCCTGATTGAACCCGTTCGGGTTCCCGCCGACGTACACCGTCGCGGCCGTGGCGTCCGTCGGGTCCACCGAAACCGTCATGTCGTAGAAGCACTGGCCGTCGCAGAAATTCGGGTACGCGGACACCGAGAAGCTCACGGCCGCGTTCGTCACGTTGAAGGCGGCTTCTGACGAGCGCACGGTCAGAGTATTCGCATCCGTGACCGAAGCGACCGTTCTCGAGAACTGATTGTTGATGATGATCCGGTGCCCGAGCATCGCCGAGGAAAACGCCGTGCCGGAAACGCGCGTCACGACCCGGCTTCCGGTGGTGATCGACGCGACGCCGTTCACGCCGTTGTCGACGTGCGACCAGGTCGCTCCGGCGTCCGTCGACTTGTAGAGACCCCAGAGCTGCGACCCGGCCGAGTTCTCCATGGCCGAGAAGAGTGTGTCGTGCACGGCGCCCGCCCCGGTCGCCAGCGTGATCCGACGGTAACCGGGGTTGGCCGTCGCCGCGTCCGGATAGCCTCCGATCAGCTTCGTAAACGTCGGGGTCGCGGCCTTGGCGTTCACCGACTTCCACACACCGCCGTTCGCAGCGGTCGGGACGGAGCGCACGCCGACATAGAGAATATTGGAGTCCGTGGGATCGATCGCGACGTCGTGAATACGCGCATTCGGCAGCGCGGCCCCGGTCGGGACGTTCTGGAGCGTCCAGTTCTGTCCACTGTCCGTCGAGCGCCAGAGCGCCCCGTTCCAGGGTCCGGTCGAGAGTTGACAGGCGCTCGTTCCGCTGTCGGTCAGGCCGAGGGTCGTCGAGGCCCAGACCGTCGTGGTCGAGGCCGATCCCGCCGTCGCCGGATCGATGAGGACCTTCGTGACGCCCTGGCCGTCGAACGGGCCGCCGGGCTGCGCGCCGAGGACGTTCCAGCTCACACCGCCGTCGAGCGAGCGGAGGATGCCTCTGCCGTAGTAGTTGTCGCAGGCGGTCGCGTTGTTCTCGCCCGTCCCCACGTAGACGATGTTCGGATTGACGGGGTCGATCGCGATGTCGCCCACCGCCAGCGAAGGCTGATGGTCCGTCATCGGGGTCCAGTTGGGGGTCGCGGAAAGCGCGTTCGTCGACTTCCACAGGCCGCCCTGCGCTCCCGCGGCGTAGACGATGTTCGCATTCGTCGGGTGAACGGCGATCGAGGAGACGCGCCCGCTGACCGGCGAGAGGGTGGCGCCGGCCGAGGTGTCTGTCTGGCCGTTCGGAAGCCGGGCAGGACCGATGGAAACCCACGTGGGGTTCGCGGGGAGCACGCCCGGCGGAGTCGGATCTCCCGGCGCGCCGCGGAGTCCGCCGTTCTGGGCGATCGCCGACTGCAGCGCGTTGTAGCGGGCGCCGGAGGGGATCGTGCCCGCGGGATACGCACGCTGGCTGTAGAACCACCTGTCGAAGGCGTCCGGGTTCGACTCGTTCTCGGATCCTCCGCGGGTCGCGGAGCTCATCTCGTTGCGGAACTTCGCCCGCAGCGACTCGTGGGCGAGAGTCTCCTGCTCCGTCTCCCGCTCCACTTTCCCCTTCGATGCGGCCCGCGCCTTCGAAGCCGCGCGATGCGCGACACGCGTCCAAGCCTTCTTCGACGACGTCTCCTTCGAAGCGACCGACGGCGCCGGAGAGACGGCGGCCGGGGCGGCGGACCGAGGCGCGACGAACGTCGCCCTTCCCGATTTCACGTCCGTCCAGTCGATGCGCCTCGCGTGCTGATGCCTCGCCACCGCGCCAATCGCCAGGACGGCGCAGCCGGCCCACAGCGCTGACAGCCAGAAGTTCTTTTTACTCACCGCTCCCCCTTTAGAAATAGTCATTTCTGAGACAGAGGCTCTGCACCGGAGAAAAATGGGACACACCCATCCCCAGCGCACGGCGAGAGCGCACGGGGAACCTCTTCTGAGCGGCTGAACTTCTTGTGGACGTCCGCGCAGCCTATCGTCTGCCGAAATTTGGTGTCAAGCGCGAAGTCAAGATTTGTACCGCTTCAGAAAATTTCGCACGTCGGGTTGATCGGGATCGAGCTCGAGCGATCGCTCCCACAACGTCACGGCCCGGACGCGGTCTTTCCGAACCTCGAAATACAGGGCCGCGAGCGTCTTGCACGCCAGGGCCGTCGGGTTCAAGGAAATGGATTTCTCGTAAGCGGCCATGGCCCCGGTGAGATCTCCCGCGCGTCCCGCGGCGGCGCCGAGCATTCCCCAGAGAACGTGGGAGTCGGGAACGGCTGCGACGGCCTCGCGCAACGACGCGACGGCCTGGGCCTCTCGTCCCATCTTCTGAAAGAGGAGTGACAAATCGCCCCAGACGAGCTCTCGGTCTTCGGGGCGGCAAGCTGCGCGGCCGGCGTGAAGGCCGCCGCCCGCTTCAGGGTCTCGTCGGCCTCCCGGGTGAGACCCGTCGCGATCTGGACTTCGGCCCTGAAGCAGAAGATCTCCGCGCGCATCTCGTCCGAGTCCGCGAACGACTCGGCCAGGTCGAGGTCCTGGAGCGCTCGGGCAAATTGCCCGCGGGCGTTTTCCAGCCGCGCGCCCAGAAGGTGGATCCCGGGAAGGCGGTCGTCCAGACGCTTCGCCGCTTCGAAGTCCCGGATCGCTTCGTCCAGCCGGCCGGTCCGGAGGTTCAGGAACGAGCGCTGGATCAGAACCCAGAGATTTCCCGGCGCGATCTTCGACGCCCGGTCCAGGAGCGCGGCGGCCTGCCCGTACTGGCCGTGCTGGATGTAGATGGCCGCGGCCGGGGCGAGAGCGTTCACGGCGCGCGGGTCGAGATCGCTCGCCCTGCCGAAGGCGCGCAGGGCGCCCCGCCAGTCGCCCGAGTGCGTTCTCGCCTGTCCTTCATTCACGAAGGACGACGCCGTCCGGCCTTCGGCGTCGTGCGCCATCGATTTGCCGCCGCCCGCCAGATACCCGAGAGCCATGAGCTTCTGCACCGCCTCGGGATCGGCCGCGACCGGCTCCCCGCTCTCCCGCTTCGGCGAGGGATAGCTCGCCACCGCCGCCGTCCCGCCGAAAGCTCCCGGCGCAAAGGCGTCCGCGAAAGGATGACCGGGAAGCTCGCGCGAGAGCGGTATCCCGAGGAGCCGCAGCGCCGTCGGCGCCACGTCGAGAATGCTCGCGCGCTCGAGGCGCGCGCGCGGACGCGCGGAGGCGCCGTGCACGAACAGGACGCCCTGGATGCGGTGCCAGAGAGGCGCGAGGCCCGTGTCGGCGCGGCCGGACGTCCGGGGGCGCGCGTCCCCTTCCTTGAAACCGTGGTCCGAGACGATCAGCGAAACCGTCGACCGCCCCTCGAGGCGGATCAGATCCCCCAGCACTTCATCCTGATACTCGTAGTACCGATCGACGGTCCCGGAGAACGCGCGAAAGTCCTCGGCCGAGACGTCGGGCCGCTTCGGAGGCCCGTCCTCCATGAAGAGGTGCCCGCACGCGTCGATCCCCTCGAAGTAGACCGCCAGGAGGTCGACACGGTAGCGGCTCTGGAGGAACGGGAGGATCTTCCGGTAGAACTCGCTCGTCGCATGGATGCGCGCCAGTTCCTCCAGACGGCCCGCGGCGTCGGGGCTGATCCGGGCGGCGGGATCGGTGAGGAACCTCCTTCGCGTCGCGGCCACGTCGGGGACCGGCTCTCCGAAGCGCGCCTTCAGCTCCGCCGCGAGGTCCGCCGGGAAAGTCGCGCCCGACACGGCGCGCGCGCTGCGAACCTGATGAAAGCCCAGCCGGTCTGAGACCTCGAATCCTGCCACTTTTTCGGCGGGGTAGGTTCCCGCGGCGATCAGGCGGTCGATGATCCGAGGATCTGCCCCGTCGATCCCGATCAAGAGAACCCGCGGCGCCAAGGCATCCGGCGAGGAAGCGCCCGGCGCGGCGGCCTTCGTTTGCCCCGAGGCAGCGAGAACGCCTCCGAGACACGAGATAAGAAGGAGAGCCGTGGTTCCGCGGAGCACCGGGCGCATGATACGCGGTTGAAATCCGCGCCCGAAAAAACCGCGGGCCGCCCGGCCGCCCCCCGTCGACGCCAAAAAAAAGGGGAGGCGCCCGCGCCTCCCCGGCAAAAAAGAAGACGCGCTGCCGCTCTACCGCGGTCCCGCGAGCTTCCAGGTCAGGTCGGTCACCGCCGGCAGCGGAATCTGCGACGAGAGCGCCGTGCCGCTCATCGTCCAGATCGTGTTCTCTCCCGTCGCGTCGTTGCGCCAGCACAGGTCCGGCGTCCCATCGCCCGAGAAGTCCGCGACGGATCGGATGTTCCAGTTCAGATCGAAGATCGTCGGGAGCGGGACCTGGGAAGCGATGGCCAGTCCGTTCATGATCCAGATCGTGTTCTCCCCCGTCGCGGTGTTGCGCCAGACGATGTCCGGCTTTCCGTCGCCGTCGATGTCTCCGACTCCGCCGATCGTCCAGTTGAAATTGGGGATCGTCGGGAGCGCCATCCCGGAGACGACGCCCGTGCCGTTCATGATCCACACCGTGTTCTGACCCGTCGAGGCGTTGCGCCAGAGGACATCCGGCTTTCCGTCGGCGTCGAAGTCTCCGGATCCGCGGATGACCCAGTTGAGATCGGCGACCGGAGGCAGGGGAATCTGGCCGACGACGGCCGGGCCGTTCATCTGCCAGATGACGTTCTGACCGGTCGATCCGTTGCGCCACAGAATGTCCGGCTTTCCGTCCAGCGTGAAGTCGGCGACGGCGCCGATCTGCCAGTTCGGATCGGCGACCGGCGGCAAACCGACGGGCGGCGCGCGAAAAACGCGCATGAGTTTCGAGGGATATCGCGAGTCTCCGGGTCGACCGGACCCGCGGAAAGACGGTTCAGGGCTGGCGCTGCGCCGCGGGGCGAACGGAAACGCGCCCGCCCTTCATCACGAAGAGCACCTTTTCCGTGACGTGGATGTCCTTCAACGGATCTCCGGGCACGGCGACGATGTCCGCCTCCTTGCCTTTTTCGAGCGTGCCGATCAGCGCCGAGAGGCCGAGAAGATCCGCCGCGGTTCCCGTCGTGCGGAGCGCGGCCGCCGGCGTCATGCCGAGGTCGACCATCAGGCCGAACTCTTTCGCCGACATGCCGTGGGGAGACACCCCGGCGTCCGTGCCGAACGCGATCTTCACGCCGCTCTTCAGCGCGCGGCGGAACATGTCGGACCGTCCGGCCAGCGCCGCCTTCGCCTTCGCCGCGATCTCGGGGGGGAACCGCTCGAGCTTCCCTCCCGTCCACTCGCCCGCGAGAAGAGTCGGAACGAGATACGTCCCGCGCGCCTTCATCAGCGCGAGCGTCTCCTCCGTGACGAACGAGCCGTGCTCGATCGAGTCGAAGCCGGCGCGCGCCGCCGCCCGGGCCGCCGCGTCGCCGTGCGCGTGGGCCGCCGTCTTCCGGCCGAGCCGGTGCGCTTCCTCCGCGATCGCGGAGAGCTCCGCATCGGTGAGCTGCGACGCGGAGACGTCATCGCCGAGCGAGAGCACACCGCCGGACGCGCAGACCTTGATCACGTCCGCCCCGTATTTCACGTTCAGCCGGACGGCCTGCCGCGCTTCCTCGGCTCCGTGGATGATTCCCTGCGCGACGCCCGTCTCCGGTCCGAACGTTTCGGGCGGAAATCCCGTCTGGTCGCAGTGCCCTCCGGTCGCCCCGAGCGCGTAGCGGGACACCAGCATGCGAGGACCCTCGACCCAGCCGCGATTGATCGCGTTGCGCAAGCCGACGTCCATGTCTTTTTCCGACCCGACGTTGCGGATCGTGGTGAACCCGGACGCGAGAGTCCGGCGGGCGTACGACGACCCGAGCAGCGTCTGCTCCGCGACCGTCCGCCGCAGGCCCTGGTAGAAGTCGGAGATCCAGCTCTCCGACGCTTCGCCGGTGACGTGCGTGTGCGCGTCGATGAACCCGGGGAGGAGCGTGACGTCTCCGAGGTCGATGAGGGTGGCTCCCGGAGGGACCGGCAGCCCCGTCCCCGCGTCGCGGATCTTCGAGCCCTCGACGATGACGACGGCGTCCGCGATCTCGCGGTCCGAGCGCCCGTCGAACATCCGCGCGGCGCGGAGGGCGACGACGCCAGGGGTCGGCGAAGGCGCGGGAGGGGCCGGCTGTCCGGCGGCGGCGCCGGGAGAGGACGCGAAGAGGAGAGCCGCCATCACCATCCCCGCTCCAATCCCGTGCTTCATGCCGGCTCCTCTCAGACGTCCGGATCCACCGCCGTCGCGGCACCGGATCTCGCGAAATAAATGATCGCGCCAACCGCGAGCGCGAGCGCGCCCGCGAGCAGCTGCCTGCCGGTGGCCTGAGACAGGAACCCGAAGCACATCAGGAGGGCCAGGATCGGAATGAGGGGACCGCCGGGCAACCGGAACGACCGCGCGGTCGCCGGCATCCTGCGCCGCAGGACCGGGACAGCAGCGGCCGTGCCGATGTAGGTCGCGAGCCGGGCGATGACCGAGAGCTCGACCAACTGCCGGAACGTTCCGGAGAGCGCGAGGGGAAGGGCGATCGCGGTCTGCGTCCAGATCGCGACGTAGGGAGTCCGGAACTTCGGATGGATCCTGGCGAGAACGCGCGGAAGCCGTCCCGTCTCAGCGAGCGCGTAGAGATACCTCGGTCCCGCGAGGATGGTGTTGTTGTTCGTCCCGAGGACGGAGAGAGCGGCGCCCACGGTCAGGATCAGGCCGCCGGCCGGTCCCAGGATCAGCCGCGCGGCGTCCGCGAGCGGAGTCTCCGACGCGCCCAGGTTCGGCAGCAGGCCGATCGCGACGAGCTGCACCAGCGTGTAGATCGCCATGACGATCAGGATCTGGGTGATGAGCGCGAACGGGACGTCGCGCCGGGGATTCTTGAACTCGCCCGCCGGGGCGGCCGTGTTCTCGAAGCCGGAGTAGGCGAAGAGGACGACGAGTGCGGCGGCGCCGAGGCGGTGCGGATCCGGCACCGGCACCGGGAAGACCCGTCCCCAGGAGACGAAGAAGATTCCGACGGAGACGAGCAGGACGAGGGGCAGGATCTTGCCCCACGTCAGGATCACGGCCGTCCGGGCTCCCGAGCGGATGCCGAGGACGTTGATCGCCGTCAGCACGAGGACCGGGATGACGATCATGAGCGTCCTGCCGATCCCCTCTCTCGACCCCTCCCAGAGAAACCCGACGACCCGCGCGAATCCCACGGAGAGTCCGGCGACGGAGGTGATGCGCGCGATCCAGGTCATCCAACCGACCTCGAATCCAACGAAATCCCCGAACGCCGCCCTCGTGTAGACGTAGCCGCTGCCCGGCGTATCGAACAGGCTGCCCGCCTCGGCGAAGCACAACACCAGGAGAAGGACCGCGACGCCGGCGGCCAGGATCGCCCAGATGCTCGCGGCGCCGAGCAGCTCCGCCGCTTCCTTGGGGTTGGAGAGATAGACGCCGCTTCCGATGACGTCGTTCAATGCGAGGGCGACGATTCCCCAGCGCGACACGGCGCGCAGGAGTCCCGTCTTTGGATCGGCCGCGGGAGTGGAGCTCAGGATGCGGCATTCTCCCCGATGGCTCCGGGAGTGGCAACGGGGAAATAGCTCTCAGTTGTCAGCTCTCAGCTGTCGCCTTCGGTTTTCGGTTCTCCATTGTGGGCAAAGAGAACCGCGGGAGGTTCGACACGAGACCGTCGAACGCGGCCCAGGCCTCGACGGGGTCGAACGCGACCGCGGCGCGCACCGGATCGGGCAGACCCGCGAAGGCCCGCTGGCTCCGGGGAAATTGACGGGGCTCGATCGCGACCGTGAGAGCTCCCGCCGCCTCGAGAGCGGCCGGGAGATCCCAGACCGGGAAGCCGCGCATGCCGTGACGCCATCGGGAGCGCGCCAGCCACCGGCGGGACTCGCGGGCGAGCAGCCCGCCAATGCGGCCTCGAGAGGAGAGGGCGTCGAGCCGGCGGGCGTCGCAGCGCAGGCGCCGCACGACGTCGAGCGGATAGAGAGCCAGGTCCCGCCACGGAGCCCGGAGCACCGCGGGGGCCGCGTCCCGATCGCGGGCGAGGTTGAACTCGTGCGGCCAGAGCGGGGGAATCACGCCGCGCGACGTCAGGTTGCCGCCCACGATCCGCAGTGAGACGCGGTCGGCCAGGCCGGGATCCGCCCGCAGCGCGGCCGCGACGTTGGAGAGAGGACCGATGGCGACGAGGCGCGCGCCCACGGGAAGCGCGGCGATGCGCTGCCCTGCCGCCCCGGTTCCTCCGGAGCGGCCGCCTCCGCGCACGATCGGAACCTGCACGCCGGCGGCCTCGGCCAGCGCGCGGGCGCAGTCTTCCGCAGAATCGGCCGGGGCATTGCCGGTGACAGTCGAGACGCCGAGAAGGTCGATCCTTCCTCCGCGGGCGGCTCCGAGAAGCGCGGCGAGCGCGAAACCGTCGTCCACGTCGCCCGCGGGCGCGCCGAGCGCCACGTCGGTGTCGACCCAGACGCGGAGGTTATCGACCGGGCCGTCCATCGAACCCCGCGCCGTCAGCGCGGGACGAAGAAGAAGGTCACGGCGCAGATCAGGTAGAGCGCGAGAAGCTGCGCGCCTTCGAGCCAGTCGCTCTCGCCGTCGAGCGAGATGTAGGCGAAGATCGCGGACGAGGCGAGGAGCGCAACGAGCTCCATCGGCCGGAAGATCAGGTTCATCGGGTGAAGGAGCAGGCTCGCAAGGACCAGGCAGGGTGCCACGAAGACGGCGACCTGGATCGAGGAGCTCGCCGCGATAGAGAACGCGAGCTCCATCCGGTTCGCCCGCGCGAACTCGACGGCGCTGTAATACTCCGCGATGTTGCCGACGATCGGGATCACGATCAGGCCGACGAAGAAGGACGACAGGCCGATCGATCGGGACACGGGCTCGACGGCCCCCACGAGGAGCTCGCTCGCGGCCGCGGTGGCAACGACCGCCGCGGCCAGCACACCGAAGGAGCGCCCGAGACCCCACGGGCGCGCGTGCGCCGACGGCGTGGACGACTCGCGCTTCCGCGCCGCGACGGCGCGGCGTCCGGCGCGGGAGAAATGCGAATACCCGATGTAGGCGGCATACGTCGCCAGCAGGAGGAGCGCGATCCCGACCGACACTTCCTCCTGGAGAAACGCGCTGTGCTCCGCCTGGGCGAAAACGGCGGGCAGCGCCATCGCGGAGACGGCCAGGATCATCATCGTGGAGGCGCGGCGGACGGATTCCATATGAAACTTCTGCGTCCCGTGCCGCAGGCCGCCGACGAGCGCGGCGAGTCCGAGGCCGAGGAGGGCGTTCGACAGGATCGACCCGACGAGGGACGCCTTCACGAGATCCGGCAGCCCTTCCTTGAGGGCGAAGAGCGTGATGATCAGCTCTGCCGCGTTCCCGAATGTCGCGTTGACGAGGCCCCCGAGCCCTTCGCCGAGGTGCGCCGCGACGTGCTCGGTCGCGGTTTTGATCAGGAGCGCGAGCGGGAGCAGGGCGAGAGCCGCGCCGCCGAAGACGGCCCAGTCGGGTCCCCCGCCTCGGCGCGCGAACCAGGCCGCGGGAATTCCGAGCAGGAGCACACCGGCCCAGCGAGCCATTGGCGGATAGTAGTTGAGCAGAAGTTGAGAGTTGAGAATTGAGAATTGAGAATTGAGAAGTCCACCCTCTTCAACGCCCTGACGCGCACGCGCAAGGCGGAGGCGGCGAACTATCCCTTCTGCACGATCGAGCCGAACGTCGGCGTCGTCTCGGTTCCGGATTCGCGCCTCGAGCCGCTCGCGCGGATCGCGAAGACTTCCAGGATCGTGCCGGCCGCCATCGAATTCGTCGACATCGCCGGGCTCGTGCGGGGGGCATCGAAGGGCGAGGGCCTCGGGAACAAGTTCCTGCAGCACATCCGCGAGGTCGACGCCGTCGTCCAGGTGGTGCGGTGCTTCGAGGACCGCGACATCGTCCACGTGTCCGGGTCTCTCGATCCCCTCGCCGACATCGAGACCGTCTCGACCGAGCTCGTCCTCGCGGATCTCGAGACCGTGACCCGGGCGCGCGACAAGGCGGAGCGCATCGCGCGAGGCGGAGACAAGGAGGCGCGCGCCACGGTCGCGACGGCCGACCGGCTCCTGCCGCACCTGAATTCGGGGAAACCGGCGATCACCGTGGCGTTCGAGAACGACGAGGAAAAGGCGGCGGCCTCGCGCCTCTTCCTGCTCACCTCGAAGCCGACGCTCTTCGTGGCGAACGTCGCGGAGGATGCCCTGGCGGCGGCGGAGTCACTGCCGCACGTCCAGGCGGTGCGGAAGTACGCGGAGACGCATCTCGGAGCGGAGGCCGTCGTCATCTCGGCTCAGATCGAGTCGGAGCTCGCGGACCTTTCCCCGGAAGACGCGCAGGATTACCTCGCGGGACTCGGCGTCGCCGAATCGGGCGTCGGCGCCCTGATACGCGCGGCGTACCACCTGCTCGGCCTGCGGACCTATTTCACCGCCGGCGAGAAGGAAGCGCGCGCCTGGAC
>JAIVJS010000113.1 GCA_020199905.1 Acidobacteriota bacterium
CGCCCTTCCCCGCAGCGCCCATACAATGCCCGGCTGATGGAAGAGCCACACTCAAAACGCCAGCGCATCCTCTCGGGCGTTCAGCCGTCCGGAAAGCTCCACCTCGGCAATTATTTCGGCGCCATCCAGCAGCACATCGCGTTACAGGAAGAAGGCGAGTGCTTCTTCTTCATCGCCGACTTTCACGCGCTGACCACCATCCAGGACCGCGCCGCCCTCCGGGAAAACGTCCGGGCCGTGGCGCTCGACTATCTCGCGCTCGGATTGGATCCCGAGAAGGCCGCGTTTTTCCGGCAGTCCGACGTTCCGGAGGTGACGGAGCTCGCGTGGATTCTCTCGACCGTCACCGGAATGGGGCTTCTCGAGCGCGCCCACTCGTACAAGGACAAGCTCGCGCGCGGCATGACGGCGACCGTCGGCCTCTTCAACTATCCGGTGCTGATGGCGGCCGACATCCTGATCTACCGGTCGAACCTCGTCCCCGTCGGGCAGGACCAGGTTCAGCACATCGAGATGACGCGCGACATGGCGGGGTACTTCAACCAGACCTGGAAGAAAGTGTTCCCCCTTCCCGAGGCGCGGATCGAGCGCGCCGTGGTCGTCCCCGGGACCGACGGCAAGAAGATGAGCAAGTCCTACGGAAACACGATCGACATCTTCGCGGAGGGCCCGGCCCTCAAGAGCGCGGTCATGAAGATCGTCACCGACAGCACGCCCGTCGAGGCTCCGAAGGATCCCGAAAAAGACAACGTGTTCGCGCTGTACCGCCTCCTCGCGACGCCCTCCGAAGCGGACGCGCTCGCGGCGCGGTACCGCGCGGGCGGCCTGGGATACGGCGACGCGAAGAAACTTCTGATCGAGAAGATCGACTCCCGCTTCGGACCCGCCCGCGCGAAACGCCAGGAGCTCGAGAAGGATCCGGAACGCGTCGAAGCCGCCCTGCGCCGCGGCGCGGAGAGGGCGGGATCCGTCGCCCGGGAGACCATGCGCCGGGTGCGGGAGGCTGTCGGGCTGGTGGGGACGGGAGGCGGAAGGCGGTAGGAAGGAGCGCGCACACCGCGCGGCTCCGGGCGGAAGGCCGCCGTCCGATCGCGGCCGTGCCGCCCGCTTCAGAGTCCGCCCATTAAGCCGGTGAGCGCGGCTCCGGGCGGAAGGCCGCCGTCCGATCGCGGCCGTGCCGCCCGCTTCAGAGTCCGCCCATTAAGCAGGTGAGCGGGTCCGGGCGGAAGGCCGCCGTCCGATCGCGGCCGTGCCGCCCGCTTCAGAGCCCGCCCGTCGAGCCCGGAGATGGGAGTGGAGACGTGGTCCCCGATCCAGTTGACCGCGGAGTACCGCGGCCGTCTCGCTCCCGTTGTTCGATCGGCTCGCCCTTCCCCAAAACAGTCTGTTGCGCTAAATTTACGCCTCCATGGTGACCCCGGTTTCCAACCCTCCCAATCCGTGGGACTCGACGCACGCGGAGTGGCTCGGCGAGCCTCCAGCCGCGCGTCTGGAAGTCTTCGAAGAGCGAGCGAAATCGATCATCGCGGAGAACGACAGTCCCGACGTGGGGTTCCGGTACTCGATCAACCCGTACCGGGGGTGTTTCCACGCCTGCGCTTACTGCTACGCGCGCTCGAGCCACGAGTACCTGGGCTTCGGCGCGGGAACGGACTTCGACCGGAAGATCGTCGTGAAGACCAACGCGCCGGAACTCCTGCGAGCCGAGCTCACGCGGCGCTCCTGGAAAGGCGACGTCATCGCCTTCTCGGGCAATACGGATTGCTACCAGCCGCTCGAAGCGATCTATGAGCTCACCCGGCGATGCCTCGAGACCTGCCTTGAGTTTCGCAACCCCGTCGGGCTGATCACCAAGGGCGCGCTGATCCGCCGGGACGTGGACGTCCTGGCGAAGCTCGCGCGGGAAGCTTCCGCGATCGTGCACATGTCGATCTGCTTCGCCGACGACGAAATGTCGCGAGCCATCGAGCCGAACACGAGCCCTCCATCGCAGAGGTTCGAGACCATCCGGATTCTCTCCGATGCGGGCATTAAAACCGGCGTCGGGGTGGCGCCCGTCATCCCGGGGCTGAACGACGATCAGGTGGCGGAGGTCCTGGCCCGGGCCCGCGCAGCCGGAGCCTCCGAGGCCTTCCGACAGCCTGTCCGCCTCTCGGGCGCCACCCTCCCCGTCTTCCGCGAGCGGCTCGAGGCGGCCTACCCGGCGCGCGCCTCGAAAATCTGGAACGCCATCCTCGAGATGCGCGGCGGAAAGATGAACGAAACCGATTTCGGGGCGAGAATGCGCGGCCTGGGGCCCCGCTGGGCGGCCATCGAAGCCCTTTATCTCGCGGAATGCCGCCGCCTGGGATTCAACAGGCACGAAGAGGAACCTCGGGGATCGACCTTCAGGCGTCCCGGAGGCCAGGGGTCGCTGTTTGGGTGAGCCGGCCTAACGACGAACAACAAACGAGGGAACGACGAACGGCGAGGTTAACGAGAGTCTTGCGGAAGGGCTCTCTCGTTTCCCGTTCCCGTTTCCCGGCTCCGTCGCGTTCGCCGTTTGTCTCTGAAGTGCAAAGTCCTTGACACTGCCAAGGCACAAATAGACAATCCCCTCGATGGACTCCCGCCGCGCCGCGCCTCCCGACGCTCCCGCCGAGATCGGCGGGCGGGCGATCGACAACCTCCGTTTCATTCGCGAGACGATGGAGAGGGCGATCGCCTTCACGGCCGTTCCAGGAAAGGGCGGCGTGGCCATGGGAGCGACGGCGCTCGCCGCGGCGGTCCTGTCGACCTTCGCGCGTTCGACCGAGGAGTGGCTCGGCCTCTGGC
>JAIVJS010000011.1 GCA_020199905.1 Acidobacteriota bacterium
GGAGAGGGTGTAGCGCAGCCGGTCGGGCCCGGTGCGCAAGGTCGCGTCGGTGAAGCGCTTGAGGTCCGCCTGAACCACGAGCCTCCGCATCTCCTGGTCGTGCGAGCTCCCTTGGTCGGTGTCCACGACCGCCTTGCGGGTCATTCCCGCGACACCTCCGCTGCGAACGAGCAGGAGCCTCATGGTCGGGCGGCGACCTCGGCGGCGGGCGCGCTTTCGTCCTGCACGACCAGGGGCTCGCCCAGAACCCCTTCCCAGCGGGCGACCACGACCGAGGCGACACAGTTGCCCATGACGTTGATGGAGGTCCGCGCCATGTCCATGAGCTCGTCCACGGCCAGGATCATCGCCACGCCCGCTTCTCCGGGCAGGTTGAACGCGGCACAGCCGGCCGCGATAATCACCAGGGAGGCGCGCGGGACTCCCGCCACGCCCTTCGACGTCAGCAGGAACGTCAGCATCATCAGAAGCTCCGTCTCGAGGGACATCCGGATACCGGCCGCCTGGGCGATCGTCAATGCGGCCAGGGAGATGTAAAGCGTCGAGCCGTCGAGGTTGAAGGAGTATCCCGCCGGGATCACGAATCCCGCGACGGACTTCGGCACGCCGTACTCGACCATCTTTTCGAGTGCCCGCGGGAGCGCTGCCTCCGAAGAGGCGGTGGAAAAAGCGAGGAGAAAGGGCTCGCGGATCTTCTGAAAGAACTGCCGGATGGGAGCCCGAGCGATCAGAAGCGCCGGGATGAGGACGATCAGCGTGAACAGGATCAGCGCTCCGTAGAGCGAGCCCACGAGCTTCGCGTAGGAACCGAGCACCTTCAGACCGTGATGAGAAACGGCGCCCGCCATCGCCCCCAGGACCCCGAGCGGCGTCAGCGCCATGACGTAGTCCGTGAGCTGGAACATGACCGCGACCACGGAGTCCATCAGGGTCAGGAACGGTCCCGCCTTTCCCTTGACGTGGGCGGCTGCCACCCCGATCAGGGTGGCGAAGACGACCACCTGCAGGATGTCCTGCTTCGCCATCGCGTCGATGACGTTGGAGGGGAACAGGTGGAGGAGAGTCTCGACGAAGGTCTTCGGCTGCACGAGGGACTCGCCGGAGGGCGGAAGCTTCAACCCATCGCCCGGCCGGACGATGTGCGCGATCGCGAGACCCAGGGCGAGCGCGATCGTGCTCGCGACCTCGAAGTAAACGAGCGCCTTCCACCCCATCCGTCCGACCGCTCGCACGTCGCCGGTTTTTCCGATGCCGACGACGATGGTCGAGAAGATCAGGGGAACGATCAGCATCTTGATGAGGCTGATGAAGGCCTTCGACAGGAAACGAAAAGTCTCGTACGCGACGGGGTGGCTCTCCGCCGGGAAGAGTGCGCCGAGCACGACGCCGAGGATGAGGCCGTAAAAGATGAGCGCGGTCGAGGAGAGCCAGCGGGGGCGTCGGGACGAACGCATGGGGCGGGTCAGCCTACACGACTCATGCGGCAGGAAGCCCGACGGCGGACCACGCGTCCCGCACTGCGGCCGCTTCCCGCCCTGCTTTTCCGTAGAGCTCTTCTGCCACCGCGGCCGTCAGCCGGGCGGCCTGGGCGAAATCCGTCGTTTTGCGGAACCGGTCCCGAAGGGCGACGTACCAGATGCGTCCCGCCTTTTCCCACGCGAACCCCCCGATGGCGGTCGCCGCGAGATAGAAGGCCCGGTTCGGAATCCCCGAATTGATGTGTACTCCTCCGTCGTCGTCGGAGGTCTCGACGTAGTCGCTCATGTGGCCGGGCTGCGGGTCTTTTCCGAGAACCGGGTCGTCGTAGGCCGTGCCCGGGGTTTCCAGGGACCTCAGCGCCATGCCGGCGACGCGCTTCGTGAAGAGCCCCGCGCCGATCAGCCAGTCGGCGGAAATCGCAGTCTGCTGAAGCGCCCGCTGCTTGACGAGCGAACCGAACACGTCCGAGATCGACTCGTTCAAGGCGCCCGGCTGGTCCTGGTACTCGAGGTTGGCCTCGTGCGCCGTCACGCCGTGGGTCAGCTCGTGGCCGATGACGTCTATCGCCACGGTGAACCGCGTGAAGAGCTTCCCGTCTCCGTCGCCATAGACCATCTGCGTGCCGTTCCAGAACGCGTTGTCGTAGCCGGAGCCGTAGTGGACGGACGAGTCGAGGCGCATGCCCCGGTCGTCGACCGAGTTGCGGCCCCAGGCGTCGAAGTAGAGGTCGAACGTCGCGCCGGCCCCGTCGTACGCCTCGTCGGCGGTGGCATCCCCGGTCTCGCCCTGGCCCTCGCTGCGGGCGAGCCGGCCCGGCAGACTCGTGCCGTGATGCGCGTCGAAGATCGTCCGCCGCTTCTCCCCAGCCGGCGTCATCAGCGGCAGCCCGGCGACGAGCTGGCGGCGGGTCCGAAAACGCTCGGACGCGAGAAGGGTGGCAAGCGCGTCGCGCCGCTCCCCGGGCGAGCCGTTCTCCGCGATCGCGCGCAGCATGTGCGGAGGGACGATGAAGCACGGAGCCGCGCGCCTGGACGTCATGAGTCCGGAAACAGTGGCGTCCGGACGCCGCGCTGTCAAGCAGGCGCTCTCCGCGCGCGCTCGGAGAGGAGGCGGATCGCGGACTCGCCCTATGCTACGCCTGACATGACGTACGCGATGTCTGAGCGCGCTCACGAAGGCGGCCGGCCGTGACGGCGAGGGAAGACCTTGCGACTCCCGCCGTCGTCATCGACCTGGCGGTTCTCGAGCGCAACATCGCGAGGATGGCGCAGGTGGCTGAGGCGGCGGGCGCGCGGCTCCGGCCTCACGCGAAGACGCACAAGTGCCCGGAGATCGGCCGGATGCAGATCGCGGCCGGCGCCTCGGGCCTGTCGCTCGCCAAGACGTCCGAGGCGGAGGTCTTCGTGGACGCCGGGTTCGACGACATCTTCGTGGCGTACCCCGTCGTCGGGAAGGGAAAGCCGGAGCGGCTTCTGGCGCTCCACGACCGCTGCCGGCTGGCGGTCGGAGTCGACAGCGTCGCCGGCGCTCAGGCTCTCGGCGCGCCCTTCGCGGCCGCGGGCCGGACCCTCGATGTGCTGCTCAAGGTGGACTGCGGCCTGCACCGCGTGGGGGTCGCGCCCGAGGCGGCCGCCGGGATCGCCTCCCGCATCGCGGGTCTGCCCGGCCTCTCCCTCCGCGGCGTCTTCACCCACGCCGGCCACGCTTACCACGAGGTCTCCCCCGAAGGTGTCGCCTCGGTCGGCCGCGCCGAAGGCGTGACCCTCGCGGAGACCGCGGCCCGAATCCGCGAGGCGGGCCCTTCCGTTTCCGAAGTGTCGGTGGGATCAACGCCCTCCGCTCGATACGCGATCGGCGCCGCCGGGGTGACGGAGTGCCGCCCGGGAAACTACGTGTTCCACGACGCGTCGCAGGTCTCGCTGCGCACCGGAACGATCGAAGACTGCGCCATGACGATCGAGGCCACGGTCGTGAGCGTCCCCGCCGCCGACCGCGCGGTCGTGGACGCCGGCTCGAAGACCCTGTCCTCCGACGCTCTTCGGCCTCGCGCGGGCGGCCATGGGTTCCTGGTCGGGCGGACGAGCCGGATCGCGCGGCTTTCGGAGGAGCACGGGGTCATCGACGTCGCCGCGGGCGAACGGTTTACCGTCGGCGAACGGGTCTCGATCGTCCCGAACCACGCGTGCGTCGTGACCAACCTCCACGATCGCATCCACGCCGTGCGCGACGGGAAGGTCGAAGCCGTGTGGCGGGTCGCGGCACGGGGGTGCGTGGAGTAGAGAGGGTCAAGGGTTGGCGTTTGTGCGTTAACCGCCTTCCGCCTGCCGCCGCCCTCCTCCCGCCTGCGGGATGGTCTGGAACGCGGCGCTCGACAAGGCGGTGTGATCCTGGGAGACGAAGTCTCCGTCTCGATCGACCTGCAGACCCGGCGCGACAGGGCCGTGTGAGGGAGGGGATGTGGACCCCCTTTTCCGGGTCGCGTCCCGGCCCGGCCCGCCGACTCCCTTCCGCTCGCGGCGCCGCTTTCTCCCCCTCTCCCGCTGCTTCTCGATCCCGCCCGCAGAACCCGGCTGTAAGATCTGCGTAAATTCCGTCATCGGCCTCCGACCACCGCGGGAAAATCGCGGGACGTGGAGCCATCACCGGCGGCGGGCTCACGTGGTTTTTTAAGAGAAGGAGGGTGGGGCGATGAGAAGGTTTCCCGCTTGCCTCGGCCTCGCGTTGATTCTGGTGTGCGGGCTTCTGATGACGTGCCCGCCGGCCTTCGCGGCCGAGGGCGACATGGTGATCTCCGGCAGAGTCACCAACCAGGAAGACGGCTCGGGCGTCGGCAGCGCGACCGTCACGATCCCCGAGCTCAAGTTGAGCGCGACGACGGACCGCCAGGGCCGGTACACGATCACGATCCCGGCGGGCGCGGTCGCCCCGGGACAGACCGTCGAGGTTCGGGTCCTGGGGCCCACGCTGCAGTCGAAGGTCGTGAAGGTCCCCGTGACGGCGGGGGCGATGAGGCAGGACTTCGCCGTCGCGCTGTCCTTCTCGCAGGAGATCACCGTCGGGTCCCGTGCGCAGGGAACCGCCGCCGAGAAGGCCGTACCCGTCGATGTCATCTCGGCGCAGCAGATCGAGACGGCCTCGGGCACCGCGGAAACCGCGCAGATCATCGAGTCGATCGCGCCCTCGTTCAACTTCCCGCGGCCGACGATCGCCGACGGAACGGATTCCGTCCGTCCGGCGACGCTGCGCAGTCTCGGACCGGACCAGATGCTGGTCTTGATCAACGGCAAACGCCGCCACACGAGCGCCCTGGTCAACGTGAACACCAGCGTCGGGCGGGGGTCGACGGGCGTGGACCTGAACGCGATCCCCTCGAGCGCCATCGAGAAGGTGGAGGTGCTTCGGGACGGGGCGGCGGCGCAGTACGGCTCCGACGCGATCGCGGGCGTCATCAACATCGTCCTGAAGTCGGGCATCACACCTCTCGAGCTCGGATTCACCGGCGGCACAACCACGCACTCGGACGGCGAGGTGTACGACGGCACCGCCAACGGCGGCCTCAAGCTCGGGCGGGGAGGGTTGAACTTCACGGGCGAGTACCGCAAACGCAACCCCACGAACCGAGCGGGCAACGATCCGCGCGATCAGATTGTGGCCGGCGACGCGGGCAACAACGCGGTCAAGCAACCGAGCTACCACTACGGAGACGCGGAAGAACGGGACATCCTGGGCTTTGTCAACGGCTCGATTCCCGTCAATGACGACGGAACGACGAACTTCTACATCTTCGGCGGAGCGAGCCGGCGGGACGGGGTGCATGGCGGTAACTACCGGCGGGCGCTCCAGTCGCAGAACTGGCCGAGCATCTATCCGCTCGGCTTCCTGCCTTTGATCGAGCCCAAGATTGTCGACTACTCCGGCACGGTCGGAATGCGGGGAGTGGCGGCCGAGAAGTGGTTCTGGGACATCTCCGCCCAGTATGGCCACGACCGATTCGACTTCAACGTCACGCACAGCCTGAACACATCGCTCGGACCGAACATCCCCCCCAACCAGACAAACTTCTACGCTGGGGCTCTCGAGTTCAACCAGTTCGTCACCAACCTGGACGTGACGCGTGAGCTGGAGGTCGGTCTCGCGGGACCCCTGAACGTCGCGGTGGGCGCCGAGTTCCGGCGGGAGAACTACCAGGAGCACGCCGGCGAGTTGAATTCCTACATCGCCGGCCCCTCCAAGGATCAGTTCGGGGGGACGGCGCCTGCCGGCTCGCAGGTCTTCCCCGGATTCCGCCCGTCCAACGAGGTCGACGACTCCCGCAGCAACTACGCGGCCTACGTCGATCTCGAGGCGAATGTCCTCTCTTTCGTGAGGCTCGGCCTCGCCGGCCGTTTCGAGCACTACACGGACTTCGGCAACACGAAGGACGCCAAACTGACCGCCCGGATCGAAGCCACCAAGCAGCTGGTCTTTCGCGGCGCCGCTTCGACCGGATTCCGCGCCCCCTCGCTCGGACAGTCCGATTTCTCGGCGATCAGCACGACTTTCCTCCTCAGGGACGGCGTGTTCACTCCATTCGACGTGGGGCATTTCCGGGTGAACAGCCCGCTCGCCCGCTCGCTCGGCGCCACGGATCTGCGTCCCGAAGACTCCGTGAACTACAGCGCCGGGTTCGTTCTTTCGCCGACGAGCGCCTTCGACTTCACCGCCGACTATTTCCATATCAAGATCAAAAACCGGGTCATCCTCTCGGGCAACTTCACCGGTCCGAGCCTGACCCCCATCCTCGCCCCGTTCAATGCGACGGGCGCGCGATTCTTCACGAATGCCGCCGACACCTCGACCGAGGGACTGGAGCTCACCGCCAATGCGAAGGCGGATCTGCACAGCGCCGGTGTGCTCCGCTTCCAGGCGGCCTATGCGCACTCACAGAACAAGATCACGAGGATCAGCGCGACGCCGCCGCAACTGGCCGGGTTCCAGGAAGTCCTCTTCGACCGGCGGGAACAGCGCATCCTGACCTGCGGGCAGCCCAAGGACAATTTACGGCTGACGACCGACTGGCGCAGCGGAAACTTCGGCGCCAACGTGCGCGCGAGCCGCTACGGCACTTACTGCGCCATCGACAGCGGGGCGCTGACCAGCGATCAGACCTTCGGCGCCCAGTGGGTCGTCGACCTGGAAGCGTCCTACCATCTCGGGCGCGTGAATTTCGCGGTGGGGGCCCAGAACCTCTTCGACAGCTTCCCGGATCGCAATATCCCGGCGAACTTCAATTTCGGGATTTTTACGTATCCCCGCAACGCGCCGAACGGTTTCAACGGCCGATACGTCTACCTCCGTACCGGCTACGCCTTCTGATCTGATTCCGGCGGGGGGCGTGGCCCCCCGCCTCTTCTCTTTTGGCCCCGCCGCCATGAGCCGCACCCTCACCCTCCCTCTCTGGCTCGGGGTCATCGTCGTCATCCTGGCGTTATGGGCGGCGCTCGACCGGCTCCTTCTCCCGAGCATGCGCTGGGTCCTCCGCCGGAGGGTCAATCGGGTCCTCGAGGAGATCAACACGCGGTTGAAGATCGAGATCCCCGCGTTCAAGCTGACGAAGCGCGCCGTTCTGATCGACCGCCTTCTCTACGATCCCGAAGTTCAGGAGGCCGCCGACGCGTTCGCGCGCGCGGGCGACATGCCTCGCAGCGTCGTGATGGAGAGAGTCGCGGTTTACGCGCGGGAGATCGTCCCGAGCTTCAACGCGTATGCCTACTTCCGGATCGGATACTCGCTCGCCCGAAACGTGGCGCGGCTGCTTTATCGGGTCCGGCTCGGCTACTCCGACGAGGAGGGCCTGGCGAAGATTCCGCCGAAGTCGACGGTCGTCTTTCTGATCAACCACCGCAGCAACATGGACTATGTCCTCGTCGGCTACCTCGCCGCGGAGAAGGCCGCGCTCTCTTATGCAGTCGGGGAGTGGGCGCGTATCTGGCCTCTTCAACAGCTGGTCCGCGCTATGGGGGCGTACTTCGTGCGCCGCAACTCGCGGGACGCCCTGTATCGAAAGGTCCTCGAGCGCTGGGTGACGATGGCCACAGAGGCCGGCGTGACACAGGCCGTTTTTCCGGAGGGCGGCCTTTCGAAAGACGGGTGCCTCCGGCCGCCGAAGGTCGGGATCCTCGACTACATGATCCGATCGTTCGACCCCGCCGGAGAGCGGGACATCGTCTTCGTTCCCGTGGGCATCAACTATGACCGGACCCTCGAGGACCGGACGCTCCTCGCCGAGAGAGATCCGGAGGCTCCCCGTCCCGGCGCTCTCGCCACGGCGTGGAAGACCCTCGGTTTCGTGCTCCACAACCTCGCGCTGATGGCGAGCAACCGCTGGCACCGCTTAGGGTATGCCTGCGTGAATTTCGGCGCCCCCGTCTCGCTGAAGGCGTACGCAGCGGAGCGCGGCCTCGATCCCCGGCGCCTCGACCGGGAGACTCGATTCGCCCGCGTGACGGAGCTCGCGGAGCACCTGATGCACTCGATCGCGCGGGTCATCCCGGCGGTTCCCGTCTCGCTGGCGGCGCGGGCGTTCGTCTGCGATTCGGCCCGCACCTGGAGCGAGCTCGAGCTGAAGGCCGAGGTGCTCGGAGAGATGCGAGAGCTCGAGGCGCGCGGCGCGCACGTGTACGTCCCGCGGAAAGACCAGGACTACGCCATCGACGTGGGCCTGCGCATGCTGACCCTTCGGCATCTCGTTCTCGATTCCGGCGGCCTCTTCACTCCGGTGCCGGCGGAACTGCCCGTCCTCGAGTACTACGCCAACAGCATCGCGCACCTGTTTGAGAGTCGGGGGGAAGGCGGGACGCGGTAGGCGGGACGCGGAAGCCGGGACGCGGGAGGCGGGAGGCGGCAGGCGGTAGAAGAAAGCCTGGGAGCCCTCGACTCAGAACTGACAACTGATTACTGATAACTGAGAGCTGACAGCTGAGAGCTATTTCCTCATCCGCCTCGCGGCGAAGAAAATCCCCGCCAGGCTGATCACGACCCACGATCCTTCCATCAACATCAGGCCCGGATCGCGGGCCCTGACCGCGAAGAACGTCAGGATCCCGCCTCCGATCAGATTCAGGAGCAGGTAGGGGTAGGCGCGCTGGTCGAGCCTGCCCATCTGATTCATCGCGTACGCGACGAGAACCACTCCCGCGCCGAGGAGGGAGAGCGCCTGGCCGAGCATGCCCTAGGGGCGCCGGGGGTCGGGCTTGCTCACGAAGATCGAGAGAAGAACGCTCACGATCGAGACGACGAGGGCGCCCCAGAAGGCGGACCAGAAATCCGAGACGTGAAATCCGAGCCCGAACCGGGCCGCGGCCGCGCTCGTCAACCAGAGGATGAAGGCGTTGATCACGAAGGTGAAGAGACCGAGGCTCAGGATCAGAAGAGGGCACGTGAGCATCGTCACGACCGGCCGGACGAGCGCGTTCAAGAGCCCGAAGACGAGGGCGACCGCCAGAAAGGAGATCGGGTCACCGGGGGCGGAGATTCCGGGAACGATCTTCGTCGCGACCCAGAGAGCGGCGGCGTTGATCAGCAGCCGGATCAGGAATCTCATCGCGGGGGACTATACCGTCCCGCGGTCCGGCGGAATCCTGACCGTCGCTCCTGCGCGACGCCGCTAGGACTTCGTGCTCCGGGCGCCGCGCCGCGGTTTCCGATCGCTCCAGAGGATCGAAAGGATGAGCGCGCAACCTCCCGCCGCGGCGAAGAGGAAGAACAGCATCGCGAGCCCCGGGTAGCCGAGAAGGCGAAACGTCGTCGGAACCTGCATCAAAAGCGCCGCGCCGACGATGAGAGACGCGAGCACCAGACCCATCGCGATGCGGTTGGCGATCTTCTGAAGTCCGCCGATCAACTCGGCCTCGTCGATGGCGTCGACGTGCAGCTTCAGCTGGTTGCTGGCGACGAGGTCCAGGACACGGTTGACGCGGCCGGGAAGCTTCTCCGCGAACTCTTTCGCTTCGAGAAGCGCCGTCGCCAGGTGCCCCGGCGAGGCGGATTTCAGAATGCGCTTTCGCAGGAGCTCCGAAGCGTGTCGGCGAATCGCTTCATTCGGCTCGAACTCCGGGTCGAGCGTCCGGCCGATCTCGTCTAACTGCAGGAGGGCCTTCGACAGAAGCGTGAGCTCGGTCGGCAGCTGCAGTCCTGCTTCCCCTGAGGCGGTGGCGAGCTCGAGCAGCGTACGGCCGATCCGCAGGTCCCCCAGGGATGCGTGCTGGTACGCCCCGACCAGATCCGCGACGCGCCTGCGGAAGTCGCCGGGCTCGAAGTCCTCGCGCTGCCGTCCGATCGCCGCCCCGATCTGCGAGGCCCGGTCGGAATCGCCCTCCGAGACCGCGAGCAGAAGCTTCAGAAGCGACTCCTGCATTCCCGGAGCGATGCGCGCGACCATCCCCAGATCGAGCAAAGCGATGCGCCGGTCTTCGGTGACGAAGACGTTGCCGGGATGAGGATCCGCATGGAAGAACCCGTCGATCAGAATCTGCTTCAGGTAGGCGCGGAAGAGCTGGTCGGCGAGCGCGCTGCCGTCGAGCTCCATCCGCACGACCGGCGGGAGGTCGGTGATCTTGCGGCCGTCCACGTACTCCATCGTGAGCAGCCGCGTGGTCGTGTAGTCGGCGACGGGCTGCGGAACGAAGATGGACGGGAATTCCGCCAGGTTTTCCGCGAGCCTCGAGAGGTTGCCGGCCTCCTGGCGGTAGTCGAGCTCGGCCGCGAGCGACTTCTGAAATTCCTCGACCGTTTTCTGGAGCTCGAACCTTCCGAGCGTGTCGGAGTGCTTGTCGAGGAACTTCGCCAGCTCCAAAAATGCCGACAGGTCGTCCGCGATGCGCTCCCGGATTCCCGGCCGCTGGACTTTCACGGCGACCGCGCGGCCATCGCGCAATTTCGCGCGATGCACCTGACCGAGAGACGCCGCGGCGACGGGCGTCGATTCGAACTCCGAGAAGGCCTTCGAGATCCGGACGCCGAGCTCCTCCGCGACGATCCGTTCGACCTCACCGAACGAGAACGGCTCGACCCTGTCCTGAAGCCGGGCGAGGGCCTGGATGTAAGCGGGCGGCAGAAAGTCGGCGCGGGTCGAAAGCAGCTGCCCGAGCTTGATGTAGGTCGGACCCAGACGTTCGAGATCGTCGGCGAGCTCGTCGGCCAGCGGCGCGGGCGTCGGGCGCTCCTCGGGAGTGAGGTCGCTTTCTATCCCGAGGTTGGCGACGAGATCTGAACGGCCGTACTTGATGAGAAGCCAGGCGAGGTCTTTGTAGCGCTTGAGGTGCTTTCCCGCGAGCATCGTGGCCATGGTGTCTTCTCCTCGTCAACGCGACCGGCGAGGAGACTGCAAAGGCCGCGCCCTGCCGGGTAAGTCATGGGAGAAAATGGCGTTATGGGCGCGGAAGTCTTCGTGACGGGGGGCACCGGATACGTCGGCCGCCCGCTCATCGCCTCTCTGCTCGGACGAGGACACGGCGTCCGCGCGCTGGTGCGACGGGGGTCCGAGAGCAGGGTCCCGGCCGGGTGCGAGGCGGAGATCGGCGATCCCTTCGACGAGGCGAGCTTTTCCGGTCGGATTCCGCCGGCGCGCACGTTCGTGCAGCTGCTCGGGGTCCCGCACCCGTCGCCCGCAAAGGCGGCGGCGTTCCTCTCGGTGGATCTCGCCTCCGTCCGCGTCTCCGCTCGTGCCGCGCGGGCGGCCGGCATCCGCCACTTCGTGTACGTGAGCGTCGCCCGCCCGGCGCCTGTCATGAAGGCTTACCAGGAGGTCCGCGCCGAAGGTGAGCGGCTGATCGTGGAAACCGGGATTCCGGCGACGTTCGTGCGTCCCTGGTACGTCCTCGGGCCCGGGCACCGGTGGCCCCTCGCCCTGGTCCCGTTCTATCGGATCCTCGAGAAGGTGCCCGCGACGCGGGACGGAGCGCGTCGGCTCGGCCTCGTGACGCTCGCGGAGATGGTGGGCGCCCTCGTGGCCGCCGTGGAAGATCCGCCCCGGGAAGTCCGCATCGTCGAGCCTCCCGGGATCCGCGCCTCCGGCCGCTCGCTCGGGGAGAGGAGGTGACGACCCGCCTCGCGGGACGGCTCCTGCTCGCGATCGCGGCACTGCACGCGGCCCTGGGAGTCTGGCTCGGCCGCGGCGCGCTGCTGTCGATCGGGCGCGCCGGTTTCTTCGACGCGCTCTCGCTGCACTCCGGCCGTCAGCTCTGGTTCTGGTTCGTGGCGTTTGCCGCTCCGCTCGCGATGCTCGGGGCGGCGCTCGCGCGCGGCGACGTGCGGCCTCGCACCGGCTGGCTCGGCTGGTCGCTCGCCGCTCTCGCCGCCGCCGGCGTCGCCCTCCTGCCGGTTTCCCTCCTCTGGCTTCTCTTTCTTCCCGCCGGTCTGCTCATCGCCGGGGCACGGACGCTCCCGCCGGCTCCCATGGAGTGGACGCGGGGAGAGTTCTCCATCTCGACGGACCCGGCCCGCGTCGACGCGGCTGCCGCCCACGAGTTTCTCTCCCGCTCCTACTGGGCGGGCGGTATTCCGCGCGAGTTCGTCGACCGCGCGATCGACGGCTCGATCGCGTTCGCGATGTTCCACGAGGGCCGGCAGATCGGGTTCGCCCGGGTCATCACGGATCGCTCGACGTACGCCTATCTCTCCGACGTCTACGTTCTCGAGGCGTGGCGCGGACGGGGCCTCGCTCTCTGGTTGATGGAGACCATCCGCGCGCATCCCGACCTTCAGAATCTGCGCCGCTGGATGCTCTCGACGAGAGACGCGCACCCCCTCTACGCCAGGGCGGGTTTTCAGCCGCTCGCCCATCCGGACCGCTTCATGGAGATCTCGGATCCCGGCCTTTATGCCCGGATGTCCTCGGATCGGCCGGGTTGACGGGTCCGGCGGCCGCGGCTAGTCTTGCCGGAGCCTATGACCGCCGTCCACTGATCGAGCCGCGACCCTCACGGGGGCCGCGGAAGGAAAACAAGCGCAGCCGCCGCTCGCCTGTCGAAAGCGCGAGCGGCATACGCCCGTCCGGATCCGCCGTGCGGGCGCCGCGCGGCGCTGCCCGCGTTTTTCTCGACGAAGGATGACCAACCCAATGAACGCTCCTCCCGACTGGTGGAACGGCTTCTTCTCCGGGTTGATGGTCGATTTCTGGCGCGCCGTCGTGCCTCCCGCGCACACGGCGCTCGAAGCGGATTTCCTCGAGGCTCGCCTCGAGCTCGCTCCCGCGGCACGGGTCCTCGACGTGCCGTGCGGCGACGGCCGGCTCGCGCGGGCGCTGGCGCGAAGAGGCCACCGCGTCACCGCGGTCGATCTCTCTTCCGATTTCCTGACGGCCGGCCGGCGCGACGCGGAGCGCGAAGGCGCAGAGCTCACCTGGCGCCAGTCCGACATGCGGGACCTTCCGTGGACCGGCGAGTTCGACGCCGCGTTCTGCGCCGGCTCGAGCTTCGGTTACCTCGGCGACGAAGGGGACGCCGACTTCGTGCGCGCGGTCGCCCGGACGCTCGCGCCCGGCGGCCGCTTCGTGCTCGATGCCTCGAAGGTGGCGGAATCGATTCTTCCCTCGTTCATCGAGCGGCGCGAGGTCGACCTCGGCGACATCCGGTTTGTGTCGGAGAACCGGTACGACGTGCCGCGCGGCCGGATCGAGAACCGGTACACGGCCACCCGCGGCTCGCAGACGGATACGCGCCTCGCCTCCCACCGCATCTACACGGCCTCTCAGGTCTGCGGGTTTCTCGAGAGCGCCGGCCTCGAGGTGGCCTCTCTGTTCGGGGCGGCGGACGGGTCCCCGTATCGAGTGGGAGCCCAGCAGCTCTACATTCTGGCGCGCAAGGGAGGCACTTGAACGAGAGCGGCCCGTGCCGCCTCCCGAATCCGCGCCCTCGTTCGCCGCGTAACACCAGACGGGGGACTCGCGGATTTGCCAGAATGGCGGCGGCAGCCGCGTTCGGATGCGAAATGCGCGGCCCCCCGGGAAGGTTGTGTCCCCTGCTCCCATGAAGTTCGAAGACGGCATCGTTCGCGCGGCCCGCGCCCTTTCCCGGGGGGCCTGATGGCGCGCCCGGGAATTTTGGGCGGCGGGGTCTCTTCGCGCCTCTCGCGGGGAGAGACCCGGCGGGGCGGCGGCCGCGCTTCGCCCGACGACGAAAAGAAGAAAAAAAAGATCTCCGTCCGGGTCGTGCTGCGGGACGCGGGAGAGCTTGTCGCGGCGCGGCGCGGGCGACTCGCCCTGGGCCTGGGCCTTCTCATCGTGAACCGTCTGGCCGGCCTCGTCCTGCCGGGGATGCCGCGCTATCTCCTGGACGAGGTCGTCGGAAAGGGGCGCCGCGACCTCCTGCCTCTGCTCGTCGCCGCGTCCGCCGCGGCCGCCGTCGTTCAGGGCGTGACGTCCTTTTCGCTGTCCCAGGTCCTCGGGAAAGCGGCGCAGAGGTCGATCACGGAAATGCGGCGCCGCATCCAGCGCCACGTCGGCCGCCTCTCCGTCAACTACTTCGATCAGACCAAAGTGGGCGCTCTGCTCTCGCGCGTGATGACCGACGCGGAGGGGATCCGCAACCTCGTGGGCACCGGGCTCGTCGAAGTCGTCGGCGGGCTCGTCACGGCCGTCCTCGCGCTCGCGATCCTGTTCCGCCTGAACTCGAAATTGACGTTCATCGCACTCGCCGTCCTCTCCCTGTTCGGGTTCGTGCTGCTCTTCGCCTTCAAGACGCTCCGGCCTCTCTTCCGGGAGCGGTCGAAGATCAACGCGGAAGTCTCGGGCCGCCTCACGGAGTCCTTTTCGGGTGTGCGCGTCGTCAAGGCGTACCGCGCGGAGCGGCGCGAGGCGCTCGTGTTCTCCAAGGGCGTGCACCGCCTCTTCCGCAACGTGGCGCGGACCATGACGGGCTTCTCGGCGGTCGCCGCGTTCTCGACCCTGCTGCTCGGGAGCGTCGGCGTCGCGATCATGTGGATCGGCGCCAACGACATCCTCGCCGGACGCATGACGATCGGAGCCTTCGTCTCCTACACTCTCTACCTCGGCCTCCTCGTGGGCCCCGTCGTTCAGATCGTCTCGATCGGCAGCCAGATCACGGAGGCCTTCGCGGGCCTCGAGCGCATCCGGGAAGTCCGCAACGAGCTGACCGAAGACGCGGACGACGCGCGCCGGCACCCGCTCTCGCGCATCGACGGGCGGGTGGAGTTCGAGCGCGTCACCTTCGAGTATGAGAAGGATGTTCCGGTCCTGAAGGGCGTCTCCTTCGTCGCGGAGCCCGGCACGTCGACGGCGCTGGTCGGGCCTTCCGGGTCCGGAAAGAGCACGATGATCGGCCTCGTCGCCGCGTTCTACCGCCCGACCGGCGGGCGGATCTTAGTCGACGGCCGCGACCTCGAGGACGTGCGCCTGTCCGACTACCGCGCGCAGCTCGGCGTCGTGCTGCAGGACAACTTCCTCTTCGACGGCACGGTGCTCGAGAACATCGCGTACGCGCGGCCCGACGCCTCCGACGAGGAGGTCCTCCGCGCGGCGCGGATCGCGCGCTGCGACGACTTCGTCGAGAAGATGCCGGACAAGTACGAGACGATCGTGGGGGAGCGCGGCATCAAGCTCTCGGGAGGGCAGCGGCAGCGCGTGGCCATCGCCCGAGCGATCCTGGCCGACCCCCGCATTTTGATACTGGACGAGGCGACCTCGTCGCTCGACAGCGAGAGCGAGGCGCTGATCCAGGAAGGGCTCTCCGAGCTGATGCGCGGACGGACGACGTTCGTCATCGCCCACCGGCTCTCGACGATCCGCAATGCCGACACCATTCTCGTGGTCGAGGCCGGCGAGATCGTCGAGCGGGGGCGGCACGAGGTGCTGCTCGCCCGCGGCGGGCGCTACGCCGATCTGTACAACCGCCAGTATGGCGTCGAGGCCAATCTCTTCCGCAACCCCGGCGAGACGGAGAAGGAGCCCGAGGAGGCGGCGGCGCCGGCCGCGGCCGCCGATGCGGGAGTCGCGCGGATGCCGCTGGTGGGGTAGGCGGGAGGCGGGATCGGGAGCCGAGCGACCAACGGGAGCGAGACGGCCGCGGTACTCCGCGGTCAACTCGATCGGGAATCGGGAATCGAAGGAGAAGGGCTGATGCTTCGGCGTTTCGGTCTCGGGCCAAAAAAAACGGGCGGGTCATGCCCGCCCGTTTGTTTGAAGGCCAAAGGCGCTAGTTGCGGCGGCCGCCGCCCAGGAACCGGAGCATGAACAGGAACAGGTTGATGAAGTCGAGGTACAGCGAGAGGGCTCCGACCACAGCGTAGGAGCCCGTCTGCCCCTCCGGGGTGGCGACCGCCCACTGCTTCAGCCGCTGCGCGTCCCACGCGGTCAGCGCGGTGAACACGATGACCCCGACGACCGAGATGATGAACTGGAGTCCCGCGCTGTGCAGGAACATCCCCACGAGGCTCGCCAGGATGAGGCCGATCAGGCCCATGAAGGCGAACTGGCCGACGCCGGCGAGGCTGCGGCGCGTCACGGTGCCGAAGAGCGCGAGCGCGCCGAACATCCCGGCGGTCACGACGAACGTCGTCGCGATCGAGGTTCCGGTGTACATCAGCAGGATCATCGACAGCGTCACGCCGTTCAAGGCCGAGTAGGCGAGGAAGAGGCCAGCGGCCGTCGACGGCGACAGCTTCGCGACGCGGGCCGAGAGGTAGAACACGAGACCGAGCTCGGCGATCACGAGACCGAAGAAGAGCATCCGGTTAGCGGCGAGCACGGCGGCGGCGCTCGAGTTCGCGACCGCGAACGCCACGGAGGCCGTGACCCCGAGGCCGACGAACATCCACCCGTACACTTTTCGAAGAAACGCGGTGACCCGCTCGGCGGTCGCGACGGTGGTCGTCGTGAAGGCCGAAGAGGGGGTCATGTCGAATCCTTGGGCCATTTTTTTCGCTCCTTGTGGGCGCATCCGCCCGACATCAAAACGTCCCCGCCCGGCCGCCGATTCCCGCGCCGGGGCGGCCGCAGAGGCCCGCTCTCTGCAGTCTATCTCCCCCCGCCCGGCGCCGCCCGCGGCCCGCCCCGGAGGGATTATTCTTCGCAGCCTCCGGATTGAGGAGGCGGCATGCGGACCCGGCGGCTCCTTTCGGCACTCCTGATCGTCACGGGGCTCGGCCTCTGCGGCGTGGCGGCGCGCCACTACGTGCGCGGGTGGCAGGCCCAGGCAGAGGGCCGGCGGCAGCTCGCGGGCGGCGGCCGAAGGGAGAACCCCGGGGTCGAGCGAGTCTCTGACAGGCTGGGGCTCGACTCGGACGAGGTCCCGCACTCGGGCGAGATCCCCGCCGACTACCCCTACGGCCAGCCGATCGCCCGCTTGAAGATCCCGGTCGCCCGGATCGATTCGGTCGTTTTCGCGGGCGCCGACCAGGACACGCTGGAGAAGGGTCCGGGTCACGTCCCCGGGACGGAGATGCCGGGAGCGGCGCCGCCCCTCCACAACTGCGTGATTACGGGGCATCGAGACTCCCACTTCCGGCACCTCGGCTGGCTGAAGGAGGGCACGGATATCGAGCTGGACGCTCCCGGGGGAAACCGCCTCTACCGGGTCGTCTCCCGGGAGATCGTCAAGCCGGACGCGGTCCGCGTCCTGGAGCCCACGGCGAGCCCGCGTCTGACGCTCATCACCTGCTACCCGTTCAACTACATCGGGCCGGCGCCGAGGCGCCTGGTCGTCGTCGCGCTCCCGTTTCCGAGATAGCCCCGGGCGGCGAGCCGCTCAACCCATGACGACGCGAATCCGGTGCGCCTTGCCGTCGTCGACCAGAGGGATCTCGCGCGCGCCATTCGGCTGCACGGCGCCGTCGATCTCGACCGAAGCGATTCCCCGGGTCGCGCCGTTCGGGTTCCTGACGGAGAGCTCGTAGCGCGCGGAGTGGTACCGGAAAGCGATCTCGAATCCCTCCCACGACCGCGGGATGCAGGGATCGAGGTGGAGCGAGGTCCCCCGCAAGCGGAACCCCAGGATCCATTCGACTCCCGCGCGATACATCCACCCGGCGGAGCCCGTGTACCAGGTCCATCCTCCCCGTCCGATGTGGGGAACCTCGTTGTAGACGTCGGCCGCGGCGACGTAGGGCTCCACCTTGTACCGGTGAAGGCCCGCGCGCGTCGAGGCGTGGTTGACGGGGTTCAGGATCGAGAAGAGCTCGGTGGCCTTGTCGCCTTCGCCGAGCGCCGCGAACGCGATGACGCACCAGAGCGCCGCGTGCGTGTACTGCCCCCCGTTCTCCCGCACGCCGGGGAGATACCCCTTGATGTAGCCCGGATCGACCGGCGCGCGGTCGAAGGGCGGCGTGAAGAGGAGGACGAGCCCGTCGCCGCGGCGCACCAGGTATTCCTCGACGGCGGCCATCGCCCGGCGCACGCGCTCGGGATCGCCGGCTCCCGAGATGGCAGCCCACGACTGCGCGATCGAATCGATCCGGCATTCCTCGCTCCCGGCGGACCCGACCGGCGTTCCGTCGTCGAAGTACGCCCGGCGGTACCAGTTGCCGTCCCAACCGGCGCCCTCGAGCGCCTCCTTGAGCTCCGCGACGCGCGCGCGCCAGCGCTGTGCCCGCTCCGTCTCGCCCCGCTTCTCCGCGATCGACGTGAACTCCCGGAGCGCCGTGTGGAGGAACCAGCCGAGCCAGATGCTCTCCCCCTTGCCGTGCTCTCCGATACGGTTCATCCCGTCGTTCCAGTCGCCCGTCCCCATGAGCGGGAGCCCGCGCTCGCCGGCCGCGAGGCTCACGTCCAGAGCGCGCGCGCAATGCTCGTACAGCGTCGCGTCCTCCGACGAGATCTCCGGCTGGAAGAACCTCTCGGCTTCCCCGGGAGCCAGCGGGGCACCGTTGACGAACGGAAGGCGCTCGTCCAGGATCGCCCGGTCCTCGGTCACGTCGAGGTAATGGACGACGCAGTACGGCAGCCAGATCCGGTCGTCCGAGATGCGCGTGCGAACGCCCTTTCCGGACGGGACGTGCCACCAGTGCTGGACGTCTCCCTCGGGGAACTGCCGCGAAGCCGCCCGGAGGATCTGCTCGCGCGTCAGGTCTCGCCGCGAGACCGTCAGAGCCAGCACGTCCTGGAGCTGGTCGCGGAAGCCGAACGCGCCCCCCGCCTGGTAGAACGCGGAACGGCCCCACACCCGGCAGGCGAGCGTCTGGTAGAGCAGCCAGCGATTCAGCATGAGGTCCATCGAGCGGTCAGGCGTCGTGACCCTGAGGGCGCCCAGGACGTCGTCCCACTGCCGCTCGACCGCCGCGAAGGCGGCTTCGATGCCGTCCGAGCGGAAACGCTGCACGAGCGAACGCGCGGCCGTCTCATTCGGGGCGTGCCCCAGGAGGAAAACGACCGCGGCCTTCTCTCCCGGGGCGAGACGGATCTTCGTCTGGAGCGCGGCGCACGGGTCGAAGCCCGCGCCGACGCGGCCGGACAACCGCGCGCCCCTGGCGAGGCCCGCCGCGGTCTCGAGACGCCCGTTGCGTCCGAGGAACTCCGTCCGGTCAGTCGTCCAGGCAGAGACCCCCGCCCCGAGGTCCGCGAAGGCCAGCCCCTGAAAATCCTCGTTCCAGGCGTTTCGCGCCAGCAGCGTTCCGGTCTTGCCGTCCCGCTCGGTGACGATGAAGGGCGCCATCGCGCTGCGCGAAGTCCCGAGGGTCCACTCCGCGTACGCGTTCACCGAAAGCACGCGCGTCTCGGAAGAGCGATTCTCCAGAGTGAGCCGCGAGATCTTGATGCTCTCCTCGACCGGCACGAACTGGAGGAGCTCGAGCTTCAGGCCAGACACGTCGTGTTCGAAGCGGCTGTATCCCTGACCGTGCCGGGCGACGTAGGGAGCGTCGTCGCGGACCGGCAACGCCGTCACGCCGAACACTTCGCTCGTTTCCTCATCGCGGATCAGGATCGCCTCGCCGGGGGGGTCGCTCACGGGATCGTTCGACCATGGCGTCAACTGGTTCTCGCGGCTGTTGCCCGCCCACGTGTAGCCGCTTCCCGAGTCCGAGACGAGGAAGCCGAAATTCGGATTCGCCACGACGTTGATCCAGGGGGCGGGAGTCCACTGCCGCTCGCCGAGGATCGTGACGTATTCGCGGCCGTCCTGATCGAACCCTCCGAGCCCGTTGAAGAACTCGAGCCCCTGCTGCGAAGGGGGCGTCTCCGCGGCGACCCGTCTCAAAGGCAGCGCCCGCGGGGCCGGAGGCGCCGGGGTCGCGCGCAGAAGACGCACGATCTGCTCTGAGAGG
Source organism: Acidobacteriota bacterium (assembly GCA_020199905.1). Classification (GTDB taxonomy): domain Bacteria; phylum Acidobacteriota; class Thermoanaerobaculia; order UBA5066; family Gp7-AA6; genus JALYUA01. Next base: position 19,732 of record JAIVJS010000011.1, read on the forward strand.
CTTCCGTGGCGGGAGAGCAGCACCACGCGCGCCGCCGTCAGGAGAAGATCTCTGTCTTCGTCGGTCAGGCGGTCGCCGCGAAGGACGAAGATCCCCCCGGTGTCTCCGGCGTCTCCCGACAGGCGCTGTCGCGTGCGGACCAGCGCCTCGAGCGCGCCCTGCAGATCCTCCCCGTAGGATGTGGCCTGCTCGTTGATGACCGCGAGATCGACGACCAGCCGCTTCAGGCGGAAGTATTCGTGGGCTCGAAGGAGCTGGCGGACGATGTCCTGGTCGTCCTCGCTGTCGATCCGAAGGAGAACGATCGGATGGTCTCCGGAAATCCCGTGGCGCCAGAGGCCGGACCTGCCTTTCCGGTTCCGCACGAGCAGTTCGCCCGGCGCCCGCAGGCTCGGGTCGAAGTAGACCAGCCGGGTCGCGAGCCTCTGGAACAGGTGCGCTTCGTCCGGCGTGATCGAGAGGTGCCGCAGCTGGATCTGCGCCTGCGTCCACGCGAGCATCGTGGTGCGGTCGAAGGCGGCGCCTTCCCGGTACTTGTCGACGAGGCCGATCGCCTCTTCGCGGCTGTCGGCCGCGAGGGTGACGTACTGGATGCGCGCCGTCTCGCCCGGACGGATGAGGACGCGACGCCGCAGCGAGAAGACGGGGTCGAGGACCGGGCCCGTGGTGTTCGAGAGAAGCCGGCCCGCTTCGAGCGACGCGGGGTTTCGGACCGTCCGCCCGCGGCCCAGAAACCGCGCCCGATCGGTCTCGTACTCGAGGGTGCCCACCGTCTCTCCGTCGACGCGCGCGGCGTGCGCCGCCCAGATAGGCGCCTCGGAGGCCTCTCGCGGCCGCCGGTGCGCGAGCAGCGCCTCCGGGCCTGGGAGAAACTCGGTCTGGACGAACAGTTTCGAAAAAGCCGGATGCGAAGAATCGCCCGCCGGGGACGCCAGCGCGAGCTCGAGATAGGAGGTGACTTCGATCTCCCTCGCGCGAGTCCCGTAGTTGGTCAGGGAGAGCTGGCGCACTTCGGCATCGGCCTCCGGAGAGACGACGATCAGAAGAGCGGTCGCGATCGGACCGTCCCGGCGGTGAATCTCGACCCGGTCTTCGTAGAAAACGGCCTCGTAGGAGTCCGCTTCCACGCCCGAGGGTTGATACCCGGCGGACCAGACGCGAAGACTCTGCGTATCCCGGAGGAAGAAATACGTTCCCCAGTCGTCGCGTGTGACGTCCTCGCGCCACCGGGAGATGTCCCGGTCCTTCCAGCGGCTGTACCCCGACCCGGCCGCGGTCGTCATCACGCTGTAGCGGCCGTTCGAGAGGATGTGGCCGCGCGGGATCGGATCGTGCGGAGACCGGAACCGGCGGAGCACCGGCGGAACGAAGTCGCGGACGTGAAGAGGCGAGCGCACCTCTTCGGCTCGAGGGCGCGCGACAGCGACCGCGCGCGGCGTACGCTCCTGCAGGAGCATCTCCGTCGCCTGGACGGACGGCTCGGAGTGAAACCGCCGGCGCATGACGCCCTCGAGGAGGACGTTGGCGAGCGCGACGATCGTCATGCCCTGGTGGTGGGCCATGAAGGCGCGCACGATCGCGATCCGTTCTCCGGCGGGCAGCCGGGACGGCGTCGCGTCGAGCGACTCGTAGAAGCCGTACCGGCCGCGCGCTCCGATCTCCGCGAAGCGCCGGAAGTTCTTCGCCGCGGCCGACGGGTCGATCATCGCGGCGAGGCCGGTCGCGTACGGCGCGACGACGAGGTCTTCGGACAGGCCCCGCTTCAGCCCGAGTCCGCTGACGCCGAAGTTCGAGTACTGGTACGTGAAATCGAGATCGCGCGCGTTGTAGGCGGCCTCGGAGACGCCCCAGGGAACGCCACGCTCCTCTCCGAATCGGATCTGGCGCGCGACGACGAGCCGGCTCGTCTGGTCGAGCAGGCTCCCTCCTGGAACGTCGAGTACCAGGTCGGGCATCAGGTACTCGAACATCGATCCGGACCACGAGATGAGCGCCGACCCCTTCCCGACGGGCGTGAGAGCACGGCCGAGGCGGTACCAGTGCGAGGCGGGCACGTCGCCGCGCGCGATAGCCAGGAAGCTCGCCAGACGCGCTTCGGACGCGAGGAGGTCGTAGTACCCGGGGTCGAGCCGCCCGTCCGCGGCGCGGTAGCCGATCGAGAAGAGCTTGCGTTCGGGGTCGAAGAGGAAGCGGAAGTCCATCTCCTCGAGGTATCGCGAAGCGTCGCGCGCGGTATCGAGGAAGCTCTGGGCGAGCGCCCGCGCCGAGTCCGCGCACCTCTCGAGCGAAGAGATCCGGGAGACGAGCCGCGGAGAACGGTCGGTCAGCTCCCGCAGGGCGAGAGCCGCCGTCTCGTAGCGGTCTCCCGCGGCTGCCAGCGAGATCTCCTCCCGCTCGAGCTCCTCGAGAATCGCGCGCGCCGGCCCGCCGAGGTCGCCGGCGGGAGTCGCCCAGCCGAAGAGCGCCGTCGCGTCCCTGCGCGCGCTCGCGACCGTTCCGCGCGCCGCCCGCGCCCAGTCGACCGCCTCGTCTGAAACGGCGCCGGGCTCTTCGAGCGCGAGCGCCTGCGCGGTGTCGACGAGCGTGTCGGCGTGGCCCGCGAGCGCCTCCCCCCGGGCAAGCCACTCGGATGCCGTTTCCGGCGCCGGAGCGAGAAGGGAGGAGAGCTCCGCGACCGGCGACTCAAGCTGCCGGCGCGTCACGGCGCCCTCCCGCCGCGCCGTCAGTCCCTCCATGCTCTCCCTCAGGATGGCGACCGAGTCGCCCACGCCCAGGAGCCCCTCGGGCGACCACAGCGGCCGCTCCCGGCGGGAGAGGCAGGCCTGGCGCATCGCGATCAGGAACCCGGCGAGGTTGCCGCTATCCACCGTCGACACGTAGCGCGGCTCGAGCGGCGCCAGGCTCGCGACGTTGTACCAGTTGAAGAAATGCCCGCGGTGGCGTTCCAGCTTTTCGAGCGTCGCGAAGGCCTTCTGGAGTCTCTCGCCCATCTGGAGGCTCCCGATCCATTCGAAGTCCGCGGCGGCCGCGGTCGAGAGAAGGCCGAGGCCGATGTTGGTCGGAGACGTCCGGCGCGCGACCACGGGCGCGGGGATCTCCTGAAAATTGTCCGCCGGCAGAAAGTTCTCCTCCGGTCCGGCGAAGTCCTCGAAGTAACGCCACGTCCGGCGCGCGACGAGGCGGAGCGCCGCGGCGTCGACCGCGGAGAGCGGCGCTTCCTCGATCACGCGCGGGGGCAGGGAGACGGTGCGCGCGATCAGCGGAGACAGCGCCCAGAGAAGGCTGAACCCGAGGGCCCACGGCAGGGCGGACGGCGTCATCCACGGCGCGAGAAGGGCGGCCGCGGCGACCACGACGGCCCCCGACATCCGGCGGTAGAACCCCGACACCTTAAGGTCCAGAACGAGATCCGCTTTCGCCGCGGGCGTCCACTCGAGCAGGTGGCGGCGGGTCACAAGGAGTCGCACGAGCGTGCGGAGGATCGCGTCCGAGAACATCCACGCCTGGTGGGCTAGAAACGCCACCCGCAGCGCCGTCTGGCCGCCCCACTGAAGAACGTCGGCCCCCAGGCCGCGGAGAAAGCTGCGCTTGGCGATGCCGCGACGCCGCGGCATCAGCTCCGCGAGAAAGGCGAACACGCCGGGCAGCGCGATCGTCCCCAGAACGAAGGCCGCCCAAACGAGAGGCCGGGCGCCGGTCGCGAGCCAGCTCGTGATCAGCAGCGCCACGGCGGCGGGCGCGGACAGCGAACGGCGGAGGTTGTCGAGGATCTTCCAGCGCGCGATCGAAGGGAGCGGATTCGGGACCCGCTTGCGCGCGGCGTCGGGAACGCGCGGCCGGAGCCAGGGAAGCAGCTGCCAGTCGCCGCGCGTCCACCGGTGCTGACGGGAAGCGGCCACCTCGTAGTGTCCGGGAAACTCTTCGAAGAGGAGGATGTCGGAAACGAGACCCGCGCGCGCGAAGAGCCCCTCGAAGAGATCGTGGGAGAGGAGGGCGTTTTCGGGGACCCGATTCGAAAGCGCCCGCTCGAAGGCGGCGACGTCGTAGATTCCCTTGCCGGTGTAGATCCCCTCTCCGAACAGGTCCTGGTAGACGTCGGAGACCGCGAACGCATAGGGGTCGATTCCGCGCGGGCCGGAAAAGAGGCGCTGATAGAGAGTCCCGGCTCCGACGGCCGGCAGCATCGGCGTGACGCCCGGCTGGAGGACCCCGTAGCCCTCGACGACGCGCCCCGTTCCGGGATCGAAGACCGGCTCGTTCAGCGGGTGAGCCATCGTCCCGGCGAGCCATGCGACGTCGTCCCGCGCCAGACGCGTGTCCGCGTCGAGCGTCACCACGTACCGAACGCGGTCCGGCGCCTGAACGGAGGCGCCGGCGGTCGGGAGAAACGTCGTGTCGCGGGCGCCGCTCAGGAGCCGATTCAGCTCGTGGAGCTTGCCGCGCTTTCTCTCCCAGCCCATCCAGACGCCCTCGGCGGGATTCCAGACGCGCTTGCGATGGAAGAGATAGAAGCGGGGCAGACCGCCCGGGCCCGGACCGTACTTCTCGTTCAGGTCGGTTATCGCGGACACGGCGGTCGCGAGCAGCGCTTCGTCTTCCTCGGCGGTTTCGGAGGAGGAGTCCTCCCAGTCGGAGAGCAGCGCGAAGAAGACCTCCCCCTCTCCGTTTCCGAGGTAGTGGACCTCGAGCCGTTCGATCGTTTCGAGAGTCTCCGACTCCCCGGTCAGGAGCACGGGCACGGCGACCAGGGTCCGGGCTTCGGGCGGCACGCCGCGGAGATATTCGAGCTTCGGAAGGCGGCGCGGGCCGCGGCTCTCCGTGACGTCCCGGTTCACGACGGCGATCGCGAGCTCCGAAGCGGGCACGAGCGCGAGCAGCGCGAGGAGCCAGAGAAGGGGGACCGGAGCGGGGCCGTTCGCCGTGAGCAGAAGGGGAAGAGCGGTCATCGCGGCGGTGAGCGCGAGGATGCTTCCCAGGTATCCGGGCGTCGCCCACCGGACGAACGCGCGCCGGATTCTCTGGGCGAGAGGCACGCGGCAGGCGAGCTCCTTCTCGAAGGCCTCGCGGCCCGACGAGATGAGGAAGTGCCCTGGGTCGCGAAAGCGGCCCGGAACCCCGGGGTCCGTCGCTTCCCGGGCATGCGCGGCGGCGCGCCGCGCGACCTGTGTCTCGGAGAATTCGCTCGTCTTCGCGAGCTCTTCGACGGCGTGCCGGTACCGGTCGCGGGTCGCAAAATCCATCTCGGCGACGCGGGTTCCCTCCTGGAGCGCCGCCTCCACGACACTGACGCTCTCGAAGAACGCGTTCCAGTCGACGGCGGACAAAAGCCGCATCGTCGTGATCACGTTGCGGACGCTGACGTGCGTAGCGACCTGGGCCTGCTGCTCCAGCCGCACGAGCTCATCCGCGTTCAGTCCCTCGGACGACAACCGCTTGTCGAGCCACTGGAGCGCGGGAGTCACGGCCGGGTCCTGTTCCCTGAGGCGCCCGAGGAGCCGCACGGCAAACTCACGCCGCAGAGGGACGCGGTCGAGAGCCGCGAGGCGCGACGCCGCGCTCGGGCCCGCGGCGGGAGCGGCGCCCCCGAGGAGGAACACGTCGGCGAGGATGTCGGCCTTCTCCCTCGCGCCGTGGCGCTCGTCCATCTCCTCGATCAGGCGGCGGAGGTTCTCGACCAGCACCAGTCGGAGCGAGATCGCGAGCGCCCAGAGCTCGCCGATCTTCAGGGTCTGGACCCGCTGGTAGGCGGCGATGAACCGCCGGAGGGTTTCAATCTCGAAATAGCTGTCCGTGTGCGCGACAAACGCCCACGCGATGGTGTTCACGCGCGGAAACCCGGCGAACGGGCCGGACCCGAGCTTCGGCAGCTCCGCATAGAACCCCGACGGCAGGTCCTGGCGGATCTCCCGGATCTGCTCTTCGACGAGGTGGAAGTTGTCGACCAGCCATTCGGCCGCGGGCGTGATCCCGCCCTCCCGCCGCATCGAGTCCGCGATGGACCGATAGGAGGTCAGGAGGACGCGGCTGTTTTCCTCCAGCCGTTTCAGGACGCCGCGTCCCCGGCGCTTCCCCGGCAGAACGGAATGCGATGCCGCGAGCGCCTCGGCGAACTGCTCCAGCCTTTCGGTCGAGAAGATCTCGGCGCGGATCGGCGCGGCCGAGTCCGGAGACAGGACGGCGACCTCTTTTCCCGGAGCGATCATGGGACCGATTCCCCGTCGAGAGGCCTCAGGATCTCGGTGAGGCCGAGGCGGGAGCCCGATGGAAAAGGCCAAGATGGGGATTCTATTCCGGCGGCGAGAGGTCGCGTTTGGAACGCGGCGGCCTTCGATGAACGATTCCGCGAGCCAGCTCCCCACACCCCAGCCCCTCTCCCCGCGCGTGGCGAGGGAGCAAAGGGGGCCGGCCGATCCCTGGCAGCTCGAACCAGACCACCGCCCGGGCATTGTTCTTGCGGGCTCGGCCGTCATGACACACACAGCCCGGGCCCTCCTCTGTCTCTTCGTTGCCGTCGGAGCGATTCCCGCGTCGGCGAGCCCGCGCCGCGCGCCGGCTCGAAAGCCGCGGGCCTCGCGGCCGCCGAAAACCGCAACCGTTCGGCTCGACGCCGCCACCGTCAACGATCCCGCGCTGGCCGCGCCGGTGCGCCCGGGATCGGGCGGCGGCGCCGTCCTGCGGGCGCAGGTGCTTCTGGCGCGAGCCCACTTCTCTCCGGGGGAAATCGACGCGAAGTACGGGAGCAGCCTGAAAAAAGCGATCGCCGCTTTTCAGAAAGCGAAGAGCCTCCCGGAAACCGGCGAAGTGGACGCGGCGACCTGGGCCGTACTCAACTCCGACACGGCGCCCGCGCTCGTGCAGGCGCCGATCTCGCCCGAAGACGTGGCCGGCCCGTTTCTGCCGATTCCCCGGGACATGGCGGAGAAGGCGCAGCTGCCCGCCATGAATTACTCCTCTCCGCTCGAGGGTCTCGCGGAGAAATACCACGCGAGCCCGAGCCTGCTGAAAGCGTTGAACCCGGGCGCGACATTCGACCAGGCCGGGCAGACACTGACCGTGCCTGGAGTGGCCGTTCCGCTCCCCGGCCGAGCCGCGCGCATCCGCGTCTCGAAAAACGAGCGATCCGTGACCGCCTACGACGACCAGGGAAACGCGCTCGCCTGGTACCCTGCCACGATCGGAAGCGAGCACGACCCCCTGCCGCTCGGGGAGTGGAAGATCCGGGGCGTGTCCCGGAACCCGCGCTTTCGCTACAACCCGGACCTCTTCTGGGACGCGCGGCCCGGGGAGGGGAAGGAGTGGATTCCGGCCGGACCCAACAACCCGGTCGGAGTCGCCTGGATCGACCTGTCCAAGCCTCACTATGGAATCCACGGGACGCCGGAGCCTGCGAACGTGGGCAAGACCGAGTCGCACGGGTGCATCCGGCTGACGAACTGGGACGTGTGGGAGCTGCAGCAGATGGTTTCGCCGGGCACGCCCGCTCTCCTCGAGGAGTGACGGTGCGCGCTCGAGGGGCGCTGCTCTTTGTCGCCGGATTCCTCGCCGGAGCGCTGGCGTTCTACTCCGTCGCGTGGAGAACGGGAGCGCTCGCGCCGGGACACTGGCTTTCGCGAACCAGCCGCGACGTTTCCAGTTCCGCCGGCGAGAGCCCTGCGCCGTCGGCGCCGGCGCCTCTTCCGACGATTCCGTTTCCCACGCCCACCGCTCACGCGGCCGCCGGAGCCGCCGCCGCTCCCCTCGCGGCGCCGCTGGAGACTCCGCGGCCCTCTTCGCCGCTGGCGGGAGCCCTCGCGATCTCGGACATGGGCCGGCTTCTCCTGCCGGTGCACGGAGCCCGGATTGCCGCCTTGAAGGACAATTTCTTGGAGACGCGAAGCAACGGGTCCCGGCCGCACGACGCGATCGATATCCTCGCTCCGCGCGGCACGCCGGTGCTCGCGGCGGCCACCGGAACGGTCGCCAAGCTCTTCACGAGCCAGCAGGGGGGGCTGACGGTCTACCAGTTCGACCCCACCGGCACCTGGGCGTACTACTACGCCCACCTCGACCGCTACGCGCCGGGGCTGGCGGAAGGAGTGACTCTCTCGCGGGGCGAACGCGTCGGCGACGTGGGATCGACGGGCAACGCGTCCCCGGAGGCGCCCCACCTTCATTTCGCGATCTTCCGCCTGGGCCCCGAAAAACACTGGTGGAAGGGGGAGCCCGTGAATCCCTACCCCCTGCTGCTGAAAGGCGAGGAGAGGTAGAAAAGCCCTCAGCTGCCAGCTCTCGGCTGTCGGCTGCCCCCGGGGCCCTCCCCGGGTACGTCGATGGCGGAACTTGCTTCAGAATTCGAAAACTCCGCTATTCTTAGTCGTCGGCTGTCGGAGGATCGATCGGCCAGACTTCGAGGTTGATCCCGCGGCCCTTCCGAGACTTGATCGCTGAAAGCTGAGAGCTGACAGCTGATAGCTACTTTATGAACGATCGCAAATACGGCCATCGCGGCTACATGGAGTCCGACCGCGGTGAGTCGGGTCCGCGGCGCCCGTCGGGACCCCGGCCCGACCGTCCCGAGGGACCTCGAGGCCGCGGGGCGGACCAGAACAAGCCTTTCGTCTTCGCCTGCCGCGCCTGCGGCGAGAAGCACCGGGACGTCACCGGCCTGCGTCCCGACACGACGTGCGCCCGGTGCGGGGCCGACCTGCACGCCTGCGCCCAGTGCTCGAACTTCGACACGGGCGCGCGCTGGGAGTGCGCCCGGTGGAAGGAGATTCCGGCGCGCGTGCCTTCGAAGAAGCTCCGCAACGAGTGCCCTCTCTTCTCACCGACTCGCTCCTTCGACCTGACCGGCACGCGGGCCGCGGAGACGCCCGACACGTCCCGCGCGGCGTTCGACGCTCTGTTCAAGAAGTAACTCTCGAGTTTGTGAGTCCCGTCTCGCCTCCCGCAGGAGTCTTCTCCAGGCCATAGTCAGGACGCGAGGCGGCGCGGTCCTCCCCTCTCCACCCGCGACAGCGGGGGAAAGCAGGAGAGGAAGGGTGAGGGGGCGACCCGCAGCGGCTCAGTCACCAGAGGAACTGCCCCTCGACCCAACTTCTCCCCGGGCGCGGGGAGAGGGGACGACCCGAGCGGGAACGGATCCTGCACTCGACTCAGCCTTTAAGGAGGCGCCATGAAGGCACAGGATTTGATGACGAAGGATCCCGAGACGTGCGAGGCGAGCGACACCCTGCGGGACGTCGTCGAGATCATGCGGGAAGAGGACTGCGGGCTCGTGCCCATCACGGGCGGCAACGGAGAGGCGCGGGTGATCGGCGTCGTCACGGACCGCGACGTCGCCCTCTACCTGGGCAAGGAGGACCGCAAGCCGTCCGACGTCCGGGCGGAGGACGTCATGAAGTCCGACATCGTCCGGTGCGATCCCGATACGGACGTTTCCGAGGTCACGCGGATGATGGAAAAAGCGCAGGTCCGCCGGATCCTCGTCTGCGACGGGCCGCGACTCGTCGGCGTCATCTCGACGGCGGACGTGGCGCGCGCGACCGGGAGGAGCGAGGCCGGCCGGGTCCTCGAAGGAGTTTCTCAGCCGGGACATACGCAGGGGCACTGACGCCGGAATCCTCCGGCGCCGCGCTCCGCTTCGCCCGCGCGAGGACGGCCTGAAGCATGTCCTGGGTGAGCTTGCCCGTGAAGGTGTTCTGCTGGCTCGGGTGATAGGTCGCGAAGAGCCGGTAGCCGCCGATCTCAAATTCCGCGCCGTGCGCGAACCGCGGCTTCGGCCGGGGCAGCGGGATGCCGGACCGGGCGAGGGACCCGAGGGACGCGTCGAAGGCGAGGCTTCCGAGCGCGACCATGACCCGGGCGCCGGGCAGCGCGTCCCGCTCCCGGTCGAGGTATTCGCGGCAGAACGCGAACTCTTCGGGCAGCGGGCGATTGTCGGGCGGAGCGCAGCGCACCGCTGCGGTGATGAGCACTTCGGACAGCGCGAGGCCGTCTCCCGCCCGTCGGGACTCCGGCTGGTTGGCGAGCCCGACGGCGTGCAGGGCCCGAAATAGAAAATCTCCGGACGCGTCCCCGGTGAACATCCGCCCGGTCCGGTTTCCCCCGTGCGCGGCGGGGGCGAGCCCGACGAGCAGGATCCGCGGGCGCGGGTCTCCGAAGGCGGGGAGCGGGCGAGCCCAGTACGCCTCGCCACGAAAGGCGCGGCGATCGTCCTCGCTCTCGTCCGTCGCGACAGGGGGAATGGGCGTTTCGGGATCGGCCATGGCGCGAATATTACGGGAAGTGGCGATGGAGAAGGTTGAGCGTCGAGCGTTCAGCGTTGAGCGTTCAGACCGGAGCCGGGTTTCGCCTCGATTGAAGTCTCAACTCATGACCCTCAACTCTCGAATCTGCACTTCTCCATTTCACTGCACAACCAGGGTTCCCAGCATGAACGTGTGCTGCTGCGGGTCTCCGCCGCAATCGTTGTTGGTGCAGGAGAAGGGGTGCGCTCCGCGATGAAAAGACTGGGGCGTGAAGACTTCGGTCGTGTAGTCGCGGCCGGGCGAGATCGTGTTGCCGGGGCTCGCGGAGATGCCGATGTCCGAGATTCCGGAGAAACCATGGTTGGGCAGGGTCGTGCCCGCGGGGTCGACGTTGTGAAACCGCAGCCGGTAGGCGGTGCCGACGTTGACGACCAGCGGCGGCGCGAACGGACCTCCCGGCGAGAACTCCCATGCCTTGGTGTTGATCGTGATGACCTGCACTCCCGCGGGCGGCGTCGGGGTCGGCGTCGGTGCCGGCGTCGGCGTGAAACCGGACGTATCGAACTGCCCCGACGGATGCGCGGGATCCTGCGCGTACGTCTTGACGATTCCCGTCGCGTTTTCCTTCACCGACAGGGAGAAATCCAGATCCGTCATCGTCCCGTAAAACACCCAGTAACCCTGCCCGATCCCGGAGGCGTCCACCATCTTGACGATCAGCTCGGGGTTCCCTGGATTGCCGGACAGCGTCGGCAGGCTGAAGTAGCCGTACACGTCGTTCTGACCGATCACGACGCCGGACCCGGTCGCGCCGGTGCGCTGGTCGCGCGCCGTCAGCGTGATGTCGAAGCTGTGCGCCGCGTTCAGGCGGAGGACCCCGGCGGGAGTGACGGTGATCGGCAGCGTCGCGCTTGCCGAGCCCGAGGCGTTGCCCGCGGTCAGCCGGACGGTGAACGCGCCCGCGGTGGCGAATGCGTGCGCCGGATTGCGCTCGCTGGACCTGCCGCCGTCGCCGAAGTCCCAGCTCCAGGCGGTCGGGTTGCCCGAAGACGCGTCCGCGAAGGAAACGAGAGAGCCGGCGGCCGGGCTCGGCGTGGAGGCGGTAAAGGCCGCCCCGGGAACGGCCGCGGTCAGACCCAGAACCGCGCCGAGCGCCAGGAGGCACAGCACGACGGCGCCTCCCCCGTCGAGCCGGACGCGCCGCATGCCCTTTGGACGACCGCCGGAGCCTTCGAGTTGACGCCTCCTTTGGGACCGGGTTGAGAGTGGAGCCTTCGGCGTCGAGCGCCAGCCCCCGGTAACCCTCCCTGGCAACCCCTCCCCGGCCCCGGTCCCCGGACTCAGGATGGAAAACTGATCACCGAAAACTCTCTCATCTCACCACCTGAATGACCCCCGTCATGCCGTCGTGGCCGATTCCGCAGCCGGTGTTGCTGCAGCCGAACGGGTGGAAGCCCACCTGCGCGGCGGTCGGTGTGAACGTCCGGATCACCGCGGCGGCCTGCGGCGGGAGGTTCGTTCCGCTCAGTCCGAGAGCCGGGATCCCGCTGAAGGCGTGGTCGGCGTTGCCGCGAGCGTCGATGTCCTTGATGTGCAGCTCGTACTTCGTCCCGACTTTCGCGACGAACGCGCTGCCGCCATTGTCGAAGTCCCATTGGAACTGTCGCGCGGTGAGAGTCACGACGATCGCGCCGGCAGGTCCGGGGGTGGGCGTCGGGGTCGGCGTGGGACTCGGAGTCGGCGGCGGATCCTCGGTGACCGGGATCGGCAGGAATCCGGAGGTGTCGAACTGGCCACAGGGCTTCCCCAGGTCTTTCGCGTATCTCTTCACGACGCCTGTCGCGTTCTCCTTGACCGAGAGCGTGTACTCGAGGTCCGTCATGCATCCGTAGAAGACCCAGTAGTTCTGGCCGATGCCCGTCGCGTCGACCATTTTGACGATTACTTCCGGATTGCCCGCGTTGCCCGAGACCGCGGGAATGCTGAAATAGCCGTACACGTCGTTCTGCCCGATCACTTTTCCCGAGCCGGTGTTGCCCGTCCTCGGGTCGTTCGCCGTCAGGGTCAGGTCAAACGTGTGCGCCGCGTTCAAGCGCAGAACCGTGTCGGGCGTGACGGTGACGGCGAGTGTGGACGTGGCGGGGCCCGACGCGTTGCTCGCCGTCAAACGGACCGTGAACGCCCCCGGCGCCGCATACGCGTGGGTCGGGCTCTGCGCCGTGGACGTGGTGCCGTCGCCGAAGTCCCATGCCCACGACGTCGGGCCCCCCGTCGAGGTGTCGGTGAACTGCACGACCGAGTTCGCCGCCGGATTGGGGGTCGAAGCCTGAAAGGACGCGGACGGCGCCGTGACGGCGGTGACGCCGGCGAGAATCGAGAGCCCGAAGACGGCGAACATCTTGAGAAGGCCGGAAAAAGGGGTCATAACGCCTCGAGTTGGACGACCGGGACGGCGCTCAGGTTCGCGCCGGATCCGGAAACCAAAAAGTTGGACACCATGGGCCGCACCGGTCAGTTCACGTGGAGGACGCCGACCATGCCCGAGTGGCCCGTGCCGCAATTGGGAATCGCGGAGCACGAGAAGGTATACGTTTTCCCGCGCTCGGACAGCGGCGCGGTGAACGTCACCCGGTAAGGCCGCGGCGGGCTCCCGCCGCCGTAGGGATCTCCCTCGCTTCCGGGGCTGATGTTCGAGGTGCCCGCGATTCCCAGGGCCGGAACTCCCGAGAAGCCGTGCGTCACGTCCAGCGCAGTGAAGATGAGGGTCGCCGGCGCCCCCGCGGTCACCTCAATCGGCGACGCGGTCCCCGGCTGGAATCGGAACTGCGAGACGCCGATTTCGATCGTCTGCGGAGCCGAGCTGCCCGGCGGCGGCGTGGGCGTCGGGGTGGGGAGCGCCGCGCCCGGCGTGGGCGTCGACGCGAAGCCGGTCGTGTCGAACTGGCCGGACGGTTTCGCGTCATTCTTCCTGTAGGTCTTGACGACGCCCGTCGCGTTCTCTTTGACGGAGAGCGTGAACTCGAGGTCCGTCATCGAACCGTAGAAGACCCAGTAGTTCTGGCCGATGCCCGTCGCGTCGACCATCTTCACGATGATCTCCGGGTTTCCCGCGTTTCCCGACAGGGACGGAAGGCTGAAGTACCCGTAGACGTCGTTCTGGCCGATCACCTTGCCGGAGCCCGTGTTCCCCGTGCGGGGGTCTCGCGCGGTGAGCGTCAGATCGAACGGGTGCGCTCCGTTCAGGCGCAGGACGCCGGAATCGGTGACCGTGACCGCGAGCGTTGCGCTCGAAGGTCCCGACGCGTTGGACGCCGTGAGCCGCGCCGTGAAGGATCCGGGCGCCGCGTACACGTGCGACGGGTTGCGCTCGGTGGAGGTTCCGCCGTCGCCGAAATCCCACGCCCACGACGCGGGTCCGCCGGTCGACGTGTCGGTGAACAGGATGAGCGACTCGGCGGCCGGGTTTGACGTCGACGCGGTGAACGACGCGCTCGGGGCGGAGGTCGCGAAGATCCCGCCGACGGAGGCGAAAACCGAAAGGGTGAGAACGGCGAAGAGACTGGCCGTGAAATTCATACAGCCGCAGGATAGAGGCCGGATCCGCCGCAGCTCGTGACTTTAGGAGGCTCTTAAATCGACTCTCAACGCTCAACGCTGAACTCTCAACGCTTAACCAACTCTTAACTCTGAACTCTGGCCTCTCGACCCGGCTCCGTATAATCCCGCCCCACCGTGAGTACCCTCGATTCGGGCCTGGAGCTGATCCGGCGAGGGGCCGTCGACTTGATCGACGAGAAGGACCTCGCCCGGAAGCTTTCCCGCGGTCCCGTGACGGTCAAGGTCGGCTTCGATCCGTCCGCTCCCGACATCCACCTGGGCCACACGGTCGTTTTGAGGAAGATGCGCCACTTTCAGCAGCTCGGTCACAAGGTCGTCTTCGTCATCGGCGACTTCACGGCGATGATCGGCGATCCCTCCGGAAAGAAGACGACGCGCCCGCAGCTCACCCGGGAAGAGGTCGAGGCAAACGCCGCGACCTACACGAGCCAGGCCTTCAAGATCCTGGACGCCGCCGCGACGTCCATCGAGTTCAACAGCCGCTGGCTCTCGGCGCTCGGCGCGGAGGGGCTCGTGCGTCTCTGTTCCCGAATCACCGTGGCGAGGATCCTCGAGCGCGACGACTTTCAGAAGAGGTGGAAGAGCCAGCAGCCGATCGCGCTGCACGAGCTCCTCTACCCGCTCGCGCAGGGCTACGACTCGGTGGCGTTGAAAGCGGACGTCGAGCTCGGGGGCACCGATCAGCTCTTCAACCTGCTGGTCGGGCGGGACCTGATGCGCGAAGAGAAGCTCGAGCCGCAGGTCGTGCTGACGCTGCCTCTGCTCGTCGGCCTCGACGGGACGGAGAAGATGTCCAAATCTCTCGGGAACGCGATTGGCGTTCAGGAGCCGCCCGCCGAGATCTACGGGAAGCTGATGTCGATCGGGGATGATCTGATGTGGAGCTACTGGGAGCTGCTGACCGACGTGCCGTCCGCCGAGATCGCCGTCATGCGCGCCGGGATGCAGTCGGGGAGCTTGAACCCGCGCGACGTGAAGGCGGCGCTGGCGCGCAATATCACCGCGCAGTTTCACGGACCGGAGGCCGCGGCCGGCGCCGAGGGCGACTTTCGCCGGGCGTTCTCGAAGGGAGAGCTTCCCGAGACGATCGAGCAGGCGACTGTCTCCGGACAGGCGCGCGACTGGGGCGCGGCGAAGGTGCTGGTCGAGGTTCGCCTCGCGGAATCGATGAGGGAAGCGCGGCGGAAGATCGCCGAGGGCGCGCTCTCGCTCTACGGCCGCGGGGCCCCGGCGGGCGGCGGCGAGGTCGTCCGAGACCCCAACGCGAAGATCCTGTCGGACCTCGAGGACGGGGGCCGCGTGCTGCGTCTCGGCCGAAGGTTTCTCGAAGTGCGCCTCGAGGCGTAGTCGAAAGGCCCTTCCGTCTCGGGAAAGAGAGTCCGGCTCAGCGGCTCCTCGGCGCTTAGCGCAGAACGCTCAACGATCTTCCGCTTCATCGGGCCCGCGCCTCGCCCCCGGACGCCCGTGGGACCCGCGCGAGCGCGCCCGGACGCGCGGCTCCGTCCGCGCGCCGTTCTTTCCGGCTTTCAGGAACAGGAGGAGCCCCACGAGCAGAAACGCGAGCATGGCCTGGAGCGTCAGGAACGACAGGAGCTTCAACCACGCGAATCGCGGATCGACGAATCTCACGAGCCACGAGCTTCCCTCTTCGACGAGCGCCGAAAGGAAGGAGGTGGCGATCATGGCGATCTTCGCGCGCCGGGACCAGGGCGCGAAGATCATCAGGTGCGTCAGGAGAAGAAGGACGAGAGCCATCATCGGCAGATGGCTGTGCGTCACTTCGAGCATCGCGCCCGCCGTCCGCGGAGCCCGGAAATCCGCCTCGGACCCGCGGTAGTACGCCCCGATCGAGGCCGGAGTCAGCCCGAGCCGGGACACGAACAGGACGGCGTTCGTGCACCAGAAGCCCGCCAGCAGGAGACAGGTGAGCCCGAGGGTCCAGCGCATGAGCTCCTGAGACTGGAATCCGCCGCGCTCCATGTACTTCATGGCGCGGCGGAGAGAACGTGGTGGACCGCGAGAACGCGCCGGACCGCGGCCGCGATCGCCCGGGTCGTCAGCGTCGCGCCCGAAACGTGCGCGAGGCCGCGTCCGACCGAGAGCTCGTCGTCCAGGGGTTTCTTCGAGAAGAGACGCAGCCACGACGGCCGCGGGAGATAGTCCTCGGGCTCCCCGAACGCGACGACCTCGACCTCGCCCGCCGCTCCATCGGGCGTTACGGTGACGAGAAGGGTCTCCGACGCGGTGCGGACGGGATGGGTGTCGAAGTAGGCCGTCCCCAGGAGTCCCGAAGCGCTGCGGCCCGCGTACGCGACGACGAGCGAGGACTCGACCTTCGCGCGGGCCTCCCGGCTCGCCCGCTTCCGCTGCTCGGGTGTCAGAGAGAGCGTGCGGCGCTCGATCGTCGCCGGAGACGGAAACGCGCGGGCCAGAGCCTGATCACGCGTCTCATAGACGGGCGCCGCCGCCACGGGCGCCGCGAAAAAGAGGCACAGCAGGAATCGCCGGGCCGGGCGCCGTTTGATTCTCTGCCCTTCCCCCTTCGCCGTGCGCCGTGTCGTTCCCCTCAAAACAGCCACCCGAGCGCGACGTTCCAGCGATCGGTCGAGGAGCGGGCGCGATCGTCGAAATCCTGGTAGTCGGCCTTCACCACGATCTGGGGGATCGGCTTGAACTGGAGCCCGAACGTCCAGAGCCGCACGTCGTTTGCGGGGTTGCTGGCGAACCCGGCAGGCACCCGCTGCTGCGTCCGAAGGCGCTCGTAGCGGAAAAACGGAACCAGCGATGCGTCGCCGCCGCGGAAAAAGAGCACGTCATAGCCGGCTTCGGCGTAGGCCCCCGAAAAGACCTCCGGCACCGAGCCCTCTCCCGTCAGACCCGCGAGCGCGTTGATCCGGGCGGCGTCGCCGATCGTCCCTCTCGCGTAAAGAGCGCGCGCCTGAATCCCCCGCCAGCGCCACTCGGCGTGCAGATCGAAGAGCGAGACCCCGCCGCGCAGGCGCCTTCCTTCGATTTCCCGGCCCTGTCCCGACTCTCCGAAGTATCCGGAGGTTCCGGCGACGACCCCCGGCAACCCGACGTAGTCGAGGCGTCCGGTCACTGCGACGCTCTCCGCGAGCGCGTTCGAGCCTTCCTGGCGACCGCCCCGGATCGCCTCGCCGGCCGAGAAGCCGGCGGCGTCGAGGCCGCTGACGACGTATCCCCGGTAGGCGAGAGGCCCCGCCTGCCCGAACACACCGACGCCGAGCTCGCTCCACGTCGAGGGAAGGATCCGCTGTTCGACCTCGGGGCGGCTCGCTCCGAGGAAGACCGGCGGCTCATGCAGCTCGTTGACGAATCCCATCGGGACCAGGACGAGGCCGGCGCGGACTCCCATGGCGCGGTTCTTTCCGATCAGATAGTCCAGGTACGCGAACTCGACGGCGACCTCTCCTTTTTCCTCGCTTCCCGCGCCCGTCGACGCGTGCTCGTACTCGACTTCCGAATTGAACAGGAAACGGTCGTCGAACTTGTACCCGAAATAAAAGACGGCGCGCAGGAGGTCGACACGGTCGGAGAGGTCGGACATCGTCCCGTCATCCCTCTTCCGCGCGAAATTCTGATAGAGAGCCTCGCCGTATCCGCCGATCGACGCGCCGTGCTCCGAGCGATAGACGCGCGAGGCCGCCGGCCCCAGACCCGGCACGGAATGGGAGGCGGCCGCGCTCTCCGCGGCCTTCTCGGGGACGCCCGTCCGCAGCGTCTCGATCTCCCGCGTCAGCGCGTCGATCTGAACCCGAAGCTCCTCGAGCGCGCGGCGGGTCTCTTCGTCTGCCGCCCGGGAAACCGCGTCGAGCCGCTTCTGAAGCTCTTCGATCTTCGCCTCGAGCTCCCGGGTTTTCTGCTCGGAAGCGGTCTGCGCCGCGAGCGGCGAGGGCCCCGTCAGAAAAAGGAGGGCCACGGCCAGGCACGCGATTCTCTTCACGAATTCCCCCGGTCCGCCGCCGCGGGCGGCGTTTCCGCCCAGGAGCCGAGCCGCCTCCAGGCCCGGCTGGCTCGGCGGGCGCCCGACGCCTCCACGAAAAACGCCGCAATGCTCCGGGCATCGGCGAAGGCGAGTCCGGCGTCGGGGCCCATTACGAAAAGCGCGGTCGAAAGCGCATCGGCGCGCAGGCCCGCGGCCGCGAAGACGCTCGCGGAGCCGTGAAACGAGGCCGCGCGGCCGGTGCGCGGGTCAATCAGGTGGCCCGGCTGCTCCGCATCTCCCGAAGTCGACAGCGACCCGTCGGGGATTTCGACGCGTGAGACCACGCATCCCGACGCGTCGGGCGCCGCGACGGCGACGCGCCCATAACCCCCCGTCCGGCCGGCGGGCGTCGCCGAGCCGAACACGAGGATCTGTCCGCCAAAATTGAGGCGGGCGCTTTCGACACCGCCGGCGCGCAAGGCGGCAGCGGCCGCGTCGAGGCCCTCCCCTTTTCCGAACGCGCCCGAATCGATCGCCGTCTCTGCCGAGTCGAACGCGAGCGTGCCTCTCTCGGGGTCGAAACGAGCGTGACGGTACCCGATGGAGGCCAGCACGGCCGCGGCGGGGTCCTGGTTGCGGTCGGCGGGAGTCGAGACGAGCTTCGAGATCGTAATGGCGCCGACGGTGGGATCGAACGCCCCGCCGGTTTCCTCGGCGAGGGCGAAGGCGGCGGAGAGGCTTCCCCAGGTCTCGGGCGAAAGCGTAAACGGGCTCCGCCCCGCGGCGCGATTGGCCCGCGAGAGCTCGGACGCCGGCGACCAGTTCGAGAGACGGCTCTCGACCCGACCGACGGCCGCAAACGCTCTCTCGACGGCCGCCTCGAGGGAGGACGCGGGAAGAGGACCCGCCGCGTCGATCTCGAGGACGGTGCCCATCCGGTACTGAACGCGCCGCACGGACGGCCGGGCCCGGCCCGCGGAGGCGGCTCGCGGCGGCAGGGCCGCGGCCGTGGCGAGAACCGCGCCGCCAAGACAGAGACTCAGTCTCAACGCGATCCGGCTCCGCGGCGCCGGCGAGACTCGAGAGGAGGGCAACGTCACGCCGTCGGAAGAATGCGGAGCTTCCCGCCCGGCACGGCCGCCGCCGCCGCCGCCCGCCCGGCCTCGCGCGAGCTGACCCGAGGACGGCACTGCCGGCAGATTCCCCTCAGCTGGTGGCTGTGGGATAGCGCCAGGAAACCGTACTTCTCGCAGACCTGGTCCTGGAGGCTCTCGATGGCGGGCTCGAAGAACTCGATCACCCGTCCACACTCATTGCAGATCAGGTGGTCGTGGTGCTCCCCCGCCCGGAGGCGCTCGTAGCGATAGCCCGATTCGCCGATCCGGACGCGGCCGACGATCCCGGAATCGACGAGCAGGTCGAGTGTGCGGTAGATCGTGGCGCGCGAGATCTTCTTGTGCTTGGTCCGAAGCCGCACGAGCAGCTCGTCGGCCTCGAAATGCTCGTGGCGGGCGAAGAGCTCATCGAAGAGGGCCTGCCGCTCCGACGTCAGCTTCAAGCCCCGCTTTTCGAGGTACTTCCTGAAGATGCTCAGTTCGCGGTGCGGCTTCATGCGCCCTCCCCGGCGAAGAATATGCGATTGCGACTCAGTCTCAACTGGCGTATTCTTCCGCTCCCGGACGGCCGCTGTCAAGCCGGCAAGGAGCACAGAGCCATGTGGCAGGGATTCACGATCGCGCTGCGAGAGGGGATCGAGGCGTTCCTCATCGTCGCGCTCATCCTGTCTTATTTGAGGCGGACCGGCCGGATCGGCCTGGCCCGCGCCGTCTACTCCGCGACCGCCGTGTCCGTGGTCACGTGCTTCGGGGCCGGCCTCCTCTTCTCGAAGGCCGCGAACCAGTCGCTCTGGGAGGGCATTCTCGCGCTCGTCGCCGCCGCTCTCGTCGGAAGCCTTCTCGTCTACATGAAGCGCGTTTCCTCCCGCCTGAAGAGCGACATCGAATCGCGTGTGGCGGCCCGGACCGCCGGGGCCACGGGGACGGGCGCGTTCTGGGGCGTCTTCGCTTTCACGCTGATGATGATCACCCGCGAAGGGATGGAGACGGCGCTTCTCATCTCGACTGCGCTCTTCCAGCTGAAGTCCTCGGCCGTTCTTCTCGGCCTCGGTCTCGGCATCCTCGCCGCCGCGGGGATCGCCTTAGCCTGGACCCGTCTCGGCCGGGGCGTCGACATCCGCGGCCTCCTGAACGTCTCGTCGGTCTTCCTGCTGATCTTCCTGGTTCAGCTGGTCCTTTACGGCGTCCACGAGCTCTCGGAGGCCCGGATTCTCCCCGCCTCGCAGGCCGTGCACGACGCGACGGAGATCCTGGGGCCGGACGGCCTCGTCGGCCACATCCTCGCGTACGCGCTCGCCATCGTCCCGACGGTCTGGCTCGCCAGTCTCTGGCTGCGGCGCCGCGCGGCGGCTCACGTGGCGGATGCCGGAAAAGCGGCCTGAAGAGGGTTCAGCGTTGAGCGTCGGGCGTTAAGCGTCCAGGCGAAGCGTCCAGGCGGGTCGCCAGTATCCGGTCTGCCCGGAGCCGCGGTCTGCGCCCTCCCTTCGATTCCCGATCCCGGCCTCCTGCCTCCCGCCTTCCCCCCCCGTCCTCCTACAGCTCGTTCACCGGCCTCGCCGAGAAGAACAGATTCGGGAACGCCTGTTTGAAGTAGTTCGTCACTTCGGTCACGAGCCGGTTCTCCCCGTTCTTCCAGCCCGGATCCCGGAACTTGTACTCCTCGCCGGTATAGGTGACGAAGCCGATTTCGAGGCAAAGATTCTGGTTCGGCCGCAGCACGCAGGTGTTGAAGATCTCCTTGATGTTCCTGGCGTACACCGAGAAGTTCTTGTCCGCGTCCGCGCTGCCCGTCCACGTCATGGTCTCGCCGTCGACCACCAGCCGGCCGACGTTCTTGGTCGACGTTCCGAAGACGATGAATCCCTTCCCGACGCGGGCCAGCCCGGAAAATTCCGCGCGGCGCGCGACGGCGGCGCCGGCGACCGCGGCCGGCGGCTGCCCGGACCGGAGCATGACCTCGAGAACGGTTTCTGAAACGCCCGCGGACCGCAACTCCACGATCTCCGCCGTGTTGAGCCGATAGTTGACGTTCTCCGTTCTCACCTTGTTCAGGATGAACTCGTCTGAGAGGCCGGCCTGCTTCAACTTCAGAACGTCCTGGTAAGGGCGGGACGTGGCGTCGACGGCGGGAGCGGGCGCCTGCGCCGGCACGGCCGCGGCCGGCGGCGGCGGCACGGGAGGCTCCGCGGGAACGGGCGCGACCGGGGCGATCGCGGGCGCGGAAGCGGCGGGAGGAACGGTCGGTGCCGGATTCGGAGGCGGCGTCGTGGGGGGGACGATGTTCGGGTTCGGGCTCGAAACTCCGGTCCCGGGATTCGACGGGCCCGGGGGCGCCGGAGCCGCCCCTGTGCTGCTGCAACCGGCCGCCGCCAGGGCGCCCGCGATCCAGAGGACCCAGAAGCGCATTCTCATGGGAGATCTCCTTATCGATGTTCCGCGATGCTATCGAATCAAACGTTTCCGGGCGACGGCATCCTAGGGTACCGGCGAGGCTCCCGGGCCCGGAACTTGCTCCTCTCCACCCCGGCCACCCGGCCATGGAGGACCACATGAAGTGGATGGGAATCTATCTTCTCGGATATGCCCTTCTGGTCGTCGGTGCGCTCCTCGCCCTCTGGAAGACCGGGGTTCTCGCCTCGATCGGCACGTTCTGGGTGGGCGTCGGGCTCTTGGTGGCGATCGGGATCGGGATCATGATCGCCGTCGGCAACAGCGGCCGTAAGGAAAACATCACGATCGACAAGAGTTGAGAGTCATGAGTTAAGAGTTGGAAGTCCCGACGCAGCGCACTGACGCTGACAGCTGACAGCTGAGTCCTCCCCACCTCTTCCACGCGACGCCCTCCCAGCCGAAGGAGAAGCGGTCCGGGTGGAAGATCTCGGCCAGGATCTCGAGGGTCTCGACCACACGGGGACCCGGCCGGTTGAAGAACTGATTGCCGTCGCAGAAAAAGACCGAGCCGTTCGCGACGGGGGCCAGGTCGTCAAAGCCGGGGGTCTCGCGGAGAAGGTCCGCCTCCGCTTCCGTCCGCGCGAGCGAAAACCCCAGGGGAAGACGACGAGCACGTCGGGATTCGCGCCGGCCAGCGCGTCCCGCGCAAGCCCAGGGCGAGTGCCGACCCGCCTGCCCGAAGATTCTCCCCGCCGGCCATTTCGACGAGCTCCGGGGTCGGCCATCGGCGGCGCCGGCCCCTCGATCGTGGCGGCACGCACCGCCGGGGCGCCGAAGCCGCACCGGACGTGATCCCGTTCATCCGCGCGGAGAGCACGCGCGTCAGCGAGACTCCCCGTCGCGGCGCGCCGTGAGCGGCGCCGTCAACACCGGCAGATCCTCGACCTCCGGCGGGAATCGCACTCGTGAGACCGGCCGACCAGCGCGTCCGCGAAACCGAGCGCGGAGACGATCTCGGTCGCGGAAGGCAGAAGCGAGACGATGCGCGGAACGGTCACGCTTCCGGTGTCGAACCTTCAAGAAGGAGGTCCGCGAAGACGAACCCGTCGCGGGTCACGGTCTCGCCCCGCCGGAGCGGGAGCGGGGCTCCGAACATCGGGCCGTCCGTGGCGCACGTGTGGAACTCCCCATTCTCCCCGCACGGGTCGACGCTCGCGGGAAGGTCCGCCAGGAGCGAGACGTCCCATTCGCGCCCGGCCGTCCCGGCCGAGAGCCGCTCCGGGTCGACACACACGACGGTGGCGCGGAGACCCCCGTCGAGCATTTCGCGGGCGAGCCCTCCCGTGTCGCGGCCCCAGAGAGGAAAGACGGGGACGATTCCCGAGCCGGAGAGCAGACGCTCCCGGTACTCCCGGATGTCCTCGAGGAAGAGGTCTCCGAAAACGATCTGCTCGACACCGCCGTCTCGCGCCGCGGCGACGGCCGTCAGAAAGGCGTCTTCATAGTCCGCATTGGTGCACCCTGCCGGGATCCGCACCGGGATCGAAGGAAGACCGGTGCTCTCCGCCTGAGCCGCGAGCACCTCCTCGCGAACGCCGTGCATCGACACGCGGCCGTAGTCGATCGTCACCGTCGTCAGAAGCCCGACGACCTCGGCCGTTCCCCGGCGCCGCGTCTCGTAAAGCGCCCACGCGCTGTCTTTTCCGGAGCTCCAGGAAATCAGGGCGCCCGGCAGCCCGCGCGTCACGCCCGGCTGTCCCAGAGGACGTCTGGCTTTCCTTTGCGCGCGTTCTCGGCGCGCGCGAGAACGAAGAGAGCGTCTGACAGGCGGTTCAGGTACCGAACCGTCTCGGCCCCGACGGGCTCGCTGCGCGACAGCGCGAGGACCAGCCGCTCGGCGCGGCGGCAGATGGTGCGCGCCAGATGCAGGTGCGCCGCTCCCGGCGACCCGCCCGGAAGAACGAAATTGTCGAGCGGCGGGATCGACTCCGAAAGCCGGTCCATCAACGACTCGAGCGCGATGATGTGCCGCTCCTCGATCCGCGGCACGGGCCGGCGCTCTTTGGCTTCTTCCCGGACGCAGAGGTCGGCCCCGAGGTGGAACAGCTCGTTCTGGACCGATCGCAGCGGAGCCGACACCTCGGGGTCGAGACCGGCGGCGAGCGCGACGCCGATCGCGCTGTTCAGCTCATCGACCGTCCCATATGCCGCGATCC
Organism: Acidobacteriota bacterium; assembly: GCA_020199905.1. Taxonomy (GTDB): domain Bacteria; phylum Acidobacteriota; class Thermoanaerobaculia; order UBA5066; family Gp7-AA6; genus JALYUA01. The sequence continues at coordinate 43,247 of JAIVJS010000011.1, forward strand.
GAGGCGAGTCCTTCGGGACGCGGTCTCCGTCCCCGAGCGATGTCGTCCCGTCGTCCCCCGTGCGCGTGTAGACGCGTGTGATCCTCGGCATCTTTCCGTCCTGTCTGCCGCGGAAGCGGCCGCCCGAACGCTAGAATCGCACCTCGAGACCTCCGGCCCATCGGCGTCCGGGCGCGGGGTATCCGTCGACCTCCGCGTACGCCCTGTCGGCGAGATTCTCCATCCGCACATAGGGCGCGAACAGCCCGGCGCGATACCGCGCGAAGAAGTCGATCCGCACGTATCCTGGATCTCGGACCCGCTCCCGGGTGAGCGCGTCGAAGTCGGCGCGCGGACCGACGAGCGCCGCGCGCGGCGACAGATCGAGACCGGGAAGGGGCTCGATCGTGAGGCCGACCGACGCGGAGTTGCGCGCCCTCCGGATCAACGGGAGCCCGGTCTCGCGATCGCGAGCGTCGAGGTACCGATAGCTCGCGTCCGCCGCCAGCCCCGAGGTCAGAGGCTGCCGCCACGCGATCTCCAGGCCTCGAGTCCGCGCGCGCCCCACGTTGAAGTTCTGAAATCGCGAAAAGTCGTACACGATCAGGTGGCGGAAGTCGTTCCAGAACAGGGAGAGCTCGACGCGGCCGGAACCGGCCTGGCTCTCGACTCCCGCGTCGAACGAGGTGGACCGCTCGGGCTGCAGGGCCGGATTGCCCGAGAAGGGGTAATACAGCTCGCCGACCGACGGCGCCCGAAATCCGGTGCCGGCGGAGGCGCGCAGCTTCCAGCCGCCGGCGCGCCAGGCCATCGTCGCGCGCGGGCTCCAGGCGGCGCCGTACTGGGAGTGGCGGTCGTAGCGCAGCCCGGCGGTCACGATCGCCGCGCCGAGCCGAACCGAGTCTTCCGCGCCGACGTGCCACAGCGTCGCGCGTGCTCCGTCCAGGTTCGAGCCGAAGTTCGAGGCATCGTCTACGGTCCAGCGTTCCCAGCCCCCGAATCCCGTCACCGTATGAGCGCCCGCGACGAAACTGTCGGAGACGCGCCCCTGAAGCGTCCGGGCATCCGTGTCGGAATGAAAACCCGGCGTGTCGTACGAGGGACGCGACGAGGCGAAACCGAGCACGACGGCGGCGGTGTGCCCCTCCGCCGGGTGGAAGGTTGCGGGAAGCGAGATGCGTTCCTCCCTCGGGTGATAGCGATCCCGGGGAGACTCCGCTCCGACGGGCCCGGGGAGGCCCAGCTCTCCGTCCGAGATGGCGCCCTCGAGCGCGACGTGAAGGCCGTCAGAGAAACGGCCCTCGAGACGCACGGAGCCGGACCGTTCGCGCCAGTCGTCGTTGGCCCGGTCGCCGTCGGAGCGATGGTCCCGAAAACTCGCCGCGACGCCCCAGGGACCGGTCCCGCCCGTGGCAAACGCGGTCTCCTCGCGCAGCCGCGCGTTACCGGTTTCGGCGGAGACGCGCCCGGAGAGCTTTCCGGAGGCGGGGCGCGTGAAGATCTGGATGACGCCGCCGAGCGCGTCGGAACCGTACAGCGCGGAGAACGGGCCGCGGACGATTTCGATCCGGTCGACGTTCTCGGTGCTCTGAAGCGCGAAGTCGTACCCCGGGAAAAACGGAGAGTTGACGCGCACACCGTCGACGAGCACGAGCGCGTGCGTCGAGTTGGATCCCCGCAGAAAGACGGACGTCTGCGAGCCCGGACCGCCGGAGCCCAGAACGTCGACCCCCGGGACCGATCGCAGAGCGTCGGAAACCGTCCTCCAGCCGTTGCGCTCGATGTCTTCGCGGAGGACGACCGTCGCCGCCGTGCCCAGGTCCTCGCGCTCCTCCGGAGCGGCCGTCGCGGTCACGACGACCGCTTCGGAAACGGGCGCGGGCACCGGTCCCGCGGGCTGCCCGATCGCATGCCCGCTGACGAACACCAGCCCGAGCGACAGCACGGCCGCGGTCCTCACGGCGCGCACCGCGCCGCGCCGCGAGAGCGCGTCGAGGCCGAAGAGCATGGCGGTCCCCGCCAGATCCGCCAGAAGCGTGTTCCAGAACCAGGGGATGGCCGCGATGTAGCAGAGCGCGAGACCGGCAAGGGTCCTGGGGTACGTGTCGAACTGGAGCCAGTTGGCGAAGTTCGTCGCCAGGAAGAAGAAGACCGCGGACCCTCCCGCCAGAGCCGCGAGCCGCAACGGCCCGGCCGCGGAAGCCGCCAGGCGCCCCGCGAGAACGGTGAGAAGGAAGCAGCCGTACACGGCGGCGCGGATCGGCGTGATCGCTTCGCGCCCGGTCCCGAGATCCAGAACGAGGTCCGAGAGCGCGAGCGCGAGAACGGGGACCACGAAGGCGAGGCCGCGGGGAAGGCGGGCCCCCGCGTAGAGGGCGATGGCTCCGAGAGCCACGGCGTTCGGTGGATGCGGGAGAAGCCGGGACAGGGCGCCGAGTAAGGTGAGCAGGACCGCGATCGTCATTCGAACCTCCCGTTCGACGAGACGAAGATCCCGATCGAGAGAGAGAGGTCCGCGGCCTGCGCGAATTCGAAGGCAGCGCCTCTCCGGTTCCCCGACCGAGAAGTGCGTCCGTCCGGCAGGTCTCCTGACTTCCGGATCCTCCGCCTTCGGGCTCCTTCCCGAACGCGCGACCGATTGCTCGATCACTCGCGCCCAGTGGTTCGTGCCCGGGGCGTCCCCGGTAACAGTGGCGGGGGCCGCGCGGGAGTTTCACCCGCTTCCCTTATGACCCGGCTCTGTTCGAGGCCCGGGTCAACGCCAGACGGATTCAAAGATCTCGAGTGCGGGACGATACGCTCCGGGTTTCCGTAATGCAACCCGGAGAATCTTCCGTCGTCAGTTTTCAGTCGTCCGTGGACGCCTCGAGCCATCCGGTCGACTGAGAACTACTTGATCCGCTTCACCTTTCGGAGGATGTCGCCGTCCCAGTCGTGCGCCAGCCGCGTCCGGTCCTTTGCGGCGCCCTTCTGGAGCGCGTATCCATACAGCATCGGAAGGGCGACAGACGTCTCGATGAACGCCATCTCGTGGGTCGCCTGCTTGGAGACCTTGCCCCACGACGTCGCCTCGGACAGGGTCGACCCTCCAAGTCCGCCCCAGTGCGGCGCGTCGGTCGTGATCTGAAGCGCGTACTTGTGGCCGCCGGTGTCGATCCCGAAGATGTAGGACATCACGATCGAGTCGTTGATGTAGTTCTTCGGCACGCCTCCGGACACGTAGATCGCGGCCGTCGCGGAGCTCTGGACGACGATCTGCGTGAGCTCGTAGTTGTCGCGGATCGAGGAGATCGTGAAAGGCTCCTTTCCCGCTTTCCGCGCGCGGTGGTAGTGCTCTGTCAATCCGATCCCGATCGAGGAGTCGTTCAAGGCGGGCACGAAGAGCGGTACCCCGCGGCGCGCGCACGCGCCGAGGATCGAGCCCGCGTCGCCCCGCGCCCGCTCGGCGAGCAGCGCGAGGAAGGCGCGAGAGGACAGAGAGCGGGGTGCGAGCGAATCGGCAAACTTCGAGACCGCAAGATCGGTCTCCCAGTATTTTTCCTCGTCGATGAAGGTGTCGTAGAGGCGGTCGATGTAGAGGTCTCGCAGCTCCTTGTCGTCCGCGTCGGGGCTGCCGTGGTAATGGCGCCCGCCCCGCACCTGGTAGTAGTCCTGCGAAATGATCGCGCCGGTCGAGACGAGTACGTCGACCATGTTGTTTTCGATCAGGTCGACGATCACCTGACGCATCCCCGCGGCGATCAGGGACCCGGCGAGCCCGAGGAAGATGGTCGGCCGCTGCCGGTCGCGAAGCATGCCCTCGAACACCGCCGCGCACTTGCCGAGGGCCCGCGCCTGGAACGAAGCGTTGCGGTAGGAGTCGAGCAGTTCCGAGACGGTGGTTTTTTCGGTCAGCCGGACCGGCGTCGTCGGACGGCCGAGGAGCGCTTTCTTGCGCTTCCGGTCGACTCCGACCGCGGCTTCGTGCGTGTACTCGCGGGCGCTCGCCGCGGCTCTTTTTTTCGATCCCATCGACGCGGACCTCCGGAAAGAATTCGGTACGCGGCCATCGCGGCCCCGTAACCGGAGTCAATGTTCACCGCCGTGACGCCGTTCGCGCACGAGTTCACGGCCGAAAGGAGCGCTGCGAGACCTCCGAAGGCGGCGCCGTAGCCGCGCGCCGTGGGGACCGCGATCAAGGGCCGCCCGACGAGACCCGCGATCACCGAGAAGAGCGACGCCTCCATGCCCGCGACCGCGATGACGACGTCGGCGCGCTCGATCTCCTCGAGTCTCGAGAGAAGGCGCAGGAGCCCGGCGACTCCGACATCGGGGACGATCCCCGATGTCACGCCGAGGTACTCGAGCGTCTTGCGCGCCTCCTCCGCGGCGTCCATGTCCATCGTTCCGGCGGTGACGATGCAGACCGTCCCCTCGACCCGCGGCATCGGTTTGCCGACGGAGAGATGGAGGGTGCGCGAGCGAGGGTCGTAGTCGGCGCGGCCCGGAAGCGGCGATGAGCCCGCGACCTCTTCCCACGCCTCGGGCGAAAGGCGCGTCACGAGGACATCGTGAGCGCGGGCGAGCTGGCGGCAGATCTCGGCGATCTGAACCACGGACTTCCCGTCCGCGAGCACGACCTCGGGAAAGCCGACGCGCCGCAGTCGGTCGAAGTCGAGCGTGTAGTCCGCGGTCACGGGGGGATCTTATTGTGAGTTGTCAGTTTTCAGTTGTCAGTTGTCAGTTGTCAGTCGAGGCCGGGACGCCGGGCGCTGGGTGTGAGGCGCCGGGCGGATTCGGGGCCGGAAAAGAACGCTCAACGCTGAACAGGCCTTCCGGAGCGTCCGCGGTGACGGTGATCCGGACGCGATACTGCTCGCCCGGGTGCCCGGGGATCTTGTCCTTGTCGCCGGCCGGCGCGATCTCCGCCTTGACGTAGGGCTGGGAGGCCTCGGCGACTGTCGGCTTGAAGGTCTTCTCTTCGGAGAGGAGGATCACGTCGCGCGAATCCGTGTCGCCCTTGACGACGGCCACGCGGACGTAGGGCTGCGGCAGGATGTCCACGAACGGCTTGACCGTGGCCTTGATGAAGAGGTTGATCTGTCCCCGCTCGGGGTCGTTCGAGACGAGGAGGACCGACTTCGAGATCGGGCCCGAGAAGGCCTTGGTGTCGACCGAGGTGACGACCTTGCCCTCGCCGCCCGGCTTGATGACCTTGTCGAAGTTCGCCACGGTGCAGCCGCACCCCGGGCGCGCGTCGTTGATCATGAGATCGGAGCCGCCGTTGTTCTTGATCAGGAAGGTCGTCTCGATCACCTGGCCTTTGGCGACGATTCCGGCGTCCTTCGTCTCGGGGATGACCTCGATCTTGGGCGCCGCGACGACCGCCGCCTTCGCCTTCGGATCCGCGGCCTTGGCCCTGGCGGCCGGCTTCTGCTGAGCGCTGACGGCGCCTGCGGTGAGCAGGGCGGTGAGCGCGACACACGTGAGGCGTTGGATCTGACGCATTCCGAGGTCCTCCTGTCTTACTATGCCGGAAGGTCGAAACTCGGTGGAACGACGGAATATTTCCACGAAACGGCGCAAAACGCGGACTTTTCGAGAGCGTCGGGCCCCGGAGGAGTTCTCTTGAAGATCCACATGGTGCCGATCGGGGGGACGGCCATGGTTCCGCTGGCCGCGCTGCTGGCGGAAAAGGGACACAGGATCACCGGCTCGGACCTCGAGCTCTACCCCCCGATGTCCACACTCCTGGAATCCCTGGCGATCCCGGTCCGCCGGGGGTTCGCCCCGGACAACGTCCCGGCAGACGCCGAGCGCGTGATCGTCGGAAACGCCGCCCTTCGGGACAACGTCGAGGCGGCGGAGGCGGCGCGCCGGAATCTCCCCGTGCTGTCGATGCCGACCGCGATCCGCGAGTTCCTCCTGCCGGGGAAGACTTCTGTGGTCGTGACGGGGACGCACGGAAAGACGACGACGACGGCGCTCGTCGCCTGGATGCTGCTCGACTCGGGCCGGGATCCCGGGTTCATCGTGGGCGGAGAGATGCGCAACCTCGGGCACGGATACCGCCTCGGGGCCGGTCCCCACTTCGTGCTCGAGGGGGACGAGTACAACGCGGCGTTCTTCGACCGCGGCCCGAAGTTTCTCCATTACGAGCCGCGGCACCTGTTCATCGGAAACATCGAGTACGACCACGCCGACCTCTATCCCGACATCGCGTCGATCGAAGACGCGTTCCGGCAGGTCTCGGCCCTGGTGCCCGCCGGCGGGATCGTCGCCGTCAACACGGACGATCGCCGCGCGATCGACGCGGCGCGCCGCGGAGGCGCCGGCGAAGCCGGCAGGGCGCGCCTCGTCCGCGTGTCCCTCGACGACCGGGACGCCGATTTTTCGGCCGCCGGCGCCGAAGAGGGATCTTCCGGAACGCGGTTCACGCTTCTCGAAGCCGGGCGGCCCGCCGCGCGGCTCTCCTCGCCGCTCGTCGGAACGCACAACCTCCGCAATGCGCTCGGCGCGGTCGCCCTGGTCCGGGGGCTCGGTCTCTCGGCGGAGGAGATCGGGCGCGCCCTCCCCCGCTTCTCCGGCGTGCGCCGCCGGCTCGAGGTCAAGGGGGAGCGAAACGGCATCCTGGTCGTCGACGATTTCGCGCATCATCCGACGGCCGTCCGCGGCACGCTTCAGGCGGCGCGCTCGCGGTGGCCCGGACGCCGAGTCTGGGCGCTCTTCGAGCCGCGATCCAACACGGCTGGCCGCAAGATGTTCGAACAGGAGTATGCCGACGCCTTTTCGGCGGCCGACGCGCTCGTCGTGGCGCCCGTCTTCCACGCGCGGCGGCTCGAGCCGGTCGGCGTGCTCGATCGCGCGGCGCTGGTCCGACGGTTCACCGACGCGGGCCGGCCGGGATTCGCCCCGGAATCCCTCGAGGAGATTCCGGCGCTCCTGAAGGCGGAGGCGCGTTCGGGAGACGTCCTTCTCCTGATGTCCTCGGGCGCTTTCGGAAAGCTGCCGGCGACGCTCCTCGACAGCCTTTAGGGGACCATGCGCCCGCAGCGGATCCTCTTTGTCTTCCTCGGGGCAGCGGGCCTGGCGATCTACCTCTGGACGGCGCTCCGCGCGCCGGTGATCCTGTGGTCCGACAGCCGGCTTGACCTGTCGTGGGCGGAGCACGGGATCGGGCTCTGGAAAGCGGTGCCGCAATCGACGGAAGTTCATCCCCTGAAGCCGGGGTTCCTGCTCTTTCTGCGGGCCGCCGGCCCTGTCTTCTCGTCGGCGGGCAGAGAGCGGTCCATCGTCATCGTCCAGTCGCTCCTGCTCTGGGCCTCCATTTTCTTGACCTGCGCGTTCCTCGCGCGCAGGCGGGGCATGACTGTCGGGCTAACGGGCCTCCTGGCGATCTTCTGCTTCCTGCGCTTGAGAAACTCGGCGAGCGCCGTGATGTCGGAGGCTCTGGCGGCGGCGCTTTTTCTGCCGTTGAGCGCCATTGCGTTCGAGCGGCCCCGCAATCGGCGGCTCGTTCCGGTGGTCGCCCTTCCTCTGCTGGTTCTTTTCTGGGTGCGACCGAACGTCGGCGTCATCGCCTTTCTCGTTCTCCTCGCCGGGTGGGGTCTCGAGAAATGTTGGAGAGAAATTCTGGTCGTCGGAGTCCTGATGACTGCGGGAGTTCTGATTTCCTGGTCAGCCACGCGGCAGTTCGCTGGCCAGGAGCCCGGCCGAGGAATTGCCGGCGTGGTTCTCTTTGGAAGCGCCGAGTATGGCTGGTTGCCGTCGCTCGGAATCTGGCCTGGAACGGAGGGTTCGTGGCTTTCGAATCCCCGGCTGCGCCTCGCTGCGCGCAATTGGGTTCAGACTCTTCGCCTTCCCGCCGCGGATCGCGATCGGGAGCTCGCCTGGCGCGCCCTCCACGGAATCTTTGGACTGGAGTACTACGACGCGCGTTGGTCGAGGATCTATCGAATGCTGGACAAGACCGAACGAATCGCCGGGCTTTTTCTACTCGTGGCGGCAATCGCGCTCTCTGTTTCCGCGGGAAGACGCGATGCTGTGGTTGCCGTCTGCGCGACCTCGCTGCTGGCGCTACTGATCGCGCACAACCTGCTCTTCGCCTCCAGTCCGCGGCTGATTCTACCCTTTCTGCCGGCCTTCCTCACGATGGCCGCCGCCGCCGCTCACGCGCGGCCCCGCTTCGGAGCCGGTCCCTTCGTTTTTCTGGGCCTGGTCGTGATCGCGCTCGCGATCGCCCCTCAAGTCAGCTCCTGGGACTGGGGGCAGATCGAGACTGCCGGTGTGATCCTGCAACAGCGGATCCCCGCTCGCGCCTTGCCACGGTCTTCTCCGGCCACCCTCCACGTCCGGATCGCTCCGCCGGGCGGCCACTCCGCGCATCTGATCGTCACCATCGCCGATCGCGTCCTCTATCGCAGCACGGAGGACCACGACCGCACCCGTCCCCTGATCACGGTCCCGCTCCCCCCGGAAGTCCTCCGGGAAAATGCGGCGGCTCCTCTCGTAATGCGGCTGACCTCTACGGGCGAGTACAACCCCGTGTCGTACCTGCTCTTCCCGGTCCTTCCACCGCCGTGGCGAACGGGCGCCTCTCGGGCGGATCGAATGGGCCTCTCGCCCGGCTCCGACATCGATTTCGGCGCGCTCGACTGGTGGGCGCACGCCGGAACCCGTTGATCACTTCAGGCGGAAAATCACAATCGCCTCGTGATCTCCCGACGTCCCCGCTGGGTTTTCGAACCGGGCGACCGCGTCGATGCCGGGATTCGCCGCGCCGAAAAACTCTCTTGCCGGGCGCCAGCCGTTCCGGGTCAGGAACGGATCGGGGGCGAGAAAGTAGACCGGCCTTCCAGCGGGAAGACGGACTGCTGCGGGCGGCTCCATCTTCCGGAGGTCGCCCGACAAGAGGAAGGCGCCGGGCAAGTCCGGCGCGGCGACGAGAACCTCGCCGGTCACTGCGTTTGGGGCCGCATAGCGGGCGATCCGGCTCTCACCTCGCAGCAGCACCTGCGCAGTGTCTCCCGGGTTTCCCGACACATCCGGTGTCACGAGCACGAGAGGGGTCGCGGAGGCCCGGCCGCGCAGCCAGGCCAAGGCCTGTTCAGTCGCGAAACCGGCGGGCCAGCCCGTGACGTACTGCCAGCGATCCGGCGGCGACAGCGGCGATGAGCGCCAGTCCTTCGCCTGCCGGTAGAGATCCCGCGCCGGCCAGACGAGCAGTGCGGCCGCCAGAACGAAGACGGCTCTGCGCAGGAGCGGCGCCGTCTCCGGTCGGCGCGCTCGCGCGAGAACCCAGGCGGCGAGACACCCTCCGGCGACCCAGAGCGGAGCGGATACGGTAAAGGCGTACCGGGAAAAGAGAACGCTCGCGAAGAGAACCAGCGGTCCGGTCACGATCGCCATCCAGCCCGTGAGAAACGCAAACACGCGCAGGTTCCGCGACACGAGCAGGTGAACGAGCCCGACCAGGCAAAGCAGAAGCAAGGGCGGCGTCAGATAAGTCCACAGCCACGACGCGATCGACACGGCGTTTCCGGCGCGGCTCGCCCAGGAGAGCGGCTGGCGAAACGCGCCGACGTGGAAGACGCGCACGCGCCATTCCGGACCCGTGGGCTGGAGAAGCAGAGGCCCCCAGAGAAGGAGCGCCACGACGCCCGCCAGGGCGAGGCGCGTGAGGAATTCCCGAGGGGCGCAGCGTTCGGCAGGCGCAAGACAGCCGAACGACAGCGCCGGAAAGGCCCAGAGCGCATAGCTGAAGTTCTGCCGCGTGAGCATCGCGAGCCCGAGAGCCACGCCGAAAAACGCCGCGTCGCGCAGACCCGTTGCCCGTGGCGCCCCGACCGCGATCCGAAGGGCGAGCAGAACGGCGAGGAGCGATTCGCAGAGAAAGAGCGATTCCGCGAGAGCGAGGCGTTGGGAAAAAGCGGCGAACGGGCAGAACATCGCAAGAACGCACGCGGCCAACGCGGCATGAGCTGCGGACGCGTCCGGGGTTCGGAATCGGCGCCGGATCTCGAGCACGACCGCGAAGAGAGGCGCGATCGACAGCGCTCCGAAGAAAACGGAGACGAGCCTTCCCGCCCGGATGGGATCGGACGCCCAGGGAAGCGCGAGCGCCACGAGCCAGAAGTGAAGCGGCGGTTTCGGGTCCTGCATCGAGACGAATGCGAAGCGGCCCGGGTCCTCCCGGACGAGCTGCGACCAGTGGACATGGATCGCTTCGTCGCCGAAGACCGGGAGATCCCGCAACCCCGGCAGACGCATCGCACCCGTCACGAGCGCGAGCAGCCAGACTGCTCCGGCGGGAAAACGGCGGCTAGACGAGGGCAACATCGCGAGCGGCATTCTGGGGAACGGTGAGTCGCGACGCGAGGACGAGTGACAGGACCGGGAAGAGCGTCGTGGCGATCCGCCGGAACGCGCCGTCCACCGCATACATCGGGTCGAACGACGAGAGAGAAAAGGCCACCGCGTAGAAGAAGAGCTGAGCGCCGATGACGGGGAGAAGAAGGTCCGCGAAGCGGCGGCGCGTGAACAGCAGAAAGAGGGCAATCGCGAGGAGAGGCACGATCGCCTCGCGCCCTTCGCGAAGAATCATCCGGGAGATTACCCCGCCGAACCTCGCGGCGAACTCCGGCCAACCCGACGGCTCGAGAAAATGGAAGTCGAAGTCACGCCTCGACTGCGATCCCCGCAACAACCGAAGCAGAAGCCAGTGGGCGGACGGCACCAGCGCGAGAAGGATGGCCGCGCGCCAGGGCGGGCCGGTCCGGCGATGGAGCCCCGCCATGACGACCGCTGCCGCCAGAAGAAACGCGAAGAGAGTTCCCTCCTGCTTCGCTCCGGCGCAGAACAGAGCCGAGATGCCGAGGCGCAGCGCCACCGCCTTCGAGCCGCCGCCGAGGGAGTCGAGCCCCGCGGAGGCGGCGAGAACCGCCCCGAAGGCGAACGGGATCTCGGCCGTGCCCGCGTTGACGGGATGGTAGAGGGGAAAACAGAGCGCGGCGAGCGCCGCCGAGGCGGTTCCGGCGCGAAGCGATCCCGTGCGCCTGCCCACGAAGCCGTAAAGCAGGAGCAGGGTCGAGAGCTCGACGGCGGGAAAGAGAATCGCCAGCGCCTGATCGTTCCAGCCTCCGGCGAGGCGGGCGATCGCCGCGAGAACCAGCGGGACCAGGAGGGGATACTCGCGGTGAGACCAGTAGAGCGCCGGGTCCTGGAAGATCCGGGCGGGCAGAGAGCCGGCGAGGTAGATCGCCTGGCCCTTCATCCCCCAGATCGCGAGAAAGTCGGTCGACCACATCGGCTCGGCGACGGCGGGCACGAGGAAGGCCAGAAAGGCGAGCGCCGCGACGGCCGCGGCGAAAATCGCTACCGGGTCGAGCGGGCCTCGCGGCGGAGCCGGCGGCGGCGCCAACGCGAGCCGGGACCGCCGACCGGGAATCAGGAACGCGGCGGCGATCGCGGCCGCGTTCCCGGCGAGGAGGGCGTCGCCGCCGGGATCGATTCCGGCGGCGGCCAGGAGGACGAAGAGCCCCGCCTGCAGAAGGAGGCCGGCGGCCGCCGACCACGCCGCCGTTTCGGCCCGGGTCAGGTCTGGCGAGAGCCGCCTCGCCAGGGCCCACCCGGCGAGCCACGTCACGCCGAGCGCGGCCAGGACGCGACAGGCGCCGCCCGCGGCGATCAACGCCGTGACAGAAACCCGTTCGGCAGAGGCTCCGCTCCCGGCGGGCTCTTCATCGCGCGGGCGTAGACGGCCACGTAGTCCGCTTCGGCGATTCTTTCGGAATCGACCACCCGGCGGGGGGCCAGAAAGTAAACCGCCTGGTAGCGATAGACGTCCGGGCGCGGCGGCACGATGACGGCGACGGCAGCGCTCTTCGGAGTCCTCCGCGCGACCTCGTCGAGAAAACTTCCGAACACGGGATCGAGCGCGAATTCGGCGAGCTCGGAGCGCGGCACGGAGCCGCCGGCGAGCCTTCTCCCGAGCAGCCTCGCCCGCGGGAGCACGTCGCGCGCGCGGATCGAAGCCGCCTCGGTCGCGCCGAGAATCAGGAGCAGCGCTCCGGGCAGCACGCGCCGGAACCGACGCATCGAATCAGGATCCCTGCGGGGCGCGCACCCGGCTCGTCAGAACGCCGATCCCCTCGATCTCGACTTCCACCGTCTCTCCCGGCGAGAGCGGCGCGATCCCGGCCGGGGTGCCAGTCAGGATGAGATCCCCCGGGAGCAGCGTCATCATCCTGGAGATATAGCCGATGAGAAACCGCGGGGAGAACACCATCTCGGACGTGCGCGACGACTGTTTCGTGGTCCCGTCGACGCGCGTCGCGATCGCGAGGTCGGACGGATCGAGCCCGGAGACGATCTCGGGACCGATCGGGCAGAACGTGTCGAACGACTTGGCCCGCGCCCACTGCCCATCTTTCTTCTGAAGGTCGCGGGCCGTCACGTCGTTCGCGCAGCAGACGCCCGCGAGCGCATCGAGCCAGTCCGCCTCCGGCCAGCTCTTCACCCGGCGGCCGATCACCAGGGCGAGCTCCCCCTCGAAATCGACGCGGGCCGACTCGGGCGGCAGCACGATCTCGCCGCCGCTCCCCCACACGAGGGTCGAGGGTGCCTTCAGAAACAGCAGCGGCTCTTCGTCGGGCGCCGTGTTGCCCAGCTCCTTCGCGTGCTCCCGGTAGTTCCGTCCGACGGCGACGATCTTGCTGGGAGGGGGCGGCGCCTGCGGCGACCCGAACGGGATGCGTGTCACTCCTGCCATGCTTCCTCCGTCATCTCGGCGGTGAAGATCTCCCGGGCGTCCCCCGTCAGGACCACGTCGGCGATGCCCTCGCCGGTCTCGGAGAAGAGGACGGTGAACGCGGCGCCGCTGCGCGTCTCGCAGACCACCGGCGCCGTCACCCGTCCCTCCCGGGCCGCGACGACGGCCGCCGCCACGACCCCGGAGCCGCAGGCGAGCGTCTCCCCTTCGACTCCGCGCTCGAAGGTCCGAACCGCGATGCGGCTCGGGCCGGCGATACGGACGAAGTTGACGTTGGCGCCGTCCGGCATCGCGGGATGGCGGCGCAGCGGAGGTCCCAAACGGGCCAGGTCGAGGGCCTCGAGATCCTCTCCGTCGCCCAGAAGAACGACCAGATGCGGCACACCGACGTGCATCGGGATTCCCATCGCGGCGGGGCGCAGCGGGAAAGGCGCCGCCCCCGGCGGTGCGGAAAGAAAGAGCGGGTCGCCGGGTCGCGGAAGCGGCGGCAGGGCGAGCGAAACAATCTCCCCGTCGACGAGAGCCGCGATCGTCGCCCAGCCCGTCTCGAGCACGGGCTCTCTCCCGGAGACGAGACGCCGGGTGACGGCGTAACGGGCGGCGCAGCGCGTTCCGTTCGCGCAGAAGGCGGCGAGACCCCCGTCCGCGTTGAAGTAGTCGAGGTGGATTCGTCCCTCGGCGCCTCCCGAGAGAAAGAGCGCTCCGTCGGCGCCCACCGAAACGCCGCGCCGGCAGAGGCGCGAGACCACGATCCGGTCTTCCTCCGAAAGGGTCCGGCCGTCCGCTTCGAACACGAGGAAGTCGTTTCCTCCGCCCGCCATCTTCACGAACCGCCGCGGCACCGCCACGGAGAAAAGCTATCAGCTGTCAGCTCCCGGCTCTCAGCTCACTTCTCCGGCATCCGTGACTCGTTCCGAGAATTGGTCACTTTCTCGTGAAGAAGGCGCAGATCCGTCTGCCGTCGCCAACGACCCGACTCAAGGAACCCGGCTGACAGCTGAGAGCTGAGCGCTGACGGCTTAAAGAGGTTCCGCGACAGCCGCCGGGGACGGCGCGCTCGCGTTGCCCGCCCGGTCGAGCGACTTCACGGTGTAGACGTAGCGGTGGCCGGCAGCGACCTTCGTGTCGTTGAAGAAACTGTCGACGGTCAGCTCCGCGTTCATGCGGACGGGTGGCGCGCCATTTTCGGAGCGGAAGACCGCGTACCCCGCCAGGTCCGGAGCGCCGACGGGATCCCAGACGAGGCGCACCAGACCGGTCTCCGGAAGGGCGTCCAGCCGCGGCGGAGGCGGCGGCGGGAACACGTCGCGATAGTCGAGCGCGGCCTCGATGGCGGCGGCGCCTTCGATCTTCGGCTTGCCCGGGACGGTCGCGCGAAGCGTGTAGACGAGAGCGCCATAGGGCGGCGCCGCATCCACGAACCCGGTGCCCGTGATCGGGGCGGCGTTCAGGGGGGCCGCATATTCCTCTTCGGGGAGGCTGCGGCGGTAGACGAAATAGCCTCCCACCGCGACCGGCTCCCGCCGGAGCAAATCGCGGGTCGGCGCGAGCCATTCGAGGCAGACGCGGCCGTCCTCCGGCGTAACGGCCAGGATCACCGGAGGACCGGGGGGCACTTCCGGCGCCATCGTCACGAGATTGGAGAGCGGGCTCCTGTCGCCATCGCGCCGGACGGAGACGACGGCGTACGCGACGGCGGACGGCGCCGGCTTTCGGGCGAAGAGCGGAGGCAGCGGGTCGTCGAAAACGATGCTGGCTCCGCGCGTGCGTCGCGCGATCTCGGCGACGGGAAGCGTCGCGATCCGTTCCGCGTCGCGATAGAAGTTCTGCTCCGCGATCCGGGCGTTGACCGCCGCCTGACGCGTTCCCGCGGCGGGCGCGAGGTCGCCTCGGGCCGCCCCGGAACCGGTCGGCCCGGGCCGCCGGGGCGCGGTCAGCGACGGCGAAGGGTTGATCAGCCGGTAGACCTCGATGGACGCGAGATCCGTGAGAGGAAGCCCGCTCATCAGGCGGTCGGGGTAGGTAAACGTCAGAACCGCGTCGGCGCCCTCCTGTTCGATGGCGAGGTCCGTGATCGCCCGCGGCCCCCGCGGAAAGGGCGGCGAAGGATCCCCCTTCTTGCCGCAGGAAGAGGCGAGCAACGGCGCCACCGCGAGAACGAAGATGAGAAGGATCCCGCGACGACACGAGGGCGGAAGGATCATTTCGCGCGCATCACTTCCTTCATCGCGCCTTCGCCCTTCGCCGGGGCGCGTCGGGACGCGCGCCCCCCTAAAGGACGTAGCGCGACAGATCCTCGTTCTTCACGAGATCGGCGAGCGCGGCATTGACGTCCGACGCTTCGATGCGGATGGTCTGCCCGGCGTTCTCGGGCCCGGCGAACGAAATGTCTTCCAGCAGGCGCTCCAGGATCGTGTGCAGACGGCGCGCGCCGATGTTCTCCAGGAGCCGGTTGACGCGTTCGGCATCCCGCGCGATCTCGCGCACGGCGTCGTCGGAGAACTGCAGATCGACCTTTTCCGCCGACATCAGCGCCCGATACTGCTTCAAGAGCGCGTTTTCCGGCTCCGAGAGGATGCGGACGAAGTCCTCTTCCGTGAGCGAGTCGAGCTCGACCCGGATGGGGAAGCGCCCCTGAAGCTCGGGGATCAGGTCGGAGGGCTTGGACACGTGGAACGCGCCGGCCGCGATGAACAGCACGTGGTCGGTCTTCACGAACCCGTACTTCGTGTTGACGGAGGTGCCTTCGACGATCGGCAGCAGGTCGCGCTGGACGCCTTCGCGGGAAACGTCGGGGCCGCGTCCGGACTCGCGGCCGGCGACCTTGTCGATCTCATCCAGGAACACGATGCCGGACGATTGCGCGCGCTCGACGGCCTCGCGGGCCACGACGCCCGGATCGACGAGCCGGCCCTCCTCCTCCGCCTGGATGATCTCCCGCGCTTCCGCGACGGTCGCCTTGCGCCGCTTCTTCTTGCTTCCGAAGAGGCCCGGCAGCATCTCCTTGACGTTGATGTCCATCTCCTCGACGCCCTGATTGGTCACGATCTCGAAAGAAGGGAACGTCTTGTCGGCGACCTCGACTTCGACGAGGCGGTCCTCGAGCTGGCCCTCCTGGAGGAGCGTGCGCAGCCTCGCGCGCGTCTCTTCGGCGTCGCGCTCGGGCAGCGGCGGCATCAGGAGCTCCAGAAGCCGCTGTTCCGTGCGAGCCTTGGCGCGCTCGCGGATCTCCGCGGTCTTCTCCTCGCGCACCATGTGGACCGCGACCTCGGTCAGGTCCCGGACGATCGACTCGACGTCGCGGCCGACGTAGCCCACCTCGGTGAACTTCGACGCCTCGACCTTCAGGAATGGCGCGTCGGCCAGGCGCGCCAGCCGCCGGGCGATCTCGGTCTTGCCCACGCCGGTCGGTCCGATCATCAGGATGTTCTTCGGAAGGATCTCTCGCGACATTTCGGGCTCGAGCTGTTGCCGCCGCCACCGGTTGCGCAGCGCGACCGCCACGGCCTTCTTCGCCTTGCGCTGGCCGATCACGTACTTGTCGAGCTCCCCGACGATCTCCCGCGGCGTCCGCGCGCCGGGCAGAACGACGGGCTCGGCGGCCGGCTTCTCACCGGGCATCAGAAAAACCATGGGTTAATAGTATTCAGTTCTCAGTTTTCAGTTTTGAGTTTCCTCGGGATCGGGGTCCACTCATGACTGATAACTGATGACTGATGACTCTCTTCACACCTCTTCCAGCGTGATCCGGTCGTTCGTGTAGATGTCGATGGTCGAGGCGATCAGGAGAGACTCCCGGGCGATGTCGGCGGCGGTGAGATCCGGCCGGTGCTTCAACAGAGCGCGCGCCGCCGCGAGCGCGTAGGCACCCCCCGAGCCGACCGCGAGAAGGCCCTCTTCCGGAGAGATCAGGTCGCCGGTTCCCGAGAGCAGGAGCGAGGTCGTCTTGTCCGCCACGATCAGCAGCGCTTCGAGCTGCCGCAGCATCTTGTCGGTGCGCCAGTCCTTCGCGAGCTCGATCGCCGCTCGCTCGAGGTTGCCTCGATGCTCCTCGAGGCGCGCCTCGAAGCGGGAGAAGAGAGCGAAGGCGTCGGCCGAAGACCCGGCGAAACCGGCGATCACGTCGCCGCCCTTCAGTCGCCGGATCTTCGCCGCGGTCTGCTTCATGACCGTCGTCCCCAGGGTGACCTGGCCGTCGGACGCCATCGCGACCCGGCCGTTGTGGCGGACGCAGACCACGGTCGTGGAATGCCAGACGGGTTTTTTCATGAGAGGAGGATAGCGGATGGGGAGACGGAGCCGGGAATCGGGAGCCGAGCGACCAAGGGGGAGCGAGACGGCCGCGGTCCTCCGCGGTCAACTGGATCGGGAATCGAAGGAACGGCTTGCAGCTCAGAGCTGACAGCCGAAAGCTCTATTTCCTCGCTCGCGCCGCGAGCGCCTGGATGGCCGCCTCGACGACGGCGTCCTCCTGGCCCGCGGCTTTCGCGGGACGGTCGGGCACCAGGACGTCGGGGCGCACTCCGCGGCCCTCGTACGAGCGGCCGTCCGCGTCCTCGATCGCGCGGGCGGAGAACCACAGCGTGGAACCGTCGGCCAGCTTCGCCACCGCGGCGCCGCCCGAGAGCATTCCGGCCGTTTCCTCGCCGACGATCGGTCCGATCGCATGGCGCCGGAACTTCAGCGCGAGAGCTTCTCCCGAGCTCGCCGTGCCCGAGTTGACCAGGAGGGCGATTGGAAGCGGACGGTATTCCGGAGGAACCACCCGGACTCTCCCGCGGCTGCGCACGCGGTAGTCGCCGGCGCTCCATCGCCCGCGCAGGAAGGTCGAAAGAATCCCGGGGTCGTAACCGCCGCTGTTTCCCCGCACGTCCAGGAGAAGCCCGTCGATGTCCGCGAGACCCGCGAGCTCGGGTTTGGCCGCGGCCGACTCCGTGCGGTCGGAGAGGAGGTCGACCAGCGCGAGCGCGACCTCCGGCGAGATGCCCCAGAGGCGGGCGTATCCCCAGGCGTGCCCCCCGCGCCGCAGCACGCGCGCGCTGCGCCAGAAGAGTGTGTCACCCGGCGGCTCGGGCTCGAGGGCGAGAGCCGCGGTCCTCCGCTCGCCGGCCGCCGTCTCCCACGCGACTTCCACGGTCGATCGCAACGGGCCCTCGAGCGCGAGAAAGAGCGCGCGGAAGTCGACCCGCGGGAGGCCGTACTCTCTGCCCCCGATCGACAGGATCCGGTCTCCGAGCCGCAGGCCGGCGCGCTCCGCCGCCCCGCCCGGCAGGACGGCCTTGACGGCATACCCCGCGCCGTCGCGGCCGATGCGAAGCCCGGCCGTCGCCCATCGGGCCTCGGGAAGCTTTCCCGCGGGGATGCGGAACGTGTGGGAATCGTCGAGCCGGGCGAGCAGCCGGTCGTAGGCCGCGTCCCGCTCCGGCTGGCCCGCGGCGGAGGCGAGCTCTGCGGCAGCCCGCTCCACCGCCCCGTTCCAGTCCACGCCCTTGAGGTTGGGGTCCCAGAATTCCTCGCGGATGCGGCGGTCGATCTCCGCGAGCGCCGGCGGACGCGGCGAGGGTGCCGAAGGCGGATCGGGGGAAGCCGAGGATGGGAAGACGGAGGACGCGACCGCGAGAAGAAGAAAGGCGAAGGGCCCGCTCATGCGCGCGGGTGCGCGCGGCGGTAGACGTCCCGCAGGCGCGCGGCATCCAGGTGTGTGTACTTCTGCGTCGTCGAAAGCGACGCGTGGCCGAGCAGCTCCTGGATCGCGCGCAGGTCCGCGCCCGCCTGCAGCAGATGCGTGGCGAAGGTGTGGCGCAGCGCATGGGGTGAGATGGCGGCCGGCAGACCGGCGGCCCGGAGCCGGCGCTTCAAGACGCGTGACATCGACCGGGTCGTCAGGCGTCCGCCGCGGGAGTTGACGAACAGCGGCTCTGTCTGTCCCGAGCGCCCTCCCCCCCGGCCCGCCGCCGACGCGCGCAGGGCGCGCCGCAGGGGCAGCCAGCAGCGCAGCGCCTCTTCCGCCTCCTCTCCGAATGGCACGATGCGCTCCTTGCGCCCCTTGCCCTGGGCCCGGAGCATCCGCGCCGAAAGGTCGACGTCCTCGAGATCGAGCCCGGCCGCCTCCGAGACGCGGAGCCCGGTTGCATAAAGAAGCTCGAACAGGGCGCGCTCGCGCTCCGGAAAAGGCGTTTCATCCTCGGTGTCCAGCAGGGCCTCCGTGTCGGGCACGGTGAGCGCCCGGGGCAGGGCCTTCGGCGCGCGGGGCGACGGAAGGCCGCGGGCGGGATTTTTCTCCAGGTGATTCTCGCGGCATGCCCAGCGGAGAAAGGAACGGATCGTCGAGAGATGCCGCCCGAGCGACCGGTTGGACAGCTTCGCGCGATGGAGCGACGCGACGTGGGAGCGCACCGCCAGGGTGTCGATCTTCGACAGAGGAGTCTTCGACGCCGGAGTCTCGCCGAAATCCGACTCCCAGAAATCCGAGAACCGCTCGAGGTCGGAGCGGTAGGCAAGGACGGTGGCGGGCGAGAATCGGCGCTCATCCGCCAGGTAGGCGATGAAGTCTTCGATCGCCCGCGAGAGCGTGATCACTCGACGAAGTCTAAGGGAAGAGAAGGGCGCTCGGCGCGGGGCGCGAGGAAGTAAAGCTCTCCGCTTCTCTTCGACTCCCGATCTCGTCGACCGCGGAGTACCGCGGCCGTCTCGCTCCCTTTGGTCGCTCGGCTCCCGATTCCCGTTTCCCGGCCCGTCCAAAGCCCCGCACGTCGTCCCTCACCAGGTTCTGGATCTGTTCCTTCGAGAACTTCTTTCCGAAGGCGGGCATGTCTTCTCCGCCCTTCGTGACGATCTTGATCAGCTCGGCGTCGCTCTTGGCCGACTGCCACTCGGCGTCCGTGAAGTCTCTCGCCATGAGCTGCTTTCCCTTGGGGGTGTTGCCCTTGCCGTCTTCGCCGTGGCACTTGGCGCAGTACTCGACGTAGGCGGGCGAGGGATGCGGCCCGGCCGCCATCAGGACGACGGCGGTGCCGCCGATGACCGCGAAGATCAGGCTCGCCGCGACGCGGGTGCTCTTCATGTCTTCAACCCTTCCTCGCTTTCTCGATGTCGCGGAGCAGGTGCTCCGGTTCCCAGCTCTCCCCGTAATAGATGGAGGAGAGGCGTCCGTCGGGACCGACCACCGCGACGGCCTGGCCGTGGATGACCTGTCCGCGCTCGGGGTAGTAGAGGACGCCGAAGGAAGACGCGACGTCGGCGACCGCGGCGGGAGAGCCGGTCAGGAATCTCCACCGCCTGCCGTCCGCTCCCGCCTTTTTCGCGTAGTCGGCCAGGACGGCGGGCGTGTCGTGCTCGGGGTCGACGGTCACCACGAGAAGCCTTCCGTACCCCTTCTGCTTCAGGAGCGCGTCGAGCCGCGAGAACTTCGCGGTGGTCATCGGGCACGCGGTCGCGACCGGGCACCGCGTGTAGAGAAACGTGACCGCGACCGGCTCGCCTCGCAGCGAGGAGAGCTTCACCGGTTTCGAGGCCTGATCGATCAGCTCGAAGTCGGGGATCCGCTCGCCCAGCCGGACGGCGCGATTGGGGACCGGCGTCACGGCACCCGGGGACGGCGGCTCAGGAGAAGCGGCGGCCACGGGAGTCCGAGGCGGCCCCGAGCCGGGACGGCGCCGGATTCCCTCGAGCCAGTAACGGCTCTCCTCGACGACGAGCGTGGCGTCAATCGAGTCGCCCGCGGCGAGCGCGCGCGCCACCTCGGGCGCTCCCCGCGTCGGGAACAGCATGGTCATCGCGCCCATGAACCCCGGCACCGCGTCGTGCTGGACGAGGACGTCCGCGCCGCCGTTTTTGACCTCGCGCACGATGCCGTGAAAGGGGTATCGCTTCACCGCGGCCGGTTCTTCGCCGGCGGCCGGGTCGCCGCGCCGGCATCCGGCGACGCCCGCCAGGAGAAGGAGAGCGGCGGCGAGGGCGGCGGGAAAGGAGGCTCGCCGGAGGGCCCGACCCCTCACCGTTCCCCCTCCCCCGGCCGGGGGCAAGGGTCGACTCAACGGGCGTGCCGCCTTCGTGGCGGGAAGCTCTGTTCGCACGGGATCATTCAACGCGAAGGAACGGCTCGAACTTCCGACGTTAACGGGCCGTTCAGGCAAGGCCGGTCACGGGATCTCGAAGGTGACGGAGGTCCAGATGCTTTCCCAGTCCGCGTCCACGCCCTTCGGCGCCGCGACCATGTGCACCGCCTCGACGAGCCAGACGCCCCGGCGGGGCAGCCGGATCGAGACCCCGCCGTCCTTGCCCGAGCGGGCGGTCACGGTCTTGTCGGGATCGTCCCGGCAGATGGCCTTCACGAGCGCGCCGGCGAGAGGCTTGTCCTCGTAGAGGAGGCGAAACTTCATTGGAGAACCTGCGCCCGCCGGCGACTCGACACGCGCGAAGCCCGCGGGATCAGTCCCGGGAAGTCCCGGCACAGGCGCCTCGCCGAGATTGGTGACAACGAAGAACCGGCGGATGCGCCGGTCGTCTCTCGGAACGGGTTCGCCGCGGAAATGCTCTCCGACGCGCAGCGCGACGGTGAAGTCCTCGCGCACTCCGGGACGAAAGCTCGAAGGCTCGATCCAGAAATCGTGCGCGGATAGCGCCGCGGGCGCGAGCGCCAGGAAAAAGGCCAGGACTCCGCGGCGGATCACGTCGCCGCCGCCGTCGCCAGGTAGAACGCGAGCTTGTCCCGGTCGACGTTCCCGCCCGAGAGGATCACGCCGACCTTCCGGCCCGCAAAATCGGCTTTCCGGTGCCGGACGGCCGCCGCGCCCGCCACGCCGGACGGCTCGACCAGAACCTTCATTCGCTCGAGCATCCAGCACAGCGTCTCGATCATCTCGTCATCCGATACGAGCAGCACTGCCTCCACGGTTTCCTGCACGATCGGAAACGTCAGCCTTCCCGGCGACGAGACCTGCAGCCCGTCGGCGATGGTGCGCGGGGTTTCGATGACGACCCGCTCCCCTTTCGCCAGGGAATCGGCGGTATCGGCGGCGGTGACCGGCTCCGTTCCGTACACCGCGATCTCCGGCCGCAGGTGCCGCGCCGCGAAAGCGCACCCGGCGATGAGGCCTCCGCCCGAGACCGGGACGACCAGCGCGTCCAGATCCGGAACCTCCTCGAGCAGCTCGACCGCCGCGGTCGCGGCGCCCGCCATGATCCTGTAGTCGTCGAATGGCGGCACTAAAAGAGCGCCGCGCTCGCGCACAAGTCGCTGCCCGATGTCGTCGCGGCTTTCCGAATACCGGTCGTAGAGCACCACCTCGGCGCCGTACTCGCGGGTCGCCGCGAGCTTTGCGGCGGGAGCGTCGCTCGGCATCACGATCGTCGCCTTCAATCCCAGAATCTTCGAGACGAGCGCCACGGCCTGCGCGTGGTTGCCGGAGGAGTAGGCGACCACCTCCGTCACCCGCGAGGTCTCCGTCTCCGCCTTCAACTTGTTGTAGGCGCCCCGGAACTTGAAGGCGCCGGCCCGCTGCAGGTTCTCGGCCTTGAAGAAGACGGAGGCGTCGGCCGACTCGTCGAACTGCCGCGACCGCAGGACCGGCGTGCGGATCGCGACCCCCGCGAGCCGCCGGCGCGCCTCCTCGATGCCCGAGAAGGTCAGCATGCGGGGAAACCGGGGGCCGGAAATCGGGAGCCGAGCGACCAACGGGAGCGAGACGGCCGCGGTACTCCGCGGTCAACTAGATCGGGAGCCGGGCGACCAACGGGAGCGAGACGGCCGCGGTACTCCGCGGTCAACTGGATCGGGAAACAAATGGAACCGGTCATCCTGCGACGACCACCGGGGCGCTCGTCAGTTCCCGCCAGTCGCGGATCGCGGTCAGGGCTCGGTCGACCATGCGGCGGCGGCGCTCCGCCTTGTCGCGGATCGGGGAGTGCGAGGAGTCTTCGATCAGCCCGAACGTCACATTCATGGGCTCGAATTTTTCCGCGGGCGGACGGTCCGAGCAGTGCCGGGCGAGTGAGCCGATCGCCGTGGTCGCCGGAATCTCCAGAGGCTCGCGTCCCTCGAGGGTCTGCGCGATCGTGCGGCCGACGGCGAGCCCCGTGGCGGCGCTCTCGACGTAACCCTCGACGCCCGTGATCTGTCCCGCAAACGAGATGCGTGGCTCGCGCCGCAGGCGCCAGAGGCGGTCCAGGTGAGCCGGCGCGTGGATGTACGTGTTGCGGTGGAGCATCCCGTACCGGGCGAATGCCGCGTTCTCGAGCCCCGGAATCCTGCGGAAGATCCGCTGCTGTTCGGGGATCTTCAGCTTCGTCTGGAAACCGACCAGGTTGTAGTGCTCCTTCGCAAGATCGTCCTGCCGCAGCTGCACGACGGCCCACGGAATCCGTCCCGTCGCCGGATCCGGAAGCCCCATCGGTTTCATCGGGCCGTGCCGCAGCGTCTCCCGTCCCCGCTCCGCCATCACCTCGATCGGCAGGCATCCTTCGAAATAGATCCCCTTCTCGAAGTCGTGCATCGGCACCGTTTCCCCGGAGAGCAGATCGGTCATCAGCTCCTCGTACTGCTCGCGGGAGAGCGGGCAGTTCCAGTAGTCGTCGCCGGCGCCTTTCCCGTAACGCGACATCGCGTACATCTTCGAAAAGTCGAGCGACTCCGCGACCACGACGGGCGCGATCGAATCGTAGAAATAAAGGTCGGAGGTCCCCAGGAGGCGCCCGATCTCGGCGTCCAGCGCCGCGGAGGTGAGGGGCCCGGTGGCGAGGACGACGTGCCCGGCCCGCGGGATCTCCCGGACCTCTTCCCGCACGACCTCGACCTCCGGCATGGCCGAGAGGGCGGACGTCACCGCGCGGGCAAAGACGTCACGGTCCATCGCCAGGGCGTCCCCTGCCGGCAGCGCCGCCTGCCGGGCGCTGCGCACGATCAACGAGTCGAGCTCCTCCATCTCGCGCTTCAGGAGCCCGACCGCGTTCAACGGATTGTCGGAGCGAAACGAGTTCGAGCAGACGAGCTCGGCGAACTTGTCCGTCCGGTGGACTGACGTCGACACGCGAGGGCGCATCTCGAAGAGCCGCACCCCGTGGCCCCGGCGCGCGAGCTGCCACGCGCATTCGGAGCCGGCGAGGCCGGCGCCCACGACCGTGACGGGCTCGGAGTTCACGCCGGCGATTCTAACCGCCGGGCTTCGACTTCCTCCGCGCGATCGGCACGACGAAACGGATCGACGTGAGCCGCGGCGAGAACGCCGCGATCTTGTTGTCGACGAGGCCCGCCGAGAGGCCCGCCTTCTGCACGTCCAGCCACGTGTAGGGAAATTTCAGCTCCGCGGCGAACGGCTTCTTCGGCAACACGGTCCAGAGCGACCCCGCGCGGGCCAGACGCTTTTCGAGTGTTCGGAAGAATCCGGTCAGGGAGCCTTCCGCCGGAACCTCCGCGAGGATCCAGGCGATCGGACCGACGGGAACTTCGGAAATCCGCTCGACGAGCGGGCCGAAAGTCTCGCGGATCGTCCGGGTGAACTCAGGGGAAGCGCCGAAAGCGAACGCGGGAGCATCCCCCGGAAGAGAAAACTTCGCCCAGGGCGCACTCGTCATTTCGGTCGTTCGTAGATCGGAACGAGGAAGACCGCTTCGAGATCGGGTCCCACGACCGGCACGGAGACGGCGAGCTGCCAGTACGTGCACTCGTCCTGCGAGAGGTCGGTTCCCGGCTGATCGGCCGGCACCTCCATCGCGATCGGAAAGGACGTCATCGTCCCCTGAGCGAAAGCGGGCAGCGTCTGCGCCGCCGACCAGGCCTCGAAGGCGCGCAGGGCGGCGGCAGCGGCTGGGCCCCGCGGAACGTCCGCATCGGCCGACGCATCCTCCGCACGCTGTTCGATCCGCCGCAGCGTCACCTGCGGCGGGCCGGTCGGCCGCATCGCGCGCGTCGTCTGAAAGACCGCCTCGAAACGGCCGCCCGTGAAGGAGGGGAACGTCCCCCACGCCAGTCTGGGGATCCCGACGCGGACCGCCTGCACCATTTTTCGCAGCGTGTCGTAGAGGACCAGGATCGCGACGAGATCGAAGACGCCCAGGACGAGCGACACGATCACGCGGGCGCCCGCGTCCATGTGCACCGTCCACAGGATGTTCAGGAATCCGATGAAGAGAAAGAAGACGAGGCGGCCGACGACCGCCCGGAAGCCGCCCTCCGACCCGTCGGGGACCGCACCGGCGGGGTCCCAGTCGTTGTCGCCCGTCCACGGCGCGCCGTTTCTTCGCGCCGGCGCTGCGCTCTTGCGAATGATGGTCTTCACGCCGAGCGTCGTCACGAGCAGCCCCGCGAGAGCGAAGACCACGCCGAAGAGGAGCGGGAAAAGGGTCTTCCTGTCTCCCGCGTCGATGCGGTGCGAAAACAGAACGATGACCGCGATCCCGACCCCCAGGAAGGGAAGCCCCATGCATCCCGGCACGAAGCCTTCGGCATACTTCCTCAGGAAAACGGGCGCGTCGCCCGCGGGGCCGGGGTCGGAGAATTCCGCCCAGAGCCGGCCGAGCGAGCCCTCAGTCGTGCCGGGCGGGCGCGGCGATCGGATCGGGAGCGCGAGCGCCTTCTCCGGTTTCCGCGGGCTCACCAGCCGCCGCCGCCGCCGCCGCCCGAGCTCCCGCCGCCGCCTCCTCCCCCGCCGCCGCCGGACGAGCTCGGCGCCGAGACACCCCCCGCGAGCGCGCCGGCCGCGACCGCCCAGGAC
>JAIVJS010000069.1 GCA_020199905.1 Acidobacteriota bacterium
CATGCCCCGAAAGACTGATCCCGCGTCCGTGCTTCGAACCTTCGCTCTAAAGCTGCCGGGAGCGCACGAGGATTTTCCCTGGGGCGAGAGGGTGGCGAAGGTCGGCGGAAAGGTCTTCGTCTTTCTGGGGAAAGCGGCGGAGAAGGGCGCTCTGTCTCTGGCGGTCAAGCTGCCCGCCTCGAGCGGCGATGCGCTCGACCTCCCGTTCACGGAACCGACGGGATACGGACTCGGCAAGTCGGGCTGGGTGACGGCGACCTTCGCGCCGGGTCAGGAGCCGCCCGTAGAGATCCTGACGTCCTGGCTCGAGGAAAGCTACCGCGCCGTCGCCCCGAAAAAGCTCGTGGCGGAGCTCGACGCCCGCAAGTCCCCGGCGTCACGAAAATCGCGGACGGGTGTTTCCGCCGCAAAGAAGAAATAGCGGAACCGAAAACTGAGAACTGAGAACTGACGACCGACAACTCCATGGATCTCATCAATCCCATCGTGCGCCGGTGGCTCGAGGACGGGAAAGCCGATCCCGACGAGTTCTGGGCGCGCGCGGCCCGGCAGCTCCCCTGGTTCCGTCCGTGGGACCGCGCCTTCTCCTGGGAGCCGCCGACGTTCCGATGGTTCGAAGGCGGCCTGACGAATCTCTCCTTCAATGCGCTCGACCACCACGTGCAGAACGGGCGGGCCGGGCAGGCGGCCCTCGTTTACGCCAACGAGCGCGGCGAACGCCGGCTCTTCACGTACGCGCAGCTGCGTCATGAAGTCATCCGGGTCGCGGCGGCGCTGCGCGGGCTCGGGATCGGAAAGGGCGACCGGATCACCATCTACATGCCGACCTCTCCGGAGGCGATTCTGCTCATGCTCGCGGCCGTGCGCATCGGCGCCATTCACATGGTGGTCTTCGCCGGGTTCGGGGAACGCGCTCTCGGAGACCGGATTCGCGCCAGCGGCTCGCGGCTCGTCTTCGCGACCAACATCACGTATCGCAAGGGCAAAGACGTCCGTCTCAAGGAGATCGTCGACGCGTCTCTCGAAGGCGAGCCGCACGCGGTGGAGCACGTCGTCGTGTTGAACCGGGGTACTGAGCCCGCTCCCATGCGCGAAGGGCGCGACCTTCTCTGGGACGGGTTCCTGTCACGCGGAGCGGGGCACAGCGGCGCACACCTGCCCGTCGAATCCAACGAGCCGGCGTTCATTCTGGCGACCTCCGGGACGACCGCGAAGCCGAAGCTCGCCGTGCACACTCAGGGCGGCTACCAGGTCCACGTCGCGAGCATGGGGCGGTGGTGCTTCGGCCTCCGCGCCGGCGAGGTGTGGTGGTCGACGTCCGACATCGGCTGGATAGTGGGGCACAGCTACATCGTGTACGCGCCCCTTCTCGCGGGCGCCACGACCCTGGCCTACGAGGGCTCGATCGACCATCCGGCGCCGGACGCGGTCTGGAAGATCGTCGAAGAGTTCGGCGTCACCGGGCTCTTCACGTCGCCGACCGCCGTCCGGCTGCTGATGCGATATGGCGAGGAGCCCGCCCGCGGCTGCGACATCTCGACGCTCGAGCGCGTCTTCTGCGCGGGCGAGGTTTTGAACCCGCCCGCCTGGGACTGGCTGCAGAACCGCCTCCTGCTGGGACGCGTGCCCGTCATCGACCACATGTGGCAGACCGAGACGTCGGGTCCGGTGTTCGGAAACCCATACGGCCTTTCGCTGCTGCCGATCAAGCCGGGATCCGCGGCGGTGCCTCTCCCCGGGATCGACAGCGCGGTGATCGGCCCCGACGGTCTCGAGTGCGCTCCCGGCGAGAAGGGGATCATGGTGCTGCGCCGGCCGTTCCCGGGCCTGACGGCGAGCCTCTGGGGAGAGCGCGAACGCTACGGCGCCGACTACTGGGAGAAGATCCCGGGCGTCTACTACACGGGGGACTCGGCCCACGTCGACGCCGACGGCTACGTCTGGTTCGCCGGCCGGGCGGACGAGATCATCAAGATCGCGTCCCACCGCCTCGGGACGATCGAGGTCGAGACGGCCTGTCTCCAGCACGCGGCGGTCGCGGAGGCCGGAGTCACGGGGCGGCCCGACGAGCTGCGCGGCGAAGTGATCTCGGCGTTCGTCGTCCTGAAGCAGGGCCGCGCCCCGTCGCCCGAGATGCGGCAGGAGATTCTCGACACGATCCGCCGGGAGCTCGGCGCCGTGGCGGTAATCGGCGACTTGAACTTCGTCCACAGCCTCCCGAAGACGCGCAGCGGCAAGATCATGCGGCGCGTGCTCAAGGCCGTGACGCTCGACCGCGACCCGGGAGACATCACGACGATCGAGGACGAGGGGTCGGTCGAGGAGGCGCGTCTCGCCTGGGAGGAGATGAAGGGGAGTATGAGATGAGTTGTCAGTCATCAGTTATCCGTCTCGAGTTCCGAACTGAAAACTGAAGACTGACGACGGACTACTCTTTCTCCCACATCAGCGACCGCTGAACCTCCACGCCATCCCGGATCACCGGCGGCGGCTGAAGGGTCAGGCGATTCCCGGAGAAGGCGAAGAATCTCTTCAGGTCCCGGCCGACCCGGTTGGGGATCAAGGCCACCTCGACGTGGTGCAGGACGAAACCGCCCGCTTCCTCGACGGTGTACCGGCCGGCGTACGCCCCGTAGCCGGCGGCGCTTTCCACTCGTTCCGCCTCTGTTGGGGACTCCTCGATCGACCAGGGCGGCCGGCGGGAGCGCATGAAGTGAACGGAGACGAGCCCCGTCTCCGTGTAGAGCAGGCGGCCCTCCGGATC
>JAIVJS010000101.1 GCA_020199905.1 Acidobacteriota bacterium
GACGAAATCGAGCCGGCCGCGACGGCCGCAGCCGCTCCGGCCCCGCCCCCTCCTGCCGGCGCCGCACCCGCCGTCTCCGCGTCCCCCGGCCCCGCGGCCCTGCCTGCGTCGAGCGCACCCGCGTCCTCCGCGAAGCCCGCTCCGGCGCCGGCGCCGCCCCCGGCGCCCGTGCGCGGGCCGGAAGCGAAAGTGCGCCGGGTCAGCGCGACGGAAATGGAGTCGTTCGGCGCCAATCGGATCGACCGCTTCCTCTCGATCCTTCCGAAGCGAAACGGATCGGACCTGCACCTGGCGGTCGGGTCGCCTCCCCTTCTGCGCATCGACGGCGCTCTCGAGCGCGTCCGTTACCGGGCTCTGACCGAGGGCGACTTCTACAACCTCGTGGGGCCGATCACGCCGTCCCGCGTCTGGGAGGCGTACTCCGAGGAAGGCGACGCGGATTTCGCCTATCAGATGGGGAAAGTCGCTCGGTTCCGCGTCAACCTCCTCCGGCAGGAGCGCGGTTCGGCGGCCGTGTTCCGACTCATCCCCTCGCGTGTCCCCACCGCGGACGAGCTCCGCCTACCGAAGTCCATCGCCGCGCTCTACGCGGCACCGAACGGGCTGGTGCTCGTCACGGGTCCCACCGGCAGCGGAAAGTCGACCACTCTCGCGGCCCTTCTCGACCGGATCAACGAACGGCTGTCGTACCACGTCGTCACCATCGAGGACCCGATCGAGTTCGTGCACACCAATTCCCGCTCGGTCTACACCCAGCGGGAGATCGGCACGGACGTGGTGAGCTTCGCCGAGGGCGTCAAGGCGGCGATCCGCGAAGACCCCGATTGCCTGCTCGTGGGCGAGATGCGCGATCTCGAGACGATCCGGATGGCCCTGACCGCCGCGGAGACCGGGCTTCTCGTCTTCGCCACCCTGCATACGAACTCCGCCGCGAAGGCGATCGACCGGATCATCGACGCGTTTCCGGCGAGCGAGCAGGAGCAGATCCGCATCGTTCTCGCTGAGAACTTGCGCGCGGTGGTGGCGCAGCAGCTCCTGCGGCGAAAGGGTCCAGGCCGGGTGGCGGCGTTCGAGATCCTGATCGGCTCGACGGCGCTCTCGAATGCGATCCGCGAAGGGAAGACCTCGCTGATCAACAACCAGATCCAGACGGGAAAGTCGAAGGGGATGATCTCGATGGATCAGTCGCTGGCGGAGCTCGTCAAGGGCGGCATCGTCGAGCCGGACGAGGCGCTGGAGCGCTCGATCGACCGCGAAAGCTTCAAGACGATGATCGCGAACCTGACGGCTGACCTGCAGGCACCGCCGCTCGCGCGGACGAATCCGGCGCGCCCGCCAGCCGTAAAGTGAACACGGCGCCCCCTCCCGGACGCGCCGCGATCTCGACCGTCCCTCCGTGGATCTCCGCGATCCGCGCGACGATCGCGAGGCCGAAGCCCGACCCGTCCGGCTTGCTCGAATAAAAGGGCAGGAAAATCTTCTCGCGGGCGTCCGGATCGACGCCCGGGCCGCGGTCGGCGACCGCCAGAGAGACCTCCTCGCCGTTGCGGCGGCCGGAGATGACGATCGCCGACGGCTCCGAGCGGCGCGCGGCGGGAGTCGCCTCGGCGGCGTTGCGCACGAGGTTGGCGACGGCTCGGCGCAGGAGCACGGCCGACCCGGCGACCTCCGGGAACTCGCCCGCGCGCTCGACGACCGTTCCCGGGAAGGCGCGCTGGACCTCGGTCGCCGCACCCTCCGCCACCGCGTCGAGCGACACGGGCGCGGGGACGAACTCGTCGGGGCGCGCGAACAGGAGAAAGTCGCTGGTCACGCGGGTCATCTCCTGCGCCTCCCGGCGGATCGACTTCAGATGGTCCGCCGCCCGTTCGGGGCTGCGCAGCGCCAGATCCGCGAACCCGTCGATGGCCGCCGCCGCGTTGCGGAACTCGTGCGCCGCCCCGGCGGAAACTTCCCCCAGGTCGGCGAGGTGGCGGGCCAGCGCGACGCGCGCTTCGAGGCGCCGCACCTCGGAGAGGTCGGAGAAGAGCGCGAGCACGCCGAGAAATCGCCCGTCCGCGCCGGTCGCGGGAGTGGCGGTCACGCCCAGCACGCGTTCCGGACCCCAGTGCGTCTCCCGGCGCCCGACCGCTTCGCGCCGCTCGAGGACCGCGGTGATGACTTCCTCGAATTCGGGGACCTTCGCGAGCACCCTGGCGAACGGCTCCCCGCGCGCGTCCAACGCCACTCCCAGGATTTCCCGGCCCGCCTCGTTCAACTCGACGACGGCCCCCGACCGGTCGACCGAGAGCAGTCCGGTCGGAAGATTTCTCGCGAGCGTGCGCGCCGCGATCTCCATGTCGTCCGCGCGCTCCTTTTCCGCGCGCGCGAGGCGCTCGAGCTCGCGCTCTTTTTCCGAGAGCGCCGCGATAGTCGCTTCGAACCGCGCGATCAGAAAGTGTCGCTCGTCGGAGGGCTCCGCGCCGGGGAGGCCGGGACCGGGAGGCGCTCCTCCCGCGGTCTGGAGCAGCCGGTCCAGGGGGGCGAGCAGGGAGCGCAGATACAGCCACGCGAGGACCACGAGCAGCGCGCCGGCCGCGGGAACGACGAGGGAGAGCGACTGCGCATAGGAACGCAGAGCCCCGCCCGGCCCCGGATCGACGGCGACGACGGAGAAACCGGTGCGTGTCGCCCGGGTCGCGAGGAGGACGCGCGGAGAGCTCCGCCACTCCGAGACGACTTCGCCGCCCGCCGGAGGGACCGTCGGCAGGACGGGGGGCGCCTCCAGGCCATGGGAAGACCCCCGCACGCGCCTGCCCTTCGCGTCGTACGAGGCGACGAAGAGAACGTCGGAACCGAGCGCCGCGCGATCGAGCGCCTCCGCGGGGTCCGCATACGGAAGCGCCATCCGATTGAGGATCTCCGCGGCGCGCCGTTCCGTCTGGCGGCTGCCCCACTCGGTGGCGTTGCGGAAGAAGAGCAGCGTCACGAAATTCAGGAACAGAATCAGGAGCAGCGCGACCGAGAGAAAGAGCCGCGAATCGCGGCGAAACGTGCGCGGAACTTCGTCGGTCATGCGGGGTTCTGATTGGGGCGCCGTGCTACCATCATTGCAGGAAAATCCCCGAAATGCTCACGTGCATCGCGCCGCTGGCGATCCTTCTCGCCGCGGCCTCCCCGCTTCCCGTCGACGCTCCGATCGGCCAGACTGAAGAGGCCGTCGTCTCCGGCCTGAAAGAGCGCGGCGTCTCTTTCTCGCGCAAGGGCGGGGTCGGCCGCGCCTCCCGTCTCTCGTACCGGCGCGGGCCCGACGCCGTGACGATCGATTTCAAGCCGTGGCCCGCGAACGGCTCTCCTTCGAGCGCCTACGAGAACCCGGAGGCGGGGCCCCACCCCGTCGTCGTCACGCATTTCCGCGTCGAGGGTCCCGGCTCGGACGCCAAGCGCCTCTGGGTCCGGTCCTTCGAGCGCGGAGACGGGAGGCTCTGGATGCTGATGCCGGAGCGCGCGGCGGTCTATCGGAGCCCCGACCCCCGGTACGGAATGGTCGCCTATCTGCAGTGGTGGCGGCCGGGCCCCGATCCCGCCTCTCCCTCCCCCGTCCCCTGGGCCACGTTCGTTTTCCAGGCGCGCCGGCCGGCGAGAACGACGCCCGGGACGGAACCGACGGTCTTCGACGCCTACCTGGAAAACCCCTGGCGCCCTCGCCGTTTCTGAGGGTGGCGGCCCGGCGGCTCCGTTCCCGCCTCTTCGTCCGGTGCCTCGCGGGGCTTCTGCTCTCGTTCGGTCCGCGAACGGTTTCTCCGGCTTTCGCGGCCCCCGACGCGGCGTTCACGGTCGCGCTCACCGGGGACACGATCGTCACGCGGCCGCTTCGCGAAAAGGGCCGCGGCTTCGAGCCGCTGCGGCAGATCCTTCTGGGCGCCGACGCCGCGCTCACGAACCTCGAGACGCTGTTCCACGACTACGAGTCCTTCAACACTCCTCCCGGCGTCATGCGCTCGGACCCCGCGCTGGCGCAGGACCTCGCCTGGGCGGGATTCGACCTGGTGGCCCGCGCGAACAACCACGCCGGCGACTACGGCGAGGCCGGGATCGCGCACACGACCCGCGCCCTGGCGTCGGCGGGAATCCTCTCGGCCGGCGTCGGGCGCAATCTCGGCGAGGCGCGCGCGGCCACCGTCTTCGCCGGCGCCAGCGTCGCCGTCGCGCTCGTCTCCGCCTCGGCGACCTTCGACCCGCCGGCGGCCGCGTCCGAAGGCCGGGGGCCGGTGCGCGCCCGGCCGGGGATCGCTCCGCTGCGGCACACCACCACGTACGTGCTGTCGCCCGAGCGCATGCGCGCGCTGAGATCCGCCGCGGCGGAAATGGGGCTTCCGCTGTCGCCTCGCGAAGACGCGCTGAACGCCTTCGACCGCTCGTTCATCGTGGGCCCCGCGCCCGGAGTCTCCACGGTCCCCGTCCCCCAGGACCTGGACGCGCTGACCGCGTCTCTCCGCTCGGCCCGCGCGCGCGCCGGGTGCCTGATCTTTTCCCTGCATGCTCACGAAGGCCTCGACGCGGACCGGTTCTCGCCAGCGGAATTCGTCGTCTCGGCGGCGCGCGCGGCGATCGACGCCGGCGCCGACGCCGTCTACGGGCATGGGCCGCACGTTCTGCGCGGCATCGAGATCTGGCGCGGCCGCCCGATCTTCTACAGCCTCGGCAACTTCGTGTTCGAGTACGAGACGATCCGCGAGCTTCCGTTCGACGAGTACGACCGACTCGCCCTGCCTCCCTCGGCCCGTGTGGCGGATTTCTTCGACCGGCAGGAGAACTTCGGCAGGTACTCCTACCCGGCCGAACCGGAGAGCTGGGAATCGGTGGTGGCGATCCTGCACGGCCGGGGAAATGCTGTGGAGTCCGTCGAGCTGCGTCCGATCACTCTCGGGTTCCGGCAGCCGCGGGGGACGCGCGGGGCCCCGCGCCTCGCCGCTCCCGCCGCCGCGCGCAAGATCCTGGAAGACCTCGTCCGTCTCTCCCGCCCCTACGGAACGCGCATCGAGATTCGAGGGGACGTCGGGTGGATTCTCTTGAAGAAGGTTGAGGGTTGAGCGTTCCGCGTTGAGGGTCAAACCTTTCGATTCCCGATTTCCGGCTTTCGATTCCCGATCCAGTTGACCGCGGAGTACCGCGGCCGTCTCGCTCCCGTTGGTCGCTCGGCTCCCGATTTCCGACTCCGGCTCCGGCTACTGGGGCCACATCTCCCGGTACCGCGCGATCAGCGGCGCTCCGAAGAAATAGGCGGCGACGGCCCCGATCGCGAGAAAGACGCCGAATGGAAGGCGGAGCTTGCGCGTGCCGGCGCCCGCGGCGATCAGCGCGATGCCCACGACGCTTCCCGAGAGGGACGCGAGCAAAATCGTGAGCAGGACGCCGGCGGGGCCGAGAAAGGCCCCGATCATCCCGAGCATCTTCACGTCCCCGAGTCCCATTCCCTCGTGCCCGGCGATCTTCTCGTACAGAAAGGCGACCAGAAACAATCCGCCGGCGCCGAGAGCCGCCCCGAGGACCGCCGAGAGCGGAGCGCGCGACGGAGACAGAAAAGCGAGACCGATACCGGCCGCGATTCCGGTGAGCGTGATCTTGTCCGGCAGGATCTGGAACTCGGCGTCGATCGCGAGCAGCGCGAGGCAGGCGGACGTCAGGAACGCGCCCGACAGGAAACCTCCCCAGTCGCGAGCCTTCAGCGCGACCCCGATCCAGAGCGCGGCGTTCGCGATCTCGAGGGCCGGATAGCGCAGAGGGATCGGAGCCCGGCACACGGCGCACTTGCCGCGCAGGGCGATCCAGGAAACGACCGGGATGTTCTGGAGCGCCGTGATCGGAGCGCCGCACGCCGGACAGTGCGACCCCGGCCAGACCACGGATTCGCCGCGCGGCAGCCGGTGCGCGAGGACGTTCAGGAAAGATCCGACGAGGAGGCCGGCCGCTCCCGCGAACAGGTAGAGGAACGGACCGAGCTCTGACGGACCGGTCATAGAAGCGCCATCGCGCGCCGCGGCTCCCCCCGGCTCCACAACGCCGCGAGAAACAGCAGCGCGATGACGCTCACCGCCGAGCCGGCGTAGAAGGCGATCGGCCGGTACGTGAAGACCACGCGGTGCGGTCCGGCCGAGAGGGCCACCCCGCGGAAGACGCCGTCCGCCCGAAGGATCCGCGCCGGCTTGCCGTCCAATTGCGCCCTCCACCCCGGCGAGTGAACGTCGGTCAGGACGAGGATCCCGGCGCCGTCCGCGTTCACTTCCGCCGTGATCCTTTCGGGCCGGTCCTCGGAGAGTCGCGCGAGCAGAAAACCACCCCGTCCTGAGCCTTCGACGGGAGACGGCGACGGCGCTTCGTCCAGGAAGACGCTGCGAGACCAGTCCGTCTCGCCCCGCGCGCGGCGCGACCAGGCGCGTTGAGCGTCCGGCTCGAGCGCGAAGGCGCGCACGAACGAGAGTCGGGGCCGGTAGGGATTGATCGGAGCGCGAAAGAAATCTCCCACTTTTCGCGAGCCCATGTCCGTCGGAAGGTACGGCGTCCAGAGGACCCGGGCGCTGGCCGACCCCGCCGTGCTCTGAAGGCGGGAGGCGCCGTCGATCGCGTCGGCGATGCGGCGCGCCGCCCCGGTCGCCAGCGGGGACGCGGTGCGCACCGTTCTCACCCCCTGGAGAAGGTTCGTGTAACCGACGAGCGCCTCGCGCTGCCGGCGCAGCGTCGAGGCGCCATAGTCGCTTTCGGTCAGCACGCGCGGCACGAGAGTCCCCATGGGAGGCGTGAGCACCCGTCCCGTCACGCCCGCCAGGAACGCGACCGGCGCGGCGCGCCGCCGGATCTCCGATTCCGGGGCGAACCGGAACAGGCCGGCTCCGCCGAGGGCGAGCGCGGCCGCGAGAGCCAGCGCCGCGGCGGACGGGAAGAAGGGGGAGCGGCCGCCGCGCGATTCCGGCAGCGCGGCGGCCAGGACGAGCGCGGCGAGCGCCGCCGCCTCACAGACCCGCGCCGGACGCGGGGCCGGGGAGAAGACGAGAAGCGCCGCCCCCGCCGCGCCGGCGATCGCCAGAAACGCGTGCCGGCTCGCTTCTCTCGAGAACCGGAAGGCGTCGACACCGAGGCCGGCGAGCGCCGCCAGGGCGAATGCGGTGGGCACGAGGGCTTTCGG
Source organism: Acidobacteriota bacterium (assembly GCA_020199905.1). Taxonomy (GTDB): domain Bacteria; phylum Acidobacteriota; class Thermoanaerobaculia; order UBA5066; family Gp7-AA6; genus JALYUA01. The sequence continues at coordinate 7,163 of JAIVJS010000101.1, forward strand.
CGGATACCGGATCCGGTCGAGAGGCGGCACGCTCCGCAGAATCGCGCCGAGGGCGCCCCCGCTCGACAGGACGATTCCCGCGATCGCGACGGCCGCGAGGCAGCCGGTCAGCCGCCGGCGCTCGCGTTCGAGCAGCGCCGCCGCCGCGGCGATGAGAGCGACGGCGCCGAACGCGAGCGACGAAAGGTACGTTGTTCCGCTGCCCGACCGGCCGACCCCGGCGGCGGAAGCGAGACCGGCCCAGCCGACCGATCCGGCGTCGCGCTCCGCCGCGGGGAGCGGGCTCCGCCGGTCGGACGCTGCCGCGAGCTCGACGAAAGGCGCGAGCGCCCAGGCGGCGAGGGCGAATCCGAGAGCGGCGGCGGCGAGGGCCCGGCCGGCCCGGCGCGCGGGGAATGCCTCGTATCCGCCGTCGGCTGGCGGCCGGGAGCGCCACGCGAACAGAAAAACCAGCAGGACCGTCGTGGCGGAGACCTCGGGACTTCCCGCCATGGCCTGCAGCCCGAGGACGACCGCGAGACCGAGGCGCTCGCGCCGGCGGGAAAGCCCCGAGCGCGAGAAGGCCACCGCGGCCGGCAGCCACGCGTAGGCGCCGAAGTGATTCCAGTAGGCGGACATCGACGCGGCGAAGCCGGACGCGGCAAACAGAAGCGCGCCGGTAGCGGCGCCCGCTTCCGACACCGCCTCCTCGCGCAGGAACCGCCACATCCCCCACACCGCCACCGCGAAGTGGAAGAGGAGAAACAGGCCGCCCGCAAGAGCCGGCCCGGGGAGGAGAAAGAAAATGCCGGGCGGATAGAAGACGCCCGATTGAAGGTTCGCGAGCCACGGCTCCCCCCCGCCGGACAGGGGGTTCCAGAGAGGAAGCTCGCCCGCGCGCAGACGGTCCGCGGTGTAGAGCTTCAACGGGTAGAAGAAGTCGCCCTGGTCCCGAAACGAGGGCGCCTGCCGCAGGGCGAGCGCGGGGAAGAGCCAGAAAACCGGGGGAAAGAGGGCGGCCGCGGCGAGCAGGCCGCCTGTCAGCCGTCGGGCGGTCACCCGTTCGAGCTCAGAGAGCGGGGCTCACTGCTGAACGCCTTCCGGCCACTGCACGAACGTCCCGTTGGTGAACAGGATGTCGTCGTTGAAGTCGGTCGTCGTCCCGCAATTGATGGTTCCTGCGGTGTTGTCACGGCCATGGCTCCGGATGTTGTACTTCGCAAACCCGTTGTTGACGTTGTACACCATGAAGTGGCTCCAGCCGTCGCGCATCGGGGCCGTCGCGATGTAGGTCGGGGTCAGCCGCGTGAAAGACGTCGCGGACAGCTGCACCCCGGCGTCGGTGTAGATTCCGGCGTCGCAGGCCGCCGAGGGAAAGTCACTGTTGTCGACGTGATAGGCCTCGATCGCCGTCGCCAGCGCCCGCATGTCGCTCATCGTCCTCTTCTGCTTGGCGCGCTGAACCGCATTCAGGAGATTCGGGATGGCGATCGCGGCCAGGATCCCGATGATCGCGATCACGATCAGGAGCTCGATCAGGGTGAAGCCGCGTTGTTTGTTCATTGTTAAAAAAAAACGGTCCTGACGGGGGTCAGGACCGTTTCTCCTTCCCAAGGACGAGTTACTGCTGGCTGCCTTCCGGCCACTGGATGAAGGTGCCGTTGCCGTACATGATGTCGTCGTTGAAGTCGGTCGTCGTACCGCAGTTGATCGTGCCCGCCGCGCCGTCGCGGCCCATGCTCGCCACGTTGTAGTTGTTGTGCGGGGTGTCGACGTTGAAGGACATGAACCGGCCCCACCCGTCCTGCTTCGGGGGCTGCGCGATGTAGGTCGGGGTCAGACGCGTGAAGCTGCCCGTCGTCAGAGCCGAACCCGCCGTCGTGTAGAGACCGCCGGCGCAGGCCGCATCGGGATACACGTTGTTGTCCACCGCGTACGCCTCGATCGCCGTCGCCAGGGCGCGCATGTCGGACATCGTCCGCTTCTGCTTGCCAACTTTAATTAAACTGACGACTCGCTCCTCGACGGAAACTGTCACGTGCCCGGGGGGGTGGGTGACGCTGGGAGGCAGTACCGCGCCGGGGGAAGGTCCCGCGTTTTGCGTTGAGCGTCGAGCGTCCTCATCCCGTTCCCCGGCTTTCGATTCCCGATTTCCGATTCCCGATTCCCGGCTCAAGGGACCCCCCGTCGCTTCTCGCCTGTCGTCCCAAAAGCGAAAACCCGCACCCGCGCGAGCGGGTACGGGTTTCGGGAGCGTGTCCGTGGAGTCGAGTTACTGCTGGCTGCCTTCCGGCCACTGGATGAAGGTGCCGTTGCCGTACATGATGTCGTCGTTGAAGTCGGTCGTCGTTCCGCAGTTGATCGTGCCCGCCGCGCCGTCGCGGCCGCGGCTCGCCACGTTGTAGTTGTTGTGCGGGGTGTCGACGTTGTAGTTCATGAACCGGCCCCAGCCGTCCTGCTTGGGGGGCTGCGCGATGTACGTCGGGGTCAGACGCGTGAAGCTGCCCGTGGTCAGCAACGCGCCCGCCGTCGTGTAGAGACCGCCGGCGCAGGCCGCATCGGGATACACGTTGTTGTCCACCGCGTACGCCTCGATCGCCGTCGCCAGGGCGCGCATGTCGGACATCGTCCGCTTCTGCTTGCCA
>JAIVJS010000102.1 GCA_020199905.1 Acidobacteriota bacterium
GGTCAAATGTTTCGCCGAAGGCCCCGGGGCTGGGTCCGAGGGGAACGGTCGGCAGCGTCGACCCGGGCCGCTTCGACGGCGGCACCTGTTACGTCTCCGTCGACCTCCACCAGGTCGACAACCGCGACCCGTTCGTGTTCAAGACCACGGACTACGGGCGCACCTGGAGGTCGATCGCCTCCGACATCCCGAAGAGCCCGCTCTCCTACGTCCACGTGGTCCGCGAGGACCCGTTCCGCAAGGGGCTCCTCTACGCGGGGACCGAGAACGGCCTGTACGTCTCGTTCGACGACGGCGGCCGGTGGCAGCCGCTCCAGAGCCGTCTCCCCCACGCGCCCGTGTACTGGCTGACCGTGCAGGAGCATTTCCACGATCTCGTCGTCGGCACCTACGGCCGCGGCTTCTTCATCCTGGACGACGTCTCGCCGCTCGAACAGCTCACCGATCCGGTCCGCGGCTCGCCAGCGCACCTCTTCCAGCCGCGGGCCGCCTACCGCTTCCGGCCCGGACCCATCCCCGCGCTGGCGCCGGTCGGCACCGCGATGGGGCAGAACCCCCCGTACGGAGCGTCGATTCAGTACTGGCTGAAGGAGCCGGTGAAGGGCGGTCCCCCGGAAGGCGAGCCCGAGCCTCCTCCGGACGCCGGGGCCGGTCCGCAGGCGCGGACGCCGAAGAAGAGACCGGTCGAGATCACGATCTGGGATTCCGCCGGCCAGAAGATTCGATCCATCCTGACCACGAACAAAGCGGGCGTGAACCGTGCGGTCTGGGACCTCCGCTACGAGCCGTCCGAAGAGGTGCGCCTGAGGACGACACCCTCGGGCAACCCGCACCTCTGGGAGGAGAAGCGCTTCCGCGGCAAGGATCGCCGCGCCATCTACTACTACGGCATCGATACGCCGAAGAAGGGGCCGCTGGTCGCCCCCGGCACTTACACGGTCAAGCTCACGGTCAACGGCCAGGAGCAGACGGCGAAGCTGGAAGTCCGCAAGGACCCGCGCTCCGCCGCGACCGAGGCGGATCTCGAGGCCTCGGGAAAGTTCTCGCGGACCGTCTACGGCCTGACGAACGACGCGGCCCGGATGATCAACCAGCTCGAATGGACGAGAAAGCAGCTCGAGGACCAGCGGAAGATGCTGGCCGCGGCGAAGGCCGAGCCTTCTGTCTCAGCCTCGGTCGAGGAGCTCGAGCGGCGCGTCCGCGCGGTGCAGGACCGCCTGATGCAGCCGACGCTCGCCGAGGCGGACTTGAAGTCCTTCCGGGGGGCGATGGGCCTCTACCTGAAGCTCCTGTGGCTCCAGGCCGAATCCGGGACGGGGGGCGGCGACGTCTCCGGCAACGCCGACATGGGACCGACGGGTGCGGAGAGCGAGGTCTTCGAGCTCCTTTCCGGACAGCTCGCCACGACGCGCCGCGACTTCGACGAGCTCTACGAGAAGCGGCTCCCCGAATTCAACGAGGCCATGCGGGCGAAGGGGCTGGCGGGGGTCATGACGGTGAAGGAGCCGCTCGAACCGAGGCCGCCCCGGCCGGAGGAGCCGGAAGACGACGATGACTGGGCCGCGGACTAGAGTCTCCGGACTCCGTCTCGGTTCCGTTCTTCTCTCGGCGGCGCTCGCCGCTTGCGGCCTCGGTGCGGATGGCCTCCCCCCCGGCTCCCCGGTCCGGCACGGATTTTCGGACGAGCGACTGGCGCGCATCGATGCGGCCGTCGCCCGGGAAGTCTCGGCGCGCCGCGTGGCCGGCGCCGTAACACTGGTGGCGCGGGATGGGCGCGTCGTCCATTTCGCCGCGTCCGGATGGCGCGACGTCGAGAGCGCCGATGCGATGCGTCGCGACACGATTTTCCGGATTGCCTCGATGTCGAAGGCGGTCACCACGGTCGCCGCGCTCCTCCTCATGGAAGACGGGAAGCTCCTTCTGACCGATTCGGTCTCGAGATTTCTGCCGGCGTTCCGCGCTCCGGCGGTCGAAATCTCTCCGGCCGACGGAGGTCTTCACAAGACGGTCCAAGCCAGGCGGCAGGTCACTATCCGCGACCTCATGACCCACACGGCCGGGTACTCGTACGGCGGGGGCGCGCGCGCCGACGCGTACCGGGAGGTCGGGGCGGACCTCTGGTACTTCGCGGACCGGGACGAGCCGATTGGCGCGGTGGTCGATCGCCTCGCGCGCGTTCCTCTCGAAGCGCAGCCCGGAGAGAAATGGATCTACGGATACTCGACGGACATCCTGGGACGGGTCGTCGAGGCCGTCTCCGGAATGCCTCTCGACGTGTTCTTGCGCACGCGAATCTTCGAGCCGCTCCGGATGCCCGACACGTCTTTTTTTCTGCCGCAGGAAAAACGGAGCCGCCTCGCGGCGGTCTACTCGGCGGGAAAGGATGGGCGGATCGAGCGCGCGCCCCAGCACGGCCGCGACGGGCAGGGGGAGTACGTGGACGGTCCCCGCGCGTGCTTTTCGGGCGGAGCCGGACTGCTCTCGACGGCGGCGGACTACGCCCGTTTTCTCCAGATGCTCGCCAACGGCGGCACGCTCGACGGCGTCCGCCTCCTCTCGCCGAAAACCGTCGCGTTCGCCACCAGGAATCAGGTCGGATCCCTGTACGACGAGGGGCGGGTCGGTTTCGGGCTGGGTTTTTCGGTCGTGGAAGACCCGGGGCGGTCGGGCCAACCCGGCAGCATCGGCGAGTACGGCTGGGGCAGCGCGTACTACAGCCGCTACTGGGTCGACCCCTCCGAGCACCTCGTGTTCTTGATCCTGATGCAGCTCATCCCGGCAGGAGAGCTCGACCTCACGGAGAGATTCCACACGCTGGTCCAGTCGGCTCTCGTGGCTCCCTCAAAACGGCCCGACCCTGGCGGCGGCCCGCGCGCAGCGCGGAAAGCGCGGCCGCTAAAAGTCAGCCTCTCGCACGCGCTGCCCCGGCCGAACTGAGGCGGTCGAAAGCGGCGTCCGACTCCGCTACGGAGGCGGGAGGCTTCCGGCGCGCGGCTCGGCGGAGGCGCCACGGCGCCGCTCGATCCACGCCCGGACGCAGCCGCCGACGTAGATCGGCGCCATCGAGGCGAGCGGCAGATACACGCCGATGGCAAACGCGAGCCCCGACGCGCCGCACAGCATCGCGGCGATCGCAAGCCCGCCGCCCGTCAGCACCAGGCCCCACGGGAGCTTTCCGGCGAGCACGCCCTCCACGATGGTCTTCATCAGCGTGGCCTGCGGCGCCGGAATCTCCTTCGAACCGAAGGTGTAGGCCTGCCCGAGGAGCAGAACGGTTCCCGCGACGGCCCAGCACGCGAACGCCGCGCCGATCAGCTGGCCGAGCTGCTGCCGCGCGGGCGTGGCGCCGACCAGGTATCCGGTCTTCAAATCCTGCGAGATGTCGCCCGCCTTCGACGCGGCGACGGCGACGATGGTCCCCACGGTCAGAACGGCGGCTCGCGCCCCCGGGTTCGTCCACCCGAAGGCGGCGAACACGGAAGCGACGCCGAGAAGGGTGACGAGAGTGATGCCCGACGTCGGCTGGGAAGAGACCCCGACGATTCCCACGATCCTCGCGGCGACGGTGACGAACAGAATCCCAAAGAACGCGACTCCCGCCGCGCAGATGGCCCGTTGCAACGGGCTCATCCCGCCGGCGAAGACTCCGGGCGCGAGCGCGGCGACCGCGATCACGAAGAGGACCGTGCCGACGACGAAGGCGCCCGGCAGGTCCCGATCGGTGGCGAGCGACGGCCCGGCCTCGGCGCGGTTGCGCCGCAGCCCTCGGAGCACGCCCGCGAACGCGCTCCCCATCGTCGGGAGGTTCTTCGCGACGGTCAGGACTCCCGCGACAGCGACCGCGCCCGCCCCGATGTATCGGACGTACCGGGACCAGATCTCCGACGCGCTCATCCCGGAGATGGGACGCGCCACCTCGGGAAAGAGCGGCGACGTGAGTCCCGACCCGACCCACGTGATGAGGGGAATCAGCACCAGCGAAGAAACGAGCGACCCCGCCACGAGAACCGCGGACTGGCGGTATCCGAGGATGTAGCCGACGGCGATCAGCGCCGGCGCGAGCTCCAGCGCGAGCACCGCGTTCGGCAGGACCGGCAGTCGCGCGGAGATCTCGCTCGGCAGGAGAAACGCGAGGCCGAGCGCGAGCTTCAACGCCGCGCCCACGGCGATGCCCCGGAAGATCCAGACGCCCGCGCGCGAGCGACTGGACGTCGCCTTCAGGACTTCTGCGCACGCGGTGCCTTCCGGATACGGCAGCTCGTCCCGCGCGTCGACGATCAGCAGCCGCCGCAGAGGGATCATCGCGGAGAGCCCGAGCACGCCGCCCAGGAAGCAGAGCGCGACGACCTGGAAGTACGGCGGCGCCATGCCCCAGAGAAAGAGAGCCGGGATCGTGAAGATCGTGCCGGTCGCCAGCGCCGTGGAGGCGGACCCGACGGTCTGGGCCATGTTCGCCTCGAGGATCGTTCCCCGCCTGCGGGAAAGAGAGAAGATGGCGACCGCCATCACGGCCGCGGGGATGGAGGCGGACACGGTCAGCCCGACGCGGAGCCCCAGGTACGCGTTGGCCGCGCCGAAGACAATCCCGAGGAGCACTCCCGCCGCGACGGCGCGCGCGGTGAACTCTCCCGCGGGATATTCGCCCGGCGTTGCGGAGCTCACGCGGATCATCTTAACGGGTCGCCCCGAACCGGTCCGCCGGCTCCTCTTCGGGTTCGAAAGCCGGCTACTTCTCCTTCCGCCGGTCCTGTTTGTCCGGGCACGGCGCGTCGATCTGCCGGGGGCTCGGCACGGGCCGCCCGCTGCGATCGAAGTACTGCATGGGTTTCTGGCCGACGTTCTCGTCCGTGGGGGCGTAGACGACCCGAATGGCGGGATAGATGTCCATCAGAAGCCCCGGCGCGACCGAGTGAACGATGCCGGCCTCGGCGGACTCCACCTTCGCGCGGGCGAGCTCGGGCGCGCGCCAGCCCGACTTGACCTTGTAAGCGAGGCGGTGCGCTTCGGTGACGACCTGAGGGGGAATCTCGGGCCAGTGGAGCTCCATGAACCCGACGTCGCCGGACCGGTCGAGCACCAGCTTCAGATGCGACGAGAAAACCGGGAGTCCCTCGATCTGGCGATCGAGAGTCAGCGTCCGCCGTCCTTTCGAGATGGGCCCGAGCGTGACCTTTCCCGACGCCTCCCGCCGGCCGGTCTGCGTGTTCTCCTGGAGCACCGCCTCCTTCGCCCATTCGCCTCGCGGGATCTTCAGGCGTTCGAGGAGCTCGTGCGCCCGCGAAGACAGCGCTTCGTCCGTCCCCTGAAAGTAACCGGCCGTTTTCCCCTCGCCCTCGACTTCCTTGAGGCTCTGGATGAAGAAAGTCCGGCTGTCGAGGCGGCGGCTGAAGAGAATTCCTGCGGAGCGCATGCCGATCATGTTCGCGTCCGCCGACGTCTTGGCGCCGGCGTCCAACCTCGCGCGCAGGACGCGAGTGGCGAGCTCGTGAAACTCGGACATCTCCGCCTGGTCGGAATAGTCGGCGGGCTTCGTCGTGACCTGCGCCGCCAGAGACGGCGTGAGGACCGTCATCGCCGAAAAGAGCGCCAGCGTCCATCGCGCGTTCTTCATGGTGTCTCCTCCCTTCCGGCGGGTCACCGGCAGACCCACTTCCAGGCGGCCCAGTTCGGCGTCGGGTTCGACCGGCCGTCGGTCACCTTCTCGTTGTCGCGCCGGTTGACCGCATCTGCCTCCGTGGCGCCGGCCGCGATCGCCACCGCGCAACAGCCGCCGCTCTGGATGTCTTCGATGCCCGCGGCCATCCACGCGTCCCCCACGCTCATGGTCGGCAGGAACCAGGAGAGGATCGGGGGAACGGCAACCTTCGCCGCGAAATCGGTGCCCCTCCGGTTGCTGTTCAGCGTATCCGCTTTCGACGAGCCCGAATGCCCGACGGCGACGTGGATGCCCTGCAGCACGGGGAACCACTGGTTTCCGAGCGAGACGAGATCCATCGGGCAACTGGCGTCGATGATCGCGAACTGAAGCTTGCCGCCCGCGTTTCCCCATCGCGTGCTGGTGCCGATGGTGGTCGTGTCGGGCTTGCCGAAGTTTCCGCACACGGTGATGAAATCGGGGCTCGTCGCCGCCGGCGGGTTCTGACAGATCCCGTGGCCGTTGTAGAAATAGATGTTCGGCGCGTCCGACCCTCCGCCCGGATCGAGGTCGGTTCCGTCGCGGAAGTCGGATCCCCAGACGTCGCCATTGGTCCAGCGCGAGACGTTCGGAAACCCCACGAACGCAAACCAGTTCGCGACGGATCCCGCCATGGGCGCGCTGAACGGCAGGTCCGGCCCCACCCCGCACGGGCTGTAGGACGTCACGCCCGCCGTCGAAAACGAGGGAGTCGCGGCCTGGGCCCGGGGACACAGGGCGGAAAAGACCGCGAAACCGACGAGCCACCGGTATTTCATCGAAACTCCTCCTTCGAGAGAGCCTTCGGACAGGCCGGGACGGGGGCACCCCCCTTCGAGATCTCTCCTACTGTCTGTGTCGCCGGAACAGGCGCTTTGGGCTAGCAAAACTTCGCACGGGGACAGCCGCGAAGGCGTGGCCGACCCGCGCACCGGCCGGCGGTTCGACCGACGGCGTACACTATCGACCCACCCGATTCCTTTAACTCATTCGAGGAATGACAAATGAGTCTCACGTCCGGCTCACGGCTTGGCCCCTACGAGATCGTCGAACCGATCGGCGCGGGCGGCATGGGTGAGGTCTACAGGGCCCGCGACACGCGTCTGGAACGCACGGTCGCGATCAAGGTCGTCCCCGATCACCTCTCGAAAGACGAGGATGTCCGGCAGCGCTTCGAGCGCGAGGCGAAGACGATCTCCTCCCTCTCCCATCCCCACATCTGCGCGCTCTACGACGTCGGCAGCCAGGACGGCGTCGAGTTCCTGGTCATGGAGTTCCTCGAGGGAGAGACGCTGACGGACCGGCTTTCGAAAGGCCCTCTGCCGGTGGAGCAGCTGCTCCGATACTCGATCGAGATCGCCGACGCGCTCGAGAAGGCGCACCGGCAGGGGATCATCCACCGGGACCTGAAGCCCGCCAACGTGATGCTGACGAAGTCCGGAGTGAAGCTGCTCGACTTCGGACTCGCGAAGGCGATCGCGCCGGTGAACACGAACTCGTCGCTCACGGCGCTTCCAACCGTCGCTCCGAACCTGACGACCGCCGGCACGATCCTCGGGACGTTCCAGTACATGGCTCCGGAGCAGCTCGAAGGGAGGGAAGCGGACGCGCGCAGCGACATCTTCGCGTTCGGCGCGGTGCTCTACGAGATGGCGACGGGAAGGAAGGCGTTCGAGGGCAAGAGCCAGGCTTCGCTGATCGGGTCCATTCTCCGCGACGAGCCCGCCGCGATCTCCGTCGTCCAGCCGATGACGCCGCCGGCGCTCGACCGCGTCGTGAAGACGTGCCTCGCGAAGGACCCGGAGGACCGGTGGCAGACGGCGCGCGACGTCCTTCTCCAGTTGAAGTGGATCCAGGAAGGCGGATCGCTCGCGGGCCTCCCGGCGCCCGTTGCCGCGCGCCGCAAGAATCGGGAGCGGATCGCGTGGGGAGTAGCCGCGGCCTTCGCGCTCGCGGCCGCGGCGCTCGCGTTCGCGTTCCTGCGCCGTCCTTCCGAACCGCTCCGCACGGTTCGGTTCGAAATCGGCACGCCGGAAGAGGTCACCTCGATCGACGCCCCGCGCATCTCTCCCGACGGGAGGACGATCGCCTTCAACGCCGTGGACTCGACGGGAAAAACGCGGATCTGGGTGCGGCCGTTGAACGCGCTCGCGGCGCAGGCCCTCGCCGGGACCGACGGCACGACGCGTCCTTTCTGGTCCTCCGACAGCCGCTCCCTCGGTTTCTTCGCGGACGGGAAGTTGAAGAAGATCGACGTTTCGGGCGGGCCCGCCCAGAAGATCTGCGACGCGCCGACGGGAGCCGACGGTTCGTGGAGCTCGGAGGGGATCATCCTGTTCGACGGGCGGGCAAACGATCCCATCCTGCGTGTCTCGGCGGCAGGCGGCACAGCGGTGGTCGCCGCAAAACCCGAGTCCTCCCGCAAGGAGACGGGGGTGGGATGGCCGGAGTTCCTTCCGGACGGCCGCCACTTCCTCTACCTCACGACCGGAGCGAAACCGGACGACACCATGTATCGCGTTGGACTGCTCGACTCGACCGAGTCGCTTCCGCTCGCGCCGGCCCAGACGCTCGTGACCTATGCGCCGCCGGGATATCTCCTGTTCGTCCGCGACAAGACTCTCGTTGCGCAACCGTTCGATCTGAAGATGCGAAAGACGAAGGGCGAACCCCTCCCTCTCGCGGAGCACATCGCGACCGACTCGGTCGGGCTCGCGCGTTTCTCAGTCTCGCGCAACGGGACCCTCGTGTACCGCACCGGCGAATCGGGGAACCGGATGCTCTGGGTCGACCGCTCGGGACGCGACCTCGAGACGCTCGGCGAACCCGGCGAGTATCACAATCCCACGTTCTCTCCTTCCGGGGACCGCGTCGCGTTCGACATGGCCGACCCGCGAAGCGGAAAGCTGGACATCTGGGTGCGGGACCTCGCGCGCGGCGTCAACTCGCGCTTCACGTTTTCGGCGGTAGACGCCAGCGTTCCGCTCTGGTCTCCCGATGGACGCCGGATCGTCTTTCGCGTGGGTGCGAATGGGGACCTCTTCGAGAAGCCCGCGGATGGGGAGGGACAGGAGAAGCCGCTCCTTCGCAGCGACGAGTTGAAGTTTGCCATGGACTTTTCGCGGGATGGGCGTTTTCTCCTCTACGGGAGCCGTGGAAAAGAGACCAGTTGGGACATCTGGGTGCTTCCGACGTTCGGAGACGGAAAACCATTCCCATTCCTGAAGACGCAATTCAGCGAGATCTTTCCGATCCTCTCTCCCGACCGGCGTTATCTCGCGTACCAGTCGAACGAGTCCGGACGCGCCGAGGTGTACGTTCAGAGCTTCCCCGGGCCCGGCGGCAAGTGGCAGATTTCCACCGCGGGAGGCCTCGAGCCGAGGTGGCGCGCCGACGGGAAAGAGCTCTACTACCGCGCACCAGACCAGAAGCTGATGGCCGTCGCGATCCAGGGTGATCCAAATTTCGCCGCGAGCGTGCCCAAAGCGCTCTTCCAGGGCCGGTTCGAGACCGCGGTCGCGAGAAACCGATATCTTCCCAGCCCCGACGGCTCGAAGTTCTTCGTGGTGGGAACGCTCGGGCGCGAGTCGATCACCCCGACCACGGTCGCGTTGAACTGGTTCGCGGAGCTCGGACGCTGAGTCAGCGCTTTTTCGCGCGGCGCTCCATCTCGTCGTAGACCATCCGGGAGAGCGCGCCGCCGGTCACGAGGGCGTCGTTGTCCGCGCCGGGACGCTTGTCCTTGCCCCGCCGCGTGCAGATCGCGATGGCGTACCGCGAGCGGGGGCCCTTGACGTACGCGGCGTCCGTCCGTATCTCTCCCTTGACCCCCGAGGAGTCCGGGAGCTTCTCTTCGTCCCAGCCCGTCTTGTTGCCGACGAAGATCTTCTCGCGCTCGAAGGGCAGGGAGCGCGGAATCATCTGCCGGTCCTGCTGGAGCGCGAGGATCGCGAGCATCTCGTCGCACGCGCTCCGCGAGACGATCTTTCCGTTCGCTATCAGCCCCATCAGCTTGGCGGCTTCGCGGGGCGTCGTCATGCCGAGACCGAACTCTCGCTCGAGCTCGGGATGGACGTCGGCGTGGCCGTCGCGAAAGGTCGGGCGAAAGATCTTCGTGCTGCTCAGGCCGTACGATTCCATACGGCGATCCGTCCTCGCCGCGCCGACCTCGCGCACGAGCAGATTCGTCGCGGTGTTGTCGGAAAACGCGATCATCAGGTGAAGGAGGTCCGGAATCGTGAGCGGGATCCCGGAGTGGAGCTGGTTCAGAACGACGGGCTCGTCGCCCGCCCGGTCGGAGTCGACCAGCGCGACGACCTTCTCACGGTGCAGCCGGCCCTCGGCGATCTGGTGATACGTCTCGACCATGACCGCGGTCTTGATCAGGCTCGCGGTCGGAAACCGCACGTCGGCGTTGAACGCGATCGCCGGGCCTCCGTTCAGGTCGATCGCGGCGATCCCCAGGAGACCGCGGAACTTCCCCGCGCGGATCCGGATCTGCTCTTCGATCCGGCCGGAGTCCGCCGCGGCGGCGGGCCTGGCGGCGGACGAGAGAACGCCCAGGGCCACCAGGCCGCCCAGAACCGTCCGGTATCGCGGAAAGCTCACCGGGAGAGATGCTAACTCTGCCGGGACTCCATGGCGCGGGAGATCCTTGCGCCGCCGCCGTGGCGGGTGTAAACGTTGAAACCGGCCCTCTCCACCAGGATGTGGTCGCCTGACCACCCGCTGCAAGCGCCGACGGAGGCCCGAAGGAGGCAGGAATGCGTGACCCGCTCCCTCGAGTTCCTCCCGATTCGGTCGACCGTGGCCGGCCCGTCACCCTCGCGGCCCTCTTCGCCTTCGCCGCGCTCACCACGGGCGTTTCCGCGCAGACCTTCACCGAGTATCCGGTCCCGACCACCGACAGCCAGATGCTTGGGATCACGGGCGGGTCCGACGGGAACATCTGGTTCACCGAGCAGCTCGGAAAGAAAATCGGGAGGATCACGCCCGCGGGCGTCATCACCGAATTCACGATTCCGGGAACGCTGGACAGTCCGAAGCAGATCACCGCCGGTCCCGACGGCAACGTCTGGTTTTCCGACTTCATCTCCGTCGGTCGAGTCACCCCCTCGGGCGACATCACGCGGTTTCAGATCCCTTCGTCCTCGCTGCCGGAGGGCATCACGTCGGGGCCCGACGGAAACATCTGGGTCACTCTCTCGTCGAGGGACTTCCAGATCGCCCGGGTCACGACGAACGGCGCGATCACGGAATTCGCGGTGCCGGGTGTCGTGCAGCTCCACGCGATCACGTCCGGGCCTGACGGCAACCTCTGGTTCACCGACCCGAACGGCAACCACATCGGGCGCATCACGACCGCCGGCTCGGTCACGCTCTTCTCGACACCTCAGGAAGTCACCGGACCGTACGAGATCGTTTCGGGGCCGGACGGCAATCTCTGGTTCACGAGCGCGTTCCACATCGGACGGATCACGACGGCCGGGGTGATCACGCTCTTTCCCGATTTCGGCGGCGATTTCCCGCGCGGGATCGCCGCCGGTCCCGACGGGAACGTCTGGTACACGGAGTCGGTCGGAAACAACATCGGCCGCATCGGCATGGACGGCCGCATGGCGGAGTTCCGTCCGCCGACCGCGCTCGCGGGTCCGCTCGACATCGCGGCCGGGTCCGACGGAGCCATGTGGTTCATCGAGTCGGGCAAGAACAAGATCGGTCGCATCACGACCGGTCCCTGCACGCCGGGACCGACGTCGCTCTGTCTGAACGACGGCCGCTTTCAGGTAGACGTCGCCTGGCGCGCTCCCGCACAGGGGACGAGCGGCGTCGGCATCCCCGTCCGGCTGACCGCGGACACCGGCTCGTTCTGGTTCTTCAGCAGCTCGAACGTCGAGCTCGTCATCAAGGTCGTCAACGGGCTTGCGGTGAACTCCCGTTACTGGGTGTTCTACGGCGCGCTCTCGGACGTCGAGTACACGATCACCGTGCGCGATGCCGCGACGGGTGCCGTGAAGACCTACGTCAATCCGTCCGGCCGCCTTGCCAGCGTCGCGGATACCGATGCCTTCCCGGCGGTCGCTTTTCAGGCCGCGGGGAAACAGACCGAGGCGGTTCTCCCGGCCGCGGAATCGGCGCCGGACGCCCCGGTGCGCGTGCGCGATCTCGCCCGTACACGATCACGGTGACGGACACGCAGACCGGCCTGGTCCGGATCTACCAGAACCCGTTCGGGACACTCGCAAGCGTCGCAGACACGTCCGCGTTCTAGCCGGCCCGGAGAAAAGCCGTCACGCGTCGTGAACCAACCGTTCCGGCGGAGGGTTTGCGAACGCGGCCAGGCGCCTCAGAGCGGAAACTTTCTCCGACCGATCCACCTTCGCGTGCGACACGGCGCTCGAGAGCACGTCGATGGTCCGGTCGTACGTCTCCCGGTCCACCGGAAACGGGTGTCCGTCCTTGCCCCCGTGCGCGAACGAAAAGCGCGCGGGATCCTTCGTGCTCGCGGTCGTGCCGTAGACGAGCTCCGAGACGAGCGCCAGGGCCCGCAGGGTTTTCGCCCCGACGCCTTCGATCCCGAGGAGTGATTCGAAGTCCTTCGGCGCCCGCTCCCACGTGCGAAGAAGGATCTTTTTCATGTACGGAGTGGCGACGTCTTCCGCCGCAACGACGTGGTGGCGGCTCGCGAGGTCGAGCGTGGGAAGCTTCGACAGCGTCCGGAGGGTGGCCGTCGGGTCCTGCGTCGCGATCTCGGCGGACGCGGAGCGGGCGGGCGCGCTCTCACTCGCGACGAGGTTCAACGTCGGGGACCGTTCGTCGCAGCAGACGGCCGCATGCGGCTCATCAACGAAGTCCCCGGCAAAACCGTGGCTCGACCAGTGATAGCGCCTCGCCATCCCGGTGGCGTCGCTCATCCCCTGCTGGATCACAGCCCAGCGGCCCGCCGGAGTGAAGAGAAACGAGTGATGGTAGAGCTGATACCCGTCCTGAACAGCGGCGCTGTCGACTTTGGCGGCCATGCGGCTGGCGTAAACCAGAGGCTTCGGCTCGAGCGACAGAGTCTCGCAGGCGGCTGCAATCTCGCCGGGGGTCTTCCGCGAGGTGGCGCCCTTGCCCCCCGCGACGTAGAAGCCGAAGTCGGCCTCCGATCCGCGGATCCCCTCCTTGAGCGCGCCGCAGACGGTCGTCGTCACCCCGCTCGAGTGCCAGTCGAACCCCAGGACGCACCCGAACGCCTGGAACCAGAAAGGGTCCGATAGCCGCCGGAGCATCTCGTCTGCGCCGTGCTCCGCCACGACGTGCCCGGCGATCTCGCGCGAGAGCCGGACCATCCGTCCGAACAGCCAGGGCGGCGCCTTGCCGCCATGCAGGGGAAGATTGGCGATCCCCGTTCGAGCCATCGGTGCTCCTTCATTTTTCCGAACACAGCGTCCGGACGGGAAATTCGAATCGAGCGCACGCGGGCTTTCTCAGCCGGTCCGGCCGTTTCGCGGGTTTTTCGCCCCACGCGATTGGCCGACGGCGCGGTTAGAATCGCCGCCAGTTTCATGACCATCGCGGCGGGCACCCCGCTGGGCCCCTACGAAGTCGTTTCGGCTCTCGGCGCCGGCGGAATGGGAGAGGTCTACCGGGCCCGGGATTCGCGCCTTGGACGGGACGTGGCCGTCAAAGTGCTTCCCCCCTCCTTCTCGGCGGACCCCGAGCGCCTTCGCCGGTTCGAGCAGGAGGCGCGCGCGGCCGGGATGCTGAACCATCCCAACCTGACCGCCGTCTACGACATCGGGACGCACGACGGGACTCCATACGTCGTCGAAGAGCTGCTCGAAGGCGAGACCCTCCGCACGGTGCTCGCCGCCAGCAGGCTCCCAATCGAGCGGGCTGTGTCGTATGCGCGGCAGCTCGCCGACGGCCTGGCCGCCGCGCATGAGAAGGGGGTCGTGCATCGCGATTTGAAACCGGAGAACATCTTCGTCACGCGTGGCGGTCGGATCAAGATCCTGGATTTCGGCCTCGCCAAGCTGACGTCGCCCGAGGACGGGAGCCCGGTCTCCGACCTTCCGACGGTCGCCCCGGCGACCGAAGCCGGCATCGTGATGGGGACACTCGGGTACATGTTTCCCGAACAGGTGCGCGGGGAGACGGTCGACCGGCGCTCGGATCTTTTCTCCTTCGGCGCCGTGCTCTACGAGATGCTCACCGGCTGTCGAGCCTTCGCGCGCGATACGGCGCCGGACACAATCTCCGCCATCCTGCGTGACGACCCTCCGGAGATCCTCGGAACCGGCGCATCTTCTCCCGCCCTGGACCGACTGAACAGGATCGCGAAGCGTTGCCTCGAAAAGCGGAAGGAGCAGCGGTTCCAGTCCGCCGTCGACATTGATTTCGCGCTGCAGGATACGTCGATCGTTGGCGGCACCCCGGAGTCCGTGCCAGGCGCTGCGGGACGGACTCCCATGTCCCGGCGCTGGATCGCCGCGGGGCTGGCCGTCGCCGCCGGAGCGGCCATTCTGCTTCTCAGAGGCTCCAGGCCCGGAACGTCTCCAGGAGTGGCGGCTCCCGGCCCGATCCGTTCCCTCGCCGTGCTCCCGCTGGAAAACTACTCCCACGATCCCGCGCAGCAGTACTTCGCGGACGGAATGACGGAGGAGTTGATCTCGGACCTCGCACAGATCCGGTCGCTGCGCGTGATCTCCCGGACCTCCGCGATGTCGTACAAGGGAACGAAAAAGAGCGTTCCGCAAATCGCCCGGGAGCTGAAGGTGGACGGCATCCTCGAGGGCTCCGTCTCGCGCGAGGGGAATCGCGTCCGGATCACCGCTCAACTGATCGAGGGTTCGACCGACCGGCACGTGTGGGCCAGAAGCTACGACCGGGACCTCCGCGACGCTCTTTCCCTCCAGAGCGAGGTCGCGCGCGCGGTGGCCGCCGAGGTCAAGACGGCGGTTACGCCGGGCGAAGAGGCCCGGCTCGCGCGCGCGCGACCCGTTGATCCCCAGGTCCACGAGCTCGATTGGAAGGGGCGTTTCGTGTTGCACCGAGCCTCGACCGAGAACGAGGTTCGGAACGCAATCGCCCTTTTCAGGAGGCGCTACAGAGGGATCCGCGCGACGCCCGCGCCTATTCGGGAATCTCGGACAGCTATATGGGCCTCACCGAGTTGTTTCTCCCGCCCTCGCAGACGATGCCGAAAGCGCGAGCCGCGGCGCTGCGAGCGATCGAGCTCGACGAGACGCTCGCGGAGGCGCACACGTCGCTCGGACAGGTGAACGTCCTCTTCGACTGGAATTGGACCGGCGCTCAACACGAATTTCAACGCGCTCTCGAGCTCAACCCGAACTATGCGTCCGCCCATTCCGGGTACGGAAACCTCCTGGCAGTCCTGGGGCGTGCGGAGGAGTCCGCCGCGGAAATGCGCACGGCCCGCGACCTCGACCCGCTTTCCACCGACATCGCCTGGTTATCCGGCTGGGACCTGCTTCTCGGCAACCGGGTAGATTCGGCCGTCCAGGAATTTCGAAGAGGCCTCGCTCTGGACCCGAATGGTGGCTGGCTGCGCGTCAGTTTGGGGATCGCGCTCGTTCGAAAGCGCAGTTATGCCCAAGCGATCGCCGAGGCGGAGAGAGGGAGCGGCCTCATTGACAGCCCCCTTGCCCGCGCTGTCGCGGGCGGCGTCTTTGCGGAGGCGGGCGATCTTCCGCGCGCCCGTCGCGTCCTGGGCGAACTCGAGCAGGCGGCGAAGACGCGCTACTCCGTACGAAGTCGCCGTGATCCACCTCGGGCTCGGCGAAAAGGACCAGGCCATCCAATGGCTGGAGCGTGGCTATCGAGAACGATCGATCTGTATTGCCGAACTTGAAGTACGACTCGCGGCTGACGCCCCTGCACGGAGACCCGCGGTTTCGCGATCTCCTGGCCCGGCTCGCCTACCCCGCGGACCCCGCCGCGAACTCACCGGCCCCCTCGCCCGGGAGGCGCGCTCCACGATGAGCGCCGCTTCGGGCGAAGACGCGCCGAAGAGTGCGAGGTCGCCTCCCGATTCGAGGCGCTGGACCTCCCGGAGTGGCTCTATCGATATTTCGGGGTGCACGCCCCGGCCGAGGGAGCCGCTACCCGAAGGCCGTGACGCGCGTTTGGGCAACGTAGAATCCAGTGAACCACACGATGTCCATTTCACCCGGTTCCCGTCTCGGCCCTTACGAGATCCTCGCGCCGATCGGCGCGGGCGGCATGGGAGAGGTGTATCGCGCCAGGGACACGCGACTCGAACGCCACGTCGCCGTGAAGGTCCTGCCCGAGAGTCTCGTGGCCGATCCCGATGCGCTGGCGCGCTTCGAGCGCGAAGCCAAGTCCGTGGCAGCCCTCTCGCACCCGAACATCCTGGCGATTCATGACTTCGGGCGGGCCGGGGCGACCGTCTATGCCGTCATGGAGCTGCTCGAGGGGGAAACCCTGCGCGAGAAGCTGGCGACTCCCCTCCCCCAGCGCAAGGCGCTCGACTACGCCCTGCAGCTCGCACAGGGCCTCGTCGCCGCCCACGAGCGTGGGATCGTGCATCGGGACCTGAAGCCCGAGAACGTGTTCGCAACCCGCGACGGCCTGGTGAAGATTCTCGACTTCGGCCTGGCAAAGCCCATGGCGGCCTCCGGCCCAATGGACGGGGAAGCTCCCACCGCGGGGGGGACACGCCCGGGCTGGATCATCGGGACGGCGGGTTACATGTCGCCCGAGCAGGCCCGCGGAGCGCCCGCGGATCACCGGTCGGATCTCTTCTCCTTCGGCGCGATCCTCTACGAGATGCTCTCCGGCGAGCCCGCGTTCCGGCGAGAAGGCGAGGTGGAGTCGCTCATCGCCGTCATCCGGGACCAGCCGCCGGCGCTGTCCCGGCCGGGGCGGCCCGTCGGTCCCGAGCTCGAGGACTTCGTTCTGCACTGCCTCGAGAAGAGGCCGGAAGAGCGGTTCCAGTCGGCGCGCGACCTCGCCTTCGCGCTTCGAGTGCTCGAGCGCGAGACGGCGGTCGCGCACGGCCGATCGGATGCTGTCCTGACGGGCTCCGGGGCAGGCCCCTCGGCCGCTTCGGTTGCCGTTCTGCCGTTTCGAAACATGAGCGCCGACCAGCAGAACGAGTATTTCAGCGATGGAATGACGGAGGAAATCATCAATGCGCTCTCGGCGATTCGCGCGCTGAAGGTCACCGCGCGCACATCTTCCTTCGCTTTCAAGGGGCGCGACGAAGACGTCCGCCAGATCGGAGCCGCGCTCGGCGTTCGCCACGTTCTCGAGGGAAGCGTTCGTCAGGCGGGCCGGAAGCTTCGCGTGACCGCCCAGTTGATCGACGTCTCGAATGGCTATCACCTCTGGTCCGAGAAGTTCGACCGGGAGATGGAGGACGTGTTCGCCGTGCAGGACGAGATCGCGCGCGCGATCGCGGAGACCCTGAAGGTCCGGCTGCTGCCCGCCGAAGAGGCCCGGCTGGCAGCGCGAGGAACGGAAAACGTCGAGGCCTACAACCACTACCTGAAGGGCCGGTACCACTTCAACCGCCGCGAGCCGCCGGAGGCCATCGCGGAATTCGAGCGAGCTCTGGAAATGGATCCCGGCTATGTCGAGGCGCACACCGGTCTGGCAGATTCCTATTGCATCCACGGTTTCTACGGCGGCATCCCGACACTCGAGGCTTTCGCGCGAGCCCGCGCCTCGGCGGAAAAGGCGCGGCGGCTCGATCCCGATTCGGCCGACGCGCACGTCTCGCTCGGTCTCGTCGAGCATTACTATGGCTGGGACTTCGACCGGCAGGAGCGCGAGCTGCGCCGGGCAATGGAGCTCGCGCCCCGCTCCGCGGCGGCGTACTCCTGGCTCGGGTTATGTCTCGCGTTCCGCCAGCGCTCGCAGGAGGCGCTCGAGCTCACGCGCAAGGCCGCCGAGCTCGAACCTCTTTCGGCGAACGCTCAGGCCAACGTCGCCTGGTGTTTTTTCGGCGCCCGCAGGATGGAGGAGGCGGCCACCGAATTCCGGCGAGCGCTGCACATCGATCCCGCGGCGCTCTATCCGCTCTGGGCGCTCGGGCTGACCTGCCAGCTTCTCGGCCGGCACGAGGAGTCCCTCGCCTCGATGCGGAAAGCCGTGGAGTTGAGTGGCGGGCGGCAGACGTATTACCTCGCCCTGCTCGCCGGCGCTTGCGCGGCCGCGGGCCGGCGTTCCGAGGCGCTGGACCTCGTCCGCGACCTCGAATCGCGGTCGAGCCAGCAGTACGTCGCGCCATACCATCTTGCTTTCGCGCATGTCCCGCTCGGCAACACGACCCTGGCACTCGACTGCCTCGCGCGCGCGTGCGAGGAGCGCAACGCGCTCGCCTGGTGGGTCAGGGACTCCGCCGTTTTCGACCCGATCCGCCCCGATCCCCGCTTCCCGGCTGTTCTCAGGAAAATCGTCCCCGCTTAGCCCGCAGTCCCCGAGGCGGCGCGGCTAGAATTCCTGCACTGAATGGCCCTGACAATAGGATCGCCTCGGTCCCTACGAGATCCTCGCCTCGATCGGGGCGGGTGGGATGGGCGAGGTGTACCGGGCCCGGGACGCGCGCCTGGGA
>JAIVJS010000047.1 GCA_020199905.1 Acidobacteriota bacterium
CTCCATGGCCAGCGCCAAGCCTCTTCGCCGGAGCGGTCCGGACATGTCCGGATCACGGGCCCGTCCCCGGGAGCAGCGCTATGAGGACGCCGCGACGCTCTACGGCATTCCCAACTGGGGCAAGGGGTTTTTCCACGTCTCCGAAGAGGGAGATCTCTTCGTCCGTCCCACGCGGGAGGCCCATCGCGCCGTCGCGCTGAAGCAGATCGTCGACGACGTGGCCCTGCGCGGGATCACGGCCCCCATGGTCATCCGGTTCCCTCAGATCCTGTCCGAGGCCGTGCGCAGCCTGAACGACGCGTTTGCGCGCGCCATCGGGGAGTTCGAGTACGAAAACGTGTTCCGCGGCGTCTTCCCGATCAAGGTCAACCAGAAGAGGGTCGTCGTCCAGCAGATCATCGAGGCGGGCCGGCCCTACAACTACGGCCTGGAAGCGGGCTCGAAGCCGGAGCTGCTCGCGGCGATCGCCGCCGACCTGGGGCCCGAATGCCTGATCACGTGCAACGGGTACAAGGACGATCCCTTCATCGGCATGGCTTTGAACGCCGTGCGCATGAAGAAGAAGGTGGTCCTGATCCTGGAAAAAGTCTCGGAGCTCGACCGGATCCTGACGGTCGCGAAATCGCGGGGGGTCCGCCCCCTGCTCGGCATGCGCGCGAAGCTGTACGCCCGCGGCTCGGGGAAATGGGCGAAGTCGGGCGGCGAGGCGGCGAAGTTCGGGCTCACGACGCCCGAGATGCTCGAGGCCGTCAAGATTTTGAAGTCGCGGCGGATGCTCGACGCGATGGTGATGCTGCACTTTCACATCGGGTCGCAGATCACCG
The DNA here is from genome assembly GCA_020199905.1 of Acidobacteriota bacterium. Classification (GTDB taxonomy): domain Bacteria; phylum Acidobacteriota; class Thermoanaerobaculia; order UBA5066; family Gp7-AA6; genus JALYUA01. The sequence goes on from JAIVJS010000047.1 coordinate 825, forward strand.
ACATCCGCAAGATCAAGAACGCCATCCGCGAGGCCGGGCGCGTGTACGCGAAGCTCCGCGCGATGGGAGTTCCGATCCAGTACCTGAACCTGGGCGGAGGGCTCGGGGTCGACTACGACGGCTCGAAGACGGCGTTTGAGTCGTCGATGAACTACTCGACGCAGGAGTACGCGAACGACGTCGTCTACACGATCAAGCAGATCTGCGAGGAAGAGAGGGTCCCCGTCCCGACGCTGGTGACGGAGTCCGGCCGCGCGGTGACGGCGTTTCACTCGGTCCTGATCGCCAACGTCCTCGACGTTGCGGACCGCATCGAGCAGGGCCGGAAGGTGCGCGTGACAGGAAACGATGCCCCCGTCATCCAGGAGCTCGCCGGAATCCTGGCCTCCACCAACGCCAAGAACCTGCGGGAGAACTACCACGACGCGCAGCAGTACAAGGAGGAGCTGTTCACGCTCTTCAACCTGGGACATCTTTCGCTCGAGGACCGCTCGAAGGGGGAGATCCTCTACTGGCAGATCTGCGAACGCATCCATCGGGATCTGAAAACGCTGAAGGAGATCCCCGAGGAATTCGAGGACATGGAGAAGATGCTCGCGGACACCTACGTGATGAACTTTTCGGTGTTCCAGTCCCTCCCCGACTCCTGGGCGATCGACCAGCTCTTCCCGATCCTTCCGATCCATCGCCTGAACGAGCGGCCGGTCGAGGTGGGCACGCTGGCCGACATCACGTGCGATTCCGACGGCAAGATCGACAAGTTCATCGACGTACGGGACATCAAGGACACGCTGCCCCTCCACACCTTCCGCAAGGACGAGCCCTACTACGTCGCGTTCTGCCTCATGGGCGCGTACCAGGACGTTTTGGGAGACCTCCACAATCTCTTCGGCGAAGCGCACGAAGTCCTGGTCACCGTGGACGACCACGGGCGCGGAAAGGTCGAGGACACGCTCCCGGGCGAATCCTGCGAACGCGTCCTCGAGTACATGAACTACGACCGGACGGAGATCCTCGACTCCATCAACAAGCAGCTTCGCCGGGTGACCAACCGTCCCGTGAAGAAGGACGAGGTCCAGCGGATCTACAAGGAATTCGAGGCGATGTTTCCGAGGTACACATACCTGGAGCGTTGAGCGTCAGGGGAAGTTCAGAGTCGAGAGTTGAGAGTTAACGAACAAGAGTCGCTTTCTCGTCCCGTTTGTTGCTTCCCCGGCCCGCGCCTTTTCGCCCCTCCCTGGAATCGGCAACGTCCTTGCTACGAACGGGCCGATGGCCAGGGCCAAGCCGGCAAAGGAGTCCTCCGGGAGCGGTGAAGGCCCTTCTGCGGGGACGCGGTTCTCGGCGGACGAGATCTACGAGAACGTCTCGGCGGCGGCCGAAGAGGAGCTCGAGAGGCCGGCCCGCGATCTCATCTGGTCCTCCGTCGCGGCCGGCCTCACGATCGGCTTCAGCTTTCTTGGCGCGGCTTTTCTCGCCTCCTTCGCGCCCGAGCACCTGAAGACGGCCGCCCATGCCGCCGGATATCCGCTCGGCTTCATCTTCGTCGTGCTCGCGCGCCAGCAGCTCTTCACGGAAAACACGCTCGAACCCGTCATTCCGCTGCTCCGCCAGCCCACGCTCGCGACGCTGCGGAAGATGCTCGCCCTCTGGGGGATCGTCCTGGCCGGGAACGTCGCGGGAGCCGTCCTCTTCGGATGGGCCGCCGCTCGGACGGAAATGCTGGAAAAGAGGATGACGGAGCCGCTCCTGAGCCTGGCGCGTCAGGCGACGGAAGGCGGCTTCGGGACCGTCATGTACAAGGCCGTCTTTGCGGGCTGGCTGATCGCGCTCATGGCCTGGCTCGTCGCCTCGACCCATTCAACATTCGCGCAGGTCGCGCTCATCTGGCTTTCAACGGCGCCCATCGCCGCGCTCGGGTTCCGCCATTCGATCGCCGGCGGCGTCGAGGCATTCTATCGGGCGTTCAGCGGCGACGCGTCGTGGGGTCGCATGCTGGGAAGCTTTCTCATTCCGTGCCTCCTCGGCAACGTCATCGGGGGCGTGCTGCTCGTCGCGATCTTGAATCACGGGCAGGTCGCCAGCAAGAGAGTCGGCGGGTAAGATCCGGCCGTGAGCCGCCAGAACGTCTCCACCGGCACTCCCTGGGAGCCTCGCGTCGGGTATTCGCGGGCGGTTCGGGTCGGGAGCGTCGTCCACGTGTCGGGCACGACCGCGACGGGGCTGGACGGTTCGATCGTGGGAGCCGGCGATCCCTACGCGCAGGCCGTGCAGGTTCTTCGCAACATTCAGTCGGCTCTCGAGCAATGCGGCGCACGCCTGGCGGACGTCGTCCGCACGCGCATCTACGTGACCGACATCTCGCAGTGGGAAGAGATCGGCCGTGCGCACGGCGAGGTCTTCTCAGAGATCCGGCCGGCGACCGCGATGGTCGAGGTATCGCGCCTCATTTCCCCCGAGATGCTCGTCGAGATCGAAGCGGAAGCGATCATCGTGGAGGATGTTGAGCGTTAGGCGTTGAGCGGTGAACAGCCGGCTTCCGTCTTTCGATTCCCGCCTAGCGCCTCCCGCCTCCCGCCTTCCGTCCCTCCTCCGGGTACAGGAGCCACTTCGACCGCAGCGCGCGAAACTTCGAGATCCGGGGCTCCCAGGACGCCGCGATCTCTTCCGGGGTCTCCCCCCGCTCGATGCGGGCGACCGTGTCCGCGTTGGCAATCAGCGCGTCGAGCCGGGTGCGGTCAAAGTCTGCCGGGAAGAGGGCCCGCAGGGCGGTGGCGAGCTCGATCCCGAGGGTGACGGCAGCGACGGCATTCCGGTCGGTCACGGCGATGCGGACTCCGCCGCAACGAACGCCCGCGTGCACCGACGATACCGGCGTGAAGTGGACCGGCATGAATCGGACGCCTGAGATCCGGCGGGCCGAGAGATAGGCCGCGAGCTTCCGCGCGTCGATCCAGGGCGCGCCGACGATCTCAAACGGAGTATCGGTGCCCCGTCCCACCGAGACGTTCATCGGCTCGAGGAGCCCCACCCCGGGATAGAGCGCGGCGGCCGAAAGCGAGCGCATGTTGGGAGACGGATTCACCCACTCGAGGCCCGTCTCGTCGTACCAGGCGCCCCGCGTCCAGCCGCGCATCCGGACCACTTCCACTTTCGCTCCGATCCGCTTCTCGGAATTGAAGAGCCGGAGCAGCTCTCCGGGCGTCATCCCGTAGCGGACCGGGATCGGATGGTACGCCGTGAACGAGAGCTTCTCGGGATCGGCGGGAGGGCCCTCGACGGCGAGCCCTCCGATGGGGTTCGGGCGGTCCAGCACGACCAGCGGGATCCCGGCCTTCGCCGCCTCCTCGAGCAGGTAGCCGCCCGTCGTCGTGTAGGTATAGAACCGCGTGCCGACGTCCTGGATGTCGAGGACGAGCGCGTCGAGATCCGAGAGCTCGGCGGGCGCGGGACGGCGGCGGTCGCCGTAGAGCGATATCACGGGGAGATTCGTCCCCGGGTCCCGCCCGTCGGCAACGGGCGCGTCGGCGTCCGTGCGCAGCCCGTGCTCCGGCGAAAAGAGCCGGACGAGCGTGACTCCCGCTTTCCGAGCTTCCGGAGAGGCGAGCACGTCGATCGTCGAGCGGCCGTCTCGGGCCATCCCCGTGGCGTTCGTCACCAGCCCGACGCGCTTTCCGGCGATCGGGCGAAAACCTTCGTCCACCAGGACGTCGACTCCCGCCCGCACCGAGCGCGAAGGAGCGGGGACCCTCGCCGCCAGCTTCCGCGCCGCCGCTCTCGTGTCCTCGGAGAGAGCGGCGGCGGCGATGGTGCCGACGACCGAGCGGATTCGGATGATGTTGCCCGTGCCGTCGGGATGCAGGCGGTTCGAAAGGAACACGACGAACGTCTCCGAGCTCGGGTCGATCCAGAGCCCCGTTCCGGTGAACCCGGTATGGCCGAACGAGCCCCTCGGGAAGAGATCTCCCCGGTTGTTCGAGAACCCGGTATCGAGGTCGAAGCCGAGCGCGCGGATCTCTCCGTCGCCCGAGAATCTCGGCCTCGTGAGCGCCTCGGTCCCGAGCGGCGAGAGGATCCGCACACCGCGCAGACGGCCTCCGTTCAAGATCATCCGGCAGAATTTCGCGAGGTCGTCGGCCGTCGAAAAGACGCCCGCGTGGCCCGCGACTCCACCGAGAGCGAAGGCGCGCGGATCGTGGACCTCCCCGCGCATCCAGCGGCCCTCTCGCTGCTCCGTCGGCGCGAGCCGAGACGGCGAAGCCGCGGCTCGTCCCGCCGACAGGGGCCGGAAGGCCGTGTCCGTCATGCCGAGCGGCTGGAAGATCCTCTCGGCGGCGAAGCGGTCGAGGGTCATGCCCGAGACCCTCCGGACGATCTCCCCGAGGACCTCGTAACCCACGTCGGAATAGACGAACTCGGAGCCGGGGCGCGAGCGCAGGGGCTCGCGATACTTGCGCGCGAAGATCTCTTCCGGAGTCCCGACGTAGAGCTCGAGCGGATCGTCGGGCGCGAATCCCGCCCGGTGCGTCAGCAGCTGCTCGACGGTGACTTTCGACCGTTCGCCGCCCCCCGCGGCGAACTCCGGGATGTAGCGCGTCACCGGATCCCCCAGCCGGACCCTCCCCTCTTCGACCAGGATGAGGATCGAGGGCGCCGTCGCCACGCACTTGGTGAGCGACGCGATGTCGAAGATCGTGTCCAACGTCATGGGCTCGCGGCCGGGCTGCAGCGCGCGGTCGCCGAACGCTTCGCGATACGCGACGCGGCCCCGGTGCTCGACGAGGACCACGGCGCCCGGAAGCTCGTGCGCGGCGATCGCCTCGGAGACCGCGGACTCGACCCGGGCGAGTCGCGCCCGATCCATCGCGGTCGAAGCGGGTCTCGCCGCGGCGGCGGCGGCGAACAGAAGGGCCGCGATCACGCTTTCTCCCGCGCGATCCCGTAGATCAGCAGCGTGGCCGAGACGAGCAGAAGGGCCCCGAAAATGGCCGCCTGGCGGGGCAGGTGGAAGATCACGCCCCCGGTCGCGAACATGATCGAGTATACGGCGGTGATCCCGAGCAGCCAGAACCAGAAGCTGCGCCCGATCTCTCCGCGGGGCGGAGCGATCCCGGTCGCGCGGGCGACCGGCGCCCACCCGCCCCCGGAGGGACGGACCTTGCGATAGAAGGCCTCCAGCGTCTCCGCCGGTTCCGGACGCGTGGCGAAAGTGACCGCGAGCCAGACCGCGGTCGTCACGATGGTCGTCAGGATCAGGTTCGCGGCGAATCCTTCCGGCCGCGCCGGGTCGAGCGCCGGGATGCTCGCCCCGGCGAATCGCAGCCCGAGCGAGGTGACGAGCGCGGCGCCCATGGCCGACACCTCGGACCACGCGTTCACGCGCCACCAGTACCAGCGGAGGATGTACACGAGGCCCGTTCCGGCGCCGAGTGTCAGCAGCAGCTCCCACACCTTGCTGATCTGGTCCATGAAGATGGTGACGACGATCGAGAGAACGAGCGTGAACAGGGTGGCGAGGCGGGACGCGAGAACGTAGTGGCCCTCGGACGCGTCGCGGCGAATGAAGCGCCGGTAGAGGTCGTTCATCAGGTAGCTCGATCCCCAGTTCATCTGCGTCGCCTGCGTGGACGTGTAGGCCGCCGCGAATGAAGCCAGCATCAGCCCGCGCAGACCCACCGGCAGAAAGTCGACCATCATGTGGACGTAGTTCAGGCCAGGGTCTTCCGCGCCCGCCGCGTTGCGCACCGAGCCGCCGTAGATCGCGAGCGAGCAGAGCGCCGTGACCACCCAGGGCCAGCTGCGGAGCGCGTAGTGCGCGACATTGAAGAAGAGCGCCGCGGACCGGCTGTTCCACTCGTCCCTGCACGCCAGCATGTTCTGGGCGACGTATCCGCCGCCGCCGGGCTCCGCTCCCGGATACCAGGACGCCCACCAGTTCAGGGCGAGAAGCGCCGCGAGCGAGATCACCGGGAGCGCCCACGACGGGTGGCCGCCCGCCGGCCAGATCGAAAGAATGGCGTCGGCGGATCCGAACGTCGTGCCGGAGGCCGAACCGGAGGGGTGCGCCGCTCCAACGCGCGCCTTCAGCGCTTCGATGCCCCCGACCGCGCCCACGGAGACGACCGCGAGGACGATCGCGCCGCCCATCTCGAAGAGGTACTGCACGCCGTGATTGGCGGCGACGCCCCAGTAGCCGGACACGACGGTGTAGGCGAAGGTCAGCAGGAGACAGACGGAGAGCGCCGGCCACCTCGAGATCCCGAGGGTTCCGGCGATCACCTTCGACATGCCGAGGTTGACCCACCCCATCACGAGCATGTTGACGAGAAGCCCCATGTACGCGGCGCGAAAGCCGCGGAGGAATGCTGCGGGCTTTCCCGAGTACCGCAGCTCCGTGAGCTCGACGTCGGTGACGACCGCCGCGCGTCTCCAGAGCCGGGCGAAGAAGAAAACGGTGAGCATCCCCGAAGGAAGCATCGACCACCAGAGCCAGTTGCCGGCCACGCCGTTCTTCGCGACCATCTCGGTGACGGCGAGCGGCGTGTCGGCGGAAAAAGTCGTCGCGACCATCGCGGTGCCCGCCAGCCACCACGGCATCGAGCGGTTGGAGAGGAAGTAGTCGAGCATGGACCGCCTGGCCTTGCGCGCGAAGAAGAGGCCGAGACCGAGCACCAGCGCGAAGTAGCCGAGAAGGATCGCGAAATCGATCGGTGCCAGTTTCATCGCCCTGCCTCCACGGGATGAATTCGCCCGGTCGCGTTCCCGCCCGCCTTCTGAATCCCCGCTCCCCGCGCCGCGATCCCCGGGATCGAGACGGGAAGGCGGCCTCCGATCGCCGCCTCCCCGAAGAGGGCCTTCGCCGCCGCGGCCTGCTCATCCGACTGGCTTCCCCAGGCGACCAGCGCCGTCCGCGCGGCCGGGATCTCGCTCAGGACATACGGGCTGCCGAAGACGGCGACCACGACGCGGGACGTCGCGGCGAAGAGCCTCTGCACGGTGGTTTTTCCGGCCGGAGGCATGGCGATCGAGCCCTTCCCGCTCTGGAACCGGACGAAGAGAGACAGGACGACCTGATCGGCGGCGGAGGCGCCGGCGATCGCGGCGTCGACGTCCCGGTCAGTCGAGAGGCTGTCGATGAGAAAGGCGGCGGGCGGCGCGGCGAGGCGCGCCCGCAGCTCGCCCGTCAGCTCGTCGGCGAACCGCGGAACGTCCGTGACCACGATGTGCGCGGTCCTGGCGTCGCGCCGAAGCGGCAGGGCGGATGCCTCTTCGCAAACGAGCGTGATCGACCGCCCGGCGATCTCCTGAGCGAGGGAGCGGTGCTCGGGCCGGTCGACCATCCGGAAGATCGTCGCCGGGGTCGCCGCTGCCGGCCGGAGGCGACTCTTCGCCGCGAGAACGTGGGCGACCGCGTCTTCGAGCCTGGCGCGGGGAATCCGGCCGCTCGCGACCGCCCGGCGAACTCCGGCAATGGCGGCGTCGAGATCCGGGGATTTCAAGACCTGGTCCGCCCCGGCGAGGACCGCTCGAACCGCCGCCTCGCCCGGATCGAAGTGGTCCGTGATCCCGCCCATGTCCAGAGCGTCGGTGACCACGAGGCCGCCGAAGCCCAGTTGCCGCCGGAGGAGACCCGTGGTGACGGGCTCCGAAAGACATGCCGGCATCGTCGCGTTCCGCGAAGCCTCGGCGGGATCCTTCGTGTAGGGGTTGGCCGCCGGCGCATCGGGCCGCACGGGAGCCAGCACGGGATCGAGGCTCGGGATCGACAGGTGCGCCATCATCACCGAGGCAACTCCCTCCGCGATCGCGGCGCGAAAGGGAACGAGCTCGACGGAGGCCAGCCGCTCAGGCGTCGCCTCCAGAACCGGAAGGGAGCGATGCGAATCCGTCCGGGTGTCTCCATGGCCGGGGAAATGTTTCACCGTCGCGAGAACGCCCTCGGACTGCAGCCCCCGGACGAAGGCGGCGACGAAGCGGCCTACCTCCTGCGGGTCTTCCCCGAAGCTCCGGACGTTGATCACAGGGTTCTCAGGGTTGATGTTCACGTCGGCGACCGGCGCGTAGATCTGATTCAGGCCGATCTCGCGGGCTTCCCGGCCGATGATCCTCCCTTCCCGCTCCGCAAGCGAGGGATCGCCCGTCGCGCCGAGAGCCATCGGCCACGGCCCGTAGGT
>JAIVJS010000012.1:0-18847 GCA_020199905.1 Acidobacteriota bacterium
TCGGGACGCGTCTTCGCGACGATCAATCCCGCCACCGAAGAGATTTTGAGCGAAGTCGCGGAGGGGGGGGCAAGCGACGTCGACGCGGCGGTTCGCGCCGCCGAAGACGCGCATCGCAAGCGCTGGTCGAAGCTGAAGCCGGCGGAGCGCGGAAAGTACATCTACCGCATCGCCCGGCTCCTGCAGGAGAAGTCGCGCGAGCTCGCCGTTCTCGAGACGTTGAACGGCGGCAAGCCGATCAAGGAATCGCGCGACGTCGACGTGCCTCTCGCCATCGCGCATTTCTTCTACCACGCGGGCTGGGCCGACAAGCTGGAATACGCGTTCCCCCGGCACCGGGTCTCCTCGATCGGCGTCTGCGGGCAGATCATTCCGTGGAATTTCCCGCTTCTGATGGCGGCGTGGAAGATCGCACCCGCGCTCGCCGCCGGAAACACGGTCGTCCTGAAGCCCGCCGAAACGACCCCGCTGACGTCTCTCGCGCTCGCGCGAATCTGCCAGGAGGCGGACCTGCCGCCGGGCGTCGTCAACATCGTGCCGGGAGCGGGCGAGACCGGCGCGCACCTCGTCAATCACCCCCGCGTGAAAAAGGTGGCGTTCACGGGCTCGACCGAGGTCGGCAAGCTGATCCAGCGGGCCATCGCGGGCACCGGCAAACGGCTGAGCCTCGAGCTCGGCGGGAAGGCCGCCAACATCGTCTTCGAGGACGCCGCGATCGACCAGGCCGTCGAGGGCATCGTCAACGGCATCTACTTCAACCAGGGGCACGTCTGCTGTGCGGGGTCGAGGCTGCTCGTGCAGGAATCGGTGGCCGAGAGGGTCCTCGAGAAGCTGGCGCTCCGCATCGAGACGCTCCGGCTCGGCGACCCCATGGACAAGAACACGGATGTCGGAGCGATCAATTCGCGGATGCAGCTCGACAAGATCCGGGAGCTCGTCGCGTGCGGCGTCGAAGAAGGAGCGCGGCTTCACCAGTCCTCCTGCGCCCTGCCCGCGAAGGGATTCTTCTTCCCTCCCACGTTCTTCTCGGAGGTCGCGCAATCGCATCGGATCGCGAGGGAAGAGATCTTCGGGCCCGTTCTGGCCGTCATGACGTTCCGGACGCCCGATGAAGCGGTGGAGAAGGCGAACAACATCCCGTACGGCCTGTCCGCAGGCGTGTGGACCGACAAGGGCTCGAAGATCTTCCAGATCACGTCGAAGATGCGCGCCGGAGTCGTGTGGGCGAATACGTTCAACAAGTTCGACCCGGCCTCGCCGTTCGGCGGCTACAAGGAATCGGGCTTCGGACGCGAGGGCGGGATGCACGGGCTCCGCGCCTACGTGGAGCTTTCGTGAAGACGGGGGCGGGATCGGGAAACGGGAAACGGGAAACGGGAAACGAGGGGCTTGGGATCCGGAAGACGTACAAGCTCTACGTTGGCGGCGAATTCATCCGGACCGAGTCCGGGCGAGCGGACGCCGTCGAGTCGGCGCGCGGAGGGTTTCTCGCCAACGTCTCGCGGGGATCCCGGAAGGACCTGCGCGAGGCCGTGAGGAAGGCCCGCGCGGCTCAGCCCGCGTGGGCGGCCAGGAGCGCCTACAACAAGGGGCAGATCCTCTACCGGATGGCCGAGATGCTGGAGGGGCGCGCCGCGGGCTTCGAGAAGATCCTCCGGGAAACGCGCGGGCTCTCTCCGGCGGCGGCTCGCCGCGAAGTCCGCGCCTCGATCGACCGCCTCGTCCACTACGCCGGCTGGTCGGACAAGTTCACGGCGCTCCTCGGCACCGTCAACCCGGTGGCCTCTTCGTACTTCGATTTCTCCGTCCCCGAGTCGATGGGAGTCGTCGGCATCGTGGCCCCGGACGAGCCGGACCTTCTCGGCCTCGTGACGCACCTCGCTCCGGTGCTCGTCGCGGGCAACGCGGCCGTGGTCCTCGTATCCGAAAAATATCCGCTGGCCTCCCTCGAGCTCGCCGAAGTCCTCGCCACGTCGGACCTCCCCGCGGGCGTCGCGAATCTCATTTCCGGGCGGCGCGAGGAGCTGGTCCCTCACCTGGCGCGGCACATGGACGTGCAGGCGGTGGCGGACGCCGGAGGGGATCCGGCTCTTTCGAAGCTCCTCGCGGAGGACGCCGCCGTCAACGTCAAGCGCGTGCGGCGCTACGACCTCGGCGACTACGAGTCGGAAGAGGCGCAGGGTCTCGACTTCATCGAGGCGGTCGTCGAGATCAAGACGACGTGGCACCCGATCGGGGTTTGAGAACAGCTCGCCCGGACATCGGATCGAGAGGAGGGCTGCCCCTCTCAGGCCTCCGCCGTCTTTCCATGTGTCTACCGGTGGCGAAGTGGCCCCGCGACCCCTGCCGCGGTGAGCTCTAGCCGCGATCCGCGAGCTTCTCGAGCTCCTCGCCCTCGAGCGAGTACTTGACCCACTCCGTCGAGTGGCGCGCGCCGAGGCGCTCGTAGAAGGAGATCGCCCGCGAGTTCCAGTCGAGAACGCTCCATTCGAGCCTGAGCGCTCCGCGCGCGACGACCTCGCGGGCGAGCGCCGCCATCAGGGCTTCGCCCACCCTGCGGCTGCGCGCGCGGCCCGAGACGACCAGGTCCTCCAGGTAGAGGAAGGGTTTCGCGCGAAACGTTCCCAGCCCTTCGTAGAAGAGGGCCATCCCGACGACGTCCCCGCCGTCCTGCGCGACGAGGGCCTCGAGCCTCTTCTCGTCGAAGATCCAGGCGAGGAGCCGCCGCCCCTCTTCTTCGTCGGGCGGCGTCAGCTTTTCGAAATGCGCCAGCTCCCGGTCGAGCGCGAGGATCTGGTTTCCATCCGCGGGAAGGGCGCGGCGCACCCGGATCGAATCCGCGCTGCCATCGATCACCGGGCGGCCGCCACCTTCGGATAGTCCACGAGACGGACGAGCTTGAGAGCCTCCTCGCCCGCGACGTTGGCGCCCTGGCCGAGCACGAGGCGGCCGCCCGAGACGAAGACGGTCACGATCGTCGTCGGCTTGCCGGTGGAGCGGTCCGTCACGACGAACGCCCGATGCCCGGCGACGTCGAGCTCCCGTGTCTCGGCGCCCGAGCGCCCCGCCTCCGAGACGGCCTTCCGCAGCTGCGGGAGGAGGTCGTTTCCCGCTCCATAGTCCTGGACGGCGACCCGGAACTGCTTGGTCGAGGTCGAGCTCTCGATCCGCTGAAAGAAACGCGAGACTTCGATGTAGGCGCCCATCCCGTTCTCGTTCTCTTCGGGGAGAGAGTCGGCGGGAGCCGCCGCCCAGCCGGGCAGGGCGGCGGGAAGGCCCTCCCGCAGGGTCAGGGGCCAGCGGGGCGCGTCCGGGAGACCCGGCGAAACGCCCGGTACGAACATCGCCGCGCAGAGGGCCAGAACCGGAAAAATCGTTCGACGCATCAGACGTCGAGGATAACGCCGGGCGTCCCATTCTGGGCACGATTCTTGGATCGTTGTCTCTTGACGGTCCCGATTTTGGGGCTAGAAGGAGAGGTTCTATGAAGCGCATCCGAGAGGTGGCCGCGATCTTTGCCCTGAGCGCCGCGACGGCGGTCCTGGGCCAGACCACGCACACCGAATCCACCGTCAAGCACACCGGCGCCGGCCCGAACACGAAAGCCAAGACGGAGTCCGTGACCGGACCGGTAAAGACGTTCGAGGCCGGGAAGAAGATCACGGTCACCGGACCCGGAAACAAGGACTACTCGTTCGATCTCGACACGAACGCCCAGGTCGAGTCGGGCCTCGCCGCCGGGCAGACGGTCACCGTCTGGTACACGAAGGAATCGGGCGGCAACAAGGTCACGACCGTGACGAAGGGCGCGGGCAAACCGATGGGGGCCCCGATGGGCGCCGGCGCCGCGGGATCCACGGCGAAGATGGGCGGCCAGAAGACGGAGGCCGCGGTGCCGGCCGGCGGATCGATGCACATGGAGTCCACGACGAAGCACACCGGTCCCGGCCCGAACACGAAGGTGAAGACGGAGACCGTCATCGGAACCGTGAAGACCTACGACGCCGGCAAGAAGATCACGGTCACCGGTCCCAAGAACAAGGACTACTCGTTCGATCTCGACGAGAACGTCTCGATGGCCGGGTCGGCGATGAACGTCGGCGATCGGGTGAAGGTGACCTACACCAAAGGCGACAACGGGCAGAAGGCAACGACGATCGCTCCCTACACGGGCAAGAGGGCGACCAGGATGAAGTCGAAGAAGAAGGCGGCGTAAGCCGAGTTGCACTGATGGGCCCCCCGGTTCGGCCGGGGGGCCTCTTTCACACTGAATCGGTTCCTTCGAACCGAGGTCGAAAGGAGAACACGATGTCCTGGAAAACGAATCTCGCTTCGATCGCGCTCGCTTCGGCAGCCGCGGTCGTCGTCGCGCAGGCTCCTCCCGCGGGAAGCACCTCCACGACGAAAACCACGCAGACGACGACGCAGAACCCGGATGGAACGTCGACGACGTCGACCCGCACCGTCACGGTGACCGGTGAGGTCATGCAGTACGAGCCGGGCCATACGATCGTGATCCGGGAGCCGAACAAGGAACCGGTCACCTACACGCTCGACTCCGGGCTGACCGTTCCCTCCGACATCCAGGTCGGCCGCCGCGTCATGATCTACACGGAGCCGGCGGATGGGTCCGTCCGAGTCGCGCGCATCACCACGGTCACGGCTCCGATGCCGGAAACCGACTCCAATCCCCAGGCAATGTCTTCGTCCCAGACGACCTCGTCTCCGCAGGCGACCACGTCTTCGTCCCAGACGACCTCGTCTCCGCAGGCGACCACGTCGCGCAGCCAGCAGAGCAAGACGACCACGACGACGTCCGCTTCGGGAACGGATTCGGGCGCGCCCCCGCAGACCATGCAGACCACGACGACCCGCGCGACCTCCATCAGCGGCACCGTCCAGGCTTATGAGCCGGGTCAGTCGATCACCGTCGTCGGCCCCAACAGCAAGACGACGACCTACACGATCACGACGGACTCTCAGCTCCCGAAGGACGTGGCCGTCGGCAAGCAGGTCACCGTTCAGACGACCGTCGTGAGCGGAAAGCCCGTGGTCCGGTCGGTCCAGTACAAGACCACGACCAAGACGGTGCACACGAAGACCGTCTCGCCCCAGTAAGAGAAGGCTCTTTCCCGGAAAAGAAAAAGCGGTCCCGCCCCGGGACCGCTTTTTTTCGTCTCTCGACGGGTTGTGTCTTCTCGGAGTTACTTCTTAACGCCGAGGATGGCGTCCTTCGCCTTTTTCGAAACGCGGAACTTCACGACGCGCTTCGCGGGAATCTTGATCTCTTCGCCGGTGGCGGGATTGCGGCCGATCCGGGCCTTGCGGTTGACGAGAACGAGCTTTCCAACGCCGGGGATCGTGAAGCTGTTTTTCGCTTCCTTGTACGCGAGCGACGTGAGGTCGTCGAGGAACTGGGTCGCGACGCGCTTCGTGTTGCCCGTGGACTTCGCCAGGTGATCCGCGATCGCCGACTTGGAAAGCGCCTTCGAATCTTTTGCCATATGCACTACCCCTTCTTCTTGTGGAATCGCCGTTGCCGGCGGGATCAAAATTTGTGCGCTATTCTAACCACCGATCCCAGCAGGCAAACAAGTAAAACCGCTGCCCACACGTTTTTTTCCGCTCGACCGCCCGGGCGTAAGATCGGTTTCCGATGCGAGCGGCAACTCCGACTTCGGAGGCGAAGGTCTCCTTCGCGCCGCTCCATGCGCGCTCGTCCGCCGCGGCGGAGCGCCCGCGCCGCGCCTCCAGGGAACTCGACCTTCCCGCGGGACGGCGGTGAGGCTTTCTGCCCGGCGAGTTTCCTTCCTCGCGGCGGCCGGCCTGCTCACGGCGCTGCTCACGGCTTCGGGTTGCGGCGGGTCGGACAAGCTCGCCCGACGGATCTTAGACGACCACCGGCGCGCCGCCGGCGTTCGGCCCCTCGCCGGCTCGCAAGTCGTGCGCCTCGCGCTCTTTTCGACTCAGGCGGGCTCGACGGGGACGGGGACCCAACAGATCGAGTGGGACGCCCGCGCCTACCGCGAGACGGTCTCCTCGGCGGGCGCCAGGACCGTGCTGGGCGTTCAGGGCGGCAAAGCCTACTTCACCGACGAGGATGGCGTCACCCGTGTGGCTTCCGAGCCAATTCTCGCCGAGCTGATGACCCGCTCCTACTTCTGGCGGCGCGGATACCTTTTCGACGACGCGGAGCGGGCAAAGATCGCCCTGGGTCCCGCCGATGCGGCGCGCCTCTCGATCGTCCTCGGCCCGAAGGAGGGCAATCCCCTCACCCTGACCTTCGACCGCCAGACCCTGAGGCTCGTCGCGGCCCGGTCGGCGGGCCTCGCCATCGACTACGAGAGCCCGACGCGATGGACGATGACCTCGCGGCGCGGCGCTCCTGTCCGGGCGGAGCTCCGCCACATCGGCCTGCCGACGGGAACTCTGGCCGACGCGGCCGTGGGCGGCTGGTCGTCAGCCTGGTCCGTACCGGCCGTCGAGGCCCCTCTGCTCGGCACCCGTCCGGCCGAGATAACGGTCGCGGGCTCCGTCGGAGGCCACGCCACGGTCCTCGCCATCGACTCGGCCGCGGACGGCCCCGTGCGGATCCGCGCGGCCCTGGCCGAGCGGCTCGGCCTCTCGTTCCAGGCGGATGTCTTCGGCCGGCGCATCGCGCGCGGAGGTCCGATCGCGATCGGGGGCTGGAGCGAGCCGGAAGTCCTGCTCGAGGTTTCTGACCTCGTCCCTCCCGGGGCGGACGCTTCTCTGGGAGCGGCTCTCTTCCGGGAGGCCGCGGTCGAGTACGACCCTGTCGGAAGGAGGATCCGCCTGCTCGACACCGAGCACTGGGTCCGACCGGAGGGTTACTACCGGGCGGTGATCGACGACGACGGCGACCGGCCCGTTGCGATCCTCAAGAAGGGACGGGAGCTTCTCCGGGTTCTGGCGGGAACGGCGACACCGACCGCTCTGACGATCGCGCGGGAGTCGGGGACGCGGCTCGGTCTCTCGTCGGAGGCGCGCAGCGCCGAGGGATTGCACTGGGGTCCCGCGCCGCTGCCGCCGATCGAGGTCCTCCAGCAGGACGGCGGGTTCGACCCCGCGGCGGGGGACGACGGGCGCCTCTCCGCCCGGTTCCTGCTCCGCTTCCACGTGATCGTCGACATGCCGCACCGCTGGGCCTACCTGAAGCCCGAGGCGGGCACCGCCCCGGAATAGGACGGACTCGCCTCCCGTTCGCCTACCGCCTGCCCGCCTGCCCGCCGACCCGCCTGCCCGCCCGGATACGGCATGAGTTTCGCAATGCCCGCGCCCGGAGGATTTTCTTATGTTGAGGCTGGCAGCGGGCTTCCTGGCGGTGGGAGTCGGATCCGCGCTGTTCGGCCTCTTGAACGGGGCGATGCCGTCCTCGCCGCTGGCGCAGGTGCTCGGCCTGGTCGCGCTGACGCTTTCCCTGATCCTTCTGATCCTCGGTTTACCTTCGATCCGGAATCTCCTCTCGTAACGACGCGCGAAAGCGCGCTCGCTTGGGAGAGTCGCGGAAGGGCCCCTCGTTTCGTCGGGACTCGGAGCCCGCGCGAAGGAATCAGTCGGCGGCCGCTTCTCCCCTGAAAATCGAGAAGCTGCTGTCGCAACTCTCGCAGAAGAGATCCGGCTCCGGTCCGAACGAGCGCGCGTGCAGCTGAAGCGGCGCCTCGCAATTCGGGCACTCGATCTCGACGGCCTTCGTGCGAGCCGCGCGGGACTTGTCGGGCGCGCCCCGGCGGGCCAGGGCGGCTCGCGGCGAGCTCTCGAAGGGAAAAACGTTTTCGCGATTCACCACTGTTCCTCCTCTCGCAGTGACGGGGCGGGATCCGGGGAGGTCTGGGAAGAATCGGCCAGGGTGAGGGACGGGCCGGGCTTGCGGCGCTGGAAAATGAAGGCCGCCCCGCCCGCGAGACACGCGAGAAATCCGGTGCCTACGAGACTGGCGGCCGCCGCGCGGAACGCTCTCGGCGTATCGGGGGCGCCGGGACGGCCGACGACCGCTCCTCCGAAGAAGATGCAGACGACGCCCATCAGGACGAGGCTCCTGGGCCGGTCGGCGGAGGACGAAGGCTGAGACCACACGAGCCTCATGCGCGAATCCCGTGGATCGAAAGGGAAAGACTCGGGCGAGCCGGCCTGGCGGGCCGCTTCTGAGCGTTCGGAGCCGTGGCGGTCACAATCTGCGCCCCCCGAGCGTTCCTGTCGGGCCCGATTCGGCCCCGACTCCCTGTCAACACGCCCATTTTAAGCGCGATCTCCGCGACGCGCAAGGGGGGCCGAGCGACCACCGGGAGCGAGACGGCCGCGGTACTCCGCGGTCCACTCGAATGGCGAGCTCCCAGACAGCGAATCGAAAGAAGACGTCGGAGTGACATCCGTTTACGCCCTTAGAATCCTCCCACATGAAAAATCGATTTCGCGTTCCGGCGGTGCTCCTCCTGCTTCCGCTTCTTTTCGGCCTTCGCGGATTTCCGGGAGACGCGGCATCCCAGAAGGAGATCGAACGGCGTTACGCGGCCGCGATCGATCCCGCGAGCATCCGCGAATTCGACCGCCTCCTCTCCGCCGAACCGCATCACATCGGCTCGGCCCGCGGCGAGGAGAACGCGCGCTGGATGGTCGCGAGGCTGCGCGAATGGGGGCTCGACGCGCGGCTCGAGACGTTCGACGTGCTCTTCCCGACGCCGCGGGAGCGGCTGCTGGAGCTCGTGGCCCCGACGCGGTTTCGCGCGTCGCTGGCCGAGACCCCGGTCGAGGGAGACCCCACGTCCGCGCAGACCGCCGGCCAGCTCCCGACGTACAACGCCTACTCGATCGACGGCGACGTCACCGCTCCCCTCGTCTACGTGAACTACGGCCTTCCGGCCGACTACGAGCGTCTCGAGAGGATGAAGATCGATGTCCGCGGCAAGATCGTCCTCGCCCGCTACGGCGCCAGCTGGCGAGGGATCAAACCGAAAGTCGCCGCGGAGCACGGCGCGGTCGGATGCCTCATCTACTCGGACCCGCGAGACGACGGGTATTTCGAAGGCGACGTCTACCCGCTCGGGGCATACCGCCCGGAACAGGGCGTCCAGAGGGGGAGCGTCGCGGACATGCCGCTCTACCCGGGGGACCCGCTCACGCCGGGAGTCGGAGCCACCCGCGATGCGCGCCGGCTCGACCGCAAGGACGCCCGCACGCTGACGAAGATCCCGGTGCTTCCCATCTCCTACGGCGACGCGCGTCCGCTCCTCGCGGCCCTCGGAGGCCGCACCGCTCCGCGAGAGTGGCGCGGCGGACTTCCCGTCTCGTACCACGTCGGACCGGGGCCGGCGACCGTCCACCTGAAGCTCGCCTTCGACTGGAAGATGGTGCCGGCGCACGACGTCATCGCGCGCATCGAGGGCTCCGTGTGGCCGGACGAATGGGTGATCCACGGCAACCATCACGACGCCTGGGTGAACGGGGCGAGCGACCCGGTCAGCGGGCTTGCCGCTCTGCTCGAGGAAGCCCGGTCGCTCGGGGCGCTCGTCAAGACGGGCTGGCGCCCGAAGAGAACCATCATCCTCTGCGCGTGGGATGGCGAGGAGCCCGGACTCCTCGGGTCGACGGAGTGGGTCGAAACGCACGCGGAGGAGCTCACCGCGAAGGCGGTCGCCTACATCAACACGGACTCGAACGGGCGCGGGTATCTCGGCGTCGGCGGCTCGCACGGGCTCGAGAGCCTGGTCAACGAGGTCGCGGGCGACGTCGAGGATCCCGAGAAGAAGATCCCGGTCGGCAAGCGCGCGCGCCTGCGGCAAATCGAAGACTCGAAGACGGCGGATGAACGGCGCGAGGCACGCGAGCGCAGGAACATGCGGATTTCCGCGCTCGGATCGGGATCGGACTTCACCCCGTTCCTGCAGCACCTCGGGATCGCGTCGCTGAACCTGGGATACGGCGGCGAAGGCGGAGGAGGCGTGTATCACTCGATCTACGACGACTTCTCCTGGTACAGCCGCTTCTCCGACGGGGAGTTCGTCTACGGGCGGGCGCTCGCGCAGACGACCGGACTTCTGACCCTCCGGCTCGCCAACGCCGATCTGCTCCCCTTCGACTTCACGAGCCTCGCCGACACCGTCGGGACCTACGTCAAGGAGCTTCGCACCCTGGCCGCCGACAGGCGGGAAGCCAACGAGGAGAAGACACGCCGGATCGACGAGGGGGTCTTTGCCGCCCTGGAGGATCCTCGCGAGCCGCTCGCGGCGGAGACGCGGGAACCGGCCGTTCCGTATTTCGATTTCTCGCCCCTCGAGAACGCGTCGGAGAACCTGAGGCGGGCCGCCCGCGAGTTCGAGCGCGCCTCGGAGTCTAAAACGGCGTACGAGCCCGCACGGCTGGCCGCGGTCAACGCTCTCATCCGATCGGTCGAGCGCGGAATGTTGCGGCCCGAAGGGTTGCCGCGCCGGCCGTGGTTCAAGCATTTTCTCTACGCTCCCGGGTTCTACACCGGATACGACGTCAAGACCCTTCCGGCCGTCCGGGAAGCGATCGAAGAGAAGCAGTGGTCCGACGTCAACCGGGAGATCGCGCGAACCGCGGCGACGATCGACGTCTGCGCGGGCCGGATCCGCGAGGCAGCAAAGCGGCTCACGCCGTAGGAGAGAGTAGAGCGGTCACAGTTGCGCGTTGAGCGTTCGAGGGCAAGAAGCACTCCAGCCCTGAACGCGGAACTCTGAACGCTTAACGCATGACGCTCAACGCTTAACTTCCCTACCCCTCATCCTCTCCGAAAAATCGTCCCCTGTCGTTTTTCCGCGGGCGAGAGCGACGGTGCCGTCGCAGCGCGCGGTCACGGTCCCGTCCTCCCCGGAGATCTCGGCCGCGGCGAACATGAGGTTCATCCCGGAGCGGAGCAGCCGCGCCTCCGCCACCACGAGATCGCCGCGCGTGGGCCGCAGGAAGAGCATCGAAAGCGAGACGGTGGCCGAGCGCGCGTCCGGGCGCGAGAGCCAGCCGACCGTCCCGATCACCAGATCGAACAGCCCCGCCAGAACCGCCCCATTGACGGCATCGGTGCCGATTCCTCCGCGGTGGTAGCCCTGGACCGGATCGAGGACGGCGCGAACCCGGTCCACGCGCTCGAACACGAGACGCGCCCCCAGCCGTTCCATCGGAGGCGACGCGTTCCACACGGTCGAGAGCGCGTGGAGCGACCCGAGAGTCGCGTAAGCCTCAGAGAAGGGCCGCCCCTGCGAGTCGGAAGAGTGTGACATTGGTTCCCGCCTCCTCCGCGGTCCTCCGGCCGGGAGTGTACCGGACGCGACCCGGCTCGATTCGTTCGTGAGATCGTAATGGGAATGGCCTCGCGCGCCGTCCCGCCCGTGCGCTTCTTCGAAGCGGCGCTGATCTTCGCGCTGACGGGCTGGATGCTCGCGGCGCGCTCGTCGGGTCAGACCCGCCCCGATCCCTCCCGGCCCGGAACGTTCCGGGACGACGCGCGCGTCGAACGCGTGATCCTCGACGCGCACGTGACGGACAACCACGGCGAGGTCGTTCCCGGTCTGGCCGCCGCCGATTTCGAGCTCAAGGTCGACGGCGTCCGCGTTCCCCTCGAATCGGCCGACTGGATTCCGGCCGGAGAGCGGGAAGTGCCTCTCCCCTCTTCGACGGAGACCGCGCTTCCGGATTCTGGTCGTTCGGAGGCGCCGCCAGGCCGGCTCCTGATCTTCTTTTTTCAGACCGACTACACGACCTCGCGGCTGATCGGGCTCGTGCGAATGGGCCTCCAGGCCAGGCGATTCCTCGACACGCTTCTCCCCTCCGACCGCGTCGCGGTCCTCTCGTTCGACTCCCACCTCAAGCTCCGCCAGGACTTCACCGACGACCGCGCGCGCATCCTCGCGGCCATCCACGCGTCCCTCCGGACCGGACCTCCGGAGGCCGCTCCGCCCGAGCCGGGTCCGTCGCTCGCGCGCCACTTCGACTACTCGGGAGCGGCCGGCGCCGTGACCCCCGAGCGCGCGCTGGCTCTCATCGCCCGCGCGGCCGCCCCGATCCCGGGAGGCAAGTCGATGCTGTTCTTCGGCTGGGGGCTGCAGACGATCGGCGGCATGTCCGGTCCGAACATGCGCGATCGCATCGACTTTCAGGACGCGCTTCCCGCTCTCGCCCGGGCCCGGATCACGATCTTTTCGCTGGACGTGACGAACGCCGACTATCACTCGCTCGAGGGAACGCTCTCGAACATCGCCGATCTGACCGGCGGCACCTACGCGAAGACGCACATCTTCCCGGGGCTCGCGCTCGACCGGGTGCGGCGCGCGATCGCGGGGCGCTACGTGCTCGTCTTCCGGAAGCCCGAAGGCCCACGCGGGGTGCACACCGTCAGCGTGCGCCTCGCGCGTAGGAAGGGGGAGGTGTTCGCCCGCGGGTACTACGATGATTGACGGAAGTTGAGAGTGGAGAGTGGAGAGCGACTCGAGGAGCCGAATCACGGCCTGTAGATGAGGCCGGCGTAGCCCCGGATGGAGTCGAAGCGCGGCTCGCGGCTTCGCACGCGGGCGGCGCCGGCGTAGAACGAGAGAGAGTCGGGGAGGTCGAGGGGGATGAGGGAGTCGAGACGCACCTCGAGGCCCTCGAGGCGAACGGGCGCGGGACGGCCGCCGGCCGAGGACCACGCCCGCCAGCGCTCCGCGTAGAACAGAAGAGGTGAGCCCGTCGCGGACACCTGAAGGCGGCCGCCCTCGAACCGGCTGCCGCTCTGGACAGCGAACGGGAGGGCGGGGCTGTCGATCCGATTCGCGTCCGGTCCCGCCGGGAGAAGCGACGTGGGCGCTCCGCCGACGGCGAATAGATCGAACCGCGTGGGGCTGCCGCCGGTTGCCCCCGCGCGCGCGTCGACCGAGAGCGTCGCTCCGGAGGCCGACGCGGACAACCGCAGGCCGCCCCAGCCCGCCATCCACGAAGACCCTCCCGTGCGGCCGGCGCTCCCGCCGCCGGCAGCCCCGATCGAGATTCCGCTCTTGCCTCGAAACCGCCGCCATTCTCCCTGCGCGCGGACGCCGCCGGTCACGCGGCCGAAGGTCTCGCGGGCGTCCAGCGCCTCGAGACGCGCCGCTCCCAACGAGGCCTCCCCCCGGATGCGCCCTGAGGGAAGAACGGCCTGCCAGGACGCCGAGAGCGCGGCGCCTCGCCGCTCCGAGTCGAGCTCCGGGCGCGAGACGAGCCTCTGCGAGCCCGGCCTCTCGAGCGCCGAGAAGAGCTGAAGAGAGAGATCGACCGGAAGGCCGGACCAGCGCAACGCGGCGGTCCCTCCCCGCGGCCCCGCCCCGTTTCCGAAGGCGCCCGCCACGACCCAGTCGAGCCGGCCGATCACGTCGCCGCCCTGCGCTCCCACCAGATAGGAGGCGCCGTCGGGCCCGCCGGTGAAGGAGGAAAACAGCCGCACGATGGACGTGCTCCCCGCGCGGTACGGCGACGGCGCGGCGACCGGGGAAAGGGAGATGGGACGGGATTCGGTGGAGGCCTTCGGGAGAATCGACGGCACGGCGACGGGCGGCGCGCTCACGGGGAGGTCGATCCGGCGCACGTCGATGCCTTTCGCGGTCAGCTCCAGAAAGAAGAGTCCCCGGCCGTCCGGCTCGGGCGCGGCGGAAAACGCCCCGCCGGTGACGCGCGTCAGCGTGACGGATTCCCCGGTCTGGACGCCGGCGGAGACGATCTCCCAGATTCCCGACGCGCCGCTCGCGATGTAGAGCGTGCGGCCGTCGCGCGACCACGCCGGAGCGCCGAAGACGTCCCCCGGGGACGGGACCTCGCGCATCGCCCCGCCCGTCGCAACCGGCAGCACCGCGAGGCGCCAGCGCCCCTCGCGGTGCACCAGCGCGGCGATCGACGCGCCGTCCGGCGAGAGGCGGGGATGACTCCAGACCTGCCAGGCGTCTGCGGCCGGAGGCAGAGTCAGGGGCTCGACGCGGCCGGACGCGAGGTCCACCCGCACCAGCTCCGACACCCCGAATCGGTTCCGCACCGCCACGGCCGCGGTGCCGTCGGGGAGCGGATCGGGGTCGGAGACGTCGGCGAGCCGCGTGACGCGCGCGATCCAGCCGCTCTCCGGCTCCCAGAGAAAGAGGTCCCGGTGCAGCGCCCCGTCGGCGGAAGGCTCGCGTCGGCCGAAGAGAATGCGCCGGCCATCGGGCATCCAGCGGGGATCTTCCGGAGAACGGCCGTTTAACCGGGAAAGCTTCCAGCGGGGAGGCCGCGGTTCCGGCGATACCCTTTTTTCGGCGACCTCGTTGGGATCGCTCAGAAGGGCCTGCTCCCGAGCGGCGCGATTCTCACGCGCCTCGATCTCCTTTGCGGTCGGCGCGAGGGTCCAGACCGCGAGGTGGCTCTCTCCCCTTCGCGGGGACCTCCAGGCGACGAGACGCCGGCCGTCGGGGCTCACCTGCGGAGAAGCCGTCGCTCCTTCGAGCTCCTGCCACTTCTCGCCTTCGACGAGGCCGGCCGAGCGCAGCTCTCTCTCCTGCTCGACGGCGCGGGCCGTCGTCTCCGCCCGGAACCGGTCGTACAGGTCGGACGGGGGCCGGCCGAAGACCCCTCGAAACGCCGCGCCGAAGCCGCCCCCCCGGCGCGAGGCCATGCGCTTCCACAGCTTCCTCAGGCTGCCGGCGCCTTCGTTCGCCTCGAGCCATTCGAGGAAGCTCGAGCCGACGAGATAGGCCATCGATCCGCCGAGCCACCCCGAGGTCCCGTTCATCCCCCGGTATGAAGGCAGCTTCCCCTCGATCGCGAACTGACGAAGAACCATGGCGCGATATCCCGACCCCGGGCGGCCCGATCCGGTCAGAGCGCCCTCCACGAGCGTGGCGTACCCTTCCGCGACCCAGCGCGGCGAGTTCCGGAACACGGGGCCGATGGGGACAGGCAGGAGCCGCTCGACGATGCCCGGCCGGTTCCGGGGCCGCGTCAGGTGAACGATGTGGGCGAACTCGTGCGTGACGAGCAGCTCGGTCCAGTCGCGGAACTCGCCGAGGCCCGAGTCGGGGTCCGGCGGCGATGCCCACAACTCGATCCGCGGACGATCGAGATACGGGTAGGCGATACCGTTGGAATCAGCCGCCGGATCGGAGATCACGACATCGATCCGGCGCGGCGGCTCGTATCCGACATACTCCGAAACGCGGGGAAAGACGCCTTCGAGCGAGGACGCCGCCCGGGACGCCCAGCGCTCGAACGCTGCCGGGAAATGAACCCGGAAATGGGGCGTCTCGATCGTCCGCCACGCGCCCGACGGCCGCTCAGCTCCCGCGGCGCCGGCGGCAGCCGCCAGCAGCATCCCACAGGACAGCACACGCCAGAGCACGCCCGGCGAGGCTATCAAGTTGGGAGTTGGGAGTTGGAAGGGAAACGGGCGGGCCGGCCATCCGGTCGCCGCCCGGGCTGACGGCGGGGAAGAAGTCCCCGCAGGGAGCGGGGAGGAAGTCCCCGCTCAGACGACGCGGCGGCGGCCCGAAACCAGGTGGACCAGGAACGCGATGACAGCGAGAACGAGGACGAGATGAATCGCCCAGCTGGTCACGTGAAACGCCACCAGACCGAGAAGCCACGCTACCAGCAGGATCACTCCGAGTGTGAGCAACATAAAAAAAACCCCCCTTTCATGGTCCTGAGAGAGCAGGTTCCATGCCTGTTTTTCTTCCACGTTGGTGGGCGTCGGCGCCGGGCGGAAGGCGAAGGGCGAACGGCTCAGGAAGACGGGGAGGCGGAAGGCAGGCCCGGTTCTTGAGATTCCAGCGGGTCACAACCCCGGTTCGACGCTCGACGCTAAACGCCAAACGCTCGACGCGGACTCTCCTCCCGGCACAATCTTCGCAATCGCTCTCCGCCGTGACCTCAAATTCCAGGCCGGTCGTCCTTCTGGTCGAGGATGACGACGACCTGAGGAACGCCGTCGCGGACATTCTGAAGGAGGAGGGCTACGACGCGGCGCACGCGCGCCATGGCGCCGAAGCGCTGGTCATACTGAGCCGGCGGCGGAGTTTCTGCGCGATCCTCCTGGACATGCGGATGCCCGTGATGGGCGGAGTGGAATTCCGGCGGGCGCAGTTGCGGGACTCGAAGATTTCCTCGATCCCCGTGGTCGCCTTTTCGGCCTCCGCGGCCGGCGGGGGCACGACAATTGCTTCTCTGCCGCCGCCATGGACAATTCGGCGTCTCGGATTTCTCGCGGGCGGCTGCTCCTCGTCGAAGACGACGCCGACCTTCGCCAGAGCCTCTCGGACCTGCTGCGGGATGCCGGTTTCGAGGTGGCGGTCGCGGAAAATGGGCTCGTCGCGCTGACGTATCTCGAAGATTCTCCCCCGCCCTGCCTCGTCCTTCTCGATCTCATGATGCCGGTGATGAACGGCTGGGAGTTCCGGGAAGCGCAGACCCGCAACCACAAGCTCTCCGACATCCCGGTCGTGATCCTGACCGCGGACGGGCGCGCCGAGCTGAAGGCGGAGAGCCTCGGCGCGGCCGGCTACCTGCGCAAGCCGATCGAAGTCGCGCGCCTGCTCGGGATGCTGGCCGAGTACGAGTGTTGAGGGGACGGAAAGCGGCGGCAGGCGGCAGGCGGTAGGCGAAGGAAGGGCGCCGGGGTCAGTCCGGCCGCGGCTCGTCGCGTCTCCGGAATCTTTGAACGAGAGCCGCATCAGCCCGACTTCCGGCCGTGCTTTTGCGCCGGGCATGAGGCCCGCAGGGTGCCACCCGAACTCCGACTCTCCGACTCCCGGCCGGCCGGCGATTTAGTTTCCCGCTTTCTGTAATCGACCCGCCTGCCGGTTCGTCCGTTGAACAGGAGGTCGTCCCGAGATGGTGCGCCCGAACGCCGCGTTCTTCGTCTTGAGCTGGGGCGCGGGCTCCCTCCTCCTCCATCTCTCGACGGCGCTCTCGACGGCGGGAAGCACCGGCGTCGCGGCGATCCTCGCCCTCGCCGTGTCGCGCGCCGCGACGCCCCGGGCGTTGAACAGCGCCTTCACGCGGACGGCCGCGGGAATCGGCAGCACGGAAACAGCGCCGGCCCCGGAGGATTTTCCGTCCCCGCGGGCCCGAACGAGCGGGCCTCACGCGGTGTCTTCCGCGCCTCCCGAGCGCCGCCACCGCCGCGCCTCTCGCGATCGGGAGGGTGGGAACGATTCTTCCTCTGTTCCCGGGGAGACGACCTAGAATCTCCGCATGAATCGCCCGGGCGCGCGGCCGGCCATCGGCCTGCTCGCCGCGCTCGCGCTCGCCAAGGGTCTGCTTCACGCCGCGTTGAGCGGGCGTTACGGCTACTTTCGCGACGAGCTCTACTTCCTGGATTGCGGCCGGCATCTCGACTGGGGGTACGTCGACCACGCGCCGGTGATCGGTCTGTTCGCGCGGGCGGCCCTCGCGCTCGGCGGGTCTCTTCCGGCGCTTCGGGTCTTTCCCGCGGTCGCGGGCGCGGCGCTGGTGTTCCTGGCGGGAGCGATCGCGTTTCGCCTCGGCGGCGGAGCGTTCGCGCAGGGGCTGACGGCGCTCGCGACTCTCGTCGCGCCTGTCTACCTCGGCACCGACAGCATCCTGTCGATGAACGCCTTCGAGCCGCTCTGCTGGATGGGCTGCGCCTACGTTCTCATCCGGATCGTGCAGACGGAAGACTCGCGATACTGGCTGCTCTTCGGTCTCTTCGCCGGGTTGGGCCTCGAGAACAAGCATTCGACGGCGTTTTTCGGAATCGCGGCCGCTGCCGCGATCCTGGCGAGCCCCCTGCGGCGCGAGCTGGTGCGCCCCTGGATCTGGGCGGGCGGGGCGCTCGCCCTGCTCCTCTTCCTGCCCAACGCGCTCTGGCAGTGGCGGCACGGCTTCCCCACTCTGGAGGACCTGCGCAACGTCGCGCGCAGCGGAAAGAACGTCCTGCTCGGGCCCGTCGACTTCGTGACTCAGCAGATCGTCCTGATGCATCCTCTGCTCTTCCCGCTCTGGCTCGGAGGGCTCGTCTCTCTTTGCGCCGGACGGCTCAAGCGATACCGTGTCCTGGGCTTCACCTACGTGGCTCTCTTCGCGCTCTTCTTCGCGATGAAGGCCAAGAACTATTACCTGGTCCCGATCTATCCAATGCTCCTGGCGGCGGGCGCCGTCGCCTGGGAGGCCCGGCTCGAAGCGTGGCGGGCGAAGCCGGAACGGCTCTGGCCGAAGGCGGTCACGGCCGGCCTGATTGCGGCCGGGGGTCTCATTACTGCGCCGCTCGTCCTGCCGCTTCTCCCTCCTGAGCGGTACCTCGCCTACCAGAAGGCTCTCGGAGTGACGCCGCCGAAGACCGAGGTCGGACATCGAGGAGCCCTGCCGCAGATCTTCGGGGACCAGTTCGGCTGGCCCGAGCTCGTCGCGGAGGTCGCGGCGATCTACCACTCGCTGACGCCCGACGAGCAGAGTCGGACGACCATCTTCGCGAACAACTACGGCGAGGCGGGCGCCATCAACCTGTTCGGACCGAGGTACGGACTGCCGCGCGCCATCAGCGGCCATCAGACCTACTTCCTCTGGGGGCCGGGAAACGCGCCGAGCGATCTCGTGATCGTCCTGCAGGACCGGCGGGAGAGGCTCGAGGAGCTCTGTGCGTCCGTCGAGAAGCGAGGCGAGCATCTCCATCCCTGGGGCATGGGGGAAGAGAATCAGTCGATCTATCTCTGCCGCGGCCTGAAGATGGATTTCCCGACGCTGTGGCCGCAGGTGAAGAAGTGGAATTGAAGGAGGGAGCTGGCAGCTGTCCGCTCTCAGCGCTCAGCTTTCAGATTTCAGCTCGGAGCAACACGAGGAGACGTCGGACCACCTGCGGGGCCCCGTCTCCGTGTGTGGCGGCGCG
>JAIVJS010000012.1:18876-101637 GCA_020199905.1 Acidobacteriota bacterium
GGGAGAAGGAGATGCCCCAGGCAATCGGGGTGTCGCTGGCGATGGCCCGCGCATCGCCGGTCCCCTTCCGGGTTGGAAAGAACACCGCGGCGGGATGGGTTGTGACCTCCATGGGATCGCGGCGGACCTGGATACAAAAGAGCGCTCGATGGGCGGTCCTCGCGGCCGTTATTGCAGCCATCGCCGCGCCTTCGGCCGGGGCTGCGACGGCGGAGCCGCGGCCGATGGATCGCGTCGGCGGAGACCCCGGTCGCGTGCGGGTCACAACGGACCGCGAAGCGGTGGCTCGCTGCACGCTCGTCGGAGCAGGCCGGCGCCGGACGGACCGCAGCCTGGACGAGCTCCTGCGCGAAGCCGCGGAACAGGGAGCGGACGTGGTTCTCCTGCGCGCGCTTTCAGACAGCGCGATCGAAGGGGACTCCTATCGCTGCGGCACGCCCGCGTTCTCTCCGGCTGCGCCTGCAGGTGAGCCGCGGCCGACCGCTCCCTCATCCCCATCCCCCGCGCCCGTCGCCGTTCCGGATCCGCGAAGCGCGGCCGTCCCGCCGAGGCGAGCGCCGCCCTCGCCCGCGCCCGCCGCGGAGCCCGGCGCTCTCCCGCAACAGCGTCCGGCCGATCCCGCGCCGCCGGAAAGCGAGCGGCAGCGGCGGGCGCGCGCCGAGCTCGACATCCTCAAAGCCGCGGTCCGCGTCGTCGAAGACCGGTCCCTGATCGCCGGCTGCGAAAAGCGCGGAGAGAGCTCCTCCGAGGACGCGTCCGGGTGGGAGGACGCGTTCCGAGCCGGCGCCGTCGCCGTCAGCGCAAACCTGGTGCTCGTCCGCCGCGCGACCGGAGTTCCGGCCACCGCGGAATACTTCCGCTGCGGTCTTCCAGAGCGTCCGGCACGGAAACGCTGAGCGGCTCGCGGGCGGCGCGGCCTGGCGGATCAGGGCCTTCAGGCCGGGCGAAGGGCGCTCGGCCGCAGAAGGCTCCGCACGAGACCGACGAACGTCAGCCCCACGCGGCGAGGGCCACGAACACGAGGGTTCTCGGGATCCACACGAGAAACGGCGCTCCCGCGACAGACGCGAGGGCGGTACGTGCAGACCGTGTACATGCCGAGCGGGAAGACGGCGCCCCAGTCGAGCGTGAATGGCTCGATCGCGGAAGCGGATGAAATCCACGCCCGCGAGGTCGACGTGCTGGAACGGGAAACGCAAGCGGGGTTCAGCGGGAGTCCGCAGTAGATCGAGATCGCGGAGGCGTCTGCTCGCGCGCGCTCGCACGAGCCCTTCCCTTTCCGTAAACTTCCCGAGACCCACCAGGAAACGGGGACCCTCGCGCCTCGCATGCTCCCTCCCGGGCTCCGGTGCTACGATCCGGCGAGACAGCGAGGGACCTATGAATATTCGTCGCGCGTCCGCTCTGGCGTGGCTGATCCTGTGCGGTTCCGGAGTTCTTCTCGCTCAAACCACGGGCTCCCTCGCCGGCCGCGCACTGGACGAGTCCGGAGGAGTGCTCCCGGGCGTCACCGTCGAAGCGAAGAGCCCGGCGCTCCAGGGGACCCGCACCGCCGTGACGGACAGGTCCGGGCGTTACCGATTGACCGTCCTTCCGCCGGGTCTGTACCTGGTCGTTTTCAAGCTCCCGGGCTTCGCGCCCGAGACGAAGTCCGGCGTGACGGTCAGCCTCGGGAACGAGACGTCTTTGGACGCGCTGCTGCGGCCTTCTGCGACCGCGGAGGTGCTCGTCACCGGCGAGGCGCCGGTCGTGGACACGAGCTCGACGAGCCTCGGAACGAACCTGACATCCCGGGCCGTCGAAACGCTGCCGACCGGCCGGAATTATTCGTCGGTGGTGCAAGTCGTCCCGGGAACGTCGTCGGACGCCGATCCGAAGAACCAGCAGCAGTCGACGATCACCGTGTATGGGTCCTCCGGGGCCGAGAACGCGTTCTACATCGACGGCGTCAACACGACGGGAGTCGAGTACGGGTTCCAGGGCAAGGAGCTCAATTACGAGTTCATCCAGGAGATCAACGTCAAGACGGGCGGCTACGAAGCCGAATTCGGCCGCTCGACCGGCGCCATCATCAACGTCATCACGAAGTCCGGGAGCAACGAGCTTCATGGTGACGCGTTCGGCTACCTCGACGTCAACGGGCTGCGCGCCTCGGCGAGACCGGTCGTCTCGACCGGAGGCACCGTCACCGGGTTTCGCAAGGAAGACTACGGCGCGGACCTCGGCGGCTTCTTCTGGAGGGACCGCATCTGGTTCTTCGGCGCATACGACCGCGTGCACAACACGACGGACAACGTGTTCGGAGATCTCCCGAGCCGCTCCACGAGCACCCGGAATCTCGGGTCCGGCAAGCTCACGTTCCGGCTCTCCGACAGTCACTCGGTCGTCCTGTCGGCTTTCCAGGATCCTTCGACCGACTCGGGCGCGATCAACGACGCCAGCCACTCTTTGAACGGCGATCCCCTGACCTACGAGGGACGGCAGGACCTCGGAGGCCGCGACTACGCCTTCCGCTACGACGGAGTCTTCGGGGAGCGCCTGACGGCGGCGGCGCAGGCGTCGCGTCACCAGGAGCGTAACAACGTCGGCCCGGCGACTGCCGCGGGCGACGCCATCCAGTTCCAGGATGCCGGCAACGACTTCTTCCAGACCGGCGGCTTCGGCCTGATCCAGGCGAAGAACTTCAAGCGGACGGCGGTTGGCGGGTCTCTCTCCCCCTACTTCGGCAGCCACACGATCAAGTTCGGAATCGAGTACGAGAAGGACGAGGCCGAGGTCGTCAAACGCAATTCCGGAGGCCAGCTCGTCACCGTGTTCGCGAATCCCGTGAACGCGGCGCGGCCGATCTACCAGCATTCCTACTGGACGACCCCGGACGCAACCCTGGACAACGCCCCGATCTCACAACTGAACGCGTCCCCCGCCCACAAGAACACGACTCTCTTCCTGCAGGACCGGTGGGCGGCGATGAGCAACCTCACGGTCAACGCGGGCGTGCGGTGGGACCGCCAGCAGATCATCGACGCGTCGGGAACGAAGCAGGTCGACCTGAAACACGACTGGGCGCCGCGCCTGGGAGTGATCTGGGACCCGACGAAGGACCACCGCACGAAGGTCTTCGGGTCGTACGGACGGTTCTACGAAGAGATCCCGATGGACCTCGTCATCCGCTCCTTCTCCTACGAGCGGCAGCCGCGGATCATCAACTACGACCGGACCGACTTTCACCCGAACGCCGGCGCGCAGTCCGACTTCGGCACTCCGTCCGCAATCCTGGGCGGCTTCACGGAGCCCTCGGATCCCAACATCCACGGCCAGTACCTGACCGAGGCGATCGTCGGCGCCGAGCGGGAGGTGATGCCGGACGTCGCCGTCGGGATCAAGGGCATCTACCGCGACTACGGAAACGTGATCGAAGACTTCCTCTGCCAGGACGACGGGACGTACTGCATCGGGAACCCGGGCAAAGGGATCATGCGCCAGGTCTTCGGGCTCGACTACACGACGCTCTACGACGCGCCGCGGCCCGTGCGGATCTATCGCGGCGTGCAGCTCGACGTGACGAAGCGGTTCTCGAACAACTGGCAGGCGATCGCGTCGTACATCTACTCGAAGATCGGGGGCAACTACGACGGCGAGTACTCACCGTTCACGCAGACCACGATCAACGATCCCAACATCTCCGCCGCCTACGACTACTACGATTTCTTCACCGACGGGCGCGATTTGTCCCGCGTGACCAACCGGGGACCGCTCTCGAACGACCGAAGGCATCAGTTCAAGGTCTCGGGCGTCTTCCTCACGCCCTGGAAGCTCTCGGTCGGGCTCGCAGCCTACTACCGCACGGGAACCCCGCTGACGCGCTACGGGTACTCGGACGCCTATGGACGCTACGAGTTCTTCCTGACGGAGCGAGGAGCGGAGGGCCGCAATCCCGACAACTACGAGGCCGACGTTCATCTCGGGTATCCCCTCGCGTTCGGCCCGGTCTCGGTCAACGTCCTGGTGGACGTGTTCAACATCCTGAACGCGCAGCGGCCGATCCTGCTCGACGAGCGCTGGGGCTTCCAGGAAGCGGACAACGCCTCCCCGACGCCGGTGAACCCGAACTACAAGAAGCCGATTCTTCGCACTCCGCCGACTTCGGCTCGGCTGGGGCTGCGCGTCAGCTTCTGAGTCGAGTCCGCCGGATCTCCTGATCCCGGCGCGAGGAGAGAAGTTGGCGGAAGCGTGTGGGAATCGAACCCACCCATCCCGGCAGAGCCGCGACGCCGACGGATTTGAAGTCCGCGAGGACCACCAGGCCCCATGCGCTTCCGCGGCGGATTATGCCGCTTTTACCGAGGCGCCCGGCTACCGTTCGATGCTTCCGGTGGCGGGTCACAGAGGGTTCTAGAGATCCGGATCAGAATTGGTGGAGCTGAACGGGATCGAACCGTCGACCTCCTGAATGCCATTCAGGCGCTCTCCCAAACTGAGCTACAGCCCCACGAACCGGCAGGAGGGCGCGAAGAATACCATGCGATCCCGTTCCGCGCCGGGAGGACCGAGCTCTGGACCTCGGGGCGTTGGTCTCCCGGCCTTCTCATGCAGCGGGACCACGATTCGAGCCGGGGTGTCCGGGTGAAACTGCACGAGGCAATCCACCGTCCGTCCAGGCGTCGTCGAGCCGGGCCAGAAACCTCGACGTCGCGGAAGGCGAGGGCACGGCGCCTGGATTTCGTCCCGAAGCGACGCGGTGGCTGGCGGATGAAACCCCGGGACGGGCGAGTCCCAGCCCGTCCCGGGGGAAGGCGTCCTCTTACTTCACCGTGAAGGTCTTCGATGGCCCGGGCTTTCCGTCCACCGTCACGTCGACCTTGTAGCTTCCCTTCGGCCAGCCGTTGGGCTTCTGGATCGAAAACTCCGTCACCGCGGGGCCGGTGGGCGCGATCGTCCTCGAGTCTTCCTTGACCGTCTGGCCGTCCCCGAAGGTCCACTTGACCGCGATGGTGGCCGAGGGAGCGGAGCCGTTCGTAGAAACTACGGCGAAGATCGTGTCCCTGGGCGCGAACGTGTCGGTCGGATTCTGGATCTTCTTGTCCGCACCGACCGTCTTGCCGAGCGAGACGTCCGTCACCGTGAGGCCGGCGACCGAAACCGCCGTCGGAGCCGCCGCGGGCTCGACTGCGGCGGGGGTTGCGGCCGGCGCTTCCGTCTTCTTGCAGGCGGACAGCGCGAAGACCGATGTCAGAACGGCCGCGGTGAGGGCGGCGCGAGTGCGTGTCGTCATCTGTTCTCCTTCTGCCTGTAATCGGCGGCGGCGGTCATTCGGGAATCCGGAGCTTCCAGCCCGGCTGGATCATGTCCGGATTCTTGACGATGTCCTTGTTCGCTTCGAAGATTCGTTTCCACGAGTTTGCGTCGCCATAAAACCGCTTGGAGATCTTCGAGAGGCTGTCTCCCCCCTGGACGACGTACGTCCGGGACGTTCCAGAGCCTTTTTCCGCCGAGGCGCCCGAGGGCGAAGCCGCGGTCGACGAGCTTTCCGAGACGACGTCCGAGAAATCCGGTTTGTTGGGGTCATCTGCCATGCCATCCTCCTTTTTCTATCCGAACCAGAATCGTGTGAATGTCTCGCTCACGCCGGCCGTGCCACGACCTTGCGGTAAATCCACGTGACGACGATCGCGCCGATGACCGCCACGATGATCGTGTAGATCAGTCCGCCCTCCGCCTTGAAACCGAGGAGGCTCATCAGGAAGCCACCCGCCAGCGCTCCCACCAGGCCGAGGATGATGTCCATCAGAGCTCCGCCCCCGCCCCCCATGATCCTGCCCGTGAGCCATCCCGCGATGAGACCGACGATCAGCCACCAGACGATTCCCATGGCTCATCTCCTCGCCGCGGAGATCCTGGACATCAGAAATGCCAGCGCCCCGGCCCCGATCGCTTTGACGAGCGTCGGGTGTTGCGCGTAGAAACCCGCGGCCTGGTCCATGATCGACGGGTTTTTCTTGGCCGCCTGCTGCGCGATCGTCTGGACCGCCTCCGGGCTGACCTGTTGAGCCTGCTGCGGCGTCAGTCCGCCGCCCGCGAGCGCTCCGGCAACGCCTCCGAGCCCGAGCGAGCCCAGAATCTGCGCCGCGGCGCCGGGGCCGAGCGCTCCGAGCAGCTGATTGAGCAGGCCCGCCTTCTGATCCGGGTTCGACTTGCCGTAGAGACCGGACACCATCTGGTCGAACGGCGGCGTCTGATCGGACTTGAAGGCGTGGCCGAGCGCGTCCGCCAGGGTTCCCTGAGGAACAGCGGTCGCCACTTGATCGTAGGTCGAATCCACTTCCGAGGCAGGCACGTTGCCGCTGGCGAACTTCCCGACGAGATCTCCGAGGTTGTCCAAGAGAGCCATCTCATCCTCCTTCCTTCCGTCACGGGCGTCGAGCGAGACCCGTCTTCACGACGCATCTGTCCCGCCACGTTTATCACGTCCCGAGCGAACCGGAGGCGGGGAAAAGCCCTTGGGTGCCCCCCCGGACGAAACCGAGCGATTCCCTAGCCCGCGGCGGCCGGGACCATCCGTTTCTGCAGGAGATCGGAGAGCTGCAGGCGCTCCTGCGCTGTGCAATTCGGACAGACGTTGAACTGGTAGGCGTCGTAGATGTGGTCGTTCCCGCACAGAACGGCCCGTGCCATCGAGATCGCGACCGCCGACTGGCCCGAGAGAAGCTCACCGGGAACTCGCTTCGTAAAAAACGGAGTCAGTTCTTGCAATCTCATGGAAGTCCCCTCCCGAGGACTGGGCCCGGTTCTGCCAGAAACGGGCCAACTCGCCGCCTCGTCGCGGGACCCGGCGGGACTCCTCGCCCCGGCGTCCGTAACCGGCGGAAAAGGCGGCATTTCCAGTCGCGCCCCTCCCCGTGTACATCTCCGGGCGGCAACGGGTTTGCACCGGTGCGGCAGAGACCTCGCCCGCCTTATTCCGGCCGGCGGGATCTGGCGACGAGGAGAACGAATCCAAAACAGGGGGAGTCCCATGATGAAGCGGGCCGGGCTTCTCGGTGCGGTGGCGGCGGCGGCGATCGCGGCCGGGGCGGGAATCGGGTGCAACCGCGGCGGAGTCCGAGACGAGACCCCGCCCGTGACGACGCGTGGCGTCGATGCCGGCGCGGGAAAATCCGGCGGGCGCTGTCCGGGCCTTCCGTCCGCCGAGGACCTCAGGCGGCTGCTGAAGCAGGCGCCGTCGCTCGTCGAGGCCGGCGGCCTCGCCCACGGCAGAAACATGTGGGCGGCCGTCGTGAACCGGGAGGGAGAGCTCTGCGTGACCGTCGTCTCGACCGACGACCCGGCAGCGGCGTGGCCCGGCAGCCAGGCGATCGCGCGAGCGAAGGCCTACACCGCCAACGCCTTCAGCACCGACACCGTCCCTCTTTCGACGGCGCGGCTTTACACGTTGAGCCAGCCGGGACACTCGCTCTGGGGAGCGGGCGCCGCCAACGGGTTCAATCCGCTCTGCATGACGACTCCGAAGGAACACGACAAGGCCGACGGCAAGCTGTGCGGCGGGACGATCGTGTTCGGCGGCGGGCTGCCGCTCTACAAGGGCCAGACGCGTATCGGCGGACTCGGAGTCAGCGGCGACACCGCGTGCGCGGACCATGAGATCGCCAAGACCGTGCGAGACCGCGGCGGGATGAATCCACCTTCCGGCCCGGCGGCCGACGACATCACCTACAGCGGCGTCGACGGCGCGTCGGTCTTCACGCATCCGCTCTGCGTCAACACGTGGCGCAACGGAAAGAAGATCGGAGAGGAGCCGCCGGCCGCCGGCTATTGACGGCCGGGGCTGCGCGCTCCCGTCGCCGCGGCGGAAAAAATCCGGATGAGCTTCGGCTCTGAATCGAGCGGCCTGCTCCCGCGGACGCGGGTTGTCGATGCGCCGGATAGAATCGGCGCACACCATGCCGCTCGCGACTGGCCAGCGCCTCGGGCCGTACGAGATCGTCGCGCCTCTGGGCTCGGGTGGAATGGGCGAGGTCTACCGGGCCCGGGACAGGAAGCTGGACCGCGACGTGGCGGTCAAGGTTCTCCCGGAGTCCGTGGCGGCCGACCCGGAGGCGCTCGCCCGGTTCGAGCGCGAGGCGAAGGCGGTCGCATCGCTCTCGCACCCGAACATTCTGGCGATCTTCGACTTCGGCACCCAGGACGGCGTTTCGTTCGCTGTCATGGAGCTTCTGGAGGGAGAGACGCTTCGCAACACGCTGGAGGCGGGGCCTCTCTCGCAGAAGCGGGCCGTGGAGTACGCGCTGCAGATCGCCAGAGGCCTCTCGGCGGCCCACGAGCGGGGGGTCGTCCATCGAGACCTGAAGCCCGAGAACCTCTTCGTCGCGAAAGACGGCCACTTGAAGATCCTCGACTTCGGCCTGGCGAAGCGGGTCGAAGCGGTTCCCCCGGGGGAGGAGACGAGCGCTCCGACGGGCTCCGGGCACACCGCCCCCGGAACCGTGATGGGGACGCCGGATTACATGTCGCCCGAGCAGGTGCGGGGGCTTCCCGTCGACCATCGCTCGGACATCTTCTCCTTCGGAGCGATCCTGTACGAGCTCCTCTCCGGCCGCAGAGCCTTCAAGAAGGACACGGCCGGCGATACGTTTGCCGCGATCCTGAAGGAGGAGCCTCCCGAGCCTTCGGAGTCGGGACGGAAGATCTCCCCGGCGCTCGACCACATCGTCCGGCACTGCCTGGAGAAAAACCGGGAAAACCGCTTCCAGTCGGCGAGGGACATCGCCTTCACGCTCTCCGAGGCCTCGGGGCCGACGGCCGCGGCCGGCGCGGTCTCTGTCCGATCGCCGGCCCGGACGAAAAGAGGCCTCATCGCGGCCGCTGCCGTCATCGTCGTGCTGGCCGCCGCGGGCCTCGTCTTCAAGCGCCGCGCTCACGCTCCAGCGGGGGTGACCGCGGGGGTGACGCGAGTGGCGGTTCTCCCCTTCGAGAACATGGGGTCTCCCGACGACGATTACTTCGCGGACGGGATCGCGGACGCGGTCCGCGGCAAGCTCACCTCCGTACCGGGCATCGAGGTCATCGCGCGCGGCAGCTCGATCGGCTACAAGAAGACGGCGAAGACGGCGAAGCGAATCGCGGAGGAGCTCGACGCGCGGTACCTCCTGACCGCGACCGTGCGCTGGCAGAAGGGCGGAGGCGCCAGCCGCGTGCAGGTCAACCCGGAGCTCGTGGAGGTCAAAGAGTCCGGTGCACCGGCTTCGAGATGGCAACAGCCGTTCGACGCGGCGCTGACGGACGTTTTCCAGGTGCAGTCGGACATCGCCTCGCGCGTCGCCCAGGCCCTGGGAGTGGCCCTCGGAGCCGGCGAGGAGAAGAGGCTGTCCGAAAAGCCGACTCAGAATCTCTCGGCCTACGACGCCTTCCTGAAGGGCGAGGAGGCTTCGACGAGCCTCGCCGTCGAAGAACCGCTCGGCCTGAGAAAGGCGCTCGGCTTCTACGAGCAGGCGGTCGCGCTCGACCCGGGCTTCGCCCTGGCATGGGCTCAGGTCTCACGCGCAAACACGCGACTCTATGAGCTCAGCACGCCGACTCCCGAGATGGCGGAACGGGCCCGCCTGGCGGCGGAGAAGGCGGTCGCCATCGCGCCGGACCGGCCGGAAGGACATCTGGCTTTCGGCAATTATCAGAGCTTCATTCTTCGGGACCAGGCGGGGGCGCTCACGCGGTACTCCCTTGCACGGCGTCTCGCCCCGGGCCATGCGGAAGTGCTCGCCGCGGCCGCCGTGTCCGAAGAGATTCTCGGCCAGTCGGAGTCGTCCATCGACCACTTCCGCCAGGCCGAACGCCTCGATCCGCGCTCGGTGCTGACGCAGAGCCGGCTCGCTGAAGAGCTGTTCCTGCTCAGACGTTACACCGAGGCGCAACGCTCGATCGACCGGGGGCTCGCGCTCGCGCCGACCCACCTGTATCTGCTCGAGCTCAAGGTCATGATGTCCCTCGTCCAGGGAGAGCTCGCGGGGGCGCGCGCCGTGCTCCGCGCCGCGCCGAAGGAGGTGGAGCCGACCGCTCTCGTGGCATACCTCTCGAGCTACTGGGACCTCGTGTGGGTCCTCGACGACGAAGAGCGCGGCCTCCTCCTGCGCCTGACGCCGAGCGCGTTCGACGGGGACTCGGGGACGTGGGGGCTCGCCATGGCCCAGGCATACGCTCTGAAGGGGGAAACCCCGAACACGCGGGCCGCCGCCGAAACGGCGCGAAAGGCGTTCGAAGAACAGCTTCGCCAGACTCCCGACGACGATCAGCGTCACATTCTCCTGGGGCTCTCGTTCGCCTATCTGGGACGGAAAGAGGAAGCCATCCGGAAGGCGAAGCGCGAGCTCGTGTCGCATGCCAGGGATGCGTACGTGGGTCCCTACTACGAGCATCTGAGGGCGCGTATCTACATGCTCGTCGGTGAGCCGGAGAAGGCGCTCGACAGACTGGAGCCGCTCCTGAAGGTCCCCTACTTCCTGACGCCGGGCTGGCTCAGGATCGATCCGAACTTCGATCCGTTGCGCGGCAATCCGAGGTTCGAGAAGCTCGCCGCAGGGAAGTGAATCGCGTCCGGCGCCGCGGGGTCACGCCGCCCGTGTCAGCGAGGCCCCGCCGGGGAGGGTGAGGGCGCCGGAGTGACGTCCTTGCCGGGAAGAGGAGTCGGCTCGTCGAGCTTCAGAACCAGCCCCGAAGGGGTGCGCAACACGTCGATCGGAGTGTTGTCGGGCGTCGGAAGCGCCGCCGCCGGCGTCTCCCTTTCGGCGTGCCGTCGTGGGCGCGGCTTTCTGCTGCACCCCGCCAGACCGGCGGACGTCACGATCAGCGCGGTGGCGAGAACCAGAGCCCGGCCGGAACGATCGCCCAACTTCATGAATCCTCCGGCTGGCTCAGGACCAGCGCGCATCGATCACCGCACGCGAACGGCACCGCGGGAATCCGCATGGCCGCATTTTTTCTCGGGGATCGTAGCCTAATCGCGGACACGCGTGCCGCGATACTCCGCCAGCGGCCGGATCCCACTCATCTCCGGCCCGAGAGCGACTCCGTCCGAGTGCGTGGCGAAGTCTTCCTCCGGGCGCCCCGGACCGGTGCGGCGCGCGCCGCGTATTCCGCGAAGCTCCGGAGGGACTGCCGGTCGCCGGCCACCGAGAGAAGCAGGCCGTTGCCCTCGTCCTTTTCTTCCAGGACCCGGAACCGGGCCCGGGCGGACGCGATTGCGGCCCCGCGCGTGTAGGGAATCCGGAGCAGAAACACCCCGGCCTCGGGACGCGCGCGTCGCCGGATCTCGGCTTCGAGAGCGTCGATCCCGGCGCCCGTTTTCGCCGAGATCGGGATGGCGAACGGCCCGGCGGGGCCCGCGGCGAGGTCCCGCTTGTTGGAAACGGTCACTATCTTCGCGGGGTCCACTCCCAGCTCTTCCAGCACCTCGACCGCCACGCGGCGCTCCTCCTCCACTCGCGGGGAGGACGCGTCGAGGACGTGAAGGACGAGGTCGGCCTCGCGGATCTCCGACAGCGTCGAGCGAAACGAGGCGACGAGCGACGTCGGCAGCTTGCGGACGAACCCGACCGTGTCGATGAACACCGTGTCGGACAGCTTGCCCGAGCGCGCCCTGGCGACGCGCGGGTCGAGGGTGGCGAAGAGTCGGTCCGCCGCGAAGGCATCTTCCCGCGTCAGCCGGTTGAATAGGGTCGATTTGCCGGCGTTCGTGTACCCGGCGATCGCCACCTGGAACTGGTCTCTCCGGCCCCGCCGCCGTACGGTGCGCGCGGTGTCGATTTCCGCCAGGTCCTTTCGAAGGCGCGCGATGCGGTTGCGGATCTTGCGGCGGTCGAGCTCCAGCTTCTGCTCGCCGGCGCCGCGTCCTCCGATTCCCCCGCCGAGGCGCGAAAGGTGCCGGTACTGGCCGGCGAGGCGCGGCAGGAGGTACTGAAGCTGAGCGAGCTCGACCTGGGTCCGCGCCTCCTTCGTCCGCGCGTGGGAGGCGAACACGTCGAGGATCAGTCCGGGCCGGTCGAGCACGCGGACCTCGCCGCCCCAGCGCTCCTCGAGGTTCCGAGCCTGCGCCGGCGTGAGCTCGTCGTCGAAGATGACGAGAGCCACGCCCCCGTTTCGAGCGTCCTCGCCGATCTCTTCGACCGCGCCCTTTCCCACGTAGGTGGCGGGATCGGGAGAGGCCCGTTCCTTGACGTAGCGGCCGACCGTACGTCCCCCGGCGGTCTCGACCAGCCGCTCGAGCTCGTCCAGATGCTCCTCGGCCAGCACCCGCGGGGTCGCGCGGTTGGAGACGCCGACCAGAAGGACCTTTTCGCCGCGAGTGTCCGCCACGCCGCTATTCAATCATCGCGGGGAGGCGGAGGTTCTCCTCCCCCGTGAGAGAATTTCGTCGTGCCCCTTTCCGACCGGGATCTCGTTCTGGGCGGCCGGCTCGAGGAGCTCTACCGGGCGTACGGGCCCGAGACGCGCGACTCCGATCCGATCGTCTTCGTGGGGCGCTACGAATCGGCGCCAGACCGCGAGGTGGTGGGCTGGATCGCTTCGGCGTTCGCGTACGGCCGCGTAGCGACCATCCAGACGAACGTCGCGCAGATCCTCGCGGCGCTCGGACCGCGGCCGTCCGCGACTCTCGACGGCCTCGACGATTTCCGCGCCTTCGTCGGCGAGGCCCTCCCCCGATTCCGCCACCGGTTCCATGGGCCTGAAGACGCCGGCGCTCTGCTCTTCGCGATTGCCAGCGCGCGTCGCGAGGCCGGCTCGGTCGGTACGTTCTTCCAGCGGGAGCTCCGGGACGGCGAAAAAGACGTCGGGGGGCTTCTCTCCCGCGTCGCCGGACGCATCGAGGCCTTCGACTACCGCCCGGCCCTCGGCGTCCGCTCGCTGCCCGCGCGCCATCCCGCCCGGTTCTTCTTCCCGGACCCGGCGGCCGGGTCCGCCTGCAAGCGGTGGAACCTCTATCTGCGGTGGATGGTCCGCAAGGACCTGCTCGATTTCGGCCTCTGGCCGGAGATCTCCCCGTCGCGCCTGGTGATCCCGACCGACACGCACATCCACCTGGTCGCCCGGCGGCTGGGGCTCACCCGCCGGCGCGCGGCGGACTGGCGCACGGCGCGCGAGATCACGGATCGGCTGGCTCGCTTCGATCCCGCGGACCCCGTCCGGTTCGACTACGCCCTCTGCCGCATCGGAATCTTCGGAATCTGCCAGCCGAGCCCGGCGCGATCGCGCTGCCTGGAGTGCGCCGCCCGGCAGGCGTGCGCCACCGGACGACGGCGCGCCGCATGAGCGTCCGCACCCGTCCCCTCGTCTCGATCGGGTTCGCGGTCCTTCTGGCGTCGGTGTCGGCCGTTTTCATCCGTTCCTTGAAGCCCCCCGACTCGCCTTCCGGCAGCCTCGCCTTCCTCTCGGCCGCGAAGGCGCTGCCGATCGTCGACCGCCAGGGAAAGGTCACGGACCTGACCCGCCAGAAAGGGCGGCTTCTCGTGATCCACTTCTGGGCGACGTGGTGCCCTCCGTGCGTGGAAGAGATTCCGGCCCTCTCCCGCTTCTGGGACCGATACAAGGACCGCACCGACATCGCGCTGTACTCGGTGTCGGTGGACAAGGACTGGAAGGTCGTCGAGGAGTTCAACCGGAGAAACCCCAACGGCCTGCCCCTCTATCGCGATCCCGATTCGTCGACGGCCCAGCGCTTCGGCACGAGCCAGTACCCGGAGACCTACATCACCAACAAGGCGGGCCGGGTTCTCTACCGGGTCCAGGGAGCGGTCGACTGGAACGACGCCGAGATCCAGAAGCGAATCGATCAGCTGCTGAGCGGGGGATGAGGCTGTCAGCTCTCAGCTCTCAGCTCAGTCTTCAGTCTTCAGTTTTCTGTTCTCGGATTCCAGCTTTTCGGGAGCCCCATCGGACGAGGAGCGCTCTGGATCGATTCCCGATTCCCGATTCCCGATTCCCGGCTTCCGGTCCGGCTTCCGCGGAGCCTTCAATAACCACAGAAACACAAGGACTCCGGCGGCCGAGAAGCCAATGCTCGCCCAGTAATAGGCGAGGCTCTGGTCGGCGGGCATATCCCCCGCCCGGCTACTGCCCGCCGGACGCCGCGGACCGCGCGCCGGGGGGCGGCGAAGAGGCCGGCCGCGCCGCCGCCCGCCTGCCTGCGGGGGCCGCGGGACTCCGCCGGTCTGCCTTCGCAGCGGCCGCCGCGGCGCCGGCCTCGACGGCGGCGGGCGGCGATGCCGCGGGAGCGGTTCCCCCGTTGATTCCGATCGACCAGACGTAATCGCGCAGCGCGGCGGTGACCGCGTTGGGGTCCGAGAGGAACGTCTTCGCCGCGTCGTCTCCGCCGAGGATCCGGCCGTATTCTTCCCGGTCTTTCGCAAACGCCGGCGCATCGATCATTCCCCCGAGAGGAGACGTGCGCTTCCCGTCGTCCGCCTTCGGGAAGTTCGTCGGCATCCGGGTGCCCGGCATCCACTCGTCCGGCCGCCGGATCCAGTCGTTGATCCAGTCGTGCCGCAGGCGCGTCGAAGCCATCTGGAGATTCGGCGCCAGGTTCGTCTTGTCGACGCCCGGCGCGTTCATCTCCTGATCGCTGCGCGGGTGACACTGCTTGCACTTCAGGAGCTCGAACGTCTTTTTCCCCGCCGCCCAGCGCGCCGGCGCGGTCTCGTATCCGGCGACCAGGAAGGGATACTGCGCGCGGTCGAGGAATGCGAAGTAGCGGGTCAGATCGTTCAGCTCCCGCTCGGAGAAGCCGAACGTGGGCATGTGAACCTGAAGCCAGGGGCGGATCTCCCCCGTCTTGGGGGCCTTCAGGAAGGCGAAGAGCCAGTTGCTCTGAACCTTGGCGCCCTCGCCCTGGATGATCGGCGGGGCGAGCGACGTGTCGGGCACGAGCGAGCGGAACGAGCCGCCGAATCCCTCGATGATGTGGCATCCCTGGCAGTTGTTGTTCTTGACGATCCGGCGGCCGCGCTCGATCGCGGACTCCTGGCCGTTCAACTCCTTGACCGCGGCCGCGGA
Source organism: Acidobacteriota bacterium (assembly GCA_020199905.1). GTDB lineage: Bacteria > Acidobacteriota > Thermoanaerobaculia > UBA5066 > Gp7-AA6 > JALYUA01. Next base: position 33,913 of record JAIVJS010000012.1, read on the forward strand.
GGCGTTCAGCTTCTGGAGACCGAGGACCACCGTGACGAGCTCCTCCTGCTCTTCGGGCGAGAGGCGGAAGTTCGGCATCCGCAGCTTCTCTTCCCATCCGCGCGCGCGGTCGCGGTCGAAGATCCGCGGCGCGGCGAGCTTCGTCTGAAACCAGTCTTCCCGGGTGTGCCCGAGGTGCACGAACCCGAAGTCGAGCCGGTGGACGGCCTTGGAGCCCTCCTCGGTGAGCTCGGTGCCGATCGGCTTGGCGTCCTCGAAGCCGGGGATCTTGTGGCACGCGTAGCAGCCGTAGTGCGCGATCAGCTTCTCGCCGGTGTAGACCTCCTTGGCGTGAAGGTCCATGCGCGCGAGGTCCGCCTTCGCGTCGAAGAGGGTCTTGTTCGACATCTCGAAGTAGAGGGCGATCCTGTCGAGCGTCCCGGGATCGGTGCGCGGGAGCTCCTGCCCGTCGAACCCGGGCGGGCTCTTGAGCGTCGAGAGGTACTCGGCGACGTCCAGGACCTCGGCGTCCGTCAGGCGGACGTTCGGCATCTTCGTCTCGGGGTTCCAGGCCTTGGGGTCCTTGATCCACTGGTACAGCCAGTCGCGGCTGACCTTGGCTCCGACCCCGGCCAGGTTCGGACCGAACTGCCGGTAGGTGCCGACCAGGTCCCTGGGCGCGTTGGGATCCACCATGTGGCAGCCCATGCAGCCGCGATCGTTCAGGAGCTGCTGCCCGCGGCCCGCGTCTCCGCGCCCCGGGACGGGGGCGATCGCGGCCATGCGGGATTTCTCGAACAGATAGGCCACGATCGAGTTGACCATCGCGTCGTTCTCGATCCGCCCCTGGACGTTCATCTTCTGCTGCGCCGACGTCGGCTTGTGCGGCCCCGACACGTTGACGAAGTTCTCCTGGTAGAAGAACGTGGGCATCTTGGTGTTCGGCCGGAACGACGCCGGGTTCATGACCCACCGCGTCGTCCAGTCGCGCGTCACCTTCGAGGCGACCTTCTCGAGGGAAGGTCCGACGCGGGGCAGCCCCTGCTTCTCGAGGCCCTCGATGCGGTGACAGCCCCAGCATCCGAGGCCTTCCACGAGCTTCAGTCCCGCGTTCAACTTCGGCGCGTCCGGCATGTTCGTCTGGTCGGAGTGGCAGCGGTAACAGCCCGCCTGCGCGAACTTCATCGGAAGGATCGGCGTCTCGTTGAAGCGGTCGAACTCCCAGTCGTACTTCTTCTTCCAGACCGCCAGCTGCTTCTCCCCCACCGGCGAATGGCCGGCCGACCAGAAAGAGGTCGCGCGATCCCGGCCGCCGTGGCAGGGCGTGCACCCGAACTCGTTCGACGGGTGCGGGGACTCGCTGCCGACCATCAGGTTCAGCTTGGGATGCGTCCGGAAAGCGACGCGCTGGGCGTCTTCGAACCCCTTGCGGTCCGCGGCGATATGGCAGGTGGCGCAGCGGTCCACCCGCGGGATCTTCATGAAGTTGACGTCGTTGTAGTGCTCCGGCAACTGGACCTGGTTGACCCGCAGCGACGGGTTGATCATGTCGAGGATCGGGGAGTTCCGGACCTTGAACAGCGTGTCCTGCTTCAGGGCCGCGAGCTTCTGCCGCGACAGCGTGTAGTCGGCGGAAAGTTTCAGGATGCCGGCGTCGACCTGGTCCCGCCGTCCCGTGATCCGGGCGATCTCGGCGTCGAGCTCCGCGTCCGTACGCTTCAAGGTCGCCAGGCGCAGGGAGGTGTCGTCGAGCTTCTTCTGGATCTTGTCGAGATCGCGCTTGGCGGAAGGCGACGACTTCGGAGAGTTCGCGAGCGAGTCCTCGTACTTGTAGCGCTCGGCGTCGAAGGACGCCTTGGTGAACTTGTAGTCCTGATCGGCCGCGTAGAGCTGAGGCTCGAGCTTCTTCTTCTTCGCCTCCAGCCGGGTGAGCGTCTTCCGGTGGGCCGCGACTTCCGCGCGCGCCGCGGCGAGGTCGGCCCTCAGCTTGTCGCGCTCCTCGCCGTACGCCTTCTCGCGCGCCACCCGCGTCGCCTCGCGCGTCTTTTTCGCGTCGAGCCGCATGAAGGCGCGCTGCATGGTCTTCCAGTCGCGCGAGTAGTCGGCGATGACCATGAAGATGAAGACGAGCGCGAGCACCGTCCCCGAAACGAAGAACACGCGGTTCAGCTTCGGGATGTTGTAGTGGTGATCGATCGGCTCGGCAGGCGGTCGGCGGGGCATTTAACGATCCTGGGGCCGGGAAACGGGAAACGGGAAACGGGAAACGACGAGAGCGCGGGACCCTCGATTTCCGATTCCCGATTTCCGATTCCCGCCCGGTTTCATATGTTGAAAGCGAACTCCGGGATATTCACCACGTACTTCAGGTTGAAGAACCACCGCAGGTACATCTTGATGGGCAGCGAGATCATGATCAGGACGAGGCTGACTCCGATCAGATACCGGGGAGTGCCCATCTTCTCGTAGAACCGGCGCAGGAGCGTCTTCGACAGGAGAAGCGGCAGCGCCGCGACGTAGAACCCGACGATCACCAGGCCGAAGATCTCGCGGATCAGCCAGAAGTTCGGCAGAGACCGCTTGAGCATCTTGATCCAGATGATCTCGGAGAGGTTGATGTTGTTCAGCGGCACGAGCTTGTTCACGTCCCAGAACTCGTAGGGGCCGAAGAAGTTCCAGTTGGGCCCCCGGAGAAACGTTCCGAGCGCGATCAGCGTGCACCAGAGCACCAGGAACCCGAGGAGAAAGAGCGTGATCTCCCACTTGCGCTCGCGGAAGGTGAAATAGCCATTCCCCTTGGGGTTCGTGTCGATGTACGGGATCGCCATCAGGCCGACGATGATGAGAGACGGCAGCACCACGCCGGCCAGCCAGGGATCGTAGTAGACGAGCATCTCCTGGAGCCCCAGGAAGTACCACGGCGCCTTCGCCGGGTTCGGCGAGTCCGTAGGGTTCGCCGGCTCTTCGAGCGGGGCCTTCAGGAAGATCGACCACACGATCATGACGGCCATCACGACCACGAGGCAGATCAGCTCGACGTAGACGAGGTCCGGCCAGGAAAAAACCTTCTGCGCGGAGTCCGCGGCCTCGATCGTGGGCAGCCCGGCGGCGATCCGGCGGTCGTTCTCGTACGCCTGGTTCATGGCGAACCAGAAGAAGAAGCCGACCAAGAAGATCATTCCGACGATCGGGACGTTGTCCGGCAGCGAGGCGACGGCGTTGAAGTTGGGGTCGAGGTACGAGATCGCCATGCCGCCGCCGATCGCGACCAGCAGGAAGAGGCCGCCGCGCTTCGACCAGAGCAGCTTCGAGCGCAACCCCACGAGAAGCAGCACCAGCATCGCCGTGACGAGGTACTGCGGCGCGGACAGAAAATTGACGGCGGACTTGAACGCGTTGATGACGGGCATGGGCGTCTACGGAATCTCCGTTTCGTTTCCCGTTTCCCGTTTCCCGTTTCCCGTCCCGATCATGCCGGTCCAGAGATCCCGCCGTCCTTTCGGACGCGCCAGAAATGGACCGCCATTAGGAATGCCGCGATCAGCGGGATGCCGACGCAGTGCAGCACGTAGAAGCGCAGAAGGGCGCCCGCGCCGACGAAGCGCCCGCCGAGAAGGCCGAAGCGCGCGTCGTTCGTCGACGTGACGAGCGGGATGTCGCCGATCTTGAGAAGGCCCGTTCCCGGGCCCTGGATCCCCATGAGGGGCGTCGCGGAGGCCATGTTGGAACCGACCGTGATCGCCCAGATCGCGAGCTGGTCCCACGGGAGCAGGTACCCGGTGAAGGACAGCAGCAGGGTCAGCACGAGGAGGATCACGCCGATCACCCAGTTGAACTCCCGCGGCGGCTTGTACGAGCCCGTCATGAAGACGCGGAACATGTGGATCCAGACCGAGATCACCATCGCGTGCGCGCCCCAGCGGTGCACTTCGCGCATGATCCCGAACGGCACCTGCTCCCGCAGGTCCAGGATGTCGACGAAGGCGTACTCGACGGTCGGCCGGTAATAGAACATGAGGAGGAGGCCGGTGAACGTCAGCACGAGAAAGAGGAAGAAGGTGACGCCGCCCGCGCACCAGGTATAGCGCATCTTGACCCCGGACTTGCGGGTCTTGACGGGGTGCAGATGCAGGACGACGTTGCCGAGCATCGCCAGGACGCGCTTGCGGTTGGTGTTCGGGATGCCGACCCGGAAGATGGACTTCCAGAACTGGCTCGCGACAATCTGCTCTTGTATCTGGCGCCAACGAGGAACCAAAAAGACCTCCGCTTTCGCTTCGGAAACGGGGCGCGAACCGGGGAGCCTGTCCTAAACCATCTTCACGAATGCCTTGGGATCGCTCCACTGCCCTCGTTCGTAGAGATACCGCGTGGCCTTATCGACGACGATCTGGCCGTCGTCGGGGGAAAGCGTGATCTCGGCGCGCTCGAGCGGCCGCGGAGCGGGGCCCTCGAAGTTGATCCCGGAGACGTAGTAGCCCGATCCGTGGCACGGGCACTTGAACTTGTTCTGAGCGGCGAGCCAGTTCGGCGTGCAGCCCAGGTGGACGCACACCGCCACCAGGGCGTAGATCGACTCGGTGTTCCGCACGATCCAGACGCCGAACTTTTCCTTCCAGCGCTCGTCGACACCCGGGCTGTAGGTGGACGGCTCGCCCGCCTTGAACCGCGTGGGCGGCTCGAACAGCACGTTCGGGAAGAGGAAGCGGACCGTCGCGGTCAGTCCGACGACGGTCGCGGCGGTGAAACCGAGCCACGCGGCAGTCATCCACTTCAGGGTGGAGCGGCGTGTGAGTCCGTCGGCGAGGACCTCGTCCGAGGGAGAGGGGACCTGTTTTTCTGCCGTGGCCATCGGTCCGCCTCAGACTACCAAAAGCGCGGCGCGACGCTCAAGGATTCCCGAGGTCTTCGCCGGAGAGCCGGCGGGCACGCCGCGCGTCGCGTCCGCCGCTCGGCGGGCCGCTTCGCGCACGCGCAGGTTCGGGTCTTCGCGCGCGACGCGGTCGATGAGTGCGAGGCTTCCGGGATCGCGCAGCACGGCGAGGGCCTGAAGGGCCGAGACCATGGCCGTTTCCGCCTGTTCCGTGGAAAGGCTCGCCTGACGCGAGAGCGCGCCGCGATCGATCATCGCGCGCAGCACCTCGAGGCCGGAGCCGTCGTGCAGCAGAGCGAGCGCGATGGCGGCATTCCACCGGACGTCGGCGACCGGGTCCCCCAGCAGGACGCGAAGACGCGGAGCGGCGCGCGGGTCGCCGAGCTTTCCCAGGACGTAAGCCGCCATTTTCCGGGCGCCTGCGTCCGGCGACGACGAGCTCTCGATGACGGGATCGACGGCGGCGCGGTCCCCGAGCATTCCGAGGCCCCAGATCGCATAGAGGCGCGTCTCCGGGTCGTCGTCCCGGGCGGCCGCGAGCAGCTGAGGCAGCGCCGCCCGGTCCTGCAGCTTCCCGAGGACGAGGACCAGATATCGGCGGACCTTCACGTCGTCGGGCCGCTTGCCGGAGAGCCCGTCGAAGACCCGGCGGGTCTCCGCCGAGAGGGCGTCGCGCTCGGGACCCGGGGACATGTGGCCGATCGTGCGCGAGAGCTCGAAAGCGGCCTGCCATCGCCGGCTGGCGGTTCCGCCGCGCACTTCGGCGAGCTCGTCGGCGGGCGACCGGCGCTCGAAGGTCATCAGGTTGAAGACGAAGAAGATGACGAGGGCCGTGCCCACGACCAGAAGGGGAAGGACGAAGAATCGCGCGACGGTCGCCCCGCGGGCCGGGGGTGCTTCGTCTTCTTCCGACTCCCCCGGGGCCGAACCGGAATCCGAACGCGGGTCGTCGGTCACAGGGCCGGGAGGTATCTCTTCGCGGATGTAATCGGGTTCGGAACGAAGATCGCGTCCTTTTCGCAGACCGTCTCGCAGAGGCGGCAGGAGACGCATGGCCCCGCGTCGACCTCCGCGATTTTGTGAAACGTCTCCTTCAGGGGGTCCTCGATCAGGTAGATGCAGTCGAACGGACAGATGTCGATGCAGAACTCGCACCCCGTGCAGAGGTCCCGGTCGACGATCGCCTTCGGAATGTCGCGGGGCTTGACCTTCTCGACGAGCAGCCCGCGATTGTCCTGGATGCACGAAACCGGGCAATACCGGGCGCAGACGGAGCAGTCGATGCACCGGTCCTCGTGGATGACGTATTTCTCGCTCTTGTCGCCCGTGATCGTGTGCGTGGGGCACTTGATTTCGCACACCCCGCACCCGATGCACGTGTCTGTAATGAAATGAGGCATTTGTCGCAAGTCCCTCGCGGAGAGCAGGTTCGTCCGAAGGCAAAAATATCACACGGGGAGGCGTCCGGAGTGAGGCTCCCTCTCTCCCGCGCCCGCGGAGGTGGCTGGGGTGGAGAAGGGAGGAGCGTGCCGGCTCGAGTCCTGAGTGTGGCGAGGACACACCCGGGCGGGAGGCGAGCCGGAACTGACACACGGCGCGACCGGAACATATTCAGTCAAGATGCGTTCCCATGGGCATGAAAGAAGTCCGCGCGGTCGTCCTCGGCCTCATCGTGGTGATCCTGGGAGCGCTGGCCCTCTCCATGTGGCAGCGCCCCGCCCGCGAGTTCCACCGGGTGCGCGGGTACCGGGTCGAGATCCGGAAGGCGGAAAACGGCGGCAGTCGCCACGTGGCGTTCACGGTTCCGATCAGCCTCGTCGCCCGGATGGCCTCGCTCGTCCCCGTCTCCGACATCGGCGGCAACATGAGGGCGGACTTCGGCGACGGCGAGATCACCGCGCGCGACATCCTCGAGGCGGGAAACGCAAGCTCCCCCGGCAAGCCCGGCGTCATCACCCGCGGGCATGCGCACATAGAGGTCCTCTCCGAAGGGGCTGTCCTCGACATCCAGGCCAAGGACGACTGGGACAAGAACGTCCACATACGGGTGCCCCGGGCGCTCGTCGAGTCCCTGTCGAAGGAAAGCCGGGTCTCTCCTAAAGACATCCTCCGCCGCCTGGACGAGCTCGGCCCGGGAGACATCGTTTCGATCAAGGACCGGGACAACGACGTGACGATCACGGCGCAGGGAAAGTAGCTGTCAGCTTTCAGCTCTCAGCTTTCAGCCTGAAAGGGAATGGTGCACCGTCGTCCGTCGAAACCGCCAGCGTTCCGACGACCGATGCCCGGAACCGGGACCCGCTGACAGCTGACCGCTGACAGCTGAGAGCTTCCTTCGGAATCCCCTCCCTCCCGCCGGGGTTATCGTCTCGCCATGTCGAATCGCCTGGCGCACGAACGCAGCCCCTACCTCCTCCAGCACAAGGACAATCCGGTCGACTGGTACCCGTGGGGCCCGGAGGCGTTCGCGCGGGCGCGCGACTCGGAGAAGCCCGTGTTCCTCTCGATCGGCTACTCGACCTGCCACTGGTGCCACGTGATGGAGCGGGAGTCCTTCGAGAACCCCCGCGTCGCGGCGGCGTTGAACGAAGCCTTCGTGTCGATCAAGGTCGATCGCGAGGAGCGGCCCGACGTCGACGACATTTACATGAGCGCCGTCCAGACGATGACTGGCAGCGGAGGGTGGCCGTTGTCGCTCTTCCTGACGCCGGACGGGAAACCCTTCTACGGTGGGACCTATTTCCCTCCCGACGACCGCTGGGGCCGGCCCGGTTTCCTCTCCCTTCTCGACTCGGTGTCGAACGCCTGGAAAAATCGCCGGCCGGAGCTCGAGACCTCGGCCTCGGAGCTTCTCGCGCACGTGTCGGCGGCTTCGGAAGGAGTCCCGGGCGGCGCCGTGGTGGGCATGGGGACGCTCGACGCGGCTTTTTCTGAGATGGCAAGGCAGTTCGACGCGGAGAACGGGGGATTCGGCGGCGCTCCCAAATTTCCTCCGGCGATGCGGCTCGAGCTCCTCGTCCGGCGGTTCCTCCGGACCGGCGACGTCCGCGCCCGGGAGATGGCGGAGACCACGCTGAAGAAGATGGCGGACGGCGGGATGTACGACCAGGTCGGCGGCGGGTTCCACCGCTACTCCGTCGACGCGCACTGGCTGGTGCCGCATTTCGAAAAGATGCTCTACGACAACGCCATGCTCGCACGCGTGTACGTGCTCGCCTTCCGGACGTTCGGCAACCCGGAGCACGCGCGGATCGCGCGGGAGACTCTCGACTACCTGCTCCGCGAGATGACCCCCTCGGACGGGGGATTCTTCGCGGCGCAGGACGCCGACTCCGGCGGCGAGGAGGGCACGTTTTACGTCTGGACGCCGGCTCAGCTCGAGCAGGCCCTGGGCGAACCGGACGCGAAGATCGTCGCCGCGCGCTTCGGCGTGACGGCGGCCGGCAACTTCGAAGGCGGCGCGACCGTCCTTTCGGTCGTGCGATCTCTTTCGGAGCTCGCCCGCGATTTCGGAAAACCCCAGGAGGAGATCGGCGCAGTGCTCAAGCGCTCCCGGACGATCCTGCGGGAGGTCCGCTCACGCCGGGTGGCGCCCGGCACGGACGACAAGCTGCTGACTGACTGGAGCGCCCTGGCGATCTCGGCGTTCGCTCTCGCGGGACAGGTGATGGCGGAGCCGCGATACGAGAGCGCCGCGAGACTGGCGGCGGACCGGATCCTGGAGCGGTGCCGCCGCGGCGGCGACCTTCTTCACCGCGAGCGGGGCGGCGAAGCGGGCATTCCGGGATTCGCGTCGGATTACGCCAACCTGATCGAGGCGCTGCTCGACCTCTACGAGGCGACCTTCGAGCCCCGCTATTTCAAGGAGGCGCTCGCCCTGCAGCAGACGCTGGACGCACGCTTCGACGACGGGCGAGGCGGTTACGCGCTCACGACAGAAGATCACGACGGCCTGGTCCTTCGTCCGCGGGAGATCGTCGACGGCGCGACGCCCTCATCGAACTCCGTCGCCGCGTCGAACCTCCTCCGGCTCCATTCGTTCACCGGGAATCTGCGTTTCCGCGAAAAGGCGGAAGGGATCTTCTCGCTCTTCTCCACCTATCTGTCCCGCGCCTCCTCAGCTCTCCCCCGGATGTTGTGCGCCGTCGACCGCGCCGTCCATCCGTCGCGGGAAATCGTCCTGTCCGGGGAGAAGGGCCGCGGGGACTTCGAAGCACTGCGGGCCGCCCTCGCCGCGGATCCGGCTCTCGACCGCGTCGTCGCGCATGCGGATCCCGCGGCGAGCCTTGCCGGGCTCTCGCCGCTCGTCGATGGGCGTTCGCCCGACGGCGGGCCGGCGCGAGCGTTCGTCTGCCGCGACTTCGCCTGCCAGCTTCCAATCGCGGATCCCGCAACGCTCGCCGCCGCGCTCCATGGCTGATCCGGGGCCGGCCGACCGCTCCCGGCTGCGGATCGTTCCTCCGGGCGAGCCGCCGCCACCGGTCCGGCGACCGCGGCGACCGGGCCCCGCCGTCCTCCTCGTTCTGCTTTACGGGGCGATTTTCGCCGCGGGTCTGTGGTGGCTGCGGGCTCGCAGCCCGCTCTTCCGCGCTCGCCGGAGCGCCGGACCGGCCGGCACGAGCGCTTCTCCCGCGGCGGGCCGTGGCTCGCCTCCCCCGCCCGCGGCCGCGTCGCTGACGGACCGGCGCAGGGCGCTTCTCGCCGGTGAAGGGCTCTCCGGACCGGCGGCCGACAAATACGCGGCGCGGCTCGGAGCGGAACACTGCACCTGCGGGTGCGATCTCTCGCTCAACGTGTGCCTCGCCCGCGACACCTCCTGCACGCGAAGTCCGGAGCTCGCGGAGCGGATCCGGGACGCGCTGCGATGAGCGCCGCGACCGGAATCCTCTTCGACCGGCGGTTCCAGTCCCACGCCGCGCCGTACGAGCACCCGGAAAGGCCGGCCCGGCTGGGGGCAATCGAGGCGCGCCTGGCGGCGGACGGACTCACGCCGCGGTGCCGGAGGGTCCCGGCGCGGGAGGCGACCAGGGAGGAGCTGCTCGCGGTCCATTCCGCGGGGCACATCGACGAGATCGCGGCGACCGCGGACCGCACGTACACGTCCCTCGATCCCGACACGTACGCGTCCGCGGGCTCGGCCCTGGCGGCCAGGCTCGCAGCAGGCGGTCTCGTCGACCTGACGCTCGCCGTCGTGAGAGGCGAGCTCCGAAACGGCCTCGCCCTCATCCGGCCGCCGGGACACCATGCGGAGGAGGATCGCGCGATGGGCTTCTGCCTCTTCAACAGCGTGGCGGTCGCGGCAAGGGCCGCGCAAAACAAATTCGCCGCGAGAGCGGCGCAGGGCGACTTCGCCGCAGAGGCCGCGCAGAGCGGAATCATCGCGGGGGCCTCGCCGAGCGAAATCGTCGCCGGGGCCGCGCAAAGCGCCACCATCGCGAAGTCCGCGCCGGCCGCGAAGGCGCCGCGCGTCCTGATCGTCGACTGGGACGTTCACCACGGCAATGGCACCCAGAACACGTTCTGGGAAGACGCCGGCGTTCTTTATTTCTCGACCCACCAGTGGCCGTTCTATCCGGGGACGGGAGCCATCGGAGAAACCGGCGGGGTCGGCGCCCGGGGGCGGACGGTCAACGTCGCGTGGCCGGCGGGCCGGGGCGACGCCGACCACCTGGCCGCGTTCGACGAGGTGCTTCTTCCGATCGCCCGCGAATTTCAGCCCGACTTCGTCCTGGTCTCGTGCGGATTCGACGCGGCCCGCGGCGACCTCCTCGGCCAGCAGCTCCTCTCGCCGGGCGGATACGCGGCGATGACCGAGCGGCTTCAGAGCCTGGCGGGCGGAAAAGTCGTCCTGGCCCTCGAGGGCGGATACGCGCTCGAGGTCATCGCCGCGTCCGCCGCCGCCTGCCTGGGAACCCTCCTCGGCGACGCCGCCCGCGAGCCGGAGCCGGGCGAACCGTCGGCCGCGGCCCGCGACGTGATCGCGAAGGTCCGGGAAGCGCACACGCCCTATTGGGGAGCGCTTCAGAGACGATAGGGGGTAGGCGGCAGGCGATAGGCGTGAAACGGGAAACGGGAAACGAAAAAGGGCGGGGAGCGGGCGTTACCTCGCTACCGGGTCCGAATGACGATCAACGCTCAACCCTCCCTCGGGCCCGCAAACTTACTTCAACAAATTCTCCTGCATGAACTCGACGGCCGCGTAGAACTGAAAGTCCTGGTTGCGCTTCTTGGCGAACCCGTGGCCTTCGTCCTTCGCCATGAGGAACCAGACCGGAGCGCCGTTTCTCCGGACCGTGGCGACCATCTGCTCCGACTCGTTGCGCGGCACGCGCGGGTCGTTCGCGCCCTGGACGACGAACAGGGGCTTCGTGATCTTCGACGCCGAGGTGAGCGGAGAGATCTTCTGCAGAAACTCCCTCATCTTCGGATCGCGTTCGTCTCCATACTCGACGCGCCGCAGGTCGCGTCGGTACGCCTCGGTCTTCTCGAGAAAGGTGACGAAGTTGGAGATCCCGACCACGTCGAGCGAGCAGCGGATCCGGTCGTTGTAGGCGACCGCCGAGGCGAGCGTCATGAAGCCGCCGTAGCTGCCGCCCGTCACCATGACCCTGTCGGCGTCGAGGTCCGGCCGCGTGCGGATCCAGTCGAGCAGCGCCCCGATGTCCTTGACGGAGTCTTCGCGGAGCATGCCGTTGTCGAGCTTGGAAAACGTCTTTCCGAAGCCCGTCGAGCCGCGAACGTTCGGAAAGATCATCGCGAGGCCGAGCTCGTTCATGAAGTAGTTGTTCCGGCCGAGATACTGGGGGCGCGATTGTCCTTCGGGGCCCCCGTGAATGTTGATGATCACCGGCCGCTTTCCGGGAAATCGGGCCCCCGGCTTGTAGAGAAAGCCCGAGATCGGCTTTCCGTCGAAGCTCTTCCACCGCACGAGCTCCGGCTCGCTGAAGCTCTCGGGATTCGATCCGCCCGTCTCGCTCTCCGTCCAGCGATCGAGCTTTCCCGAGGCCGCATCGAAGGAGTAGACGTCCGACGGCGAGCGCGCGCTCGAGAAGCTGAATCCGAGATCACGGCCGTTCTCGTGCCACTGGAGCGACCCGATCGTCCCGAGGGGCAGGCCGGGAACCCGGAGCTCCTTTCCCGAATCGACTTCCAGGATCCGGATGACGCTGGAGCCGTCCTCGTCGGTCACGTAGGCGATTCGTTTTCCGTCGTGGGTCACGTCGAAGTCCTCGACGTCCCACGGGATCTTTCCCGTGAGCACGGTCTGCCGGCCGGACGCGAGGTCGAGCCGGACGAGACGCTGGAACTCGGCGTCCTTGTCCGTCGTCGTGTAAAGGGCGTTTCCGGCCGGTACGAACTTGCCCGATCCGTAGGACACCTTCTCTCCCGGACCCTTGGGCGTCACGAGCGTCTTGACGCCGGTCACGGCGTCGACGAGCCAGAGGTAGGACTCGTTGACGGAGATCCCTTCGACCACCAGCAGCTTCTTCCCGTCCGTCGACCAGTCGACAGCCTGCCAGCCCCCGCCGGAGAGCTCCGCGAGGCGCCGGTCGGTCTTCGGGTCGGAAGGATCCTGGACGTAGAGGTCGGTGTCCCGGCCGTTGCGCCGGGTCGAGCTGTACGCGATCCACTTTCCGTCGTGAGACCAGACGGCGCCGCTGTTGCGCGATTTCCCGTCCGTCAGAAGGGTCACGGCGCCCGTCGCGAGATCGTCGCGGTAGAGCTGAAAGAACTCTCCGCCACCGACGTCTTTCGAGAAGATGAAGGACTGGCCGCGCGCGGGCTGGAAGGCGGCTCCTCCGACGCGATCCGGGAAAAAGGTGAGCTGCCGGCGCGCTCCGCCCGGCATTTTTACGAGATGGACCTGGGCCGTGTCGGCGAAGCGGGTCGTGATCAGCATCTCCCGGCGCGTCGGATGCCAGCTCGCGAACCCGGCGGCGCGGCTCTCGGTGTAAGGCCGGACCGCTTCGGCGATCGCCGCCGGAACGGGCGGGATCCCTTCGACGACGAGGTTTTCATTGGGGACGATCGAGCCCGACTGGGCGGAGACGACCGAGGCGGAGAGGACGGCGGCAAATCCCAGGGCAAATTTCATGCGAGTCCCTTCGTTTTTGGAGCGAGTGTATAAGTTTCCGGCTCGCCTCCCGAGTGTGTATGTCCCGGCTCGCGTTTCGCCCGTGTCGTCTCAAAGCCACACTCAGGACGCGAGCCGGCACGCTCCTCCCCTGTCTACGCGCGACAGCCGGAGAAAGGAAGGGTGAGGGGGGCAGGCGCAACAGTCCTGCTCTGATCGACGGAGAAACTGCCCCTCACACCGACCCTCTTCCGGGGCCCGGGGAGCGGGGGCCCTACAGAAGGGCGCGGCGAGGATGGCTCGTGAGCCTTGCAGGGCGTAAAATCGCTCAGCCCTATCATGCGATTGCACATTTTCCGGGCAGGCGCGCCGCGCCTGCGCCCTCTGGCACTGCGCGCCGCGGCGTTCGCGACGCTGCTGCTGCCTTCGTATGCGCTCCTGGCGTACGTCCTGCTGCCGGCGGCCTGGCGGCGTCCGGCGACGCGGCTCCTGCAGCCGCCGGCCGAGCGCGTTACCTTCACCCGGGAGGGCATCCCCTCCGACCCTCTCAACGTCGCGCTGATCGGCAGCCGGGCGGCGGTCATCGAAGGCATGCGATGCGCCGGGTGGAAGCTGGCCGATCCCATCTCGTTTCGCTCGGGGCTTCGGGACGCGCACAGCGTTCTCTTCGACCGGCCGTACGAGACCGCGCCGGTGAGCACGCAATACCTGTGGAACCGGCCGCAGGATCTCGCGTTCGAGAAGACCGTCGGTGGAAGCCCACGCCGGCGCCACCACGCGAGATTCTGGGCGACGGCGGAACCGCCGGATCCCTCGAAGACGCTCTGGATCGGCGCGGCGACGTATGACCTGAACGTCGGCGTCAGTTACCGGACTGGCGAAGTCATGCACCACATCGACGAGGACGTCGACGCCGAACGGGCCCGACGATTACCGGACCGACGGCGCCATCCTGATCGGCACCCTCGGGGCGGCGCCGGCGCGCTGAGGGTCTGCCGCCGCGATCAGTCCGTGTCGTCCACGGGGGACCGCAGAAGGTCGGAGAGATCGTAGGACCCGCTCGCGAACTGGAGGGTGAGCTGCCCCGGCTCGAAGAGCGTCCGCTCCAGGGAGAGGTCTATGCCGGGCGGCATCCAATCGTTCAGGTTGACGACCATGATGCGGTCTTCCGGATAAAAAGTCAGCAGTCCCGGCGGGGCTTTCTGCACCACGTAATGCAGGAGCTGATCGGGAATCGGGATGAAGGAGAGCGCCTGGACCTTGTCGAGCACGAAGGCGAGGAATCCATCCTTCAGTCGCAGTTGCGACAGGGTCGCCTTGGCGGACAGCGGAACCCCGAACCGGTGAACGACGACGGTCGCCGCGAGCTCGCCCGAAGTCACCGCGATCCGGAGATCCTTCAGATCCGGGATGCGGTCGACGAGCCTCTCGACGAAAGCGTTCAAAGTTCGCTCATCGAAGATCAGGGAAAGGCCGCTCCAGCGGACCCGTCCCTGCTCGATGGCGGCCGGCGGGAGAATCTCCGCCGTAGCCTCGTTTTCCATCTCGAATCATTGTAACGCCCGGGAAGAAAGGTAAGAGTTGAGAGTTCAGCGCTGAGAGCAAAAGCCCGCTAAAAGTCGTCTTTTGAGTCTCAACTCTCGACTCTCGACTCTCAACTTCCTAGAACAGATACGCCAGCGCGAACCCCACCTGCGCGGCCATCATCAGCAGGTACATGTGGGTCCACGCCGGATGGTTTTCCGAGCGCGCCAGCTCGTCGGGGTCCCGGAGGAGGAGGTGCGCGGCCCAGGCCCCCCACGCCGCCAGGCCGATTCCGAGCGCGGTCAGGAGGGCGCGGTTCCCCGTCAGCAGCGCGGCCGTCCCGTGAGGGCCCGGCATCCACGCGAACAGAGGAATCAGGAGCCAGGGCAGCACGAAGAACGGGGCGATGATGCGCGCCGCGCGCCGGACGCCGAAGCGGATCGGGAGCGTGATGCACCCGTGCGCCCGGTCCCCGTCCATGTCCGAGAAGTCCTTCGTCGACATCGCTCCGAGAAGGAAAAGAGCGAAGGTCCCCCCGATCGCCCACGCTTCGAGCGCCGCGACGCTCGCCACGAACGCCCACCCGGCGACCTTGAGCAGACCCCCCCTCGGAATCGCGATCGTCAGGTTCGCGGCGAGCCAGTGCCGCTTGGTCCGCCCCAGGACGGGGAACGAGTAGGCGAGCGTTGCGAGCGCGCCGACGCAATAGATGAAGAAGGCGGCGTGCAGCGGGGCGGGCGCGAGAAAACGCTCGGAGAGCCGGCTGTAGGGATAGGGCACCACGATCCAGGTCGGAAGAATTGCCAGGGCGTAAAGCGCTCCCGCGGCCTGCCAGGCGCGGCGAATGGAAATCTCCCCCGTCACGAGCGGCCTCCCGGGCTTGTTGCGTCGGTCGATCTCGAGGTCGGCGATCTGATTCACGATGTTCGAGGCCGCGTTCATCGCCGACGCGCAGAGAGAGCCGATCGCCACGGTCAGCACGACCGCCCACGTGACGCGCCTCGCGGGATCGGGATTGTGGACGGATCCGAACGCGCAGACCGCCCCCGAAACGATCCCGAGCAGCGGCGGCAGGAGGGTGAACGGCCGCGCGAGCCGGAGATACCGCTTCAAAAGTCCGCCTTGTCCGGGCACCAGCGCACCGGCGGCCGGACCTTCGACTCGGAACTCTCGAGTCCCAACTCTCGACTCAACTCAGCTCAAACGGAAGATAGATCCGTCCCTTCGCGATCGACATCGCGATCTCCGCCGCGACGGCCGCGCCGGCAAACGTGTTCAGCGCGTTGGCAAACTCGTGGTCCGGACGAAACCCGCGGCGGGCCCCGAGATCCGACAGCAGGCTCTCGCACACCGAGCCGGCGACGCCCGCCGCGCCGACGACCCACACGAGACACAGCGGGATGAGGCCCGCCGCGTATCCAACCGCTCCCATCGCGAGAGCGCCCGCCGCGCCGGCGAGCGTGCCGGGCCAGGAGATCGCGCCGGGGGTTCCGGGCGGGACGCGCCGCGCCGTCAGCAGCGACATCGGATCGCGTCCCGCCAGGCTGCCGACCTCCGTTCCGAGCGTGTCCGCGAGAGCGGCCGCAAACGCCGCGGTCAACGCCGCGAACACGGCGTCCGGAAGGAAAGGCCGGCGGCCCGACGCGACGAGGAGAATCGCCACCGCCACCCCGCAGTTGGCGACGACGTGGCGCGCCCCCCGGCGGCCGCCCCCGGCCTGGGCCGTTCCGCGCGCGGACTTCGCCGCCCAGCCGAGCTTCGTCGCCGCGGTCCCCAGCGCGAAGAACGCCCAGAGGAGCTCGTACGCGCCCCAGCCTCCTATCGCGAGAAGGAGGGTCCCGACGACGAAACCCGCGGCGGCGCCGGAAAGGGAAACGAGCTTCCATCGCGCCATCACGAAGGCGAGGCCGGCGTTCAACGCCACGGCGACGAAGAGGTGGTTCGCAAAACCGGGGTAATGGATCAACAGGCTCCAGGCGCCGGGGCCGGCGGCGAGCGAGCCCCACAGGACGAGGGACGCGGGAAGAGGCGCCACCGCGTTGTCTTCGATCCCGGTGCGAAGGGATTCCACGAACGCGAACGCGCCGGCGGCGGCCAGAACGGGACCCGTCGCCTGGGCCGCGGGCGCCCGGGAAACGAAGTGGAACAGGAAGAGCCCCGCCGCCAGTGACACGACGAAGTTCGCCAGGAGACCCGCCCACGTCTTTTCCCGGTTCCAGGGAAGCCGTGGCCCGCCGAGAGCACGGCCGGCGAGAGCGGCGGCGGGATCGCCGAACGCCAGCATTCCCCAGACCGACGCCGCGATCTCGAGGCGATGGCGGTACAGCAGCACGAGCGCGAGGACTACGGCCGCGTAGGCGACGATGCCCGGGTCGCGCGCCCGCGAGGGGTCGCGGTAGATGGCGCGGCCGATCCTCGGCATCCCGAATAAGTTGAAGAGGAGCGCGGCGGCGCCGAGGAGAGCCGCTCCGCGCCAGTCGAGGACCGCCAGGAGGAGCGCAAAAAGCCCCATGGCGGCGTGGACCGCCTTTCGTCTGCCGTCGTTCGAGATCAATCCCTCAGGCCTCCGGCCGCGCGCGCGCCGCGAGGTACTCGGCGAGCGCGTCGCGCCAGGGTCGAATCGGCTTTCCCGTCTTCGCCTCGTACCGACCCGTATCGAGTACGGAGTAGGCCGGCCGGACCGCGGGCCTCGCGAGCGTCGCCGAGTCGATCGGCCGCACGGGGATCTCTGCGCGGCCGGCGAGGGCGACGATCGCCTCGGCGAACTCGAGCCAGCTCGCCTCGCCGCGGTTGGCGAAGTGGTACACGCCCGAACCGCGGGTGAGAATCAGCGCCACGATCGCCTCCGCGAGGTCCGGCGTTGCGGTGGGGCGCCCCCTCTGATCGTGGACGACCGAGAGCTGCGCGCGCCCCGACTCGACCTGCCGCAGGATCGCCTCGACGAAGTTCCAGCCCGAGCGGCCGAACAGCCACGAGCTGCGCACGACCAGCCCGTCCGGCGCTCGCAGCGCCGCTTCCTCGCCCTCGCGTTTGGTTCGGCCATACGCCGAAAGCGGAGCGGTTTCGTCCTGCTCCGTATAAGGAGAGCCTTTCGCGCCGTCGAAGACGAAGTCGGTCGAGACGTGGACGAGCTGGATCGATCGCGCGAGACACTCCTCCGCCAGAATTTCGACGGCCGCGGCATTGACCGCGTGCGCGCGCGGGTCGGTCTCGCAGTCGTCGACCTTCGTGTACGCGGCGCAATTGACGACGACGTCGGGAACGGCTTCCCGAAAGGCGCGCCCGACGGCGGCGCGGTCGGTGACGTCGAGATCTTCCCGCGCCCGTGGGACGACCTGGAACCCCGCCCCTGCGAGCGCCGGAACGACGTCGGATCCCAGCATCCCCGCCGCCCCGGTCACGAGCGCCCGGCGGGGGATGGCCAGCCCGACGTGACCGCGCGGGAGCGATTCCGCCGGAGACGCAGGGCCGGAGGCGGTGCTCACAGGAGCCGCTAGCGGCGTCCGGCGGGCTCTTTCGCCGTCGCCGAGGAGGTGGCGAGCCGGTCTCCGTACTGCGTGCGGTAGTACTCCCGATACGCGGCGTCCTTCTCCTTGACGGGCCGCCACCAGTCCTCGCGGTTCCGGTACCACGCGACCGTTTCGGAGAGGCCGCTCTGAAAGGCCGTGCGGCTCGCGAAGCCGAGCCGCGCGAGCTTCGACGCGTCGAGGGAATAACGGCGGTCGTGCCCGGGGCGGTCGTTGACGAAGCGGATCAGGCTCTCCGGCTTCTTCAGCTCGCGCAGGACCTGGCGGGTGATCTCGATGTTTTCCGCCTCGTTTCCTCCCGCGATGTTGTAGACCTCCCCCGGCTCACCGGCGTCCAGAAGGAAGTCGATCGCGGCCGCGTGATCCCGGACGTAGAGCCAGTCGCGAACGTTCCGCCCGTCTCCGTAAAGCGGCAGCGGCTGGTCGTCAATCGCGTTGGTGACGAAAAGCGGAATCAGCTTCTCCGGATACTGGTACGGGCCGTAATTGTTGGACGCCCGCGTGATCACGACGGGGACTCCGTACGAGGCCCAGTAGGAATACGCCAGCCGGTCGCCGCCCGCCTTCGAGGCGGAGTAGGGATTCCTCGGGTTCAGCGGGGATTCCTCCGTGAAGGAGCCCTCCGCGATCGTCCCGTACACCTCGTCCGTCGAGATCTGGATGAACCGCCGGACGCCGCGCTTTCGGGCTTCCTCGAGCAGGACGAAGACTCCTCGAACGTCCGTCTCGATGAAGGACGCGTCCCCCAGGAGCGAGCGGTCCACGTGCGTCTCGGCGGCGAAGTTCACGACGTCCGTGCACCCCTCCATCGCGGTCCGGACGGCCTCCGGATCGGTGATGTCGCCGTGAATGAACTGATAGTTGGGCCGCTGGTCGACGTCCGCGAGATTCGCGGGGTTGGCGGCATACGTCAGCTTGTCGAGATTGACGACGCGCACGCCATCGCCGCGCGACTCGAGGATCTGGCGGATGAAGTTCGATCCGATGAATCCGGATCCGCCCGTCACGAGGAGTTTCATACGATTCCGATCTCGGAGTTGTCTCCGATCAGGAAACGGTGCACGCGGGGGCGCTCAGCGCCCGGATGAATCCGCACGTTTGTGCCGATGAGCGAGTCGGCGATGCGCCCGGGGATGCTGACGACCTGCGAGCCGCGGAGGATGATCGAGTTTTCGATCTCGCACCGGTCGATCAGGCAGTCCGGCCCGATCGCCGTGTAGGGGCCGACGAACGCGTCGCGGATCTCGGATCCCGCCCCGATGATCGCGGGGCCGCGGACGATGCTGCGCACGAGCTTCGCCCCCTCTTCCACCACGACCTTGCCCTCGACACGGCAGCCCGAGTCGACGGCGGCGAGGCCGTTTGGCGAAAAGGTGTCGAGAATGATCCGGTTGGCCTCGAGCATGTCCTCGATCTTGCCCGTGTCCTTCCACCATCCGGACACGAGGTGCGGATGGACCGTCTTCCCGTGGTCGATGAGCCACTGGATGGCGTCCGTGATCTCGAGCTCGTCGCGCGCGCTCGGGCGGATCGCCTTGACCGCCTCCCAGATGGTGTCGTCGAACATGTAGACGCCGACGAGCGCGAGGTCCGACCGGGGATTCTTCGGCTTCTCGGTCAGCCGGAAGACGCGATCGCCGTCGAGCTCCGCCACCCCGAACTGCTCCGGGTTCGGCACCTTCGCGAGCAGGATCTGAGAGTTGCAGCCGATGCGCCGGTACTCGTCGACGAGGCTCGAGATCCCGTCGGCGATCAGGTTGTCTCCGAGATACATGACGAACGGAGAGCCCCGCAAAAATCCCTCGGAGATGAGGACCGCGTGGGCGAGACCGCGCGGAGCGTCCTGTTCGATGTAGGTGATCTTCGCGCCGAACCGGGCGCCGTCGCCGAGCGCCGCCTGGATTTCCTCCCGGGTGTCTCCCACGACCACGCCGATCTCGCGGATGCCCGCGGCGACGATGGCCTCCACCCCATAGAAGAGGACCGGCTTGTTCGCGACCGGGACGAGCTGCTTCGCCCGCGTGTACGTCAGCGGGCGCAGACGGGTGCCCCTGCCGCCCGAGAGGATCAGACCTTTCATTCGCGAGGGATCATAACCGGGCGGGAGGCGGGAGGCGGCGGCGGCGCCGAAAACGAGTGTCCCTGACCGTGCGGCGCCCGGCGCCTTCTTACTGCCCGAATATCCGATCGACGCTCTGATGCAGATCGAGCAGCGTTCCGATGTCCTTGAGGTTCACCACGAACCGGATGTCTCGGCGCGTGTTGGGCGGTAGCCGCAGCTGGCGCAGCTCCACGAAAACGGTGTAGCAGGCGGCGCGGAAGGCGACGAGGGTGCGGTCCTCGAGCAGGAGGTTCTGGCGGGCGTCGTAGTTCAACTGCGTATCCACCCGGAACTGTTTCGAGAGCTCGATGCCCGCGGCCACCCGGAACTGGTCCGAGTTCGGCGAGGGAGAGCCGGCGGGCAGGGGCGCGGCCAGGATCGGGCGGCTCGCAAACCACGTCGCGTTGACGAAGCTCGTCTTGTGGTTGTACGCCGCCGAAATCGAGGTGCCGGTGACCTGGGAAGCCTTGCCGTCGTAGGAGAGCCGCCCGTCGAGGTGGAACGCGGGCCCGGGGGCGACGCGGAGCGTGGCCTCGACGGGGCCCGTCTTCGTGACGAGAGGATTGGCGAACGTGGTCGCGCTCGGGAGCAGGCTCTGCGGCAGCGTGAAGGCGCGCGTCTGCGCGACCTCGAACGAGGCGATCTCCTCGGCGGCCGGGGCCTTCGGGTCGGCGGCACGGGCGAGCAGCCGGTTCACCAGCGCGTAGCGGACCTGGTTCTGTCCGAGCTGCAGGTCCACTTCGTCGAACGAAGGGATCCGTTCCGGGTCGCCGACCTCCGAAACGTACGTGTAGTCGATCCGCGGCTCGATCACGTGCTTGAACTTGCCGAACCGCCCGATCGACGCGTCGAAGATCCGGGAAAACGAGGGACCGACGATCGAGAGGCCCGCTTCCCCGTACTCGCGTGTCAGGGACCTCCCGACGAAGCGGGTCTGGGTGGCGGAGTCGGTCGAGTCCGTGTACTCGGTGAAGCGGCCGCCCGCGCGGGCCGTGATCGACAGCCAGGGAATCCTCTTCCACGGGAGCGACAGCGTCGGATGGAGGTCGAATCGCCCGTAGTCTCCGCGGGGAAGCCCGGGTCCGCGGTTCAGGTAGAGCCAGGACGCCGAGGACTCGAGCGCGAAGAACAGCGGCGTTTGCCCGACGCGCGACGTCCGCCGGAAGAATTCCGCGCTCGGCAAACGCTCCGAGATCACCGTCGTTCCGAAGAACGTTTCCGCCCGCTCGAACCGGATGTTGAGCGAGTCGTCCCCGAAATTCTTCGTGAGAAACGCGCGCGAGAGGATCTGCCGCGCCGAGTTCAACGCGAACGAGCGCTCGAGGTCCTGGAGGTATTGCTCGTCGGAATAATCGCGCAACGCGAGCACCCCCCGGAAACCGCCGGGAAGATCGTCGGACACGTGATCCAGCCGGTACTTCCAGCGGTTCTTCGTCTTTCGCGTGAAAACGCCGGTCGTCCCGTCCGGCAGCGTGCAGAAGTTCGTTTCGCCCGGCGCCTGGTCGAGCGGGACGCACGCCGTCGCGTCCGTGTCGTGAATGGCATATCCCTGAAAAAGCCCGGCGGATTCCGCGGTCGGGGTCCAGCGGAACTCCTCGCCCAGGCCGACGGAGCCCTTCGAGTAGAGGTCCAGGTTCGAGGTGAGATCGGTCGAGCGCCCCGTGACCCAGTAATGCGTCAGGCCGAGGTAGGCGCCCCGCGAGCTGTACCCCGCGCCGGGAACGAGCAGCCCGGACGCGCGATCCTCCTTCGTGGGCCAGACGAGGTAGGGCGTCCAGAGCAGGGGCACGGAGCCGGCGCGGAACGAGACGTTCTTCATGCGGGCATAGTCGTCGAGCGTGACGATCGCCTCGGAGAGCCGGAAGGACCAGGATGGCTTCGGAACGTCGCACGCCGTGAAGAGCCCGTCGTGGATCCGGTAGGTCGCCTCCCCGATCTTCTCGATCGACTTCGCAATCACGTGGTACGCGGGCGAGAGATCGGCCGTGGCGTCCTCCATGCGTCCGGTTTTCGCTTCGAGCTGGAAGGTGCCGCGGCTGCCGGAAAGCCGGGTCGGCCCCTGGTCGATCACGACGTGGCCCTCGAGGGTGGCGGTCTTCGTCGGGAAGTCGTACCGCGCGGCGTCCGCGGTGATCTTCACGTCCTGGTACTCGATGACGACCTCGTCCGATCCCTCCCACGACACGTCCTTCTCGTAGTGCACGGGCTTCTTCGTGTAGAGCCGGACCTCTCCGCCCCTGGTCGGAGGGCGGAATCGCAGTTGAAAGTTGGGCCGGACCTTGAACCGGCCCTCGAAGGGATCCGACGAGCCGAAGGGGTCCTGCGCGACAAGCGCGCGGGAACAGAGGACGGAAGCGAGGAGAATCGCCGCGGAGACGGCTGTCCGCAGGTGATCCGGCGATGGCCTCACGCCGGCATGGAGCGCACGTCGGAGGCGACACGGAACGCCGCTTCGGTCTTCGCCCGGATCTCCTCCTCGCCGACTCCCGGAGCCAGCTCGACCAGGACGAGCTGGCGCGCCCTTCGATCGACGTCGAAGACACAGAGGTCCGTGATGATGCGGTCCACGCAGCCGCGGCCCGTCAGGGGCAAAGTGCACCGCCGCAGGATCTTCTTCTCGCCGGAGCGCGCCGTGTGCTCCATCGTGACGACGAGGCGGCGAGCTCCCGCGACGAGATCCATCGCGCCGCCCATCCCCTTCACCATTTTTCCGGGGATCATGTAATTGGCGATCGAGCCCTCCTCGTCCACCTGCATCGCCCCGAGGATCGAAAGGTCGACGTGCCCCCCCCGGATCATCGCGAACGAGTCCGCCGAAGAAAAGTACGAAGCGCCCGGCCGGACCGTCACCGTCTCTTTACCGGCGTTGATGAGATCGGGATCGATCTCCGCCTCGGTGGGATAGGGACCCAGCCCGAGAATCCCGTTCTCCGACTGCAGGATCACTTCCATGTCCGCGGGGATGTGATTCGCGATCAGGGTCGGCATCCCGATCCCGAGGTTCACCGTGTAGCCGTCCTCGAGCTCGAGAACCGCACGGCGGATGATGCCTTCCCGATCGAGCATGGGAGTTAAGTTATCAGTTGTCAGTTCTCAGTCATCAGTTCCGGGAGGGCACTGAGAACTGACAACCGAGGACTGATTACTCCTTCCTCACCGTCCGCCGCTCGATGCGCTTCTCCCGCGGGGCGACGACGACCCGGTGGACGAAGATCCCGGGTGTGTGGACGTTCTCGGGGTCGATCTCCCCCACCTCCACCAGCTCTTCGACCTCCGCGATCGAGATGCGGCCCGCCGTCGCCGCCACCGGGTTGAAGTTGCGGGCGGCGCGGCGGTAGACGAGATTGCCCAGCCGATCTCCCTTCCAGGCCGCGACAAGGGAAAAATCGCCGACGATGCCGCGCTCGAGAACGTAGTCGCGGCCGTCGATCGTCCGCGTCTCCTTCCCTTCCGCGACGAGAGTCCCGACGCCGGTGGGGGTGAAGAAGGCAGGGATCCCGGCGCCTCCCGCGCGCATCCGCTCCGCGAGCGTCCCCTGGGGAACGAGCTCGACCTCGAGCTCGCCGCTCAGGAACTGCCGCTCGAATTCCGCATTCTCCCCGACATAGGAAGACACCATTTTGCGGATCTGCCGGTTCTTGAGCAGAAGCCCGAGGCCCCAGTCGTCGATCCCGCAGTTGTTCGACACCGCCGTGAGGTTTGCGACTCCGCGGCGGCGGAGCGCCGCGATCAGGTTCTCCGGAATGCCGCAGAGGCCGAAGCCGCCGACCACGAGCGTCGCGCCCGCGGGAACGTCGGCGACGGCCGCGTCCGCGCTCGCGACGAGTTTGTTGATCACGGTTGGATCATACGGGAGGGTTGAGCGTCGAGCGTCGAGCGTCGAGAGTTCAGAGTTGAGAGTTCAGAAATCCGAGTTGGAAAGCCGGTTCCCGTGTTCGCATCGAACGCTCGAACGCTCAACGCTCAACCGGCTTCCCGTCGGGCCACCGCCACGAACTCGACCACGTCGAGATCGTCTGACGCGCCCGGAACGCGTCTCAGTCTCTCCAGCGCTTTTTCTCCGAACGGGGACGGCGCGAAGCGAACCGTCTCGATGCGCGGGGACTCGAATCCGCATGCCTCGAACAGATCCCGCAGCGTCCGGCGGGTGAAGAACCTCACGTGCGTGCCCGAGAGAATCGAGTAGGGCACGTAGTCGAAGTGGCCCCGCAGAAGATCGGCGATCACCGACCAATGGCCGATGTTGGGAACGGACGCGACGACGGCTCCGCGGGCGGAAAGCCACGGGCGAACGCGCAAGAGGGCGGCGGAGGGATCCGCCAGATGCTCCAGCACGTCGCCGAAGAGGATCGCGTCGAAGCGCCCGGCGAAGTCCTCCGAAACCGACTCGAGCGGAACCGCGAGAACCCGGTCGTATCGCCGGGCGGCCTGACGGGCGTCTCCCGGGTCGGGCTCGATGCCGACGATCTCGGTCACGCCGCCCCGTCGGAGCGCCGCGGCCGTCGCGCCCCGGGAGCAACCGACATCGAGCACGACGCGCGACCCCTCCGGGATCCGCGCCGCGAGGTCCTCGCGCGCCTGCCCGTCCATCTCGCCATAGCGGTGCAGGTAGGCGCCCGGGTCGATGCGGACCCGCCTGCCGAGGACCGCCGCGCGCTCGACCGCCGCGTCGAGCGGAAGATCCCTCGGAAATCCGGCCAGCGCTTCGCGGCGGGCGGCGAAGACAGGAGACCGGAAGGGGCCTTGGCGAGCCGGTTCCCCGGCCGCCGCGGCGACCGCGCGGGCGGCCTCTTCGAGCAACGCCGGCGTATGGTACGGAAAAGGCGCTTCACGCCGCGCTGCCTGGCACCACGGCTCGTTCGACACGGGCAGCGCGACGTCCGCCTCGCCGGATTCCAGAAGACCGAGAAGCCGCCGCGCCGCGAGGGCCGGAAGGTAAGCCTCGGGATCCGCCTGCACGAGGACGTGCGGGCTCTCCCCTTCGAGGTCCGCGATGGTCGGCCTGGCGCCCGGCCGCATCGTTCTCGCAGAAGCCGGCAGCGTTGCGAGGCACCGGCGAGCAAGCCGCCACGCCCACGGCGATTCCGCATCGAACCGGGGAACGCCTCCGAGCACCAGATCGAAGGGAGTGTTCGAGTCCTTCGTTTCCGGATCTCTTTGACCGCGGAGTCCCGCGGCCGTCTCGCTCCCGTCGGGCGCTCGGCTCCCGATCGAGTTGACCGCGGCGTCCCGCAGCCGTCTCGCTCCCGTTGGTCGCTCGGCTCCCGATCGAGTTAACCGCGGAGTACCGCGGCCGTCTCGCTCCCGTTGGTCGCTCGGCTCCCCGCTGCTCCCGCGGTCGCGGTCTTCGATCAGAGCGCCTCGAGAAGCATCGCGGTGGCCTCGCCTCCTCCGATACAGATCGCCGCCACGCCGCGCTTCTTGCCTTCCCGGCGCAGCGAGTGCACGAGCGTCGTCAGGAGCCTCGCGCCCGAAGCGCCGATCGGGTGGCCAAGGGCGACGGCGCCGCCGAGGACATTGACCCTTGCAGGATCGAGGTCGAGCTCCCGGATCGCCGCCATCCCCACGGCGGCAAAGGCCTCGTTCACCTCGAAGAGGTCGATGTCGGAGACCTTCAGTCCCGCCTTGTCGAGGAGCTTGCGGACGGCGCCGATCGGGGCGGTGGTGAACCACTCGGGTTCCTGCGCCACGCTGCACCAGCCGGCGATCCGGGCGAGTGCCTTGATGCCGAGCGACGCGGCCTTCTCTTCGGAGGAAAGGATC
Source organism: Acidobacteriota bacterium (assembly GCA_020199905.1). GTDB lineage: Bacteria > Acidobacteriota > Thermoanaerobaculia > UBA5066 > Gp7-AA6 > JALYUA01. The sequence goes on from JAIVJS010000012.1 coordinate 59,754, forward strand.
AGCGCGGCCGCTCCGTCGTTGATCTTGGAGGAATTGGCGGCCGTCACCGTCCCGCCTTCCTTCTGAAACGCGGGTTTCAATCCGCCCATCTTGTCGAGCGGCGCCGCGAAGGGCTCTTCGTCGGCGTCGACGACGGCGGGCGCGCCTTTCTTCGAGGGCACCTCGACCGGAACGATCTCGTCCGCGAACAGGCCGCGCCTGGAGGCGTCCTGGGCCCGCCGGTACGACTCGAGGCTGAAGGCGTCCTGCTCCTCCCGGGAGAAGTTGTACTTTGCCACGCACTTCTCCGCGCAATTCCCCATGTGGACGTCGCCGTACGGGTCCCAGAGCCCGTCCTTGATCATCGAATCGACGAGGACGCCGTTGCCCATCCGGTACCCCGTCCTGGCCCGATCCAGCAGGTAGGGCGCGTTCGACATCGACTCCATGCCGCCCGCCACCGCGATGTCGTACTCGCCCGCGATGATCGCGTTCGCGACGTCCATCGCCGCGCGCATCCCCGAGCCGCAGACCTTGTGCACCGTCACGCAGGGGACGGAGTTCGGGATGCCGGCGCCGAGCGACGCCTGCCGTGCCGGCGCCTGCCCGAGACCCGCCTGGAGGACGTTCCCGAGGACGACCGCCTCGATCGCATCGGGCGCCACGCCGGAGCGCGCGAGCACTCCGCGGATGGCCGCCGAGCCGAGCGCCGGGGCGGAAAGGGAAGAGAGCTTGCCGAGAAAGGAGCCCACGGGAGTCCGCACAGCGCCCAGAATCACCACGTTCTTCATGACCGGGATTCTAACCGTGGGTGGCGGGAGTGGATTCCCGGCCGGGGACTGGCCGTTGAGCGTCGAGCGTTGGCGTTGAGCGTTGTTTCAGAGCGTTGGAACCCTTCGGGGCTCATTCCGAACCGTCTCAAAACTGAGAACTGACGACTGTAGACTCCTCCCCGTGCCCCGAATTCTGGCTATCGACTTCGGCGAAAAGCGGATCGGGCTCGCGACGTGCGACGCGGCCGGGATGATCGCGACGCCGCGGCGAACTCTGGCCCGAAAAGGAGACGACGCCTCGATCACCGCGATCCTGGCGTTCTGCGCCGAGGAGGAGGCGGAGGGCATCCTCTTCGGAATCCCCCGGTCGCCCGAGGGGATCGAAAGCCCGTTTGCGGCGCGGATCCGATCGTTCGCGCGCAAGCTCGCGCGCCGAACCGCTCTCCCCATCCACTTCCACGAGGAAACGCTGACGTCCAACGAGGCGGCGCGGCGGCTTGCGCCGGGCTTCTCCCGGGAGGCGGCGGACCGGACCGCCGCGGCGGTCCTCCTCGAGGACTGGCTGTCGCATGTGGCAAACGGGCGGCGTCCGTGACCGCGGCCCGCCGCATCGCCTGGGTCGTTCTCCTCCTCGCCGTGCTCGGCGTTCTCGCGGTCGTCTATGCCTACGATCGCCTCGAGCATCCCCGGCGGCCGCCCGTGCCCGCAGGCAGGACGACGGTCCTCTTTCCGCCAAAGACCTCCACGAAGCAGATCTTCGAACGGCTGGCAAAGGAGGGAGTCATTCAGGACGCCCGCCTGGCGGAGATCTATTACCGCGTCTACCGGAGCGGCACCCGCCTCCAGGCCGGCGAGTACCAGTTCGACCGGCCCATGCCGATCGACGAGATCATCAACCGCATGGGCAAGGGGGAGGTCGTTCAATACACGATCGTGGTCCCGGAGGGATTGACCGAAGAGGAAACGTTCGAACTCTTCTGGAGCCGGGGGATCGGCGGACCGGAAGCCTTCACGCGCGCTCTCACCGAGACCGAGCTTCTGCCGGGCCTCACCACCGGCGTCAACGACCTCGAGGGGTTTCTGTTCCCTGAGACCTACGTCGTGACGCGCACGACTTCGGCGCGACAGATCGTCGACAGCATGGTGGCGCAGTTCCGGAAGAACTTCACTCCGGACCTCCGCGAAAAGGCGCGCCAGCTCGGGTTCACCCCCCGGCAGGCGGTCATCCTCGCTTCGATCATCGAGAAGGAAAGCGCAATCAAGAGCGAGGGGCCGCTGATCGCGGCCGTCTACTGGAATCGCCTCAGGAAGAACATGAGGCTGCAGGCGGACCCCACCGTCTCCTACGCCCTGAAACGCGACGGGCGCTGGACGGGCACTCTGCACCGCTCGGACTACACCTACGCGTCGCCCTACAACACGTACGCGAACGACGGCCTCCCTCCCGGCCCGATCTGCAACCCGGGCCTCGCGGCGTTGAAGGCGGCGCTCTCCCCCGCGAAGACGGACTTCCTTTACTTCGTCGCGGACACGACCGGCGGGCACACGTTCACCCGGACCTACGAGGAGCACCTCGAGGCGATCGCGACCGCGCACCACCTGCGGGAAGCGGGCGCCCAGTCCCCGGCGCCGGCCGCCACCCCCGAGCCGACGCCGGCCCGGTCGCTGTAGGGCCTTCGCGGCCGCGGCGGCCCCCGTTTCGCGTTTCGCGTTTCGCCGCTCGCCGCTCGCCGTTCGCCGTTCGCCCGGGCATCCGAGCGGCGGAAAGCCCCGAAAACGAAGGGGTTATCGCCCCGAGGCCCCTCCGCCGACCTCGTCCCGACTCCGGGAACTGAAAACTGAAAACCCAAAACTGATTACAATGAAAGGCGAATCCACACATCATGAAAGCCTTCTCTCCCGGCCAGCGCCGCCGCGCGTGGCGATGACGGACGAGCCTCTGCCGCGGCGTTTCGGGCCGTACCTCCTGACCGCATACCTCCACGAGGACGCGCTCGGCCGCGTCTATCGGGCGCTCCGCGTCACGGGGGAGAAGGGCTTCGCCCGTCTCCGCATCCTCGAGGGGCCGGAGATCTCCGAGGACGCGGTGCTCGACGCCATCGAGGAAAACGGCGAGATCCATACTTTCCTGAAGAACACCGCGATCTCGCGCGGCGTCGTTCTCGATTCCGCGGACGGGATTCCCTACCTCGCCTGGAGCGAGGACAACGGACGGACCCTCGACGCGGTCCTGGAGAAGTCGCGGACCGAGCGCCAGGCAATCCCGTACGAGCATGCGCTTCTGATCGTCGAGAAGGTGGCGACGGCGCTCGACCATGCGTACAACACGACGATCGAGGGAGAGCGGACGCTGCACGGCCTCGTCTGGCCGGGCTTCGTCTCGCTTTCGGACGACGGCGAGATCCGACTGACGGGCTTCGGCCTGGCCGGAGGCTTCCTCCCCTCGGTGGGCCGCCCGCGCTTCGCCCGGGAGATCGCGCCGTACCTCGCGCCGGAGGAACGCGCCCGGACTCGGATCGAGAAGAACTCCGACGTCTATTCGCTCGGAGCGCTCCTCTTCGAGATGCTCGTCGGCAAGGCGCCGAGCCCGTCCGATCCGGCGGGAGACCTTCGCACCGCGCTGCGGGAGGGCGCCCCCATCGCGCCCGAGGTCTCAGCCGTGCTGCGTCTCTGCCTCGGTCCCACGGAGGCGCGTTTCCAGTCGAGCCGAGAATTGCGCCGCGAGCTCGGAAAGCTTCTCTTCTCCGGCCCGTATTCGCCGTCCACCTTCAATCTCGCGTTCTTCCTGAACGGGCTTTTCTCCCCGGAGATGGAGGCGGAAGGAAAGGCCCGGGCGGCGGAAGCGGCGCTCGACCTCCCCGGAGGAAGCGTGTCCCCGGCGCCCGCCCCGCGCCCGAAGGTCGCCCTGCCGCCCGCTCCCGTCCGTTCGACGCCCGCGTTCCCGGCGCCGGCTCCGGTGATCGTCTCGGGCCCGACGACGCGGTTGACCGACGCCGAATTCAAGGACGAGGTCGCGCGCCGCGTGTCTCAGGAGCTGCGAAAACTGGATCAGGAGATGCGAAGACGCACGCCGCCCGACGCCTTGAACGCCGCAGCGGCGCTCAAGGCCCGCCCGCTGCCTCCCGTCGCGACGGCCCCCGCGCGTCCGGAGCCCGCGGCAGCCGCCTCGGTTGAGGCGCCGACGCCTTCTCCCGTCCGGGTCGCGGTCGCGCCGCCGCCCGAGCCCACTCCCCCTCCTGAAAGCGAAACCTCCGCTCCCGCAGCCCCCGCGCCGGCCGCGCCCGCCGCGGCGGGGCCCGTCGTCGAAGTTGCCCCGAAGATCTCCCGGGTGATCAAGCCGCAGTACCCGCAGATGGCGCTGCGCGCCCACATCGGCGGCATCGTGCTGCTGCGCGTCCTCGTCTCGGAAACGGGCGAGCCGGTCGAAGTCCAGGTCTTGAAAGGAGCCGCAGGCGGCCTGACGGAAAGCGCCGTCGCCGCGGTCCGCGGTTGGCGATTCCAGCCCGCGACCCGCGGCGGATCGCCCGTACGCGGATGGACGACGATACCGATTCCGTTTGAACCGTAAGGGAAGAGAGTTGAGCGACCCTTTCGATCATTTGCCGAAGATCGACTTGAGCTTCGGCGCGAGCGTACGGAGAAAGTCTTCCATCACCTTGTCTTCGAGCCAGGTGATCTCCGTCCCGTCGATGAAGTACGTCGGGGTCGAGTTGACGCCGAGCCGGTAGCCCTCCTCGATCTCGTGCCGGACGCGCGAGAAGCTTGCCTCCTGCAGGTAGCAGGCGAGGAAATCCGCGGACGAGATCCCTTCCGCTCCCGCGCTCGTCACCGCGATCTCGTCGATCCCGGAGACCGTCATGCTCTCCTGCCGCGCATAGACCTGCTCCTTGAAGCGGAAGAACGCGGGCGCTCCGGCGGACCTGAAGATGCAGTCGCCCGCGGAGGCGGCCTTCATGGCCCACACGTGGCCGAACCACAGAGGAAAAAACTTGTAATGCCGCCGCGCGTTGGCGATTCCGGAATTCACTTCGAGCAGCTTGTCCATCTGGAGGCCGCGCATCTTGCAGTAGCCGCATTCCATGTCCGCGAACTCGACGATCGAGACCGCCGCCTCGGGCTTGCCGCTCGCGCGACCGAGTGAAAGGTCGATGTGGCGGCGCCTCTCCTCGCGCGGGTCCATGCGGAAATCCCGGAAGACTCCCTGAAGGAACCGGCTTCCATCCGCGGAAACGTAGCCGGGCATCCGGACCGGGCCGTATCCCGTCTCGACGGCGACGTTGACCCCCCTGTAGGGAGGGGCGTCCCGCTCGGGAGCCAGTTGCGGCGTGACCTTCGTCCGGAAGAGGCCGGAAAATTTCTCTCCGACCCATGAAAGGTCCGCGGCGGAGCGGATCGGCTTCGGCGCCGGATTCGCAACCGAGTCGCCTTCGAAGAACCACTTCCCATCGTCGGAAACGTAGCAGGTCCGGTCGACATTCAGCTTCTCGTAGCGCCCCTTCCGGACGACCTTGTAACCCTGCATGCCGGGAAGGCGCTCGGCCGACTTCGTCACCGTGATGCGGCTGTCCGGGTCCCACGAAAGGAAGCGGAGCGCGTACGTCTGAAGCTGCGCCTCGACGCCCGCCGCCGCCGGCGCCTGGGCAGCCGCCGGACGGGCGGCCGCTTTCTGCGGGGGGGCGGCCGCGACTGCCCCGAGGGCCGCCGCAACGAGCACGGCCGTGACGATTCTCTTCTTCATGTGTCTCCTCAAGATCGGGGAGGCGCTCCCCCGCGGACGACCCGGAGGGATTCGACCACCCCGGGCTGGCTGGCATTCATCGCCAGAGAACGTTGAAAGAGGCGCTCCGCTTCCTCGCGCTCCCCGAGGCAGGTGTGAAAAAGGCCGAGGGCGTTCAAGGTCTCGACGTCGCGCGTGGCGGTCTCGAAGGTCCTCAGGGCGTCCAGAGCCCCCGCGCAGTCGCGCGACCGGAATCGCGCCAGGGCCGCTTCCCGCGCGACGGACTCGTTCGCCGGAATCTCGCGCAGGGCCCTCTCCGCCAGGGCACGCGCCTCCCGGGTCTTCCCGCGCCGCTCGTAGTCGTCCGCCCACTGGCGGAGGGTGCCGGGCGGGTCCGCATGCCCGGCGGCCAGGGACCGGAAGAGCCACTCCTGCGCCTGGGCGTCTTTCCCCGCCGTGCGCTCGAGCACCGCCAGATTGAACATCGGCGAATGATAGTCGGGACGCAGCTCGAGCGCCTTGAGAAATGCGGCGCGGGCCGCCGGCAGGTCCCGCTCGCTCTCCCGCTCGTACAGTCCGAGATTGTTCCAGGCGCCCTCGGTGCGGCCGGGAAGCTCTCCGCCCGGGGGCGCGAGCGGTCTGGTCTCGGAGCCCGAGAGATAGCCGAGAGCGAGCAGCTTCTTCGCGTACTCCGACGCCTGCGCGGAGGACATCTCCTGCGCCTCGACCCGCCTCACCTGCACCTTCGAGGCGACGTCCGCCCGGGGCGGCGGCTTCAGATCCGAGAACGCCGCGGAGACGGGACGCCCCGGCATGCGCCGGTCCGCGGCCAGCCCCAGGAGCGCGAGAACGGTCGGCGCCGGATCGAACATCGACAGGTTCGAGGCGGACTTTCCGGGCTTCACCCGCTCCCCCCACGCGGCAAAGACGCCATCGAGACGATGCCAGAACGCCGCCGTGCTCCAGTTGAGCGACGACCGCTCGCAGGGCCGGTCCGCTCCCCACTTGAAGCCGTGATCGGACTGAACGATCAGCGTCGCGTGATCCTCCCCGGCGCGGCGCATCCACTGGCCGAGCATCCGATCGATGACCGCGTAGTACTCGTCCACGGCGCGGCCGTACCGGGCGAAATCCGCCTCCGGCGTGCACGCCAGACGCGGGGGCGCATCCGAGCCGAACACGTGGCCGATCTCGTCCGTTCCCTCGAGGTAGAGCATCGTCAGGTCCGGCAGGTTCCGGTCGTAGAGGTCGCGAGCCGCGCGGTGCGAGACGCGGGTGGCGCCCACGATGCGGGAGAGCGCGACGATCGGGTTCTCCATGCCGGCGCCGCTCGCGAGGGCCTGCTCGACCTCGCCAGCCGGCACGTCGATGAAGCGCGAGAGCTCCGCGGGGGGCACGCGCCCGTCGCGCGCGATGACCTGCGCGACTCCCCCTTCCAGCGCCGCGGGCCAGGCGACTCCGGACAGCGGGAGCCTGTCGTACAGGATGGGGCTCGCGTGATCGGTCAGAAAAAACCCGTTCACCTCTTCCGCCGGATGCGTGGCCCACCACCCGACGACACCCACTTTTTTCCCCGCCGACGAGGCGAGGTTCCACACGGCCGGCACGCGGCGCGAGCGTCCCGAGATCGGAACCTTCTGCCCGCTCTTCGGGTCCACCTCCTGGAAGTCGAGGACGCCGTGCTCCATGGGCGAGACCCCCGTGGCCACCGTCGTCCAGACGATCGGCGAGAGGATCGGCACAAAGCTCGTGATCCGCGAAGACCAGCCGGTCGAGACGAGCCGGGTCCAGTGCGGCATCTTCCCGGCGCGGGAGAGCCGGTCGAGGATCTCCCAGTCGAGCCCGTCGAGCCCGATCCAGAGGACGGGCCGGGGGCCGCCGTCGGGCCGTCGCGCGCGCGTGGCGACATCGGCCGTCTCCACCGCCGGCAGGGCGGCGGCGGGCGCTTTGGGGGGCACGGCCGAGGGGGTCGCCTTGCCCGACCGCCGCTCGGATCGGCCGCAGGAAAGCGCGAGGCCGCAGACCAGAAGGGCCAGAAGAGACCGACCCGCCCTTCCCTTCAACGGATGTCCGGCGCGGGAGAGGGGGCCCTCTTCGCGGACGGTCCGCCGCGAGCGAGGAAGACGGCGTTCTCGAGAAGGCCTCGCTCGCCCGGGACGAGCCGGCCGTCCAGAACGAAGGCCGGCGTTCCGTGGATGCCGAGGCGAAGGGCGAGCTCGATGTCGTGGAGGACCCGGTCACGCGCGCGATGGCTCACGACCTCCGCGCGGAACGACTCGACGGCGCCGGCGCCTTCCGCGACGTCGGCCGCGAGCTGGCGCGCCGAGGCCGCCGTCATTCCTTGGGGGCGCTCGAAAATCATCTCCTGGTAACGGGCATAAAGCGCGGGGTCGGCGGCGGCGAGCCCGGCCGCCGACTCGGCCGCTGCGAACGCCCAGTCGTGGGCCTGCACGAGCGGCAGGAAATGAACGTCGAGCGCTCCGCCGGACCGGGCGACAGCGAGCCGGACCTCCGGAGCGCGAAGGCGGCAACGCTCGCACTGGAAGTCGAGGAACTCTGCCACGTAGAACGAGCCCCGATCGGGCCGGATCCCGGGGCGGTCGGAGAGGAGCGCGCGGCGCCACCGCGCCGCTCCCTCACCGACGGGACGGAACTCGCCGAGAAGCAGCGTCGCGCCATCCGCCGAGATGAACCCGGGGCGGGCGGCGAACGCGTCCTGGTCCTGCCGGAGAAAGAGCGTCATCGGCAGCAGCGGGCCGGTTCCGGGAGCCGGTCCGTCGATCCGCACGGCAACCCCGAAGGCCTCCTGAAGCGACGCGCGGATGACGGGAAGGTCGGAACCCGCGTCGAAGGGATGGCGCGCCGCGGCGCGCGACGCGTCGTGAAGGACCTCTCCCAGAAAGACCTGGTCCTTCACGGAGTCGTAGAGCGTCACGCTCGATTCCTCGCGAACCCGGGCCGTACCGCCCGCCTCCGCGACGCGCTCCACCCGAAACGCCGAAAATCCGGCAACCGTCACGTCGCGGGCAGGCGATACCGCAACGTGAGTCCCGGGAACCGCCGCGTACCAGTCGGCGAAGTAAGCCGTCAGCCTCTCGACGACCGACGCCGGCGCCGCCCATAGCGGCGCGGCAAGGCAGAGGCCAGACAGGGAAAAGAGAAGTTTCCGCACGAACCCGATGATAGTGGACGGCGCCCTTCCGGACGGTCAACGCTCAACGCTTGACGCTCAACCTTTCCTCGCCGGCACCCTCGCGCGATCGAGGGACGTCAGAACGCGCGTGTCCCTCTGAAGCACGTTCTGTCCGTACCCCTGCTTGGTGACGAACTCGAAGCTCACCTCCGGATAGGGAATTTCTTTCGGAAGGTTGGCGCGCTGGTAATGCCAGATCTCCACCCAGTTGGAAGCCCCCTGGTGGATCGTCGCCCCGGGACCGGTCACCTTATCCACCCGAGCCGCCTTGTCGGTGTTGGATCCTCCGCCCTGGCCGGCGGCCCGGATCTCCGACGGGTTGTACCGCGAGAGGCCGGACGCGTCCGAGACGTCCTCTCCGGTCTTCAGAGGTTTTCGTCCACTGTAGGTGGGAGGCCCGAGGAGAACGAAGACCATGCCCCGGTCCGTCAGGCTGCCCCGCACCTCGTTCTGGGTGAACCGCTCGTCGGCGAACGCGACGCGGCGCTCGAACTCTTCCCGAAGCTCGTTCTCGGGAGTCTCCGCGCGTGGATCCCTCGACTTCCAGAAGGCCGTAATGAATTCCGAGCGCGAGAGCGGATCGGAGAGAACGGTGAAGTCCCGCCTTTCGGACGCCGTCAGAAGCCACCGCACGGGTCCCTCCGCCCAGGCCTCCGACGCGTCGTTGGGAGGGTCTCGTTTGACGCTCGAGAAGGAGCGGTAGGTGGACGCGAGAGATCCCTCTTCGGCGGCCGCCGCCACGGGGGCGGCGATCGAGCGCCGGGCGCCCTCGATCGCCTCGACGACCGGCTTCGGATAGATGGCGGGATCGACGCGCGCGTTGGGCTGGTGCGCGAGATAGGCCTCGAAGGCCGACCTCGCCTCGGCGTCGCGCTTCAACATCGCGAGATTCGCGCCGCGGTAGAAGAGCAGGGCGGGGGCCATGCGCTCCGCCTCGCGCGGGTCGCGGCGGCTCTCCGCGTCCAGCTGATCGAGAGTTTCGAGGGAACGGGCGTAGGCGCCGACGCGGAACTGCTCCTTCGCCTTCTGGAAGAGGTCAGGCAGCGCGGCGAGGGCCCCGAAGGCCATCACTGCGCTCACGAGGGCCAAGAGCGAAAGACGTCGCGCCATAACGCCTCCTCCCCGAATTCTAAGGCCGCAGAGCCGGGCAAAAAAAAGGGGGGCGTTGCCGCCCCCCCGGGTGTGATAGCCGAGAGTCCTAGAAGGCGACCTTGATCGATCCCCGGAAAAGCCTCGGATCCTGCCGCTGGGTGATCTTCCCGAAGTTGGAGTTGGTCTGCTGCTGATTCGGGTCGAAGAGCGAAGCCGGGTAGTTCGCCGGCTGGCTCGTCGAGAAACGGACGTCCTCCAGCGTCTCTGTCTGCCGGTTCAGAAGGTTGAAGACGTACGCCTGCAGCGTCACCGTGACGGGTCCTAAGGCGATCGGATAGCCGAGGGTCAGGTTGGCCTCGTAGGTGGCGGGAAGACGCTTCGCGCTGCCGCGCTCGACGAGCTGGACCTCGGCGCCGTAGCCGGAGTTGAAGTACCCCTGCTTGTTGAGCGGAGCGCCCGACTGCACGTAGGTCTGCAGGCCGACGAACAGCTTGAACGGCGTCGTGTAGGAAAGGTCGAGCCGGAGGTTGTGCGGCCGGTCGAGGAAGAGCTTGCCGTAGTTGTTGACGTTGAACGCCGCGTAGTCGAAGTCGGCGTTGATGCCGGGGTCCGTCTGGCCGCGGCCCTCACGGACCTCGCCGTCATAGTTGCCGCGCAGCGAGGAGAAGACGTAGGACGCCTGGGCCCAGAACGTCTGAGAGAAGGACTTGCGCCCGACCAACTCGATTCCGCGGTAGATCCGGCGAGCCCTCGGCGTGGCCGGGATGCTTTCTCCGCAGGCGGCCGCTTTGCCATCCAGACCGTTGCAGCCCGGGATCGCCCCCCGGGAGATCGCTCCGGAAGAACCGGGATTGATGAGAGCGCAGGTGTTGAAGTTGGTTTCCGCACGTTCGCCGTCCAGGTCGCACCTGTCTTCGATCACTTGACCCAGGTTGCGGTAGGTCCCCTTGATCCCGACGGAAAGCGTCGGGTCGAGCAGCATCTCGCCGCCGATCGTGAACTCATCCTGATAGATCCCCTTGATTCCGGCTTCGGAGGGCTCGGTGAAAGCACCCCCCTGAACGAACGGCTTCGAGTGGCCGATGACGGCTGCATCCTGGTGCGTGTTGATCGGGTCGAAGTTGAAGGTCGTCACCTGAGTCTGCGCCCCGTAGGCCCGGACGTTCAAGTCCGTCGGGATCGCGTAGTAGAAGCGGCCGAAGAACCCGTAGATCTTGGCCGCGCCATTGCCTTTGGGATCCCAGATCACGCCGACGCGCGGCTGCCACTCGTTCTTGGTCTTGATGGCGGTCGTGCCCGTGTAGTCCTGGACGTCTTCCTGATCCCACCGGATTCCCGCGTTGAAAGTCAGGCCGGGAATCACCTTCCAGGAGTCCTGAAAGTACGCTCCGTAGTTGATGGACTTCGGCGTCACGGTGTTGTCGATCGGGTCCTGCGAGGAAGCGCCGGCGGAGAAGAAGTCGTGCTCGTAGTAGGTCTGGCCGTACTCGTTGAGTTTCGTGACCTGCTGGCCGCCCGTGTAATACGTAATCGCGGTCGTCTTGCCGATCTCATAATCGCCACCCGCTTTCACCTCGTGGGTGCCGAAGTAGAAGGCCAGGTCGCCGCGATACTGGTTGCGGTTCGACCGGTTGTTCCGCGTCGGCCCGAAAATCTGGCCGAAGCCGCCGGTTGTGGACCGCGACGAAGCGGGCTGGACGCACGGAGTCGTCGCCGTCCCTCCGGTGCAGGTGAAGTCGTCCACCCGGATGCCGGAGCCGGCGCCCGAAGGCGTCAGCTGATAGCGGTCCTCGTGGTGCGAAGCCTGAAGAGTCAGAAGGCCGAGCGACCCGAAGAGCTGGTTGAATCTCAGCCCTCCGTCCTGGCCTCCGACGTCGCGGCGAGACTCGTAAGTGCGGGGATCGAAGCTCGTGATGCTCGCGACTCGGGCGTGCCGCGGGTCGGCGTTGGCGGCGCCTTCGATGATCGTCGGATCCGCGAAGGCCGTCGCGACCAGCGTGCTCCCCTGCGCGATGTTCCAGGTGAGCTTTCCGGAATAGAGGTTGTCCGTCTCGTCGAGCTTGAATTTGGCCGACGTGGGGATGGCGGAGCTCGCCACCGCCCGCGAAACCGTTCCGGGGTTGTTGACCCGGTCGAAAGCGGCGAAGAACCAGAGGTGGTCCTTAAAAATGAAACCGCCGACGTCCGCTCCGAAGTCCGTGCGCTTGTAGTCGGAGATCACCATGCCGGTCAGTGAGTCCTGAGGAGTGATTTTGCGGTCCGACTGCGTCTTGAAGGAGTCGTAGTAACCGAACGCGTCGCCGTGGAACTCGTTGCCACCCGACTTCGTGATGACGTTGATGACGCCGCCCAGCGCGCGCCCGTACTCGGCCTGATAGCCGCCCGTCTTCACCTCGACCTCCTGGATGAACTCGGTGTTGATCGATTTGCCCTGGAATCCCTTGATGACGTTGGTCGTGTTGACTCCATCGATCACGTATTGATTCTCGACGGACGTCGCGCCGTAGACGGTCAACGCCAGCGCGCGTCCCTGCGTCTCGCCTCTGTCCGTGTTGACGCCGGGGTTCGAGCGCACGATGTCGGCGTAATTGCGCGCGACCGGCAGCCGCTCGATGACCTTCGCCGAGTAGCTGCTCCCGGTGGTCGTGTTGGTCACGTCCACCAGAGGCGCCTCGCCGCTGACGACGACTTCCTCTTTCGCCGTGATGCGCATCGTCAGGTTGACGGTGGCGGTGGCATCCAGGGTGACCGGCACGCTGCGTTCCGCGGTCGAGAAACCCGACAGCGTCGCCTTCACCGTGTAGGTTCCGGGGGAAAGGGACGGAAAACGGTAGGTGCCGTTTCCACTCGTCACGACGACCCGGGTCCCCTGAAGAGCGGGACTCGTCGCTTCGACGGTCACGCCCGGGAGCGGCTTCCCGTCATTGTCGTTGACCGCCCCCGTGATGGAGCCCGTGGTCTGGGCGACAGCCGCGGGTCCGGTTGCCAAGAGACAGATCGCCACGAGAATGAGAATCGGGGTGAACTTGCGCATGCCTCCTCCTTCAAAATGGGGATCCCGACGCGAAAGAATCTGCCGTCGTCTCACGAGTGAGTTGTCTTGTCGCTCGTTTCTGCCTGTCCGCAGCGTAGAACCGTCGCCCCAAAAGCGCAAGATGGCAGCGGATAATAGCGAAACGGACTCAGGGACCCTGACTTGCGCTGCGCCGAAACGTCACAGACTTCGCTCAGAAATTTGAAGAAAGTTCAAGTCCCGGGATTCGATTCAGGAAAGCCGACTCCGGAGGATGGTCAGCGCGTCGCCTGCACCCACGCCGCCCGGTCGAGAAGGCTCTTCCTCGCCGCGTCGATTGCCGAAAGAGACTGCTCTTCGCGCTGGAGGACGTTCTGCCCGTAGCCGCGGCGCGTGATGAAGTCGAAGTCCACCTGGTGATACGGGAGTCCCTTCGGAAGGGCTTCCCGGCGGTAATGCCAGATCTCGCGCCAGTCGACACCCGCCTGCGGCAGCTTGTTCGTCGGTCTCGTCATGTTGTCGACGATGACGCCCGATGAGCGCGGGTCTTTTCCGCTCTGAGCCAGGACCACGTCGTTTCGCGAAAAGCGCGACATCCCGGCGGGGTCCGAGGTGTCCTCACCGGTCGTAATCGGCCGGCGCCCCACCCAGGTGGGCGGCCCGAGCAGGATGAACACCATCCCGCGATCCGTCAGCGCCCCCCGGGTTTCCTCCTGGGTGAAGTGGGAATCCGCGAAGGCGACCCTCTTGTCGAATTCCTCTCGCAGCTCGTTGTCGGACGTTTCGGGCTTCGGATCGTGCGACCGCCAGAAGTTGACGACGAACTCGCTTCTCGAAACCGGATCGGAGAGGCGGAGGAATTCGCGGCGGTCCTGGGGCGCCAGGAGAAAGCGGACCGGACCGTCGGCCCAGTCTTCCCCGAGCCTTTCCTCGCGGTCACCCTGCGGGCGGGAAAACACCTTGTAGGCGGAGGCCACCGATCCGCTTTCGGTCGGACGGACGCGTGTGACCGCGACCGAACGCCGCGCCTCGTCTAAGGCCTGAACCACGGGCTTCGGATAGACCGCCGGATCGATCACGACCGAGGGCTGATACACGAGGTAGATCTCGAACTGGCTTCTCGCTTCCGCCGCCCGGCCGAGCGCGGCGAGACACGCGCCCCGGTAGAACGCGAGGCCCGGACCGAGCGCCGTGCGGAAGGATTCGTTCTCGGCATTCTGCTTACGCCCGCGACGGAGGCCGGCGCGGGAGAAAAGAAAAGGGGCGGCCGAAGCCGCCCCTTGCTGAAAATCGAATCGAGAAACCTTAGAACGAGATCTTCAGCGCCGCACGGAACAGGCGGGGATCCACCCGGGCGCTGGCTCCCGGCGACAGGTTGACGTTCGAGGCCTTGCGGTAGTCCGGGTTGTCGGTGCACGGTGTCGAGCTCGTGCAGCGCGTTCCATCCGGAGCCGTCGTGCCGGGCTCGACACCCGCCTGGCCGTAGAACGGGCTGTTCCGATTCGTGACGAACGACCCGTTCGGATTGAAGCGGGTATCGGTCCCGACGACCGTCTGACGATTCAGCACGTTGAAGACGTAGAGCTGAGGCGTGATGGTCACCTTTCCGATGTTGATGTTGTAGGCGAGCGAGAGGTTCGCCTCGTAATCGGTCGGAAGGCGGCCGTTCGATCCGCGCTGATCGAGGAAGAGCTCGGTCGAGTACTGAGAGTTGAAGTAGCCCTGCCGAGAGGTCGGCACGCCGCTGCGGATGTACGCATTCACACCGACGGCGAGGCCGAAAGGCGTGTTGTATACCGCGTCGAGGCGGAACTGGTGCGGACGGTCGAGCTCGAGGTTGCCGTAGGAGTTGATCAGGAACTGGTTGTAGTCGTAGTCGGCGTTGATGCCGGGGTCCGTCTGACCGGAGGCTTCGCGGATCGCGCCGGAATAGTTGCCGCGAAGGCTCGAGTACAGATAGGACGCCTGCAGCCAGAGAGTCTGGGAGAACGCCTTGCGGGCGGTCAGCTCGATTCCCCGGAAGATGCGCTTGGCATCGGGAACGGGCGTTCCCGCCACTTCTTTGCCGCCGAAGGGGTCTGTCGGGTTCGCGGAACCGTTGTACCCGCCAAACACGCCCCGCGCGCCGGGGCCGCTGCTGCCCGGGTTGAAGATCGCGCACGTCCCCGCCGGAGCGAGGTCGCATCGGTCTTCGACCGCGCGGCCAAGAGACCGGTACGTGCCCTTGATGCCTACCGAAAGGGTCGGATCCAGGGCCTTTTCGACGCCGAGGGTCAGCTCGTCCTGATAAGGAGCCTTGATGCCGGGATCGACCGGCTCGCCTTCGACGGAGCCGATCTGCAGGGTCCGGTTGCGGCCGGCGGGCGCCGTCGGGTCCTGTGTCCCGATGTCGGTGGGGCTGTAGTTGAACACGGTGATGGCGGTGTTCCCCGTGAAAACGCGCGCGTTCAAGTCCGTCGGAATGGCGTAGAAGAAGCGCCCGACCGAGCCGTAGACCTTGCTCGAGCCGTCGCCCACGAAGTCCCACACGAAGCCGAAGCGGGGCGCCCACTGGTTGTTGAGCTTGAACGCCGTGACCTGGTCTCCTCGGAAGAACTCTTCCTGGTCCCAGCGGACGCCGGCATTGACCGACAGGGACGGCGTAATCCGCCAGGAGTCCTGGACGAACGCGCCGTACCGCTTGGTCGGCGTGTCGAACGGCGACTCGACGAGAGGCGTGAGGTCCGTTCCGTTCGCCGCGTAGTAACCGTGCTGATAGAAGACCTGGAGCCTCTGGCCGAGCGGGTTCGTGTAGAACGGCGCCTTGGTGAGGTCGCAGTTGTTGATTCCCGCGCCGGTGCAGGGGCGAATCGTCAAGGCCTGTCCGCCGGTGCGGAACGTCGACCCGAACGTGTCGTCCTTCTGGTAATCGCCGCCGAACTTCAGCTCGTTGTTGAAAAAGTAGGCGGTAAAGCTGCCCTGGTACCCGTCGCGCTTGGACGAGTTGTTGAGCGTCGGGCCGAATACATTGCCAAAGCCGCCGGTGACGATGCTGCCACGCAGAGCCGCATTCGGGTTCGTGGCCGGCGTGACGTCCGTGATGCGGGGCAGGTCGCTTCCCTCAGGCTTGGTCTGGTAACGATCCTTGTGCTGGCTGTACTGCGCCGTGAAGATGCCGAACGCGCCGAACAGCTGATTGTAGCGAGCGGCGTAGTCGGTTCCTCCGACGTCCCGGCGCCCGTTGTACGTGGTCGGCCGCGTGCCGGCCGGCACCAGGAGCGCGCCTTCCTGGACGCGGGGATCCGCAAAGAACGTCCCGACGAGCGTCGAGCCCTGCGCGATGTTGAAAGTCAGCTTTCCTGCCGCGAGGCTCTCGGTGTACTTGATCGGGAAGTCCTGGCCCGCCACCGGTCCGCCCGTGGGGCGGACGTCCTGGTCGGTGATCGTCCGGTCATACGCGCCGTAAAACCAGATCCTGTCTCTCCAGAAAAACCCACCGAGATCGACGCCGCCTTCTTTCCGCTCGAGCTTCGGAGTGGTCGAGCTGGTCAGAGCGTCGCCGCCCTGGGAGTAGGGGGCTGACTGGTTGTTCTTCACGTCCGAGCGCATGCTCGTGGTGTTGTAGTACCCGAAGACGTCGCCGTGGAACTCGTTGCCGCCGGACTTCGTGATCACGTTGACCACGCCGCCGGTGTTGCGGCCGTACTCGGCCTGGTAGCCGCCCGTCTTGACTTCGACTTCCTGGATGAACTCGGTGTTGATGTTCTTGCCCTGGAACCCCTTGATGACGTTCGTCGTGTTGACGCCGTCGATCAGGAACAGGTTTTCCGCCGAGGTCGACCCGTAGATCGAGAGAGCGAGGGAACGACCCTGGGTCTCGCCGTTGTCCGTCTGCACGCCCGGCTGGGAGAGCACGATGGACGCGTAGTTACGGCCGAGGGGAAGCTTGTCCATCACCTTGGCCGTGTAGTTGCTGCCCGTGGTCGTCGAGGTGACGTCCACGATGGGCGCCTCGCCCGTGACCGTTACGGATTCCTTGGTCGCGAGGCTCAACTGCAGATTGACGTCCGACGTCTTGTCGAGACCGACGTTCGCGGTTTTCTGCACGTTGCCGAACCCGGAGAGATTCCCGGTGACCGTGTAGCGGCCCGGCGGGAGAGCGACGAAACGATACCGGCCGTCGTTGCCCGTGACCGCGGTGCGGCCGCCCTGGAGGTTGGGGCTCGAGAGCTCCACCGTCACCCAGACCCTTGGGACGATGATGTAGAGCAATGTCACTGCCAGAGTGACAACGAGGGTCAGAGAAGACTAAGTGTCTCACTCAGAAGGAGCAACGGAAAAAGAGGACACTCAGGGGCGCCTGGAAACCGGGGTTTTTTGGACTGCTATCCAAAAGAATGGATAAACGCTGAAGCCCGGGTTTTGGCCGTTCCGGGACGGGCGCCGGAAGGCCGGTACGCCGCGCTCCCGCGTACCGCCTCCCGCCTACCGCCCGGCAATCTCCACCATCAGGGCCCCCTTCTCCACCGCCTGGCCGGGGGTGACGGCGACCCGGACGATCCGACCTCCGGCGGTCGCCCGGATCTCGTTCTGCATCTTCATCGCCTCGACGATCAAAAGCACCGTCCCGGCCGGGACGTCGTCACCCTCCCGGGCCGCGACCTCGAGGACCCGTCCGGGCATCAGGGCCCGGATCTCCTCGCCCCCGCCGCCGTCCGGCTGGACCGACGCCGCCAGCCGGTGGGCCAGCGCGTCTTCGATCGGTACCGGCGCCGCGCCGGCCGCGGTCACGACGGCCACGCCGCGGCGGCCCGGGTCCTTTTCCACCCGGCCGCACAGCTGGCGGCCATCCTCGAGCAGGAGCGACAGGCGGCCGTCGGGAAGAACCGCCACGTCGAACGCCGTCGTCGTGCCGGCGCGTTCGACGAGCCACGTCCCCGCCGGGGAGCTCGTGACCAGAACCTCCTCCGAGCCCCCGGCGGTCTCCAGGGAAAGTCGGATGCGGCGCGCGCTCAACGAAGGAGATCCCGGCGGGACTCGCGCCGCCAGAGAG
The DNA here is from genome assembly GCA_020199905.1 of Acidobacteriota bacterium. Classification (GTDB taxonomy): domain Bacteria; phylum Acidobacteriota; class Thermoanaerobaculia; order UBA5066; family Gp7-AA6; genus JALYUA01. The sequence continues at coordinate 77,553 of JAIVJS010000012.1, forward strand.
ATCCGTCCTCGTCCGGGCGCGCGCCGTTCGTCGTCTCCTTCGGGGCCGGGCGCGCGGCGCCGGCGGCCGCGAGAAGGATCTCTTCTTTCGAGGGCCCTCGTTGCTCGAAGAGGCCGCCGGCGAGACGACGGTCCAGCCACTGGACGTCGAAATCCGCGGACAGAAACTCGGGCAGCTCGCAGAGCCGCCGAAACAGCGGCAGCGTCGTCTCGACTCCCGAGATCTCGTACTCCGAGAGTGCGCGCCGCAGACGGGACAGCGCGGCCTGCCGGTCGGGCCCATGCACGATGAGCTTGCCGAGCATGGGGTCGTAATCGATCGGGACGACGGAGCCCGCCTCGACACCCACGTCGTTGCGAATGCCCGGGCCGGCGGGCAGACGAAGCGCGGTGATCGTTCCCGGTGACGGAGCGAAGCCCTGGCGGGGGTCCTCCGCATAGATCCGGCATTCGATCGCGTGCCCGCGAGGGGCCAGGTCCCCGAACGAGAGCGGCTCCCCCCGCGCGATGCGAATCATCTCGACGGCGAGGTCGACGCCGAACACCTCTTCCGTCACGGGATGCTCGACCTGGAGGCGGGTGTTCATTTCGAGAAAGTAGAAGGAGCCGTCGGGTGCGAGCAGGAACTCGACCGTGCCGCAGGACGTGTACCGGACCGCCCGCGCGGCCGCCACGGCGGCCTCGGAGAGGCGCGCGCGGAGGGCGCCGTCGACCACCGGCGAAGGGCACTCCTCTATGACCTTCTGGTGCCGGCGCTGGATGCTGCACTCGCGCTCTCCGACCGCCACGATCCGCCCCTGGCGGTCCCCAACGACCTGGACTTCCACGTGGCGGGGCCGCTCGATCAGCTTCTCCGCGTAAACGGCGCCGTCGCCGAACGAGAGCTTCGCCTCGGAGGACGTCCGGGCAAACGCCGCAGCGGCTTCCGCCTCGTTCTCGACGCGGCGCATTCCTTTCCCGCCGCCCCCCGCGGAGGCCTTGAGCAGGATCGGGAAGCCGGACTCATGGCCGAAGCGGGCGATCTCGGCGGCGTCGCGCGCGGGCGAGGTCATGCCGGGCACGATCGGCACTCCGGCCGCTCTCATGCGCGCCCGGCTCTCGGTCTTGCTGCCCATCGCTTCGATCGCATCGGCCGCGGGGCCCACGAACGTCAACCCGGCGCGGACGCACGCGCGCGCGAAGCCCGCGTTCTCGGCCAGAAAGCCGTAACCCGGATGAATCAGCGTGGCGCTCGTCTTCCGGGCCGCGTCGAGCAGAGCGGGAATCGAAAGGTAGCTCTCGGCGGCCGGCGCCGGACCGAGGCGCACCGCGTAGTCCGCGGCCGCGACATGAGGCGCCAAACGGTCCGCGTCTGAGAACACCGCGACGGTCTCGATGCCGAGATCCCGGCACGCGCGGAAGATCCGAAGAGCGATCTCGCCGCGGTTGGCGACGAGGAGCCTCATGGACGGGAAACGGGAAACGGAAAACGGGAAACGACTTTCCGGATCACGCTTTCCCCTTTGAGTCGGTGTTGGCGCGTCGCATCAGTCCGCTCGTCATCGCAAAGATGCGGTGCCGGTCTGGCAGGCAACATCCAGAAGAAGATTGAGCTCTGTCGCCGACCCGCGAGCGACGGAAAGGAATTGACTGAACTCCTTCTTCGACCGTCGGGCGGCGCCCTCAGCGATGTTTGCTGGGATCGATATTGCCGCGCGGCGTATCTGCGAACTCAGACCAAACCGTTCGGCGGCTGGATAACCCGAAGTGTCTCGATAGAGATCGAGGACCAGACTCCTCGAAACCTGAAACACATCGAGTTTTTCATGGAAAGGGCGTGATCTCGCGCCGCTCGTTTCCCGTTTCCCGTTTCCCGTTTCCCGACTCAAAGGGGTATGTTCCCGTGCTTCTTCTTCGGGAGCGAGACTCTCTTTCCTTCGAGCAGGCCGAACGCCTGGATCAGTTTTTCGCGGGTCTCCGACGGCTCGATGACCTGGTCGACGTAGCCTCGCCTGGCGGCGATGTACGGGTTCGCGAAGTTGTCCACGTACTCGGCGACCTTCTCCGCTCTCTTCTCCGGCGGGGCGTCCGGCGGCAGCTCGCGGCGGTAAAGGACGTTCACCGCTCCCTCGGGGCCCATCACGGCGATCTCCGCGGTCGGGTAGGCGAAGTTGAAATCGGTGGCGATGTCCTTGGAGAGCATGACGCAGTACGCCCCCCCGTACGCCTTGCGCGTGACGACGGAGACCTTTGGGACCGTGGCCTCGGCAAACGCGTAGAGCAGCTTGGCGCCGTGGCGGATGATCCCGCCGTATTCCTGCTGGGTACCGGGAAGAAACCCCGGCACGTCTTCGAAGACGAGCAGCGGAATGTTGAACGCGTCGCAGAAGCGCACGAAGCGCGCCGCCTTGACGGACGCGTCGATGTCCAGAACCCCGGCGAGGTGCATCGGCTGATTCGCCACGACTCCGATCGAGCGCCCCCCGAGGCGCCCGAAACCGCAGAGGATGTTCTGCGCGAAGGCGCCCTGGACCTCGAGGAAGAGCCCGCCATCCGCCACCCGGCGCACGAGCTCGGCCATGTCGTACGGCCGGTTCGGCTCCTCCGGGATGAAGGAGTCGAGCTCGGACGCGCTGCGCGGCGGATCGAGGGCCTCCGTGCGAGGCGGATCGTCGAGGTTGTTCGAAGGCAGATAAGAGAGAAGCTGCCGGATCCCCGCCAGCACGGCCTCGTCGTTCTTACGCACGAAATGGGCGACGCCCGAGACGGCGGAATGCGTGCGCGAGCCTCCGAGGTCTTCTTTCGTCACTTCCTCGTGCGTCACGGTCCGAATGACGTCCGGTCCCGTGACGAAGAGGTACGAGGTCTTCTCCGTCATGAAGATGAAGTCGGTGATCGCCGGCGAATACACGGCGCCCCCGGCGCACGGTCCGAGGATCGCGGAGATCTGGGGCACGACACCGGAGGCCCGCGTGTTCCGGAGAAAGACCTTCGAGTAGCCGGCGAGCGACACGACGCCTTCCTGGATCCTCGCTCCCCCGGAGTCGTTCAGGCCGATGATCGGCGCTCCGTTCTGGACGGCCAGATCCATCACCTTGCAGATCTTTTCCGCGTTCGACTCGGAGAGCGACCCTCCGAAGATGGTGAAGTCCTGCGCGAAGACGTAGACGGCGCGGCCGTCGATTCTCCCCGCGCCGCAGACGACTCCGTCTCCCGGAAACGACGTCTTCTCCATGCCGAAATCCCGGCACCGGTGGACCACGAAAGGATCGAGCTCGAGAAACGATCCGGGGTCGAGAAGGAGCTCGACGCGCTCGTGGGCCGAGAGCTTCCCCTCCGCATGCTGGCGCGCCAGCCGTTCGGGGCCGCCCCCTTCGCGGATGCGGTCCCGCAGCGCCTCGAGATCCGCGATCCTCTTTTCGACGGTCATGGGGGGAAAAGCTATCAGCAAGCGGCTTGGCCGCGGCAGGGGGAAGGCGACAGGCGGGAGGGGGACGGGCCCGGGAGCCGAGCGACCAACGGGAGCGAGACGGCCGCGGTACTCCGCGGTCAACTAGAATGTGGAATCGAAAAAGACCCTTCGGATCGAACCCGAAGCTCAACGCTAAACGCTCGGCCGCTAAAGAACGATCCCCCTCTGCTCGGCGAGCTTTCTTCGTATCCTCCGGAAGAGCTCCTGGCCATCGACGCGGCCGGAGGCGATCTCCGCTCTGGCCGCTTCCATCATCCGCCGGGCTTCCTCATCGAGCGTGCGCTCCTTCTCGACTTCCTCCGCGAGCGCCGCGAGCACCGAGCCGCGCAACGCGCCCGGCACGCGCTCCTCGAAGAGCTTTCGCCCCGCGAGGCCGCGCGCGGCCCTCACCGCGATGAATTCCTTGCGGGTGTCGGCGGCGCCCATCGGCGCAGTATAGCCGCGGGCTTTCCGACCTTCCGACCTTCCGACCTTCCGGCCGCCTTCCGCCTTTCGAGCCGCCGATCCATCGTACCCTTGTCGGCCGATGGAACTGGACGCCCCGCGCATCGCCGGATGGATCGAGCCTCTCGCGAAACGCCCCGGCGAGCTCGCCGAGGTTTTCGTCGAGAGCCGGCGCGAAGCCGTTCTCGAGCTCGAGGACGGGCAGGTCACCGGACTGCGCGCCGCGCGGATCAGCGGGATCTCGGCGCGGTGGGCCCATGCCGGCGCGGAAAGCCTCGCGTTCGTCTCTCGCGCGGACGAAGCCGGCGCCCGCGACTGCGTTCGGGCCCTCCAGGTCTCGCTCGGCCGCGCGCCCCTGCCGTCTCGCGCTGGCTCTCCCCCTCCTCCGGAGACACCCGCGGAGAGCTCCGATCTGGAGCGCTGGAGCCGCCGGTTGACCGCCGTGCTCGCGCGGCACGCGCCGCGTCACCGGCTGCGGTGGACCCTCGTGGAAAGCGCGCGGCAGGTCATCCCGTCGAAGGGCGCGGCCGCCTCCTTCTCGCGCAGGCTTCTCTCCCTCGAGGGGACCTTCCGCGCCGCCTCCCGGCGCGGCGACGAGACGCGCGCGTTCGCGTTCCACGCTCCCGACTCGGACGCGACCGCGGACGAGCTGCGCAACGCCTTCGCGCACGCCGTCGAGCCGCGCGACGCACCCGTCCCGTGCGGCGACGGCGCCATGGACATCCTGCTCGCGCAGGGCTGCGCCGCCGTTCTGTTCCACGAGATCCTCGCTCATCCGCTCGAAGCCGGCGAGGCGTCGCTGCTCTCCACCCTCGAGCAGGCGCGCGTGGCGATTCCTGAGCTCGACGTGCGGGACGACCCGACCCGCCTCGAGCTCTTCGGCGGCTACGAGCGCGACGACGAGGGAGTGAAGCCACGCGCCGTGAAGCTTCTCGACGGAGGGCTCCTCGCCGGGCGGCTCCTCGGCCAGGGACACGCCCCCCCGGGAGGGTCGACCGGGCACGCCCGGCGCGCCGCTCCCTCCGATTCTCCCCTTCCGCGAAGCTCGAACGTGATGGTGGCGGCGGGGCATGCGACCGCGGACGAGATGGCGCGACGCCTCGGCAACGGCCTCTGGATCGGCGACCTCCGCGGCGGATCGGTTGAGCTTTCCAGCGGCCGGTTTCGCCTGCGATTCCCCCGTGCGCGCCGGATCCGCCGGGGACGCCTCGCCGACGAGTGCGGCGCGGGCGTCCTCTCGGGAGAGATTCTTTCGACCCTGAAGGCCATCGAGCCCGGCCTCGGGCGGGAGGTGCGTCCCTATCGCGCGCTCGGATGGTGCTCCCGGGCGGGCCAGGTGGTTCCCGTTCAGGGAGCCGCTCCCGACATTCTGATCCGCGGCATGTCGGTTCGTTCGAGCGCATGAGCGGCGCCGTTCTCCGCCAGGAGCTCGAGCGCCGCGCCCCGCAAGAGTGGGAGCTGTATCGCAAGCGCGCCGAGTCGAGACAGACCTCTTTCTCGGGAGGTCCCCCGCGGACCGTGTCCCGTTCGGAAGAAGGCTGGGCCGCACGCTGGTGGGAAAGCGGCCTCCCCCGATTTGCCGCCGGATCGACCGACTCGGACCTGCGATTCGCGATCCGCGACGCGGCGCGGGCGGCGTCCGCGCCCGAGCCGCCTCCGGAGTGGCCGTCCTCGAAGTCTCCCCCTGTGGAGGACCCCTCTCCCGCGGAAGCCCCGCCCGAGCTCTACGACGCCCTCTCGCGGCTCGTCGCCGCGGAGTCGCGCGGCGACGCGGTACTGGCGGAGCTCTCTGTTTCCTCCGGCGCGCGGACCGAACGAGTCGTCAACGGGCGCGGAGCGGACGTCTCCGTCCGCGCTTTCTCTCTCGAGGGATTCGCGCGAGCGACCGGCCGGAAGGAAGCGAGGGTCTGCGACGCCCGAGTCCTCTTTCGCTGGGAGGGACCGCCGGAGCTCGACGCTCTCGCCAGACGTCTCTCGGACCGCGCCACCCTCCCACTCTCGGAGCGCGCCTCTCCTCTGGCGCACGGCGAGTGGCTGCTCGACCCGTCCGTCGGCGCCGCGCTTCTGGCCGCCCTCGCTCCGCTCTTCACCGCGAGCGCGCTTCCCACCTGGGTCCAGCGCGGACAGCTCTTTTCGAAGCAGGTGACCGTCGTCGACGACGCCGCGGCGGACGGGGCGTTCGACGGGGAGGGCACGCCCACCCGGCGCGTCGTCCTGGTCGACGAAGGCGCGCTGCGGGCCCGCCTCTACGACCTCAGATCGGCGCGCGCGAGCGGGACGTCCTCGACGGGGCACGGCGTCCGCACCTCGTATCGCACCCCGCCCGCCGCCGGTCCGCGGCGGCTCTTCTTCGAGACCTCGCGCGGAGCGTCGGCCCGGGACCTGCTGTCGGCCGTCAAGCGCGGCCTGTTCGCCTCCGCGCTGACGTCTCCGGTCCGGATGAATTTCGAGGGCGACCGTTTCGAGGTCGAGTTCACCGGCATCTCGATCGTCGCGGGCCGCGCGCAGGGTCCGGTCGCCGGCGCGCGGGCCCGCGGGCGCATCTCCCAGCTGTTGCGGCGAATCTCCGCCGTCTCGACGGACCGGCAGTTCTTCGCCTCGCCCTATCCGGCGGGATCACCGACCCTGCTGATCGAGAGAGCGGAGTTTGATTGAGAGGTTGAGAGTTGAGTTGAGAGTTGAGAGTTAAGCGAAAAATCTTCCCGTCTGGACGCTCAACGCTTAACTCTCGACGCTCAACGTCCCCCCTGCGGCAACGGGGTCGGCAGCGGCGGTCGCGGACGGAGACCCAGCGGATTGTCCTGGGGCGCGTCGGGGGGTGGACCCGCCGGCGGCGCGGGATTCAGGGTCCCCGGCGATGTTGTCGGGCCCGCGGGCAGGGACGCCGGGGCATTCTCCGGCTGCGCCGGGCCGGCGCCGGACGGTGGCGGCGCGGGGCGACCGCCGAGCTCCTGAGGGCGCACCTGGCCGGGCGCGGCCGGCATCGTGGCCGGGGCGCGCGGGGATGTCGCGCGCGGCCCGTCGACGGGCTCGGGCTCCAGAGTGTCGACGACCTCGCTGGTCCAGACGGGCCGGTCGGTCGGGACCTTCCGGAATCTGGCCTCATCGGCGTAGACGGCCTGGGTCGCGAAGGACGCGCGGGCGACGTCTTTCTCGTAGTTCTGCAGCGAGACGCGGTCGAGCAGCCGCGTCTCGGCGACGAGCGGGTTGCGGCGCACGTCCCGCATCGACGGGTCGATCTGGAATGCCCGCGCGTACTGCTCGACGGCGGCGGCCGTCGATCCCCGCCGTTCGTACAGGCGTCCGAGACGGAATCGCGCCGGCGGGAAGCCGCGATTGCGGTCGATCGACTTCTCGTAGGCGGAAATGGCGGCTCCCGCGCGTCCCTCGGTCTCCAGGACGATCCCCATGTTGTACGGGGCGAGGAAGTTCGTCTTGTCGAGCTTCATCGCGGTCTCGTATTGCTCGCGCGCTTCCCTGGGAAACCGCCGCGCCGCCAGAAGGTTCCCGAGGTCATTGTGCAGCGGCGCCGAATCCGGATCGGAGGCGATTCTTTTTTCCTGAGCGCGGATCCTGTCGTCCAGAGGGTTCCCGACGATGAGATAACGGCGGTAGAAGGGCTCTTCGGATTTCTTTTCGCGCGCCTGCGCCGGGAGCGGCAGGAAAAGGCCGGCGAGCAGGACCGCGGTCCACATCTTTTTCGATTTCATCGTCAATCCTCCCGGACGCCGCCAGTCCGCCCGCTTCTCATGTTTTCCGTCTCGCCACGAGCTTGACTCGCCCGTCCCGCTCCGCGACGTCGAACTCGACCTCCGCCCCTCCGAACCGCTCCCTGACCCGCTCCGTCTCCCGCTGCAGGCTGTCGGCGAACCGCTCGAAGTTGAGCCCTTCCGCCGATTCGCCCCGGGCCTTGCGGGCGGCGAGGTACTTCTCGAACAGCTCCCGCCGCGAATCCGGCGAGGCCGCAGGAGGCGTCTTCGGGTCTACGGAGCGGGAGGCGGCCGCGTTGGGCGGTCCGGCCATCGCGGCCTTCTCGCCGCCCGAGGCGCCGAAGCGGCCGTAGATCCCCGGCCTCTTCCCCGCTTCCTTCTCCCCCTGAAGCCTTTCCCACCGCTCGACCAGGGTGTTCCACCGGCCCTGGATCGTCGAGAAGCGGTAGCGGTCCGCCGCCGATTCGGGATCGCTCCGGCTGAGCTCCCGTATGAGGCGGTCCACGTTCTTCCGGCTCTCGACGGGGGGCTTCGTCGCCGATCCGTAGAGAAACGCGTCGTACTCGGCGTTGACGTGAGCGATCGCCCTCTCGAGAGACTGCAGGTCGAGCTCCCAGGACATGGACCTATAGTAACGGGCGTGAGCGGCAAGCGGTCGCGGGGACGGAGCCGAAGGTGAAGGCGGGACCGCCCGAGGCGCCGCCGGACGAGGCGGATTCCCGCGCGGATCGCCCGGATCATCCCCGGCGCCCTCCCTCGATGGACTCCCTTCTCTCGGACGCCGCCGCGGGGGAGCTGCTGGCCGCGTTCGGCCGCGAGGCGGTCAAGGAGGAGCTCCGCCGCGCCATCGCGGACGGGTCGACGGAGTCCTCGGAGATCCTCTCGCGGGGCCGTCAATCCCTCTCGACGCGCTTTGCGCCGAGCCTCCGCCGGGTCATCAACGGCACCGGAGTGCTGCTACACACGAACCTGGGCCGCGCGCCCCTGTCCGACGCCGCGCGGCGGGAGATCGAAGTCGTCGCCGCCGGTTACTCCAGCCTCGAATACGACGCGCCGAGCGGCGAGCGCGGACGCCGCCAGGATCACGTTCGCGATCTCGCCCGCGACGTGTTCGGCTGCGAGGACGCGCTCGCCGTCAACAACAACGCCTCGGCGGTCTTTCTCGCCCTGTCCGCCCTCGCGCGGGGGCGCCGGGTCCTCATCTCGCGCGGGGAGCTCGTCGCGATCGGCGGATCCTTTCAGGTCCCGGCAATCCTGGAAGCGAGCGGAGCGCGGCTCGCCGAGGTGGGCACCACGAATCGGACCACCATCGACGACTATCGCCGGGGGCTCACTCCCGACGTCGCGCTCCTCCTCACCGTTCACCCGTCCAATTACGAGATCCGCGGGTTCACGGCGACCGCCCCCCCGGCGGAGATCGCGGCGCTGGCGCGCGAGGCGAAGATTCCGTGGCTGCACGACCAGGGAACCGGCAGCGTCGTCGATCTCGCGGAGTTCGGCGTCGGCGGCGAGCCCACCGTCGCCGGCTGTCTCGCCGAGGGCGCGACCCTCGTGACGTTCTCGGGCGACAAGCTGCTGGGCGGCCCGCAGGCGGGGATCGTCGCGGGCGCGGCGGAGGCGATGTCCCGGCTGGCCGAACACCCGGTCGCACGCGTCGTGCGTCCCGACAAGTTGACGTTCGCGGCCCTGCACGCGACACTGGCGGCGTGGAAGACGGGCCGGTGGCGGGACCTGCCGATCTACCGCGCCGCGGCAGCGCCCCTCGACGCCCTCGAGCGCCGGGGCGAGTCGATCCGGTCGCGCGCGGCAGCGTCGGAGCTCGAGGTGGCCGTCGTCGCGGCGCTCGCGCTCTTCGGCGGCGGCACGAGCCCCGAGAAGCGGTTCGCCTCGCGCGCGCTGGCGCTGACCCATCGCCGCCTCTCCGCCGACGCTCTCGCGCAGCGTCTTCGCCTCTTCGACCCGCCGGTCGCGGGGAGGGTCGAAGACGATCGCGTCCTGCTCGATCTGCGGTCGATCGCGCCCGAGGAAGACGCGATCGTGGAGTCGGCCCTGGCCTCGATTTCCGCCGAAGCGTGAGAAAATGACCTCGATGCGCCGCCCGCTCTTCTCCATAGCTCTCGCGACGACTCTGGGGCTGACGCTCGGCGCGGCCGCGGCCTGCAACCGCAAGGCGGCGGGCCCGACTCCCGGCCCGGCGAAGGCCACGCCGGTTCCCTCGCTTCAGTACACCCCCATGCCCGCGCCGCCCACACCGACGCTGCGCCCCGGAATGCCGACGCGGCTGCCCTCGCTGCCGGGGTAGGGGTTCAGACAGGCGGAGAGGCGCGGGGCGCGGGGGGGCTAGGCGCTCCCCGACAACTGATAGCTGACAGCTTCTACTCCTGATCCAGAGCGTGCTCTCGCAGCTTGGCCTCGAATCGGCGGGCCGAGAGGCCCAGCGATTCCGCCGCGGCGGTGCGATCGCCTTTTGCCCGATCGAGGGCGCGCGCCAGCCAGGAGCGCTCCGCCCCCCGGGCGCCGCGCTCGCGCACCTCGTCGAGCGTCTCTTCCTTCGCGGGCGCCGGGGCCGCCGCGAAGTCGGGAGTCAGCCGCAGATGGCGCTCCTCGATGACGGAGCTCTCCGCGAGGATCATGGCGCGCTCGAGGCAATTGCGCAGCTCGCGCACGTTGCCCGGCCACGGATACGTCCGCAGCCGGTCCCGGGCGGCGGCTTCCAGACGCAGCGGCTTCTTCTTCAGCTCGCGCGGCAGGGCGGCCAGGAACCAGTCCACGAGTGGATCGATGTCCTCGGGACGGTCGCGCAGCGGCGGGATCCGGATGGGAAACACGCGAACCCGGTAGAACAGGTCTTCGCGAAAAAGACCCGACGCCACGAGACGGTCGAGCGGCCGGTTGGACGCGGCGATGATTCTGACGTCCACCTGGATGGCGGCGGTTCCGCCCACGCGGTGAAACGAGCGCTCCTGGAGGACGCGCAGAAGCTTGGCCTGCGTCGCCGGAGTGAGCTCGCCGATCTCGTCCAAGAAAACCGTCCCGCCGTCGGCGAGCTCGAACTTGCCGAGGCGGCGGGAGGCCGCGCCCGTGAACGAGCCTTTCTCGTGCCCGAAGAGCTCGCTCTCGAGCAGGGTGTCGGGAATGGCGGCACAGTTGATCGCGACGAACGCCCGCCTCGCCCGAGAGGACAGCGCGTGGATCGCGCGCGCGAAGAGCTCTTTCCCCGTGCCGCTCTCTCCCTCGAGCAGCACCGTCGCGTCGGTGACCGCCACGCGCGATGTTTCCTCGCGCACCGCGCGCAGAGCCGCCGACTCGCCGACGATGGGCGGCATGAGCCCGGATTGCGCTTCGGAGAAGAGCAACGACTCCCGGCGGCCCGCTCGCCGCTCGATCGACCTCGCGACGAGGAGCCTCAGGAGATCCGGATCGACCGGCTTGGTGATGAACTCTTCCGCCCCTCGCTTCATCGCGTCGACCGCCGTCTCGATCGATCCGAAAGCGGTCATCACGATGACGGGCAGAGTCACATCGACGCCCCGCGCCGCATCGAGGACCGAAAGGCCGTCCGCGCCGGGCAGCCGCCAGTCGGTCAGCACCACGTCGAACTTCTCGCCGGCGCGCAGCCGGTCCGCCGCGCCTTCCGCCGTTCCGACCCCGACGACCGTCCAGCCCTCGGCCTGAAGCATCTCTTCGAGCATCGCGCGCAGCGAGCTCTTGTCTTCCACGACGAGGATGTTGGGCACGGGTCTTCGAAGGGTAACAAAAAAGCCGCCCGCGGGCGGCTTGGGAGCTTCCGCGTCCGAGCGGCTACTGGGGCGGTTTCGGCTGGTTCTCCGGGCTCGCGGCGCCGGGGATGTATCCGGTCTTGCCGTCGGCGGGAGCAACGGAAGGCGCGGAGGGCGCGGGGGCCGCGTAGAGCGATCCCTGGCCGTAAGGCGTCGGCGCGGGCGCCGGCGGCTTCGCGGCGGCGGAACCGGCGGCGGTGGAACCGGGAGAGGCGGCCGAGGCGGCTGCGGTGGTGCCGGCCGGCGCTCCGGCCGCCGGAGGAGGCGCTGGAGGAGGCGGGGGCGTCTGCCACATCGGCGAGAAGCGGACCTGATTGACCGTTCGGTCGCCGATCGGAAGAGTCGCCGCAAAGGTGACGGAGCGGCCTCCCTCGATCGTCCCCGTCGCCAGCGTCGCGTTGCCCGTGGACACAGCGTTGCCGGCCTCGTCGATCGCGGACACGGTCAGATGCGTGTTGGTGACGGGCGTGGTCCCCGGGTTGCGAAGGGAGCCCGTCACCAGGAGGTTCGTGCCCGATTTCTGCTGCGTGTAGTCGCCGATCTCGACCCGGCCGGCGCCCGCGCGGGTCTCGACGCCCTTTTCCTTCTCGCCGGGGGCGGGCGCCGCCTCCGCATGGCCGACGTCCGCGTCCGTCACGCGAACGCGCGCCTTCTCCTGCTTTCCCGTCCGGACGGCGTCGGCCGGAGTGGAGGGCGGCAGCGCCACGGCAGGCCTTACCGCCACGGGACCGCTGGCGCGCGCGGCGCTGGTGGCCTTCCAGTCGATCTCCGTCAGGGGAACGGACAGGAGGGTTCCGTCCGCCCGGGTGAGAAGGGCGTTGTTCCCCTGTTGAACGAGCGGCGTCTTCAGCTCGATGCGGGTGCCACCCCGAAGAACGACGACGTCGGCCGCCGCCGCGGCCGCCGCGGCGGCCGCGGCGGCGAGAAGAGCGGCCAGGATCGCTTTCCTCATTGTTCCTTCCAGTTCTGGTTGATCGTCCGGATCGTCCCGCGCGTGACGTCCTGCTTCAGGCATCCGCCCGAGCACAGGATCATGTCGATTGTATCGCCATCCGGCGTGGTCGACTGTGTCCCGGACGCGAGACCCGAGCCCTCGCTCTCCCGGTAGTCGCTGAAGTTTCCCGTCGGCGACCCCACGTTGTATCCGCCAGTCCCGTCCAGGAAGAAGAACCGGTAGCGGAATGAGCTGCCCTCCGTCGCACACGGGTTGTTCGAATCCGGCGTGAAGGTGATGAGCGTCAGATATCCCTGGGTCGAGTAGACAGTCGAAGTCGTTTTTTCGTTCTGAGTCGCAAAATCGAGGAAGAGGCCGCTGTACGTCCCGTTGAAGATCGGGCCCGGCCCGACTCCGACCGGAGTCACGCCCCCCGTGGGAGTGATGTTGCGCAGGTTGGCCTCGTGCAGCGTCGTCGTGCCGCCGTTGTCGATGACGAAGAAGAAGCGGTTGACCGAGGGGTTGGGGACCCGGAGGAGGTTCGCGCGATCGCCGGTGCCGAAGGCGACTCCGAGGGTCGGGCGCGCGCCGCCGGCCAGATAAATGATCGAGGGCTCCAGGAAAACCGGCTGGTTCGTCTGGGTCGGCGAAACCGTTTGAGTCGACGCGTCGTACAGCATGAAGGGCGTCCACCCGCCGATCATCCCGGCCACGAGCTCGCCCGGCTTGGGGCTCGCCACGGACGTCAAGTCGGCGGCCAGATCGAGCCGCCACATCCGGCCGTTCTCGTCGCCGAAGTACACGACGTCCAGGTACCCGTCGTCGTCGTAATCGGCCACGGCCGGCGTCGCGGGCGACGGCGCCATCTCGACGAGCGGGCCGATGGCGCTGTCTTTGCCCTTGCTCGCCTTGTAGATCACTTTTCCGGTCTCGACGTCCACGACGTAAATCGCCCGCCCCTTGACCGTGCTCGCGGCGGCGATCGGATCCCCGGCGTTGAAAAGTGGGTCGAACCCGCCGCCGAAGATCGCGACGTAGCGGTCTTCATAAGCCGCGCCATTGATCACCTTGATGCGGCCCATGATCGGCTTCGACCATGTCTGGCCGATGGCCGGGACTCCCAGACAGGTCCCCGGACTCAGCACGCAGTCATCGGTCGTCTCCCAGAGGATGCTCGGGTACTTCGTCGCGCAGGACCCCCCGCCGTCCAGGCAGTCCGGGGAGCTTTCCGGCAGACTGGCGTTCTTCACGCCGGTGGTCGTGTCGACGCGGTCGGGCTGCGTGACGTCGAGGCCGTAGACGTAGCGGCCGCCCTGCCGGAGCGTGCCGGCGAGAACGGTCCTCCAGATCCGGTTGCCGGCGTTCGGCGTTCCGTTGTGGCTCGGATCCATGAAGACGTCCGCGAAGGAGACGCTGCCGTCCACGAAATAGAAGGGCCGGGGCGGGAACCGGAGGAGTTGCGGCTCGCTCCGCATGACGGGCTTCGGTCCGTACGCAAAGATCTCCTGGCCCGTTCCGAGGTCAAACGAGTTCACGAAAGCCGGATCGCGTGGAGTGGCCCCGGCGCTGTCGGACCAGACTCCGGAGTCAAACGCGTGCAGGAATCCGTCGTTCGAGCCGACGAACGAAACGCGGCGCCTCTTGGAATGCAGGTTGGCGAACGCGCTGTAGGACTGGCCCGCGCGAGGCGTCAGGTTCGCCGAAAGGTACTGGAAGTACTTGGGAGGATCGAGGACCACGGGCTCGGAGTGGAAGATGTCGCCGAGCTTGTGCCCGTACCCGACCGGCGCGGTGGCGTCCGTCCGGACCTGGGGCGCCCCCGGGAGCGGCTGGTCGTCCTGGTACACGTAGGAGAAGCGCTGCTGCTGTCCGGCGCCCGGACCGATGACGGGTCCCGGCGGTTTGATGCCCGCCAGGTTCAGGATCTCGTCGCGGTTTCCCGCGGCGGTCAGCCCTCCTCGCAGGAAGCTCACCGTGCGCTGAGCAAGCGTCCGGTCCGTACCCGACGCCGGGTTCAACCCCATGTTGGTCATGAGCGTGTCGAAACATCCGCCGCCGCACGCGGTGTTGTGAAACTCGGACCGGGTGAGGGGGACCGTCGCGCCGGTCGTGCTCGCCCACACCATCTTGCGGCCCGGCCAGACCCGGACGTTCGGGGCGTTGGTGGCCGAGGCGGCCGAGGACGCCGCTCCTCCCGTCAGGACGGCCGTGGGATCGGTGTACCCGAGAGACCGACCCGCGTTCCAGACCGGCTTGCGCGTGGTCTGCGACGGGTCGTCGGGAAGCGTCTCGTCCGGATAGCTCAAGACGGGAGTTCCGCCGGTCACGACGGGGATCTTGCCGTTCAGGTCCAGGCGGAACGCCTTCAGCGATCCGTTCCAGATGGACCACTGGGAGGCCGACCCGTCGATGTTTCCGTGACTCGGGATGACCGCGCCGAGCTGAGCGGTGTCGGCGAGCCCGCCGGCAAACGCCGGCAAGGCCGGAGCGGCGATGAAGTTCGCCGTCCGCTTGAACTCGAGGATGCTCTGGAGCGCCGTCACGAGGCTGGCGCGGTCGCTCGCGGCGAAGACCTGCCCGCCGCTGTTGTCCGCGATGCACCTCAACCGGGGGTCGCTCGGGTTGGTGTTCATGGCGACGACGAACACCGGGACGCCCGTCACCCGGATGCTCGGGTCGGCCGCGCGGGCGAGGGCCCGGGCGCCGGCCGGGTTCTCCGGCAGAGTCACGACGCCGAGGTCTTTGGAGGGGCCGAGCCCCGTCGGGCCGCCCACGCACGGGTTCGAGTAGCATTCGTCGAGCCCGTCCGTCACGAGCACCACGATGTAGTTGCGGCAATTGATCGCCGGATCGTCGGTCTGCGGAAAGACGCTGTTGACGAAGTAGTTGTAGGCGTCCTTCAAGGCTCCCGCGAGCGGCGTGCCGGGGGCGGTGACGACCACGTTGCGGGCGTCTTCTTCCAGCGTGTACTCCTGCATGTGCGTCTGCGACGAGTCGTAGCTCACGATCGACGTCGTGAATCGCAGCAGGCGCTTGATCGCCGACGTGCTGTCGGCATCGCTGGCCTTGAACGGGTTCCAGTCGCGCGGGAACGGAATGACCGGCCAGCTCGCCTGGCTCGGGGGGTCGCCGAAACCGCCCGGATAGGGGTCGTACAAGGGGTTCGTCGGCTTGGCGCTGTTGTAGAGCGCGATGCCGCCGCAGTCGGTCGAGTAGACGTCGCACGGGATGGCGAGGGGCGGGAAGGGACAGGACACTTCCGCCATGGCGTCGTTCGGGAACTGCTGGTCCCGCTGCGGGCCATCGGTATTCGGACCGGCGGCATAGGCGCCCTGGTTGTGGCGATCCGCGATCGGCGAGATGTCGTCCACCGAGTCGGCGTCTCCGTCGGTCGGAGACGAGCCCCACCGGGGATTGCCGAACAGGACGTCGTCGACCGTCGTGTTGTAGACCGGGGGCAGGTCATACAGGTCCCCCCGGATGTAGCGGACGTACGTGGTGCGGGTCAGGACCAGGCCGGCGGCCGGGTCGGCCTGGGGATCGTCGAAGCCGCGGTACTGCAGGGGCAGAGGATCGCCGTCCGGCAACCCATCCCCGTCCTGGTCCACGAAAGAGCAGGTCTTCGTCGCGTCGTACAGGCACGGGCCGCACAGGAGGGGCGCCGCGGGCGGGCTGGCGAAGAGTGCCTGCGGAACGCCGGGGCAGGGAACTCCGGGCGGGGCGGCCTGCGGCGGAGGCGCCATGGCGAGAAGACCGCGGAGGGCGCTCGTAACCCAGTTTCCGACCGCCGGCATCGCGCTCGCCACGGGCATCTGGCCGAAGGGCAGCGGGGCGGGCGTCGGCGTGATGGTCCGCGTGGTCGTCGGGGTGCCGGTCGGCGTCCGGGTCCGGGTCGCGGTCGGCGTGAACGTCGGCGTGGACGTCGGGGTCGAGGTCGGGGGGAGCGGCGTCTGCGTGAACGTCGGCGTGGATGTCGAGGTCGCCGTGGCCGTGGGCGTCCGGGTCGGCGTGTTGGTCACGGTGAACGTCGGCGTGTTCGTCGAAGTCTGAGTCGGCGTCGAGGTCGGAGTGACCGTCGGCGTCTGAGTGAACGTCGCCGTCGCCGTCGCGGTGGGCGTCACCGTGAACGTCGGGGTGATGGTCGGGGTCGCCGTGTTGGTCGCCGTCGGCGTGTTCGTGGGCGTCTGCGTATTCGTCGGCGTCCGCGTGAACGTCGGCGTGATGGTCGGCGTGGCGGTTCTCGTTGCGGTGGGGGTCGGAGTAGACGTCCGCGTGTTCGTGAAGGTCGGCGTGATCGTCGGCGTCTGAGTGCCCGTCGGGGTGCTGGTGTAAGTCGCGGTGCGCGTGAACGTCGGCGTGATCGTCGGCGTGTTGGTCTTCGTGAACGTCGGCGTGATCGTCGGCGTGTTGGTGGCTGTCGGGGTGTTCGTGAAGGTCGCCGTGTTCGTCGGCGTGCTCGTCTTCGTAAAGGTCTGCGTGATGGTCGGCGTGTTCGTCGCGGTAAAGGTCTGAGTCGCCGTCGGCGTGTTGGTGAAAGTCGGCGTGATCGTCCGAGTGTTCGTCGGCGTCCGCGTGCTCGTCGGCGTCCGCGTGCTCGTCGCGGTGAACGTCTGCGTGGCGGTCGGCGTCTGGGTCGCGGTCGGGGTCGATGTCGCCGTCCTGGTCTGAGTCGGCGTATTCGTCCGCGTCGGCGTGTTGGTCGAGGTGAAAGTGGGCGTCGACGTCGGCGTGGACGTGCTCGTGGGGGTCGCCGTCGCCGTCGGAGTCGCCGTGTTGGTCGGCGTGTTCGTCGGCGTGAACGTCGGCGTGTCCGTCGGTGTCGCCGTGGGGGTCGGCGCCGGCGCGTACTCGTCGATCTGGACGATCAGGCTCGTGTCGCTGTAGTTCCCGGACACGACGTGCATCCGCAGCTCGGATCCGGGTCGGGCGGGGCTCCGGTAGATGACCGTGCCCTGGTTCAGGCCCTTCGGACCAAAGGCGCCGCGGAACTTCCCGGGGGAAGGCTCGCCGGCCGACGGGAGCCCGACCGCCGTGTCGTAGGGCAGCCGCGTGTCGAAGTTCTCGTTGGTCGTGTACTTCGCGTAGGGATGCATCACCTTGTGCCCGAACTGCAGGAACCGGCCCTGGGAGATGTCCGGGTAGTTCCACACGCCGGCCGGGTTGAAGACGTTGTCGACCGTGTCGATGGTCGTCCCGCCGGCGTCGGTCACGGCGTCGGCGAAGTAAAGCCACTCGACGCCGCCGTTCTCGAGTTTGTCGTTCTTGTTGTGCGCGCCGCCGACCGCCTGCCCGACGGGGCCGGTCTGCGCGGCGCCGAACGTCTGATTGGGGTTGCGGTAATACGCGAAGGCCCAGTTCACGTTCAGAGTGGTCGAGAGCACCTGGCGGAGCACGCTCTTGGCCACGCCGATCTTGGAGCCATTGGTCCCGAGCGCGGTGCCCTGCGGATACAGGAAGTCGTCCATGTACGCGGGCAGCTCGAACGTGTCGGTGAACTCCCGGTTCATCGAGCCGGAGGAGTCGAGGATGACGAGCACGTCCGTCGCGGAGCCCGAGTTGGCCTGGAGAAGCTGCCGGTCGTCCGGGAGCGCCGGAGACGCGGTCACGAAGAGCAGCAGCATCGCCACGCCGACCCGGTGGCGCCGCGCCAGCGCCGACAGGCGCACCAGGGAGAAGAGCCGCCGTTCCGGATGGCTCATTGCGCCCTCGCGGGCCGCGGACCGACCTCTATGTCGGCCACCAGCGCCTTCGAGTACTGCAGAAACGCGTCGTTCTCGCCGCCCGTCGTCCGCACTTCGTATGCCCACATGAACTGCGCTTTCTCCGCTCCCTCGTTCAGTTTTCCCCCGCGGTAGGGGCGCCGGCCCACGAGGCTCGGCGTCTGCACCCGGACCTGGATGTCGGACTCTGTTGGATCCCCGGAAAAGAAGGTGGCCCCGTTGCGGTGGCTGGGCATACGAAACAGAACGCTCCCGAAGGGAGACGCGGTGAACTCGGGACGGACGAGGAAGACCCGCGGGCTCGTCATTTCGGCGGACGCCCAGCGGATCCCGGCGTCAGACGCGTAGAACGCGCGGTTGACCGACCACTCATTGGCGGCGATCCGCGACTCGGTGCTCGTGACGAGCATCAGGGCGATTCCGACGACCGTCAGGATCGCGAGAACCAGGATGGCGATCACGAGCGCGGCGCCGCGCTCTCCCGGCCGGCCCGCCGAAACGGGTCCGGCGGAGCAGCGGCGGGGGACGATGCGCCTGCGGGCGGATGTCGCGAGTCTCATGAGCGGCCTCATCCCGGAAACGCGTAGTTACGAAGGTTGATCTTCAGAGTCTGGACGCGCCGCCGGAAGTGCGGCTCGCCCGGCAGCGTCGGATACGCCGCCGCGGTCAACGGAGTGCCGGGCGAATTCATGGTGCGGAAACCGAGGGCGGACGGCGAAATGAATCGCGGGTCCGGGTCCTTGGACTTGGCGACCAGCGAGATCATCACGCCGTGGAGGCGCGGGCAATGCGCCACGAGAATTCCGGCGTGCGCGAACGCGGGCGGAGTCCCGGGCGGGATCGGCGGCCGGATGAAGGCCGTGGGGACGAGGTTGGCCTCGCCCGGGATGTTGGGCGACCACTCGTCGCCGTTGGCCTGCGTCGAGACGTTCCGGTCGGTGTCCGTGACGGCCACGTTGGCGACCGTGCGGCGAACCGCATCGTCGTCGTTGGCGTCGACTCCGTACGCGATCTGCATGTCCTCGACGTCGTCCGCCAGCCTCTCGACTTCGAACCGCGCTCCGCGGCGGATTCCCTGCGCGAGCGCCGGGTGGGCCGGGTCCGAGTTGTCGATGAAGAAGATCAGATCGTCCAGGATCCCGACGCGCCGCACCGCGGTATTGATCGGCGTCGGACCGACGGCGGCTTCGGCCGGCGTCTCCGTGCCGAACTCCTCCGCCGTGGCGTCGGTAAAGTTGACGTTCCCGAAAGAGTTCAACGCGGCGAGCGTCGTCGGGGCGGTGATCACCCCGACGTTGTAGGTGGGCTGGGGGTATCGCTGCGGTCCGAAGGGAACGGAGCAGCCCTCGTGGATGTCGTCGCTTCCGCTCACGAAGACGTAGCGCGGGCTGCCCGCGGCCGCGCCGAGAGTGTACGCGTCGATGGCCGCGAACTGAGGGCGCTGCGCGACGTCGTTGTTGACGTGGGTGCCGATCAGCGGATCGCCGGTGATGGCCTTGGCCTTCAGCACGTTCACCGCGTTGCAGGTGCCGCACCCGGACGCCGCCTTGTCCAGATCGAATCCGATGAGCGGGGAGTTGATGACGCCGCGGACCTCGATCATGTCCGTCCCGTCGCGCACGGGAAGGTTGTTTCCGTTGACATCCGTGACCGTCGCGCCGATCACGTTGTCGAACCCCCGTCCGGCGGTGCCCTCGTTGACGCCTCCCATCTGCGGATCCGCCGCGTTCAACACGGCCTGCGTCACGAAGAGACCGCCCGAGCCGGCCATGCGGACGGCGCGGGTCATCTGGTAGATCCCGTAGCGAACGGCGCCCTGCGCGTCCGCCACTTCCTGCTCCCCCTTGTTGATCCGGGCGCTGGCATCGAACACGGCGAGGATCCCGAGCATGGCGATCGCCAGCAGGAAGACCACGATGATCATCTCGATCAGCGTGAATCCGCGCTCGTTCCCGTCGAAGCGGCGAGAGGTCATGGGCAGGGCGCCGCCGCGCCGACGGCGCACGTGTCCGCGACCGACGCAAAAGCGGCGGCCGTGGGCGCCGGGCTCGCCAGGAATCCGCTGACTCGCGCGCTCCTGGCCCCGATGCCCATGGGGCCGGTCCCGGCCGTCACGGTGACGTCGACGCGTTTGTACTGATAGGGCTGCCCGGCGACCGTGATCCGCGTCGGGGTAAACGCCGCGCCATTGGGGACTGTGGCGACGTCCGCGGCCGGCACCTGGTACTGGATGACCTGGTAGGTGATCCGGAACGGGTTGGCGACGCCGCCGGAGGCGGGCGGAAGGCCGGTGACCGGATCCGGCAGCTTCGGGGGCAGGTCGTTGACCTTGACTCCCGGAGTGAGCTGCGGATCCAGGAACGGCAGGTTCATCAGCTGCTCCAGCCGGTCGCGCGCGATCACGTTGATGCTGGTGTACTCGCTCGCCGAATAGTTCGACTTGACACTCGCGACGAACAGCGGCGCGATGCCGAGCAGGATGAAGCCCAGAATCGCGATCGCGATGATCATCTCGACCAGGGTCAGGCCGGCCTCGGCATTCGCCTTCCGCATCGCGAAGTTCATCCGGATCACTGCCACACCGCGGGCGTCACGACCTCGACGCGCCCGGTCGGGGACGTGCGGATCGTGATCTGGTTTCGGTCGCCGGCGCCCGTCGGGCCTTCGACGACGATGTCCGCCGCCGCCGCGCCGGCGGGAGCGATCCGCCGGCCGTTTCCGTCGAATGTGATCTTGTTGGAGGCCGGGAGCGTCAGGAAAACGAGCGACCCCGAAGAGATCGCGTGCTGCGCTGACGGCTGCGGGGTCGGAGTCGGAGCGGGCGTGTCGGCTTCGATCGTCTGCAAGACGTGGCTCGGCGCCGACGCGGACGCCGGGACGACGAGGACGCTCGCCGGAAGGTTCCGCCGGACGGCGCGCATCCGCGCGGCGAGCAGGCTCGTCTGGATTTCGCGCGCCGCGCTCCGGAACTGGCTGCGGCGGAGCGTGCGGCTGAGGGCGGGGATGGCCACGGCGGCCACGATGCCGACGATCGCCAGGACGACGACGAGCTCGACCGCGGTGAAACCGCGCGCGGGAGAACCGTCTCCTTCCCATGGATCTGCCTGTCTGCGGAGCATTCGTGCGATTTATGAGCGATTCCCGTGCCCGGGCCGCTGGCGAGAGACAAGGGCATTGGTAACAGTGAGTTGCGAGTTGAGAGCGGACGGGGAACACCTCGGAACCGACCATAAAACGTCACTTTCGGTAGCGGCCGGACGAAGAGATTGGGCGCTCGAAAAGGTGGGACGCCGGGCGGTGTCGGCGCGGGGCGTCACAGAGGCGGCCGCCGGAGACAGGCTCATCTCTGCGCCTCACCGTCCTTCGTCCTTCCTCCCCCGGGGGCCGGGCGGTCGTGCACGCCCATCGGCTTTTCCCCGTCCGGCGCCCGGCTTCCTTCCTCCGGCGCTCGGGCGCCCTCCCCCGGACCGGTTACACTTTCGAAACCTCCATGTGGTCAAAGAAGCGGCGATCGGCGCCTCCCGAGGCGCGGGCTCTGCTCGCCCGCGTGCGCGCTCACGGATGGAAGAGCGACGGCGAGCGGGAGGACCTGCTGCGGAAGATCGCCGCCCAGGCGGGCCTCGAGGCGGAGGACGTCGCCTGGATGGCCGCGGAGAACGAGGGGCCCGTCCGGAAGGCCGCCATCTCGATCCTTCAGCGATTCCCGTTCGAGGAAGCCTCGACGGCCATGTATCCCTATCTGACGGCGCA
Organism: Acidobacteriota bacterium; assembly: GCA_020199905.1. Classification (GTDB taxonomy): domain Bacteria; phylum Acidobacteriota; class Thermoanaerobaculia; order UBA5066; family Gp7-AA6; genus JALYUA01. Next base: position 99,340 of record JAIVJS010000012.1, read on the forward strand.
CGGCGACGCCGCGCGCCGCAACATCGGCACGTCGGTCGAAGAGCTCGCCGGCTCCTCGTTCCCGAAGCACGTTCCGACCCTCCTCGCCAGCGCCGACCCCGGGGTCGTCCTGATCGCGCTCGACTGGCTGAAGCGCAACCCCTCGGAGCCTGTCCTCGACAGCATCGTCCCCGCGCTGTCCTCGACGTCGCCCGTCGTGCGCCGCAAGGCCTTCGCGATCGTCGAGGCCACGCCTTCGAAAAGGAGCGTCGTGCTGGCCCGCAAGGCGCTGGTTCACGACGACGAGGAAATCCGGTTCCGCGCCATCCAGTACCTTGCGAAGTTTCCCGAGGAAGCCAACATCGCCCCGCTGCTCGTGCGCTGCAACGCGGACTCCGCCCGGGTGCAGGAAGCCGCTCTCGCCGCGCTCGCTCCCCTGCTGAGCGCCGCCCTCGCGGGCCAGGGCGCTGATCCGCGCTTCAACGAGTACATCCTCCCGCTCTTAACCGACGCGAACCCGAAGGTCCGTCACCTCGCAATCAAGATCCTGGAGACTCAGAACCCGGCGCGAGTCGCCGACGCCTTCCTGAAGGGGTTTCGCGACAACTACGGTCCCGCCCGAGACCGCGCGATCGAGGGCCTGAGAGAGCTCGGGCCCGAGTTCATTCAGGCATTCCTCGACAGAGACGACGACCCGGACCGGGGAGTCGCCGCTCTCGCGTCGTCCATCGCGATCAACCTGCGGACGCCGGAAGTCGTTCCGCACTGCATCCTGTTTCTGGAAGGCTCGGACTGGTGGCTGCGCGACCGCGCGGCGCAGGCCCTCGCGGAGATGCGCGATCCGCGGGGACTGGCGCCGCTCCTCCGGATGCTGACCGACCCGGAATCGGACCTGTCGGCCGCTTCGGCGCTCGGAGCGTGGGGGGCCCCGCAGGCCCTCCCCGGACTGCTCGACGCCTTCAAGCGCGGCGCGACGGACCTCCGGCTCGAGATTCTCGAGGCTTTCTGGAAGATCGCGGATCCCCGCGTCGGGCCGCTTCTCGAGCAGATCGCACGCATGGTCACCGACCCCCTCGTCCAGGAGAAAGCCCAGCGCATCATCGCGGCGCGCGCGGGCAACCTTCCCTATTACGAGGCGCAGGTCGCGGCGTCGAAGAGCTTCCCGGAAATCAATTTCCGCGAGAACCCGAACCCGACGCTGCGCGATCTCCTCGCGCACGCGCGCGCGGTGGGCGCGTCCGACCTGCATCTGGCCGCCGGCACCCGGCCCCACCTGCGCTCGATCGGGCGGCTCCAGCCTCTTCCGCTGGCCGAGACGACCGACGAGCAGATGGCGGACTGGATCCCGCCGATCGTCGGGCGATCCTGGGCGGATCTCCTCTCCGCGCGGCAGCTCGACTTCTGCTACAAGGACGCCGAGCTGGGGCGCTTCCGCACGAACGTCTTCTACCAGCGCAAGGGCATGAACGCGGTCTTCCGTCTCGTTCCGCTCGAGATCCCGTCGCTCTCCGACATCGGGTTTCCGGAGAACCTCCGGGAGATCACGACCTACAGCCAGGGGCTCGTCCTGGTCACCGGGCCGGCGGGCTGCGGGAAGACGACCACGCTCGCCGCCCTCGTGGATCGGATCAACGAGACGGAGAGGTCCCACATCCTGACCATCGAGGATCCGATCGAGTACGTCCACACGAACAAGGAGTCTCTCGTCAACCAGCGGGAGATCCCGGCGCACTCGAAGTCCTTCGCGAAGGCGCTCCGCCAGTCGCTGCGCGAGGACCCCGACGTCATCCTGGTCGGGGAGATGCGCGACCTCGAGACGATCTCGCTCGCGATCACGGCCTCGGAGACCGGACACCTGGTCCTCGGCACCCTTCACACGACGACCGCCGCGTCGACGGTCGACCGGATCATCAACGCCTTTCCTCCCGAGCAGCAGGGGCAGATCCGGATGATGATCTCGGACTCCCTGAAGGCGGTGATCTCGCAGACGCTTCTGCCACGGCGCGACGGCTCGGGGCGGATCGCGGCGTACGAGGTCCTGCGGAACACGCCGAACGTGGCGGGGCTCATCCGCGAAGGCAAGACGTTCCAGCTGCCGACCGCCATGCAGACGGGCTCCGCCTCCGGCATGCAGCTGCTCGACACGTCGCTCCTCGCGATGGTCAACGAAGGGCTGATCGAGCCCCGCGCCGCCTACAACCGGGCAACGCGCAAGGAGCCGTTCGACGCGCTCGTGCAGGCGGAAGAGGGCGCCGCTTCGTGATGGACCCGGAAGATCCGTTCCCGGACGACCCGATCGTCGCCGAGCCGGACCCGCGC
>JAIVJS010000013.1 GCA_020199905.1 Acidobacteriota bacterium
GCCCGTGACGACGACGCGCATCAGCGGAACCCGCCGGGAGGGGGGAGGCGGCGGGGGACAGGAGGGAAAGTCTCCGTCCTTCGCCTCCCGCCTCCCGCCTCCCGCCTCCCGCCTGGGCTCATCCCCGTCCCACTCCGGTGTAGTTCCATCCGGCCTCCCTCATCGCCTTCGGCTCGTAGACGTTTCTGAGGTCGATGATCGTCCGGGACTTCATGGCCCGGGCGAGCCTCGGCAGGTCGAGGGCGCGGAACTCGTTCCATTCGGTCGCGAGGACGAGGAAGTCGGCCCCGGCCGCGCAGTCGTAGGCGTCGGTCGCGTAGTGGATGTCGGGAAAGAGCGCCCGCGCGTTCTCCATCGCCGCCGGGTCGAAGGCGCGGATCTTCGCCCCCGCTTTAACCAGGCCCTCGACGACCGAGATCGCGGGCGATTCCCGGATGTCGTCGGTCTCCGGCTTGAAGGAGAGGCCGAGCACCGCCGCCGTACGCCCCGCGAGCGGGCCCGCGGCTCGCTCGATCTTCTCGACCATCCGCGCCTTCGTCTCGCGGTTGACCTGCATCGTCGCCTCGATGATCCGGAACTCGTATCCATGCTGCCGGGCGAGGTCCGCGGCGGCCGAGGTGTCCTTGGGAAAGCAGGATCCCCCGAATCCCGGACCCGGGTGCAGGAACTTGCCGCCGATCCGCTTGTCGAGACCCATCCCGCGCGCGACGTCGTGCACGTCCGCGTTCATCAGCTCGCACAGGCGTGCGATCTCGTTGATGAAGGAGATCTTGACGGCCAGAAAGCCGTTCGACGCGTACTTGATGAGTTCCGCCGAGGCGACGTCCGTGATGAGGAAGGGCGTCTCGATCAGGTACAGCGGCGAGTAGATCTCCTGCATCACCTCGACCGCGCGCCGGTCGGAGGCGCCGATCACGATGCGATCTGGCCGCAGGAAGTCGGCGATCGCGGAGCCCTCGCGTAGAAACTCCGGGTTCGACACGATCGAGAAGTCGTGCTTCCCGTCGTTGTCGCGCATGATCTGCTCGATCATCTTTCCGGTTCCGGTCGGGACGGTCGACTTCGTCACGACCACCTTGTAGCCGTTCATGTGCGCGGCGACGGCCTCGGCGACCTGCCGGACGAAGGTGAGGTCGGGCGACCCGTCCGGCCGCGGCGGCGTGCCCACGGCGATGAAGATGGCGAGAGAGCTCTCGATCGCGGACTTGAGATCCGTCGTGAACTTCAGGCGACCGGCGCGCTCGTTCTTCGCCACGATCTCCTCGAGCCCGGGCTCGTAGATCGGAATCTCGCCGCGCTGGAGCGCCGCGACTTTCGCTTCGTCCTTGTCGACGCAGGTCACGTTCATTCCGAAATCCGCAAGACACGCGCCCGTGACGAGTCCGACGTAGCCCGTCCCCACCATGCAGATGTTCATCGGCTCAGGGTCCCGATCCGTGAGTTCGATACCATTCGACGCTCCTCCGGATTCCCTCTTCAAGGGGGACGCGGGCGTGGAAATTCAGGAGACGCTCCGCCTTCTCGACAGCCGCATACGTCACCGGAACGTCGCCCGGCTGGTCCGGATGGCGTTCGAGTTTCGCGGTCTTCCCGAGCGCGCGCTCGATTTCGCCGACCAGGCGGCTCAGGGTGATCGGCCGCGAGCCGCCGAGGTTGATGATGTCGAATCCCGGAGGTCCTTCGATCGCCGCCTCGACGCCGTCGGCGATGTCGTCGACGTAGGTGTAGTCGCGAAGGGATTCGCCGTCGCCGTAGAAAGGGATCGGGTCCCCGCGGTCGATCGAGCGGATGAAGCGGGCGATCGCCATCTCCGGCCGCTGCCGGGGGCCGTAGACCGTGAAGAAGCGCAGGCAGACCGCCTCGAGGCCGTGGATGTGATGCGCCGTGAAGACGTGGAGCTCCCCCGCCCGTTTCGTGGTCGCGTAGGGAGAGATCGGCCGGTCGATCGGGTCTTCCTCCGAGAACGGGACCTTCGCGTTGATCCCGTAGACGGACGACGAAGAGGCGAACACGAATCGCGGCCGTCCGTGAACCACGGCCGCATCGAGGAGGTGCAGCGTCCCGACGCAATTCACTTCCTCGTACAGCACGGGCTGGAGGAGGGACGGGCGCACACCGGCGCGCGCCGCGAGGTGCACGACCGCGTCGGGCGTCTCTTCACGGAACACGCGGAAGACGGCGTCCCGGTCCCGGATGTCCGCTTCGACGAGGCGGTAATTCGGATTTCCGGCGTGCGGAGCGACGTTTTTCCGCTTGAGGGAGGGATCGTAGAAGTCGTTGAAGTCGTCGAGCACGACGACGCGATCGCCCCGGGCGAGCCGTCGATCCGCGACATGAGAGCCGATGAAGCCGGCCCCGCCCGTGATGAGGATCTTCACTTCGGACGAGGAGTCCCGGGAGGCGTCGGCGTCGGCGTCGAGGCCCCGGGCGGCGGATCCGGAACGGCCGCCTCCGCGCCGTCGTCCGATGCCGCTCCCGCCCGGCGCTGCCCCTGGTCGTACCTCCTCCGAATCCCGGACTTCTGCCGGTCGCGGACCAGCCACCGGAGAAGCTTCGATTCGTGGACTCCCACGACGAGGTCGTTCGCGGCGTCGAAGATGGCGGGATCGTTGATGAGCTTTCCGGCCGTTCCCTCGCCCTCGTCGAGCTTGCGCCCGATCGAATCGAGGCGCTTCGAGAAATTCCGCAGGTTGTTCGTGAACTCGCGGCCGAAGCGCTCGTCATGCAGGAGCAGCGGGAGCGCGCCGTTCCCCTTCTCGAGCTGAGCGGTCACCTGCGCCAGCGACACCGCCGCGTTCGAGAGATTGTCGACGAGGGCGTAGACTTTTTTCTTGCCTTCGGGGTCCGACAGGAGCGCGGGAATGGCGCCGGAGTTGGAGCGCATCCCCTCGTCGATCTTCGCGAAGACTCCCTGCACCGAGCGGATCGCTCCCCGCAGGGAATCGCCCGTCTCACGGCCGTATTTCTCATCGACGAGCAGCTTCCCGACGAGCCCCCGGCCGGAGTCGACTTTTTTGAGAATGGAGTTCAGGGAGTTCAATGTGGTCTGGAGGCCGCTCTCGAGCCGCGCGCTTTCGGGGCTGTCCGTCGTCAGCGCGCCCAGAAAGCCCTTGCCCTGCTCCGTGCGGCCGAGAATGTTCTTGAGCGACCGCGCGATGCCCGAAAGGTCCGTGAGCAGGTCGCCGCCTCCTTCGAGAAGCTTCTCGATGCCCGCTCCCGGCGCGGGAGGAATCGTGCCGTTGATCGGCACCTCCGGCTCCTGCGCCGTGCCTCCTGCGAGATCGACGTACTTGTCGCCGAGAAGCCCGATCGTCTTGATCGACGCGCGAGTGCCCTGCCGCAGCCGCGGCGCCGCTCGCCGGTCGACGTCGTAGTGGACTTTGACGGTCTGATCCGCCGGGTCGGGAGAGAGCACGACCTCGATCACGTTGCCGACCGTGACTCCATTCAGGCGGACGGGATTGCCCGCCACGAGCCCCGCGGCGGAATCGAACCGCGTCTCGTAAGGGAACTTTTTGCGGAACAGATTCGCGCGGCGGCCGACCATGAGGATCCCCGCCATCAGCGCCACGAGCGCGATGAGAACGACGATCCCGACGCGGAACCGGCGGCCGACCTGAGGCTCGTTGACCAATTACGTTCCTCCTCCCACGGCGGGGAACGCTCCCGTGCCGCAGGGGAATCCCATGGATCGGAAGTATTCGGAGAGCACCGGGTGCGCCCCGCGAGCCGCCTCGTCGAACGTCCCCACGAACTGGAAGCGGCCCTGGTGGAGGAAAGCCAGACGGTCCGCGACCGTTCTCGCGGCGACGATATCGTGCGTCACGACGACGGACGTGGTCCGAATCCGCAGATTGATGTCGACGATCAGCTGCGCGATCTTCTCCGAGGTGAGAGGGTCGAGGCCGGTCGTGGGCTCGTCATAGAGAATGATCTCGGGCTCGAGCGCGATCGAGCGGGCGAGCGCGATTCGTTTCTTCATCCCGCCGGAGAGCTCGGACGGCATCTTCTTCTGGGTCCCCGGGAGCCCGACGAGCTGCAGCTTTTCGGCGACGAGCTCCGCGATCTCCTTCGGGGTCTTCTGCGTGTGCTCCTTCAGAGGAAACGCGATGTTCTGCTCGACGTTCATCGAGTCGAAGAGCGCGCCGCCCTGAAACAGCATCGCGAGGCGCCGACGGATCGGAGAGAGGGCCTCCTCGCTCAGGGGAACGACCGACTCGCCGAAGACGCGCACGTCGCCGCTGTCCGGCTTCGTCAGGCCGTTGATGTGCCGCAGGGCGACGCTCTTGCCTGTGCCGGACGGGCCCAGGATGCAGAGCACCTCTCCGCGAAAGACGCTGAGGTTCACGCCGGCCAGGATCTCCCGCGCGCCGTATCGCTTCCAGACGTCGAGGAACTGGACGACGGTTTCCCCGCCGGGAAGAGCGGCGCCTCTGTCGCGCGCGGAGGGTGCCGGAGTGCTCATGCGGTCACAGCGACAGAAAGAGCTTGGTCAGGAAGAAATCGGAGATCAACACGCAGATCGACGCGAACACCACGGTGCGCGTCGTCGCGATTCCGACGGCGGCCGCGCCTCCTTCGGTCCGGAGGCCGTTCCAGCAGCCGATGAGGGCGATCTCGAACCCGAAGAAGAACGTCTTGGCCAGCCCGCTCATGATGTCCGAGATCTGGAGCTGGTTCCAGATGCTGGTCAGGTAGTCCTGGGTGGTCATCTGCAGCTCGACGATCGCAATTCCGAGGCCGCCCAGGATCCCGAGGACGTCGGCGAGAGCCGCCAGCACCGGCATCATGAAGAGCGTCGCCAGGACGCGGGGAACGACGAGCCTCCGCACGGGTGAGATCGCCATGGCGCGCAGCGCATCCACTTGCTCCGTCACGGTCATCGAGCCGAGCTCCGCCGTGATCCCCGACCCGACTCGCCCGCCGACCATGAGGGCTGTGAGCACCGGCCCGAGCTCGCGGACCAGCGAAAGGGAGACGACGCGTCCCACGAACAGCTTTCCGCCGAACGCGGCCAGCGAATAGGCCGTCTGCAGCGCCAGGACCATGCCCGTGAAGAGGGCCGTGATCCCGGTGATGGACACGGATTTGACCCCGATCTCGTCCATCTGGTGCAGGAGTTCGGAGGCGTAGAAAGGGCGGCTGACCGCTCCCACGATCGTCTGGCCGGCCAGCTGGGTCAGACCCCCCACGTACTCGACGACGGACTGGCCGCGCCGCCCGAACCGGTCGACGAACCGGAGCCACCGGAAGTTCCGGTAGAAAAAGGCGGTCGCGGACGGTTGTGGCGCTGGCATCCGGCGGGATTGTATGCCGCCGGCGCCCGTGCGTAAACCTCGGAGGGGCGACGACTTCGGCCGCGCCGGGCGCGCGCGGCGCTCCCGGTGCCGCGCGCCGCCCATCCGGGCTAGGATCCGTTCTCCGATGCGGATGCTGCGCGCCGTGCTCGTCTGGCTCGGGATTTCCTTGGCGACGCTCCTCTTCGGGATCCCGGCGATCCTGGCCGCCTTCGTCCCGCCGCGGGGCGACTGGTTCCTGCGGTTCGCCCGCGGGTGGGCCCGGGCCATCCTCGCCTTCTCGGGGGTCTCCGTCCGGGTCCTGCGGCCGGAGCGCCTCCGCGGGCCTTCGCCCGTCGTCCTGGTCGCCAACCATGAGAGCCTCGCGGATATCCTCGTTCTCCTCGCCCACGTTCCTTTCCAGGTCCGCTTCCTCGCAAAGAGAAGCGTCTTCAGCATTCCGGTGCTCGGGTGGTCCATCCGAGCGGCCGGATTCGTGCCCGTGGACCGCGGAGATCGCGCGAGGAGCGCATCGACGCTCGATGCGGCCCTCGCCCGGCTCGAGAGCGGCCGCTCCGTCGTGATCTTCCCGGAGGAAACGCGGACCCGAACCGGGGAGCTGCTGCCGTTCAAGAAAGGCGCGGCAGTTCTGGCGCTTCGTTCCGCCCGCCCCCTTCTCCCGGTGGCGATCTCGGGAACCCGGCAGGTCCTCTCCCGCGAATCGCTCCTCCCGAGCCCGGGCCGGATCGTTCTCGCCGTCGGAGACCGGATCGAATCCGCGGGGCTCGAGACGAAAGACCGCGCGCCGCTGACCGCCGCGATCCGCGCCGCGGTGTCGTCGCTTCGCGAAGAAGCCGCGGCGGCCCGGGAGCGGGACGCGTGATAAAAGTGACCGCGGGAGACCCATGCCGCCGACCACGGAGCTGACGGAAGAAAAGGTTCTCGAGACTCTCCGGACCGTCAAGTTCCCGGGGCTCTCGCGCGACATCGTGTCTTTCGGCTTCGTCAAGGATCTGGCCGTCGGAGGCGGAAACGTCTCCTTCCGGCTGGAGATCACGACCGAGTCTCCCCGCGCCGCGGAGGAGATCGAGCGCGACGCGAAGGAGAAGCTCCGCTCGCTCCCCGGAGTCAACGCCGTCACGGTCCGCATGTCCGTGCAGCCGCCTTCGATGGCCGCTCCCCGGGGCGCCGCCGGAGTCGCTCCCGCCGACCCGGCCCTCCTGCGGGACGTGCGATTCAAGGTCGCGGTCGCGTCGGGAAAGGGAGGCGTCGGCAAGTCCACGGTGGCCGCCAACCTCGCGCTGGCCTTAGCGAAGCTCGGCCTCCGGGTCGGGCTCATGGACTCGGACATCTACGGCCCTTCGCAGCAGATGATGATGGGAATCGACGAAAAACCCTTCATCAACCCGGAGAACCAGATCGTCCCCATCGAACGCTACGGGGTCAAGGTGATGTCGCTCGGCTTCCTGATGGACGTCGATCAGCCGGTCATCTGGCGCGGGCCGATGGTGATGAAGGCCGTCGAACAGTTTCTTCAGGACGTCGCTTGGGGCCATCTCGATTTTCTCCTGATCGACCTTCCTCCCGGCACCGGAGACGCGCAGCTCACGCTGACCCAGAAGATCCATCTCTCGGGCGCGGTCATCGTGACGACGCCTCAGGACGTGTCGTTGATCGATGCGCGCAAGGGGCTCGCGATGTTTCAGAAGGTCAACGTGCCCGTCCTCGGGATCATCGAGAACATGTCGTATTTCATCTGCCCGAAGTGCGGCCATCGGGAGGAGATCTTCAAGCACGGCGGGGGCGAAAAAACGGCGAAGCAGCTGCGCGTTCCTTTCCTCGGCGAGATCCCGCTCGACCCGAAGGTGGCGATCGGCGGCGATTCCGGGCGCCCCATCGTGGCGGGGGAGCCGTCGTCTCCGGTGACGGCGTCTTACCTGGGCATCGCCGAAGCGATCCAGCGCACTCTCGAAACGACCTCGCCGTGAACGCCCGGGCCCGGGAGGAAGAGAGGCGGCTCTCGAGGGCTCGACTCTCAACGCTCGACGCTCGACGCTGAACCTTCCCTGAACGCCGTGCTCGTCGGGCTTCTCGTCTCCTTCGCTCTCCTCCTCGCGACTCCGGCGCCTTCCGACGCCGATGCGGCGCGGCTCGAATCGGAGAAAAATGTCGGCCTCGCGAGCCTCGAAGAGGGCGACCTTCCCCAGGCGAAGGCGCGTTTTGACTCGCTCCGGCGCCTCGCAGCCGCGGAGCCTCTCGGGTGGGCGAACGGCGCGGTCGCGGCCCTGCGCGCCAGGGACCCCGCCGCGGCGAAGGCTCTGATGGCCGAGGCCCTGCGCCTGGCGCCCGGCGACGCGCGCGTCCTCGCCCTGGAGGGCATCCGGGCGGAGGCGGCGGGCGAAACGGCGGCCGCAGTCGCGGCCTTCGAGAAGGCGGCCGCGGCGAATCCGCGCGATCTCCCGTCCCGCTGGAACGCCGCGCGTCTGCTCTCGGCGGGCGCGTCGGCCGATCCCGGCCGCGCGCGGCGGGCGATCGACGCCGCGCTCGGGCAGGCGCCCGGGAATCTGTTCCTTCTCGTGCGGTCGATCGACCTCGAACGCGAGTCCGGCGACAGCGCCCGGGCGCTGGCCGCCCTCGATCGCCTCGCGCCCCTTCTGGAGAACCGGGAGGCGCGCCTCGACCGCGCCGTTGCCGAGGCGAAGGCGGCGCTCGAGTCGGGCGACCGCGCGGCGGCCGGGATCAAGGTGCGCCTTCTCGAGAACCTGCTGCGGGGTCTTCCGCGCTATCAGCAGGCGAGGCACGAGGTGGATCCCGGAGTCCTCGGGATTCCCCTGGAAGACTTCTCGCCGGAGCTCGCCTCCCGCCTCCGCGCGCGGCCGAAGCCGATCCCCGTCCGCTTCGCCGAGAAGCGGCTCCCGGGCCTCTCCGCTCTGAAGGGAGTCTCGGCCGTCCGCGCCGCGGGAAAGGATGCCCGAGACCTGGCCTTCCTCACGGGCGGCGGGATCGTCCTCGCGGCCGCGCGGGAGGGGTACCGCTCCGGCGCCGCGCTCCCGGGATCCGGCGGGGCGCTCGATCTCGCCGTCGCGGACGTCCAGAACTCGGGCGCGCTCGACCTCGCTACGCCCGGAGCGCTGTGGAGCGCGGACAAGGCCGCGTTCCGGCGGGTCCCGATCGCCGCGGGGGAGCGGATCCTGCCGATCGACTACGACTCGGACGGCGACCTCGACCTGTACGTGTGCGCCGCCCGCGGAGACCACCTCCTTCGCAACAACCTCGATCAGACGTGGACGGACGCCGGCGCGGGGCTGCCGGCCGGCACCGCCTCGCGGGTTGCCGCCGTCGCCGACTTCGACCGCGATGGAGACCCCGACATCGTCATCGCGCGCGCGGCCGGGGGGCTGGCTCTCCTCGACAACCTCCGCGGCGGCCGCTTCGGCGAGCGCGAGGCGGGCCTGCCGCGCTCGGGAGCAATCCTGGCGCTCGCCTCCGGGGACCTGAACGCGGACGGGCGCCCCGATCTGGTCTGGACGACCGAGACGGCGGCCTGGGTGGCGCTGAACCGGGGCGACGGCACTTTTCTCCCGGCGCGGGAGATCCCGGCCGGCGGACGAGCCCTGCTGTTCGATTTCGACAACGACGGGGCTCTCGATCTCTTCCTCTCCTCGAAGCGCGGTTCCGGTCTCTTTCGCAACGACGGGGCGGGCGCATTCCATCGGGTGGAAGGGAATTTTCCTCCCGCGATCGATGCCGAGGCCGTCGACGCCGACGGGGATGGGGACCTCGACCTCGCGCTCGTCACCCCGGAAGGCGGGGCGATCCTGCTGGAGAACGACGGAGGCAACTCCAACGCCTGGATCGACGTCGCGCTCGAGGGCCTTCCGACGGGGTCCGCGAAAGTGAACCGGCTCGGGTTCGGCTCCGAGATCGAGATCAAGGCGGGGACGCTCTACGCGTTCCGAACGGCCGCCCGCGCGGTGACGCGGATCGGACTCGGCGGGGCCCGGAGGCCGGACGTCCTCCGCGTGGTCTGGACGAATGGGGTCCCGCAGAACGCGCTCGCGCCGGCGGCGAAGACCGTGGTCCGGGAAGTCCAGCAGCTGAAGGGCTCGTGCCCGTTCGTTTATGCGTTCGACGGGAAGCGGTGGAGCTTCGTGACCCGCTGACTCCGAGGGCGACCGACGAGGCCGGGCGCGACCGCACGGACGAGATCGCGCGCCAGGACGGGCGGCATCTCGCGGGCTTCGCGCCCACCCGCTACCAGGGAATCGTCGCCCCGCACGACCTCCTGCTCGAGTTGCCGGCGGCCCGGCAGGCGCGGACCGTGATGCTGTACCTGACGGGCTGGATCTTCTACGCCGATACGTCGATCAACGTGTCGGTGTCGCAGGGAGGCGGGGTCCGGCCGGCCGGTCCCGAGCTTCAGATTCCCGACGGCCGGGGCGGATGGAAGACGGCGATTGCCGCGATGGGCTATCCCGCGGGGAAGACCAAGACGATGCCGGTGGACCTCTCGTCAGTCCTCGACCGCCGCGATCCGCGCGTGCGCATCCGCACCAATCTGGCGATCTACTGGGACCGCATCGCGTACACGGTCGACGACGCGCCCGCGCCGACGCGGCGGACGGAGGCGCCGCTGCTCCGCGCCGATCTTTCCTTCCGCGGCTTCTCGCGGATGACGCGCGAGACGCCCGACGGGCCGCAGGTTTTCGTGCACGACGACGTCGAGAAGACGCCGCGCTGGGCGGACATGGTCGGGATGTACACGCGGTTCGGCGACGTGCGCGCGCTGCTGGAGGCGGCAGATGACCGGTACGTCGTGCTGAAAAGCGGCGACGCGGTCCGGCTCGAGTTCGACGCTCGCGCGATTCCGCCGCCGCCGGAGGGCTGGGTGCGCGACTGGCTCCTGGTCCTGGATGGATGGGACAAGGACGCCGACAAAAACACGGTCGCCGGACAGACGGTGGAGCCGCTTCCGTTCCACGGCATGGACGACGGCCTCTACGGAACCGCTCAGGCGCCCGCGGATTCGGAGGGGATGCGGCGCTTCCGGGATCAGTGGCTGACGCGTCCGGGCGGGCCGGACGAGTTCCGGGACTCGGTTCGCCTTCGTTCCGTAGCGGAAAAGGGAGGAGGTCGGTGAAAGGGTTTCTCCTGGCGGCGGCCGCCTTTCTCGCGGTGGGGTTCATCCTCGCGGCCGCGCCGGGCGGACCGGCCGAGCCCGTCTTCCGCGACGTCACCCGCTCGTCCGGCATCGACTTCCGCGTCTCCGCCGACATGCGGCGGCTGAAGATGATCGCCACCATGATCGGCGGCTGCGCCTTCGGCGATTACGACGGGGACGGGCTACCCGATCTCTACGTCACCGGCTCGATTCCGCACTGGGGCAAGCCGAACGAGGCTTCCTGCGGCCGGCTCTACCGCAACCTTGGCGGCGGCCGTTTCGAAGACGCGACCGCCCGCTCGGGCATCCATGCGTGCGGCCTCGGGATGGGCGCTTACTGGGCGGACCTGGACGGCGACGGCCGGCTCGACCTCTACCTCACGAACGTGGGCCCCAACACGGTCTACTGGAACCGGGGCGACGGAACCTTCGAAGAGGGAAAGTCGACCGGCCTCGAAGACCCTCTCTTTTCGATCGGAGCCGCGTTCGTCGACTACGACGGGGACGGCCGGCTGGACGTCGTCGTCGGCAACTATCTCGATTCGACGCCCGAGTGGGAAGCGGCTCAGCCGCAGTTTCAGCTGAGGGTTCCCGAGGACTACCGCGGGCAGCCCTCGCACCTGTATCGCAACGAGGGGGACCGGCATTTCCGGGACGTGACCGCCGCCGCCGGGCTCGCGATGAATCCGGAGGAGACCAAGACGCTCGGCATCGCCGTGCTCGACTACGACGGCGACGGGCTTCCCGACCTTTTCTTCGTGAACGACCGTGTGTCCAACCGGCTCTTCCGGAACAAGGGCAACGGCACGTTCGAGGAGACGACCGCCGAAACGGGTGCCGGGATCCTCGGGCCGCGGCCCCGCGCGGGGATGGGCGTCGCCGTCGGCGATCCGTTCGGCGCGGGGCGCCCGAGTCTCTTCGTTACGAATTTCGGGGGCGAGCCCAACAGCCTTTACCGGAACGTCGAAGGCGCTCTCTTCGAGGATGCGGGCGCCGCGGCGGGGGCCGCGGGGATCGGCGAGCCCTTCGTGCGCTGGGGCACCCACTTCGCGGATTTCGACAACGACGGGTGGCCCGACCTCTACGCCGTCGGCGGTCACCTCGCTCCGAAGATCGTTCGCAGCGTGGGGCATTACAAGAGCGGCAAGGCGAAATACGTCGAGGCGGGGGATTCCGCCTACACGCAGAAGGCGGTGCTGCTGAAAAATCTCGGCGGCGGAAAGTTCGAGGAGTGGGCGGCGTCCGGCGATCTCGGGCGGCTGAAGATGGCGGCCCGCGGCAGCGCGGTCGCCGACGTCGACGGCGACGGCGATCTCGACCTGTTCGTCATGGATCTGGCGGGGCCCTCGAGGCTGTTCGAGAACGTGGTGGGCAGCCGCCACTCATGGGTGCGAATCGAGCCTCGGGTGAGCCGCGATGGCCGGCCGGTCCTCGGCACGAAAGTGCGCGTCACGGCGGGCGGGCGATCGTCGACGCGGGAGTTCTACCCGTCGCCCTCCTATGCGTCGGGCTCGCTGACCGATCTGCATTTCGGGCTCGGCGCCGCGGAAGTGGTGGACGAGATCGAGATCACGTGGCCGGGCGGAGAAAAACAGAAGCTCACGGGAATCCCGGCGCGAAAGGTCTATCGGATCGAAAAGGGCCGTCCCCCGGTGGCGCTGGCTCTTCCGGCGTCTCCGGGCCCGGCCCGTTCCGCGCCGCCGCCGCGGTGAAGGGATTCGGGGCGCTCAGCGGGGCGGGGACGGCGCGGGCGCCGCGCCGGAACCCTCCGTGACGGTCCGGAGGGTTCCGCCGGCCAGGGTGCCCAGGGTCTCCCGGCGCCCGTCGGGCCAGCGGATCTCGAGGGAGTCGATACGGCGCGCTCCACCGAGCCCGAAGGTGAGCGTCTTCTCGGGCGCGGAAAGGTAGGACTCGCCGCCGCTGACCTGGGAGGTGAGACTGCGCGATCCGATGCGGGCGGTCACGCGCGCTCCGATCGCATCCCGATTGGACCGGTCGGTCCCGACGAGCCGCACGCGCACGCTCTCGTCGGGACGGTCGAGCCGGTTCACGAATACCCGTGCCGGCCCACCGTTCTCGACGACGACGATGTCGAGGTCTCCGTCGCCGTCGAGGTCCGCGTAGACCGCACCGCGACCCACGATCGGCGTCGCGAGGTCGCCGCCCGTCGCCGCGGCGAACCGGTTGTCACCGAGGTTGCGGTAGAGGACCGGCGCCTGACGGTAGGTCACGGTCTTCTGGACCTCCTGCACGCTCGGCTCGACGTGGCCGTTGGCGAGAAAGAGGTCGAGCCGGCCGTCGAGGTCCGCGTCGAAGAAGAAGAGGCCGAACGTGAGCGAGAGCAGCGAGCTCGATCCGACGCCGCTGCGCGGCGACTCGTCCAGGAAAACGTCCCCGGTCTCGGTCCAGTAGAGCGATTTAAGCTCGTTGGAAAAGTTTCCGACGGCGAGCGTGGCGCCCTTTCCGTTCCGGGTGTCTCCCCACGCCGCGCCCATCGACCCGCGCGACCGCCCCGCTTCATCGACCGCGACTCCGGCTTCCACCGCGACGTCTTCGAAGGTCCCGTCGCCTCGGTTCCGATAGAGGTTGTTCGGCGCGGTGTCGTTCGAGACGAAGAGGTCCGGCCTCCCGTCGCCGTTGACGTCCCAGGCGGCGGCGCCCAGGGCCTTCTGGTTTACGTTCCAGAGACCCGCCTTCCGGGTCACGTCTTCGAAACACCCGTTGCCCAGATTGCGGTAGAGGTGCGACGACGTGCCCGGGTATCGCTCCGGGGTGCAGTACGACTTGGTCTTTCCGTCGAGTGTGCAGAAGAGGTCCGTCTTGGGCGACCAGTCCACGTACCGGCAGACGAAGAGGTCGAGCAGGCCGTCTCCGTCGTAGTCGAGCCAGACGGCGGACGTGCCCCACCCGGAATCTCGAACGCGGGCCTTCCCCGAGACCTCTTCGAACCGGCCGCCGGCATTGTGAAAAAGGAAATTGCGGCCGACCGCGGTCACGTACACGTCCGGCCGGCCGTCATTGTCGTAGTCGCCGACGGCCGCCCCCATCCCCTGGAACGTTCTCCGGAGGCCGGCCTCCCGCGTCGCGTCCCGGAAGCGCGGGAGACCGTCGGGGCCGTTGCCCTCGTTGTGGTAAAGCGCGAGCGAGCTTTTCTGCGAGGCCGCGCGGGGATCTCCCGGCCACCAGGCGCCGGACACGAAGAGAAGGTCGGGCCGCCCGTCGCCGTCGTAGTCGAGAACGGCGACGCCGCCGCCCATCGTCTCCGGCATCCATTTCTGGCCCCGCGCCCCGTTGATGTGAACGAAGTCGATGCCGATCGCCTGCGCCTTCTCATCGAACCGGAGCGCCGCCGCGGGAGTGGGCTTCGCCGGCGGAGGTGCGGCGGCTCCCGGCTTTTCGGGGCGGCGGCAGGCCATCGCTCCCGCGAGCAGGGCAGCCGCCATCAGCAGAATCAAGCGATGTGGGCGCTTCAAAGGGTCAGCTGCCGGGTCTCAGCTGTCAGCTCTCATGCGCTGGGCGCTGGGCGAAAAGACTGGGAACGCAGGGGACGCCCAAAATTTTTCTTTCGATTCCCGATCTAGTTGACCGCGGAGTACCGCGGCCGTCTCGCTCCCGTTGGTCGCTCGGCTCCCGTTTCCCGTTTCCCTCACGGCGCCGACCGTCGCGCGGGCAGCGCGGGCGCTCCTCCGCGCGCCGTCCGGTCCGGAGCATCTCGAAGAATCGGCGGGTGGGCGCGCGTCAGATATCCCCCGTCCGTCTGATAGCCCTTTCTCCCCATTTCCGCGACCCAGGCGGGCACCGCCGCTTCGGGCGGCTCGGACTCCTCGTGCACGTGGATCGGAAGCGACTCCCGGTTCGCCCACGGGTTGGCGCGCCGGAAGTCCGCGGCGACGGCGCGCCCCGTCTCGTCCTCCTTGAACTTCCGGTACTCGCGCTCGTGGAAGGCCGCCCGCCCGCGGTCTCCCTGCGCGCGGTAGATTCGCATCAGGTTGTAGTGGGCGTTCACGTCCTCGGAGTCGATCGCGAGGGTCTTCCCGTAGGCCTCCGCCGCGTCAGGGTAGCGGCCCGCGAGCCAGAGGACCGAGCCCAGGTTGTTCCACGCGACCCGGTCGAGGGGGAATTTCGCCAGGACCGTCCGAAGGTCCCGCTCCGCCTCGGGAAGCCGTCCTTCGTCCTTCTCGAGCGTCGCCCGGAAGAACGCGGTCTTGGGCCAGCCCGGGCGGATCTTCTCGGAGAGGCCGAGAGACGCGCGCGCATCCGCCAGGCGGCCTTCGGCGATCTCGGCGCGCGCGCGATTCAAGGGACCGTCGGGCTTGTCGGGGGCGAGCTCCGCGACGCGCGTCCATGCTCGGGCGGCGCCGCGATAGTCGCCCTGGAGAAAGAGGCCGATGCCGTAGTCGTTCCAGCGCTGCCAGAGCTTGTCCGGGTTGCCGCGCGGCGTCCCGCCGGCCGGGACCTCGCCGGCCGCGACCGGAATCCGCACGGTGTCGCTCGCGAGCGTCGTGACGGGCAGCGAAGGGTGAGCGGCGCCGAGCGAGAAGGTCGTGTAATCACGGGAGAACTTCCGATAGTGGGCGCCGGCCGACAGCTCGACGAAGCGGCGGGCGTCCTCGGGGACCCTCATCCGATAGTGCACGACGCGGGCGGCGCCGGGCCCGATCCCGTTGTTGTAGAGGGTGACGTGGATGTCCTCGGGCTGACGGCGGTCCATGTGGCCTCCGCCGTGATCGATCACGACCTGGGACAGGCGGTCCGCGGCGGGGTCCACGCGCCCGGACGCGTCGAGCACGCCGGATCGGAAGAAAGCCGTGCCGCCGGACCGGCCTTCGAGTGAGACCCATGTCTCGTTCGAGTCCGCCGTCCCGTTGGTATAGGGGTGGCCGACCCCGCGCGTGCGAACGACGGCCTCGATCTCCAGAGTCTCCCCCGGCCTGACGCGGATCGGGTCCGCCCCGAGAACCAGCCTCTCCTCCCCGCGGCGGATCGCGAAGAGATCCACGGTCAGCACTTTGTTCTGAAGGAACTCGCGGATCTTCTGCTCCGTCTGGCGATCGCCCCGGATGAACGGCAGGGCCGTGTTCGCCGCGGGAAAGAGGTGGTCGTGGAGCTGTCCGTTTTTGTTTCCGAACTCATCCGACCGGTAGGGCGGGAGGTGGCAGTCCCGGCACGCCCTGGCCGCCGGCGGATCGTAGAAGGAGCGCACGGCGCGCCCCGAGACGCCCGAGTCGTACCAGCTGTCGTAGTGGTTCTGCCCCCGCATCCACCGGTAGGAGTTCAACGCCGGGATCAAGGCCACCTTGTGGCAGCTCGAACAGAACTCCGGGGTCCTCATGACGGGCTTCAAGAACGTCTTGCGGTGGAGCGAGGGCTCCATCCGGATGAGCAGCTGGTTCACCGCCTGCAGCGTCTTGTTTTTCGAGAACGCGAACGGATACTGCTTGGACTCTTCGATGACGTACGAACCGTTGCCCTTCACGTCCTTCACTTCGGTGATCGAGTGGCAGGACATGCACGTCAGGCCCTGCTGCGCCTCCCACGAGTCGTAGGAGAACTTCGCCTGCGTGGCGGCGCCCATCTGCCCGGTGAAAAGCACGACCGGATCGTGGCACCCCGAGCACCACTTGGTGCGCTCGCGCCCGACGCGGTCCGCCATCAGCTCGACGCTCTTCCGGTAGAAGGGATTGTTGAAGGACGAGAAGCGGTGCGCCGACCGCTCCCACTGGTGAAACGAGTCCGGATGGCACGACTTGCAGTAGTCGTTGGCGGCCAGCTTCTTCCCGTCGAGAAGCCCCTGGTCGAAGGTCTCGGAAGAGGCGGGGAAGAAGACGGTGTCGCCGTTCCGGTTCACGATCCGCTTCGGCGGTTTCTCGAGATGCGCGACGACCGCCATGGCGGCCAGAAACGCGGCGACCGCGCCGCCCCAGGCGAACAGCCGTTTGAACTGCAGTTTGTGAACTGCGGCGCGGCGGTGAAGGATGAACGCCACCAGGGCCAGGGGAACCGACAGCACGTGCGCGAGCCAGATCGCCCGGTTGTTGAGCGTCGCCCCCTTGAACGTCATGAAGACGCCGGACGCCACGCAGACCGTCGCCAGCGCGAAGATCGAGAGGCCCGCGTACTTCGCGCGCTTGTTCCACATCCGGATCATCCGGCGCGCGTGGGTCACCGCGAAGACGAAGAACGGGATCGCGACGAGCACGCCGAGCACGAGGTGGAGAAGGAGCATCGCGTAGAAGAACGACGTGTCGCGCGTGAACGCGAAGAGGTAGATCGCGTTGGCCGCGATGAGACCGAGAGGGATGAGAAGCAGCCGGTAGAGAAGCCTCTGCCAGGGCCGCAGAACCCCGGAGGGCTTCGAAACCGGAGCTCCTTCCGCCATTGCGGCGGATTTTATCGAAGCCGAGGCCTGTCAGGTCCAGAGAATCGAGCCGCCAGCACGGGACCGCACACAGACGCCGGGCGGCGTCGCGGAGCCGGACTGAAAAAACGAGAACCGGGAATCGAGAGCCGACAGCTGACAGCCGACGGCTAGAACGCGTTCGTGTCCGCCTGGCTGACCGGCCTCCCCTGCGGGCTGAAATACGTCTTCTCGCTTCCCGTCATCGTGTCGGTCACGGTGATCGTGTACTGGACGTCGGTCAGGGCGCCGTAGAACACCCAGAACTTTCCGTTCAGCGGGCGGCCGTCGACGACCTTCAGCATCAGCTCAATGTTGTTGGCGCTGAAGAACCAGAAGTAACCCGTGTCGGAGGTGAGGGGCACCGCCGTGCCGTTCCCGCCCGTCCCCTGCGTGGGCACCTGCCAGGCCACGCTCACCTGGAACCGGCTCGCGTTCAGGCACAGCACGTTCGGGCCGGGCGCGCACGGGGCGAGGGCGTTGACGAGCTGCACGGCGAAGTTGCGGATGCGCCCGGCAGTGCCTGTCACGAGGTCCTCCACGCGAAGGGTCCAGATCCCGTTCCCCGGCTTCCCGGCGAACCGGTCGAGCGATTGCGCGGCCGCGTCGGTCTTGCCGTAGAAGGCGTTGATCGGCTGCTGGCTCGCGCCTGCTCGCTCCGACAGGAGGACCGTGGTGCCGTCGGGCCCGGTCAGGGTGACGCGGAGCTGCGCCGGCTCCGGGTGGTCGATTTCCACCCAGGCCTGGACGGTCCCGAGCGTTCCCGTGAATCCGGACGTCGTGACGGTGACGGTTGCGGACCCCGTGCCGTCCGGGATCGCGACGACCGGCCCTCCATACGTGGCGATCTTCACGGCCGCCTGCTGAACCGCGGCGAGCACGTCGAGGCGCGGCGTCACGATCCCGTTGCGCGTATCCGTGACCGGCTTCCCCGTCGCGCGCAGCAGGCTCATGATGCCCACCGGCGAGAGGTCCGGGCGCGCCTGATGCACCACCGCCACGGCGCCCGCGACGGCCGGCGTCGACGCCGACGTCCCCGCGAAGGTCGAATCGACGCCGCCGCCCTTCGTCGCCACGTTCCAGAACGCACCGGGGGCGAGGATGGAGAGGTTGGTGTTCGAGTCGGAGAAGCAGACGACCTGGTCCGGAGTGACGGGGGAGTCCGTGCATCCGTCCGGGTCGGACCAGCGCACCCTCGAGAAAGCGCTCGAGTACACCGCGCCGACGGAGAAGGCGGAGGTGACGCAGGCGGGCTGGGCGATCTGATTGGACCGCGCGCCGTTTCCCGAGGCGACGGCGACGACGATCCCGGTGGCCCTCGCGTTGTCGAACGCCACGGCGTAATCGGGATTGTCGGCGTCGCAGAACCCGTGCGTGAGCGTGTCGTCGAACTCGCCGCCGAGGCTCAGATTGATGACGACGATGCCGAACCGCGCCTGATTCGAGATCGCGTAGTTGATTCCGGCGAGGATGTCGGAGTCGTCGGCTTCGTTGCACGAGCCTTTCGACGAGAAGACCTTGATCGCGACGATCTTCGCCCCGGGCGCGACCCCCGTGGGGCCGGCGGCGATTGCCGCGACGGACGTGCCGTGTCCCTCGCAGTCCGCGGGGTCGCTGTCTCCATCGGCGAAGTCCATCCCCCCGATCACCTTGGCGGTCGGGAAGGTCCCCCCGCCAAGCTGGCTGACCGTGTAGTCCACCCCCGTGTCGATCACGGCGATCGAGGACCCGGCGCCGGAAAAGCCGAGAGCGTTGGCGGAGTGGCTGCGAATCAGGACCTGCGCCTCCTGCGGCGACGCCTGGAGCGCGCGCTTCTTGCCGTCGAACGTGACCCACGCGACGTCCGGCCGGCGAGAGAGGGCGAGGATGCCTTCCCGGGAGGCCGTCCCGGAGATCAGCGAGAAGCTCTCGTAGAAGTGCCGCGGCGCAAACTGATCCCGCGGCATCTGGTCCGCCAGGGTCTGCTGGGCCTCGATGCGCTGGATCTGCCGACGTTTCTCGCCGGCGGGATCCGGCCGGAGCAGGAGCTCCCGGCCCGTCGGAGTGCCGTCGCGGAGCCCGACGATGACGGGAAGCGGCTCCGAGGTTTTCGCGAGCTGCTGGAGGAGCCGGGGGGTCGCCAGGGGGGCGTCCGCCGCCGAAATCTGCGCGACGCCCGCGGCGCGCTGAGCGACGACGAACAGGAGGCCGGCGAGAGCGGTCGAGAGCGCGCGCATGAAACCCTCCGGAGGTGGCGACGGGGGCGAAAACGTCAGTCTACGGAACACAAACAGGCGGGGGAAGCGTGAATTCCCCGAAACCGACCGCGAAGTCCCCTGACGCCCTTCTGGGCTATCTTCCGGGAATGCGAGCCGTTTTCGCGGATTGCCACGTGGGAAGGCGCCCCGGCGACGAGGGCCCGTTCTTAGACGCCCTGACCGTGGCGGCGGACCGCGGAGCGAAGGCGATCTCTCTTCTCGGGGACATCTTCCATTTCTTCATCGCGCATCCGAAATTCGAGACGGTCGCGATCCGCCGCTTTCTGGACGCGGTGGACCGCCTGTCCGCCCGCGATGTTCCCGTCACGTACGTCGAGGGGAATCGCGATTTCTTCCTGCGCCGCTCCTACGTCGAGCACCATTTCCGGGAGGTCTGCGACCAGGAGACGTTCGAGGCGGGAGGGCGGCGGTTCCTCCTGACCCACGGCGATCTCTTAAACGAGGCGGACCTGCCATACCGCTTCTGGCGCGCCCTCTCGAAAAATCCCCTCGCGCGCGCGTCGCTGCACGTGATTCCGAAGGCGGCCGGCAACCGTCTCGTCTGGAAGACCGAGGCGCGGCTGTACCGGTCGAACTTCAAGCACAAGACGCGGCTGCCCGTCGAGATGATCCGCGAGTTCGCGGAGCGCCGGTTTGCCCAGGGCGTCGACACCGTTCTCCTGGGGCACTTCCACAAATCCTGGGTCGAGGACGCGGGCCGCGGGCGAATCGAGATCCTTCCCGCCTTCGTCGACGAGCACCGCTGGATGGAGGTCGCCGAGGACGGATCCACGTCGCTCGTCTCCCTACCCGCGTGACGGCGGCGGAAATCTCCGAGCCCGAGCCGCGGCCGGCCGGATGAAGAGCTTCCTCGCGTTCCCGCCCGCCCGCGAGCTGCGCGGGTCGCTCCGGGTTCCCTCTTCGAAGAGCGCAACGAACCGGGCTCTCCTGCTTGCGGCGCTCTCCGAGACGCCGGTCCGGATCGAGCGGCCTCTGCAGTCGGAAGACACGCGCGCGCTTCTCGCGTGCCTGATGGCGATGGGCGCGTGCGTCGTCCGGCACGCCGACGCGTTGTCTCTTTCCGGCCCTCTCCGGGGCAGCGAAGGCGCCTTGACGGTGCTCGACGCCGGCGAGTCGGGGACGGCGGCCCGGTTCCTCACCGCCGCCGCCGCGGCGACGCCCGGGCGGTTCCGCGTGGTCGGGTCGGCGCGGCTGTCCGAGAGGCCGATGGGGGAGCTCGCCGGAGCGCTGCGCGCCCTCGGGGCCGACATCGCCGAGGAGGGCGCCGCCGGATGTCTGCCCCTCGCGATCCGCGGGACGACCCTCGGCGGCGGCCCGGTGTCGGTCGATTCCTCGCGCTCGAGCCAGTTTCTTTCGGCCCTTCTTCTCGCGGGCGCCGCGGGGCGCTCGATCGAGGTCTCCGCCGCCGGCCCGGTAGCCTCTCTGCCCTACGTGGCGATGACCGTCGAGTCGCTGCGCGCCTTCGGGCATCGCGTCGACGGCACGGGGCCTTGGCGCGTCGAACGCGGAGCCCATTCTCCCGAACGCTACGACACACCCGGAGACTTCTCCTCGGCCGTCCCGCTCCTGGCGGGAGCGGGGATCTGCGGCGGGGAGGTCCGGCTGACGGGCCTCCCGTGGCCGTCTGCCGACGCGGACGCGCTGGCCCTTCCGATCCTCACCTCGATGGGGATCGAGATCTCGACGGGAGAAGACGAAATCTCCGCGCGCGCGGATCGCGGAAAGCTGAGCCCGGTCTCGGCGGGGATGACCGGATGTCCGGACGCCGTTCCGGCGGTCGCGGCGGCGGCGGCGTTTGCGCCCGGCCGGTCCCGCTTCGAAGGCGTCGCGCATCTCCGCTGGAAGGAGAGCGACCGGCTGGAGGCGCTGTCTTCCCTGCTGCGTCACGGGGGAGCCGGCGCCACCGCGGACGCCGGCGAGCTGACGGTCGACGGCGGCGGAGTCGGTTCTTCGTCCGGCCTCGCGTTTCTGCCGACCGCCGGAGACCACCGCATCGCCATGGCGGCGGGGCTGCTGTCCCTCGTCCGAGGCCGCGCCCTGATCGAGAACCCGGATTGCGTGGCGAAGTCGTACCCCGGGTTCTTCCGCGATCTCGAGGCCCTCAGCCGCCGGTAGGGGTCGCCTCTCTTTCGTGGAGACGCTCCTCGCGGCTCGCGACAATCTGGGGTGTCTGACCCCCATGAACAAGCCGTTGCCCGCGGGCTCGCTCCACGCCGGCGTCGCGGCGGCCGGCGCGACGCTCGAGCGTTTCCCGCTCGCGGACGCGGGCGAGCGCTGGCGGGCTTTCCTCTCCTTCGACCACGCGTCGCTTCCCCTCCCGATCGATTACGGCCGCGACGGCGGCGACTTCCTCGTGTGGCGGACGCTTCCGCCGCGCCGACGGATCGCCGACGGTCGGATTTCCGCTGCGCACGCGGCGGCCCTTTTTCTTCAGGCCGCCGCTTTCTTTTCGACGCTCGAGGCCGCGAGCTTTCGCGCTTCCGCGGACGACCTGGAGGATGCGGCGTGGGAGGTCGTCGACGGAACGGCGCGGCTCGCGATCGCGCGAACGCCGTCCGCCGTGCGGCTCGGCCCGGCGTCGGCGGGAGCGTCGAAGGTCCCCCTCGCCGCGTTTCTCAGACGGCTGTTCGCGCGGCGGGGACGCCTCCGGGACCCGCAGGCGCTCGCGCTCGAGGAGGCGCTTCGCGCCGGAGACGCCGAGTGGCGCCGCGGCGATTTCTGGGTCGGGTGCGCGTTTCGCACATTTCCGGTGCTGTCCTCCGCCGCCTTCGCGGCGGTGCGCCTGCGGACTGTCGGCGCGACGGGCATTCTCCTGCGGGGATCGGACTCTCGCGCCCGGCTCGAGAAAGCGCGCGCCCTCCTCGAGGGGAAAGACCCGAAAGTGTTTCTCACGGCGCCCGACGCGCGCGCTCAGGACGTCGCGGCGGCGGTTCGCCTCCTGCGCGAGGAAGAGGAGGCGAGGCCCGCCGGCGGCCCGCGGACCTGGATCTGCGTGGGCATGGAGACCTGGGGTGACGCGTCGAGATCCGCGGTTGCGGCCGGCGCGCTGTGCGTCGCGGGCGCGCCGGAGATCCTCCGCGTTCCGGAGCGCCTTCCCCCGCCGGCGTCTCCTGAGGCGTGGCGGCGCGAGATCGCCGTGCCTTGCGGCGCCCTGCGCGCGTCCGTTCGATTTTCCGAGAAGCTCGCGGAGATCGCGGCGGCGGCCGGGGACCCGACTCTCGCCGTCTCCGCCGCCTTCGCGATGGTCGCGCACGAAGGATGGGGCGCGTACGTGTCTGATCCCACGGGTCTCGGATCCCTCCCGCCGGACGGGACAGCGGAACGCGCCGTCACCGGCCCCGCTTCCGCGGCGGACCTCCCGGCGTCGGCGAGGAATCTGCTCGAAGCGATCGAGGCGCTCGAGGAGCCGGCGGCGCCGGAAGAGGTCGCCGTTCTCTTTCCGGGCCGCGCCGCCGCGAGGACGCGGGCGTCTCTCCTTCGAAAAGGCCTTCTCGCGCGGGATGCCTCGGGACGGATATCCCCCGGGAACCGCCGATGTCCCGTCGATTCCGCCGCGCGCTCGAAGTGGCTGCTGGCTTGGGCTCGGGCGGCCGGGAGCGCGCCCTCGCGCCGGATCGAGCGGCTCCTGCGCGCCGGGGCCGCGGGCGATGCCCTGAGTGATGCCGCGGCTTTGCGGGCAGGATCGTGCGCCGAGCCGCCGGCGCTCCCGCTCGAGCTGTCCGCGCGGCTGGCGTCCGCGGCGGCACAGGCGGGTCTTCCGCTTCCGCCGTGGCTCGAAGCTCTCGAAGGGGAGCGGGAGCTGTCGGGCGGACGCGCGGGGAGCGCGCAGTCGAGGTTCGAGGCCGTTGCCGCGGCGCCGGGGAGTCCCGAGGCGGATCGCCGGGCGGCCGGCCTCCGCCTCGCCGAAATTGCCTCGCTCCGGGGCCGCGGAGACGAGGCGTCCGCGGCCGCCCGGCTGTGGCTCGCTTCGCATCGCGAAGCGCCTGCCGGGGAGACGGTTCGCGCTCTGATCGTCGAGGCGGGGAGCGCTTCCCGCGAGGGTGACACCGCGCGCGCTCTGGCGCGGCTCGACGAGGCCGCCAGCTTCTCGGCGTCCCTGCCGGCAGCCGCGCGGCTGGAAATCGCGCTCGCGCGCGCCGCCGCGTTGTCCCGCGCCGGCCGGTTCGAAGAGGAGTCGCGCGTGTACGCGGATTCCTGGCCGATCGCGCGCGAGTCCGGCGACGAGCGGCTCGTGGCGCGCCTCCTCGCGGCCGAGGCCCTCGGGCTGGCGGACCGGCGCGAGTTCGACCCGGCGATCCGGCGCCTCGAGGAAGCGCTGGCGATCCTGCGCGACGACCCCGTCGAGCGCGCGCGGCTCTCGATCGATCTGGCAGCGACCCTCTTCCACGCCGGGCGCCCGGAGCGGTGCGCCGCGCTGCTCGAGCAGGCGGCGGCCCTGGCGGCGGGAGCGGGGCGCGAGGACCTGGGGCGGATTGCGCGGGGCAATCTCATCGAGGCGTCGCTCGACCGTTGCGACTGGGCCTCGGCGGAGACCTCGATCGAGGCGCTTCTCGAGAGCGCACGGAGGGAGGGCGAGCGCACCTGGCTGCTCGTCGGGCTCCACCATCGCGCGCGCCTGGCGCTGCGTGTCGGGCGCCTGGAGGATGCCGCGCGCGACAACGCGGCCGCCCGGGAGCTCGCCGGGCGGCTGGAGGACAGGCTCGAGATCGGCGAGCTCTGGCTGGAAGAGGGAGACCGATGCGCCCTCCTCTCGGACATCGAAGGCGCGCGCCGCGCCTGGTCTGTGGCCGCGGCCGATCCGCCCGACCGCTGCGACAGCGACCGCCGGGCGGCCCGCCGCCTGGCGGACATCGACGGTCTCGAGGGCGGGGGACCGGGCGCCGCCGCGTTGCTCGATGCGGCGACGGATGCGATCGCCCGCGGAGAATACGTCGGGGCGGAGGCGGTCGCGAGGTGGAATGCGCTTTTTCCCGGGCGGATCCCCGCCCCGCTCGCCGACCGCGCGGATCGCCTGCTGCGCGCGCGCGGCGGCGCCGCCCTGGCCGACCGGGCTTTCGCGCGGCCGGAGCCGTCCGGCGGCGGCCTGAGCCGGCTTCGCGAAATGGTCGCTCTGGGACTCGCCGGCGAGGCACCCGAAGGACACCTCCCGCTCGGCCTGACCGGACTCTCGGTCCGCAACGACCGCGGCGAAGAGATCCTCTCTCTGGGCGCCCCCGCCCGGGATGCGGACCCGCCCGGTCTCGAGTCGCTCCGTGCGGGGGACGAGGCCTACACGCTGCGATTGACTCCCGCGCCGGCGGCCGACGTGGCGCGCGCGGCAGCGCTCGTCGTCGAGACTCTGCTGTTCCGCCCCGCTCCCGCCCTGGCGACGAGCGGCTTCTCGGAGGGGTGGCGCCGGTTCGGAGTCGTCGCCGGCGATTCCGCGATGGAGGAGCCGTACCGGCGCCTCATGCGATTCGCGCCTCGGGCGATGACGGTGCTCATCCTGGGGGAGTCCGGTTCGGGAAAGGAGGCGGTCGCCCGAGCCGTGCACGCGTTGTCGCCGCGGGCCCCGGGGCCTTTCGTGGCCGTCAACGTCTCGGCAATCCCGACCGCGCTGCTCGAGAGTGAGCTCTTCGGGCATGCGCGGGGCGCGTTCACGGGTGCGGACCGCGACCGCGCCGGCCTGCTCGAAGAGGCGGCGCGCGGAACGATCTTTTTCGACGAGATCGGCGATCTGGCCCTGACTTCACAGGCGAAGCTCCTTCGCGCGCTCCAGGACCGCGACATCCGGCGCGTCGGGGAGAACAAGGCGCGGCGCATCGACGTGCGGGTCGTCTCGGCGACGTCCCGGGACCTCCCGCGGGAGGTCGATGCCGGCCGTTTCCGCGAGGACCTCTACTACAGGCTTCACGTCGCGGTCATTCGCCTGCCGCCACTGCGGGAACGCGGGCGCGACGTTCTCCTTCTCGCACGCCATTTTCTGGCGCAGGCGGCCGGAGAGTACGGCTGCGGCGGCGTCGACCTCGCTCCCGAGGCCGCGGCCGCGCTTCTCGCGCACGCGTGGCCCGGCAACGTACGCGAGCTGCAGAGCGCGATCGGCCAGGCCGCGGCGCTCGCCGAGGGAGGGCGCATAGGGCTGATACATCTTCCCGAGGCGGTGCGGAAATCGGCCCGTCCGGGAGATCCGCGGCACGGCTACCGCTCGCGCGTCGACGCCCACCGCCGCGACCTGATCATGGAAGCGCTCGATCGCGCCGGCGGAAACCGGAGCCGTGCCGCCCGGGAGCTGAAGCTCTCCCGCCAGGCCTTGCTCTATTTGATAAGGGAGTTGAAGGTGGCGGAGCGACCGCGCGATGGAGGAGGGCGAACTGAGGCGCCGGGCGCTGGCGCGCTGGCGCGCTGGCCAAGAGGCGAAAGGTGAAGAAGGGGCGGAGCGAAGCTGAGAGCTGACAGCCGAGAGATGACAGCTCCCTCCGCGTACACTGCCCGCCGATGAGCGCGACCCCGTCCCCCCGCGACCGGAGGGCGTGGTCTTTTTTGCTCGTTCTCGTCTGTCTGATCGCCTATGCCAACGGGATGACAGGGACGTTCACCTACGACGACAAGGCGGTCATCCGTGACAACCCGCGCATCCGGACCCCGGCGCGCATCGGAGAGATCTTCGCGACGCCGTATTTCGGCGGCCCCCGCGGGTCCGGCACCGCCTACCGCCCGGTGCTGCTTCTCTCCTACGCGGCGCAGTGGTGGGTGCACGGGCGCGTGCCCGAAGCCTTTCATCTCGTCAACGTCCTGCTGCACGCCGCCGCGACCCTGCTCCTGGGCGCTCTGCTCGTCCGGGTCGGAGTCTCTCCGGCCGCGGCGGGGCTCACCTCGCTTTTCTTTGCCGTCGCGCCCATCCACGTCGAGGCGGTCACGAGCCTCGTGGGACGGGGAGAGACTCTGGGCGCGGTCTTTTTGCTCGCGTTTCTCCACGTCGCTCTCGGACTGGCCGGTTCGTGGCGGCGCTTCGGACGCCTTCTCGCGGCCCTCGCGCTCTACGCCCTCGGCGTGCTCACCAAGGAAAGCGCGGCCGTCGCTCCGGCCCTTCTGTTTCTCCTCCTCGCCTGGCGGGAGCGCGGCGGGCTCGGGGCGAGGCTCCTCGCCTCCCTGCGGCGGGGACTGCCGGTGTTCGGCGGAGCCGCCGTTGTCCTCGCGGGGACCTTCGTCCTCCGGTCGTGGGTCCTCGGCGGGCTCCTCCACGCGCAGGGGACCGGAATCTTCGAGGTGGAGAATCCTCTCGCCCCGCTCGCGGGCTGGCCGCGGGTGGTCAACGCGTGCCTCCTCCTCGTGAGATACGCCGGCCGCACTCTCTTCCCTCTCCATCTCTCCGCGGACGAATCGGCCTGGTCGATCCGGACCGCCCCCCCCGCATCGTTCGCGGGACTCGCCGCGGTCGGGCTTCTCGCCCTCCTCGCCGCGCGTGCCGTCGGCCGGGTGGCGAAAGGCTCCCATGCCGCGCTCGGCGTGCTGTTCTTCGGGGTCGCGTTTCTTCCGGCGGCCAACGTTCTCTACCCGATCGGAACGATCTTCGGCGAGCGCACGGCGTACCTTCCCTCCGCGGGCCTGTGTCTCGCTCTGGCCTCGGTCTGCGCCCGCGGCGCGGAGACGCTCGGCGACCTCGCGCCTGGAGCCCGGGCGGCGGCGGCCGTGATCGCCGTCGCCTTTTCCGCCCGCACCGTCCTTCGCAACCCGGTCTGGTGGAGCGACTCGGCGATCTTCGCAAACTCGGTGAACACATCCCCCGAAAGCGCGAAGACCCACTACAACCAGGGCTACATCGCCGTCGAGACGGGGCGCCCGAAAGAAGCGCTCGCGCACTATGCGCGGGCCGTTTCGATCTACGGCGACTACTGGGACGCCTGGGCGGGAAAGGGACGGGCGGAGAAGGAGCTGGGACTCCTCTCCGCGGCGGAGGCGTCCTACCGCCGCGCTCTCGAGGCGAATCCGACGTACGAAAACGGATTCTTCGGGCTCGGCGTCGTCCTCGAAGCCCGCGGCCGGTTCGAGGAGGCGGAGGCGGCCTACCGTCGCGGCCTCGCGAGCAATCCGGATTCCCTGCCGCTCGCCTACCGGCTGGCGGTCGTGGTGTCCCGCCGGCCGGACCCGGGCGCCGCCGCGGCGTGGAAGCGCGCGCTCGAGCTGGGGCCCCGTTCGGCGGCGGTGCACGCCGACCGCGCGGACTGGCTGCTTCGCGCGGGCCGCCCCGGCGAAGCGAGACAGGAGGCGCGCGCCGCCCTGAGGCTCGAGCCCCGCGCGGTGGGCGCGCACCGCGTCCTCGCCCGGCTGGCCGCCTCGGGCCGGCGCTCCCTTGCGGAGGCGCTCGCGCGGGAGAAGGCGTGGCGCGCCTCGGGAGACGCGGAGGATCTCCGTGCCCTGGAAGAGGCGGCGCGGGAAAACCGCGCCTACGGCGCGCGGTTCGAGCGGGTTCTGGAAGAGAAGGCGAAAGGGGAAGGGCGAAGGGCGAAGGGTGCGCTGTCCGGAGCGTAGAGTCACCGATCTCGATCTCTCGTTCCTCCTTCGATTTCCGATCCAGTTGACCGCGGAGTACCGCGGCCGTCTCGCTCCGGTTGGTCGCTCGGCTCCCGATCGAGTTGACCGCGGAGTACCGCGGCCGTCTCGCTCCCGTTGGTCGCTCGGCTCCCGTTTCCCGGCTCCCGGCTCCCGTCCTCCGCTTCGTCCACGGCGCGGCGCCGGTTGGCCGCCCGGATCGCGACCCTCGGATGCCGCCGGTGGTAGGCGCGCAGGATCGACAGGGCGATCAGCGCGGCGAGAAGGCCGAGCGCCACTGCCAGAATCGTCGTGCCGACGACGAAAGAGAGCAATCGCGGCCAGAGCGCCCGGTGGCCGAACACGACGTGCAGGGTGTGGACGGGGTGAAAGATCCAGGTGAAGTCGCTGTGCAGGAGCGGCTCCAGGTTCAACCGCGGCACGATCCGCCGGTCGTAACCGAGGATCGCCCGCCCCAGGCTGAACCCGAGCGGGAAGACGACCCCCCACGTGGGCACGTTACCGGTCAGGGTCCCGAGGAGGGCATCGAGCTTGTTCAACCGGAAGAGGAACGCCAGCGCCAGCGCGAGGACGAAGTGAACGCCGACGAACGGGGAGAACCCGATCGCGACGCCGAGGCCGATGGCGGCGGCCACCCTCTCGGGCGATTCCTCCCGGCCGAGAAGATCGAGAACGAGAACTTTCCACCGGCGCCGCCATCTCCAGCGATGAACCTTCCGGCGCCGAAATGCGCGCGTGGTCAGCAGCTTCACGAGGGCCTCTCGAAGTGGTCGTATCCGAGGGTGGAGACGTCCGCGTCCCCCGAAGCGCCGCGCAGGACGGCGCCCGATCCGGCCTCGATGCGCCCGACCCGCGTGACGGTCACCAGATCAGACAGCGTCTCGACGGAGGCCGCGGCTTCCTCGGGAACCGCGAACAGGATCTCGTAGTCGTCTCCGCCGGACAGGATCCACGGCATCGGATCGACGCCGCAGCGGCGCGCGGCGGCCTGAACGGAAGCCGCGATCGGCAGACGCTCGCGCTCGAGCACCACTCGCACGGCCGAGGCGTAGGCGATGCGCGCCGCGTCCGTGCCGAGCCCGTCGGAGACGTCGATCGCCGCGTGCGCGAGCGCCTGGCGGGACAGCGCGAGGCCCAGGGCCACTCTCGGCTCGGGGTCGTGGAACGCGTCGAGGAGCTCCCGCGCCTCGGGAAACCCGGTCTCCGCCACGCCGTCGCGCGCCAGGCGCAGCCCCGCGGCGGCCCGGCCCGTCGCTCCCGACAGGTAGAGCAGGTCTCCGGGGAGGGCGCCCGAACGGGTCAGGGGCGCGCCCTCGAGGTCGCCCCAGAGAGTGACCGAAACGAAGACGCACGGCGCGCGGGAGAGGTCACCTCCCGCGAGCGCGGCGCCGTGCTCCCGGCCGCGCGCGATCGCGCCCCGGCAAACCGCGAGCGCGAAATCCTCGTCTCGATCTGCCGGCACGGCGATGGAGAGAAGAAACAGGCGCGGCTTCGCGCCCATCGCGGCGGCGTCCGAAAGACTGACGGAAACGGCTCTCCTCCCGAGACGCTCGGGGTCCTCGCCGGGAAAGAAATCGACGCCCTCGACGAGCATGTCGGTCGTGGCGATGCCGTCGCCGCCGGCGTGCCGCAGCACCGCGGCGTCGTCTCCCGGCCCGAGCAGGATGGCGTCGTCGGGAGGAAGCATCTCCCGCAGCCGCTCGACGAACCGGTCTTCCGCCCTCATGCGGGCGCATTATTCATGAAGGGTGCCGGAGCCGCCCGCCGGACGGCGCCGGCGTCCCGTCACGGGTTCGGGCGCGCGATCGGGCGGGTCGAGGCCGCGACCGGGATGTCGCGCGGCGCTCCCGCCGCAGGGGCCGTGTTGCGCGGTTCCCGGGGGAAGAGCGCGATGTCGAGCACCTGATCGACGTTGTCCACGTACTCGAACTGCATGCCGTGGAGGATCCGCGGGTTGACCTGGATGACGTCGCGCTTGTTCAGCCGCGGCAGGATGATCGTCTTGATGTTCGCCTGGCGGGCGGCCAGGACCTTCTCCTTGACGCCTCCGATCGGGAGGACCTCGCCGCGCAGCGTGATCTCGCCCGTCATGGCGACGTCCCGGTGCGCGAGCCTCTGGGTGAACGCGGAAATCATGGCGGTCGCCATCGTGATCCCGGCCGAGGGGCCGTCCTTGGGGATCGAGCCCTCCGGCACGTGGACGTGCACGTCGTGAGTCTCGAAGAAGTCGTCGGCGATGCCGAGATCCGCGGCATGGGCGCGCGCGTAGGACATGGCCGCCTGCGCGGACTCCTTCATCACGTCCCCGAGCTGTCCGGTCAGGCGCAGGCCGCCCTTCCCGCGCACGGCGAGCGCCTCGATGAAGAGGATGTCTCCGCCGACGGACGTCCACGCGAGCCCGGTCGCGACGCCGATCTCGTCCTTTTTCAGCAGCTCGTCGGCGAAGTGCTTCACGGGGCCCAGCATCTTCTCGACGGAGGCGGAGGTCACGCGGTAGCGGCGGCTCTTGCCCTTCGCGACGGCAACGGCGACCTTGCGGCAGACGGCGCCGATTTCTCTCTCGAGATTGCGGAGGCCGGCCTCGCGCGTGTACGCCTCGATGATCTTTTCGACCCCCGAGTCGGTGAACTCGAGGTTGCCCTCGCCGATGCCGTTTTCCTCGAGCTGCTTCGGGATCAGGTGGCGCCGGGCGATGGCGCGCTTTTCCTCCAGCGTGTAGCCCGAGAGCCGGATGACTTCCATACGGTCGAGAAAGGCGGGCTGGATGGGATCCAGGATGTTCGCCGTGGCGATGAAGAGGACCTTCGACAGGTCGTACGGAACGCCGAGGTAGTGATCGCGGAAGGAAAAGTTCTGCTCCGGGTCGAGGACCTCGAGCAGCGCGGAGGAGGGATCGCCGCGATAGTCCGCGCCGATCTTGTCGATCTCGTCGAGCATGAAAACGGGGTTGGACGTCCCCGCCTGGTGGATTCCCTGGACGATGCGGCCGGGCATCGCGCCGACGTAGGTGCGCCGGTGGCCGCGGATCTCGGCCTCGTCGCGGACGCCGCCGAGGGACAGGCGCACGAACTTGCGCGCGAGCGCCCGGGCGATGGAGCGGCCGAGCGAAGTCTTTCCGACGCCGGGCGGGCCGACGAAACAGAGAATCGGGCCCTTGAGCGATTTCTTCAGAGCGTGGACCGCGAGATACTCGATGATCCGTTCCTTGACCTTCTCGATGTCGTAGTGGTCTTCGTCGAGAATCTCCCGCGCGCGGTCGATGTCGGCGGAGTCCTCCGACATGTTTCCCCATGGAAGCCCCGTCAGCCAGTCGAGATACGTGCGGATGATCGCGGTCTCGGCGGAATCGGGGTGGCTCCGCTCGAGGCGCTTGATCTGCTTCTCGATCTCGGTGGCGGCCTCCGGCGGGATCTTCTTCTCGCCCACGAGCTTCCGGAACTGCGCGACGTCTTCCGACATCTCCTCGCCCTCGCCGAGCTCCTGCTGGATCGCGCGAAGCTGCTGCCGGAGGTAATACTCGCGCTGGGACTTGTCCATCTCGCCGCGAGCCTGCGACGAGATTTCCTGCTGCATCGTGAGCACGGTGATTTCTTTGCTCAGGCTGTCGTTGACCAGCCGGAGCCTTTCGATCGGGTCGGTGGACTCGAGGACCTTCTGGGCGTCCTCGAGCTTCAGGTCCAGGTTCGAGGCGGCGAGGTCCGCGAGTCTCGCGGGATCGTCGAGGTTCGCGGCGATGACCATGACCTCCGGCGAGATGTTCTTTCCGAGGGAGACGGATTTTTCCAGGTTCTGCTTGACGCTGCGCAGGAGGGCTTCCTGTTCGGGCGGCAGGACCTTCGGCGTCGGAGGCTCCTCGAGCTTCGTGATCTTCGCCTTCAGGTAGGGCTCTTCGGCGAGAAAGGAATCGACGCGGGCCCGGGAGAGCCCCTGCACGAGCAGCCGGATGCGGCCGTCGGGCAGCTTCAGCATGCGCATGATCGCGGCGACCGTCCCGACCGGAAAAAGCTCTTCCGGGCGCGGCGTCTCACTCTGCGCGTCGCGCTGGGCGACGAGCATGATGATCCGCTGCTCCGCGAGGGCCGCGTCGACCGCGGTGATGGACTTCTCCCGCGAAACCGACAACGGGAGAATGATGAAAGGGAACACGACCACGTCCTTCAGAGGGAGGACGGGGAGGATGTCGGGAATGGGAAGCTCGTGTTCCCTCTCGGCGGCGACTTCTTTTTCTTCCGTTTCAGGCATGGTTCAGAAATTCCGTTCTGTCCTCAGTCGGAGATTCGGTGGTTACGGCAATTGAAAATCAGCAAAGAGACCGCCTCATTCCCGCCGCTCTTCTTCGGCGCGCACGGGGATCTCGGTTTCCTTTTCTCTCTGGTCGGGGACGTGGGGGAGCACGATCTCGAGGAGACCTTCCTTCAGCTGCGTTTTCGCCTGGTGCGTGTTGACCGCACGCGGGAGAGCGACGGATTTGACGAATCCCCCGAAGTAGCGCTCCATGCAGAAAAACCGGATGCCCTCCCGGGACCGCGTGCGGCCCTTCTTGGTGCCGCGGACGGTCAGGACCCGTCCCCGCACGGTGACGCGAACGTCTTCGGCATCGACGCCCGGCACCTCGATTAAGATGCGCAGCTTCTGGCCGTCGTCCATGACGTCCACGTTCGGGTCCCAGGACGTCGCCGTCGCCGCGCCGCCCTGGTTGCTCTCGACGAAGGTCGCGAACAAACGGTTCAGCTCGCTCTGGAGGCGCGAAAGCTCGACCATCGGTCCGTAAAACTTGCCGGAGCGTCTCATGGGCGGGTGTCTCCTATCCCGAGGTCTTCGTTTCGGCGCGGCCGATCAGATCCTTCAGCTCGTGGAGGAA
This sequence comes from Acidobacteriota bacterium, assembly GCA_020199905.1. Classification (GTDB taxonomy): domain Bacteria; phylum Acidobacteriota; class Thermoanaerobaculia; order UBA5066; family Gp7-AA6; genus JALYUA01. The sequence goes on from JAIVJS010000013.1 coordinate 32,483, forward strand.
CTCATCCACGTCCTCGAACTTGCGGTACACCGAAGCGAAGCGCACATAGGCGACCTTGTCTAGCTCCCGCAGCCTCTCCATGACGACCGATCCGATCTGGCTCGTCGCGATCTCCCGCTCCTCCGAGTCGTGCAGGCGGGTTTCGATCTCGTCGACGATCGCGTCGAGCTTCGCCGGCGCCACCGGCCTCTTTTCGACCGCCTTGACCAGGCCCCCTCGAAGCTTCTTCCGGTCGAAGCTCTCCCGCCGGCCGTCGTTCTTCACGACCATGTAGGGGATTTCCTCGATGGTTTCGTAGGACGTGAAGCGGCGGCCGCACGAGACGCACTCGCGCCGGCGCCGTATGACCTCCCCATCGCGGCCTTCGCGGGAGTCCACGACCCGGTCGTCTCCTCCGCCGCAGAACGGACAACGCATCTGGCAGAAGAGTATCGCGTGGGACGGCTTCGGGCCATCGTCAGCGCTCTTCGCCGCTCCGGCTCGCGGGCTCTTTCCCGCCGGCCGCTGGAACCGCCACCTCCCGCGCAGGCGCCGCAAGGAGGAACGCGAGACCGATCAGCGTAATCGGAACGAAGGAGATCGCGTGCGCGAGCAGCGCCACGGCGGAAGCCGTGGCGACGGGGACCCCGTAGAAGTACGTCAGCGCGAACTGGACCGCCACGTGGTACGAGCCGAGCCCGCCCGGAGTCGGAACCATGAGGCCGAGAACGGCGAACGTCGTGACCACGAACGCGGCCGCGAACGGGAGCGGGAGATGGAACGCGCGGAAGAGCACCGAGACCTGTACGTTGATCACGAACCACATCGCGAGCGATCCGGCCGCGACGAGCAGGAAGAGGGCCGGGTCCCGCAGCGTCGCGAACCCGTCGATGAAGGAACCGGAGAACGCGCGCAGCCGCGGCTGCAGCTTTTCGGGCAGACGCGCCCACACGAGCTCCAGGAACGCCTCCGTTCTCGCGCGCGCAAACACGGCGAAGACGACGACGCCGACGGCCGTGACCATGAACACCGCCGGCAGGGCGAGCTGGCGGAGTCCCCCGGAGCGGGGGAGGCCGACTGCCATCGCGAAGGCGAAAAAGACGACGACGGAGACACCGTCCAGGACCCGCTCGAGAACGATGGAGGCGAGAAGCGGAGAGAACGGCAGGCGGCGGGATCGGGCGAGGAAAGCGGGCCTCAGGACCTCTCCCACTTTGCCGGGAAGATTGTTCGCGGCGAAGCCGACGGAGGTCGCCGCAAAGGCGGGGAGAAAAGGGACCTTCGCGACGGGGCGGAGGAGCCAGGTCCACCGCACCGCCCGGAGCGCGAACGTCGAGATCGCGATCGCCGTGGACAGGACGAGCCAGCCGATGGATACCGAAGAGAGGGCGGCGCCTAGCTCCCGGAAGCGCACCTGCCTGAGGAAGAGGGCCAGGAGGATTCCGGCCAGCAGGAGCGAGATCGCGACCTGCGCCGTCCTCGATTTCCAGAAGGCCGGCATGGCCTACGCCCCGGTTCCCGTCGCGCGGGGCAGTCGAGTCGAGGCCGTGGCGCGCTCCGGAATCGGAGCAAAAACCGGTCGGGATGAGAGGGGCTGCGGCATGGCGTCGCGTCAGGTTTTAGCATTTCAGAACGGCTTTTGCCTAAAAAAATGAGGCGAAGATCTTCAAAGACTTGACTTTCCGTCGAAATTTGCCCATTCTTTTCTTACTTTTTCGGGAGGTTTGCGAAATGAAGACGGCGCCCAGGCATCTGGCGCTTCTGGCGGTTGCCGGTCTGTTCGTGTGCGTGGCGGCGGGCGCACAGCCGATCGGAGTCATCGACGAGCCCACGGCAGGGCAGCGGGTCTCCGGGGTCGTCCGGGTCGCCGGATGGGTGCTCGACTTCAACAAAGTCGACCGCATCGACCTCTTCGTCGACGGCAATTCCCTCCCGACGAACACGGCGGACTTGAACCTTCCCCGAATCGACGTGCTGAACGCGTTCCCGAACTACGCGAACAGCGCGACGCCGAAGCCGGGGTACCTGACGTCCTTCTACACGAGGTCGCTGTCGAACGGGACGCACTCGATCAGGGTCCGTGTCACGGAGTCCTCCGGGAGCGTCTTCACGCTCGGGCCCGTCTCGGTGATCGTCGACAACACGGTCAACCAGGCTCCGTTCGGATACATCGATACGCCGACCGACAACGCGGTCGAAGGGGCCAACGGCTCCTACCCGGTCGTCGGATGGGCTCTCGACGACCAGGGCGTCGACCACATTGATTTTCTGGTCGACGGACAGATCGTCGCCGGAGCGGTCGGACGGCTCGGCGACGTGGGAGGCCGCGGCCGCAGCGGGGGCGCGAACGGCCAGACGGCGACCTACGGGACGACGCGGCCCGACGTGGCGGCGGCCTTTCCGGACGTGCCTTTTGCGATCTTCTCCGGCTTCGTCGCCAACGTCGACACGACGAAGCTCGTCAACGGAGTGCACGTGTTTTCCGTGCGCGTCACGGATTCCGGCGGCACGGCGCGCGTGATCGGCACCCGGACGGTTCAGGTCATCAACAACGGCAGCAATCTGGCGCCTTTCGGACGGATCGACTTCCCGCTCGACAAGGCATCGCTCAACTGCCAGCCCCCGTTCACGGTCGTCCCGCCGCCGAACGTCTGCCCGTCGCCGTGCTTCCCGCCGGGCCCGACGGGGACCCCCGCGCTGCCGGTCTCGTTCTTCAGCAACATCGTCAAGGGCTGGGCCCTGGATACCGGATCCCGGCTGGACAAGGGCCAGGTCGCCTTCGTCGAGCTGCTCTTGGACGGCCAGCCGATCGCCAACAGCCGGCGCGACTGCGTCCGGCTCGGAACCGCGCTCCTGAACTGCTACGGGGTGAACCGCCCCGACGTCGCGCGCGCCTACTCCGGGTACGTCAATGCCGACAACGCGGGGTTCAACTTCGCGTTCGCCCTCCAGCAGAACACCGCGACGGGCCTTCTCCAGGTGGTCATCCCGGCGGCGGCGGGCGGCGCTCAGGTCACCGGCTTCACCAACTCCGGAAAGCACACGCTTGCACTGCGGGTCGGAGACGACGAGCAGACGGTGATCCAGATCGGGGCGATGTCCGTCGACGTCCTTTGCGACCTCTCGACGCTCGAGCCCGACAGGCCGGCGTTCGGATACGTCGACACGCCGTACGAGTTCCAGTTCATCAACAAGACGTTCCTGGTGTCCGGCTGGGCGTATGACTTCGACGGGGGGATCTCCCGGCTCGAGCTCGACGTGGACGGCCAGGTCCTGGCGATCCTGGACGCGCCGACCGGGACTTACGGGCTCTACCGTCCCGACGTGCCGGACAACGACATCCGCGTTCCGACGCCGGACGTCGGGTTCTTCTTCCCGCTCGACACGACGCACATGAGCGACACCGAGCACGATCTCGTGATCTACGCCTACGACAACCCGGGCTTCGCCGCTCCGAGACGAACAGAGATCGGCCGCCGCAAGTTCGTCGTCCTGAACAATTCGGTAATCAAGAACTGACGAGTCCCTCGCCCCTTCTTTCAGCCCCGCCGCGAGGCGGGGCTTTTTGTTGGGCGGGAGGCGGGAGCCGAGCGACCAGCGGAAGCGAGACGGCCGCGGTACTCCGCGGCAACCAGATCGGGAATCGGGAATCGGAAAAAATCGCCGAGCCGAGTATCCCCTCTTTCAAGAGGCCGGCCTTACTTTCTCAACTCTCAACTCTCAACTCTCTACTCTGAATCTCTCACGTCTTTCCCGACGCTGAACGCTCAACCCGGCTCACTCGTACTCATCCGACCCCTGCACCCACAAAAACGACTGCAGGTCGATCATGTCGCGCGGCCGCAGGTCCTTCAGGTCCCGCCGGACGCGGGCCGCGAATCCAAGGAGGCTCTCGTACGTCTCCCGGTTCGGCGTTGAGCGATAGGCGAATTCCACCCCGTACCGCTGCGCGGCGATGCGCGTCACGTTGGGCTTCAGGAAGATGTGGCGGTCGGGGTGGCGCGCCTTCAGAAGCGAGCGATAGCGGCCCGGCTCGAGAAGCTCCGTCCAACGCTCGTGCGCGGCGGACTTGTAGTTGCGCTCCCAGTCGAGGTACGTCTCGTCCTGGAATCCGCCTGGAAAGAACCGGAGGAACCTGCGCCGGCAACGCCGGGCGCCTGCGGGCAGGGAAGTCGTCCGGGCCGCGTGAGAGGTGCGGGTGCTGGCGCGAAGCGCCGCGGGGAAGGCCATGCGCCGTTCCGGTGCAGAGAACGGGCCACTCGGGGGGAGCTGTCAGCGATCAGCTATCAGCCCTCAGCCACTCAGGAATCCGCCAGGGCGATGCGCCGTGCCTCCAAGGCGGCCCTCACCACCCTGGAAGCGGGCGCGTGTCGCGCGGATCAGGAGGGACCGCTGGTTCAAGAGGATCGGAAAGAAAACGGGCGGCCGCGAGGCCGCCCGTTGAAGACGCTGAGAGCCGAGAGCTGACGGCTAACTTCCCTGCCGCGCCGCGCGGGCCGGCGCCGGCTTCTTGGGCAGCGCGGCGATCCGCGCGGCCTCGTCGAACATTGCGAGCCCCTTCTGGAGCTGCGTGTCGCCCTCCGCCTGTGCCTTGCGGCCGGCTTCGAGGCCGAACTTCGCGTTGACGATCTCGACCCTCATGGCGAGGTCCACGATGCCCCGGTTGGGCTCGGCTTCCCACTGCCGGGTGAGCTCCTCGACGCTCGAGAACTTGCCCGCCTCGGCGAACTTGAAGAACTGCTGGCGCAGCTCCGAGGTCACCTCGAAGTTCGGTTTCACGTCGGGATGGTGGGAAAGGTAGTCGATCGCGAAATTGAAGAACAGGTTGCGTGCGAGGAACTGCGAAAGGAGCTTGGATTCGGAGAAGCCGCTCTTGATCGCGACGTCGGGGGTGATCCCGCCGGCCGCGTAAACGGTGCGGCCCGCCTCCGTGTAGAACGTCTGGCCGGCCGTGCGCGGGGCTTCGGCGGCCGTCTCGCCGCTCGCGACCGCGGCGTCGGGGTCCTCGGGGTTCACGTACGCGAGCAGGTCGCTGTAGTCGCGCTGGATCCATCGGCCGGAGGGCGTGTAGTAGCGCGCCGTCGTGAGCGCCAGGCCCGCGCCGTAGGGGAGGGTGTAGACGCTCTGCACCAGACCCTTGCCCCAGCTTCTCTGCCCGACGATCAGTCCCCGGTCGTGGTCCTGGATCGCGCCCGCGACGATCTCGGAAGCGGAGGCGGAACCGCGGTTGATGAGCACGACGAGCGGGCGGTCGAAGTGCAGCCCGTCGCCGGGGGCGTAGAAGTCCTGGGCGGAGGACGGCGTCCGTCCGCGCGTATAGACGATCTTCGAGCCCTTCGGGAGGAAGACGTCGGAGACATCGACGGCCTGATCGAGGACGCCGCCGGGATTTCCGCGCAGGTCGAGAACGAGCCGCTTCATGCCGAGCTTCTCGAGCTTCCCGAGCGCGGCGATCAGCTCGCGGCTCGACGTGTGCGTGAAATCTCGGAGGAGAATGTATCCAATGTCGGCATTCAACATGAACGCGTACGGGACCGACAGCGTCGGGATCTCCGCTCGGGTGATCGTCATGTGAAGCGGCTCGTCGAGACCGGTGCGGCGGATCGTGATGCGCACGGCCGTCCCCTTGGGCCCGCGCAGCTTCTTGACGACGTCGTCGGTCGAGGCGTCTTCCTTGATCTCCTCATCCTCGATGTGGGTGATCACGTCGCCCGCGCGGACGCCCATCTTGTAGGCGGGAGTGCCCTCCATGGGCGCGATGACCGTGATCTTGCCCATCCGCTTCTGGATCTGGATGCCGAGGCCGAAAAAGGAGCCCTGCTGCTTCTCGCGCATCGCGGCGTACTCGTCGGGTTCGAGAAACGCCGTGTGCGGATCGAGCCGGGCGAGCATCCCGTGGATCGATGCATACACGAACTTTTCGGGCGCGACCGGCTCGGGAGACCATTCCCCGAGGGTGGTCAGGATGTCGGCGTACTCATCCAGGGGAGGAACTTCGCGCTCGGGAGACGCGAACAGCCTGCCTCCGAGAGCCCCCCCGAGAAGGGTGGCGGCTCCGAGGAGCGCGATCGAGACCAGTACTCGAGACCGTGGCTGGCTCACTCGAACCTCCTGCCCCCTGCCGTTCGGGAGATCAACATTCTGACACGCGGGCTCACAAATCCCCAGGGATTCCCGCGGCTCGTCGGGCGCGGGGTTAGAATCGCCTGCGCAGGGGGAAACATGTTCGGCTCCATCGGTATGCCCGAGTTGATTCTGATCTTCGTGGTGGCCCTTCTCGTGTTCGGGCCCAAGAAGCTGCCGGAGATCGGCAAGTCCCTCGGAAAGGGGCTGGCCGAGTTCAAGAAGGCGTCCGACGAGCTGAAAAAGACGATCGAGACCGAGATCGAGCAGAGCAAGGCCGAGGTCGCGGCGGTCAAGGACCACGTCTCCTCGATCCAGGACAGTTTGATCTCTCCGCCGGCGGCCGAAACGGTTCCTTCTCTGCCTGCGGACCCGGCCTCGGTCGCCGTCGCGGACCCGTCCCCTTCGGTCGCCGACCCGTCGCCCATCCATCCCGCTTGAGTTCGAGGCCGACGGCCGCCGCGGAGCCTTCGCGGCGGCCCTTCCTGTTTGACACGGCGCGGCGCGCTTGACCGACGAGCCCTCGAGCGGCCGCCGGGAGGAAGGGGACGAGGAGCTCCCCCGGATGGGGTTCTTCGACCATCTCGAAGAGTTCCGGAAACGCCTCATCGTCTCCCTGATCGCGGTCTTCGTCGCTTTTCTTTTGTGCTGGAGCTGGGCGCAGGAAATCTTCGACTTTCTCGCCCGGCCGCTCCGGCGCGTGCTCCCGCCCGGCCAGAACCTGTCCTACACGACGCTCACCGAGCCCTTCCTGATGTATTTCCGCGTCGCCCTCTTCGCCGGCGTCATCCTCGCCTCGCCGGTGCTTCTCTGGCAGATCTGGCTTTTCGTCGCGCCCGCTCTCTACCGGAGAGAGCGGCGGTACGTCTGGCCGTTCATTCTCGCTGGACTCGTGTTCTTCCTGTCGGGCTGCGCCTTCGCCTACTACGAGGCGTTCCCGCTGGTGGTCGGATTCCTCGTGGGCGTCGGGAAGAGCTTCAACGCGGTCATCACCATCAACGAGTACCTGTCGACGGCGATCAAGCTCATCCTAGGCCTCGGCATCTGTTTCGAGACCCCGATTTTCATCTTCTTCCTGGCCCGGATGGGAATCGTGACCCCCGGCTGGCTCATGAAGAAGTTCAAGTACGCGATCCTGATCATCTTTGTCATCGCCGCCGTCATCACGCCGACGCCCGACATCGCCACGCAGTGCGTGTTCGCCTTTCCGATGATGGCGCTCTACCTGCTCGGCGTCGGCGTGGCGTGGATTTTCCGGAGGAGGGAAACGGAAACGGAGGCGAGCTAGCCGTCAGCTGCCAGCTCCCGGCTCTCAGCCCGCCGCCCGAGCCTTCGGTTGCGCGCCAGGACGAGCTCGATGAACTCGCGGACGGCGCCGCGTCCGCCCCGGTTCTTCAGGACCACGTCAGCGGAGCGGCGGGGAAGTCGTTTCCGTCGTCCGAGAGATAGATCCGGCCGTCTGTGAGAACGCCGTCGACGTCGAAGAAGAGCGCGCGGATGGGGAGGGTCCGATTGGCGCGGCCCGATCGGGAGCTCACGCGGTGACTCCCGCGGAGAGAAGGTCGTGAAGGTGGACGGCGCCGGTGAGGCGGCCGTCTTCCACGACGAACAGCGACGTGATGCGCGACGCTTCCATCGTGGCGAGCGCGGTGGAGGCGAACTCCTCGCCGCCGATGGTCCGCGGGCCGGGATGGAGGCAGGTCCCCGCGGTGCGCGAGAGCAGCGCGGCGTCCTTCTCCAGGAGACGGCGCAGGTCTCCGTCGGAGATCACCCCGAGCAGCCGGTCCTCCCGATCCACGACAGCGGTGATGCCCATCATCTTGCGGGACATCTCGTGGATCGTCTCCGCCATCGGCGTCTCCGTCCCGACTCTGGGGACGCGGTCGCCCGTCCGCATCAGGTCCTTGATCTTCAGGAACCGTTTTCCGATGTCCCCGCCGGGATGGAGCGCGGCGAAGTCCTCCTCGCGGAAGCCCCGCATCTCGGAGAGCGCCATCGCGAGAGCGTCGCCGACTGCCAGCATCGCCGTCGTCGAAGCCGTCGGAGCGAGGTTCAACGGGCACGCCTCCCGCGACACGGTGATCGCCATCGCGATGTCCGCCGCCCGGGCCACCGACGACCCGGGGGTGCCTGTCATGGCGATCGTCCTCACGTGGCGTGTGCGCGCGAACTCGAGGAGCCGCACGATCTCGGGAGTCTCGCCGGAATAGGAGAGGGCGAGAACGAAATCGCCGGCCACCAGCATGCCGAGGTCGCCGTGGCTCGCCTCCGCGGCGTGAAGGAAATACGCCGGGGTGCCCGTCGAGGCGAGCGTGGCGGCGATCTTCTGGCCGATCAGCCCCGATTTTCCGAGCCCGGTGACGCAGAGGCGGCCGGCCGACGCGGAGATCTCCTCGACGGCGCGCACGAACCCGGGACCCAGGTTGCCGATCTGTTCGCGGACGGTATCGGCCTCTATCTGGAGAACCCGGCGCGCCGCTTCGAGGATCACTGGGCCCTATCTTAGCCGTGGGCGAGGCGCTGGGCGACAGGCGAAAGGCGAAGGGCGAAGGGCGAAGGGCGAAAAAGGCGAAGGGCGGGAATGCGGCGTGATCCGGGCGTTTACCCGCTCAACGCTCAACGCTCAACGCGTCAACACCTCCTCGATGTAGCCGAGCGCCCGAGGGTCCTTTGACTGACCGAGCCAGAAGAGCGCCTGCTTTCGGACCGCGGGATTCCGGTTGGTTTTCGCGACGTGGATCAGCTGGGTCGTCGACTCCTCCGCCGGCAGCTGTGTCAGCGCGAACACCGCCTTCTTCTTGACCTCGGTCTCGGGATCGTCCCGGATCGCCGCGGTGATCGCGTCGGCGGCGCGCCGGCCGGCCTTGTGCGCCAGCCAGAAAAGCGCCTGTCCCCGCACGCCGGGGCTTTCGTCCCGCTTCGCCATCTCGATCAGGGTGGAGACCGCTTCCGGCACGGGACTCTGAGACAGCGCGAACGTGAGGTTCTTCCGAACCGAATCGCTCGGCTCCTCCGTCGAGAGACGCTTCAGGATCTCGTATCCGCGCCGGCCTCGCGAGTTTCCCAGCCAGAACATCGCCTTCTTGCGGATGGATTCGCTGGTCGGGGGCAGGGCGAATTTCTCGAGCGCCGCGTCCGCCGACGGATCCTCGTGCAGGGCGATGGCGGTCAGCGCCTCGCGCGAAGGCCGCCCTTCACTCGATTCTTCGTCCTCGCGGTCCCGGCCGCCGGCCACCATTCCCGACAGAAGGGCCACGCTCTCCGACGGCCGGACCCCGGTCAGCCAGACGACCGCCATGCCGCCGCCGTCGATCGAGCAGGCATCGGAGAAGAGGCGCAGCCGGGTCGTTCGCCCTTTCTCCGCGCGATGGAACACCAGCATGCGCACGCCGGACGCCAGCTCTGCCCGGGAAGTCCGCTGTGACGTCTGCGAAGATCGGCCGGGCTCCAGGGCGCAGGTTCCGGAGCAGCCGTTTCCATCCCAGGAGTCGCCGCAGCAGAGGCCTTGTCCTTCCGGCGAAGGCACCGCGTAGCCGATCCACACCGGCGAGGCCGACGCGGCGGCCGCGCGAAACGCGCGCTCGAGGCCCGAGGACGCGTCCCGCGTCTCGGCGCGCGCGTTGGTGAGACCGGACGGTCCCTCCGCCGGAGCAGGGAGGGCGGCGCCGGCACAGACGAGCAGGGCGGCGAGGACCGGTCCCCTCCGCGTCACTCGCCCCTCCCGGTTCCCGAGTCGATCGAGACGGGCCCGTTGACGGTCGAGAGGGTCACGACGGGGGTCCCGGACCCGAACTCGATGCGCCGCGAATCGTCGTCCCAGGACTTCCGCGCCGCGTCGCAGGCGGCCGCGCGGCAACGCACCGGCGAATGCCCCGAGCTTTCGACGAGGGTCGCCGACCGGTAGCCGTCCGGGATGTGCAGCGTCACCGGTCCGTTCACGGCGTGCCCTTCGAGCCGGCCGTCCCGCCACGAGGCGCCCGAGAGGCGCACGGAGATCGGGCCGTTGGACGTCCGCAGCCGGAGGTTGCCCGAATCGCCGGAGACCGAGATCGGTCCGTTGTCGGCGCGCGCGTCGACGTCCCCCGTCGTGCCCTTCAGGGAGATCGGACCGTTCTGGGCGCGGGCCTCGATCGACGCCGAGCAGTCGCGGAAGCTGAGCGGCCCGTTCTGCACGCTGGCAGCGATCCTGCCCGAGAACCCCTCGAAGTGCAGCGGGCCGTTCGCCGATTCCGCGTTGAGATTTCCCGCGGCGGGGCCGTCGACGAGAAAGAAGACCGTCCACCCGTCGCCGGCGGGCCCCTTCACTTCGAGCTCGCCCCGGCTCACGCTCACCGAGATCTGCGGCAGGAGATCCGCCGACACGGCGGCCTTGCAGGCGAGCACGCCCCAGTCCGCGCGCCCGGAGCTGCGGAACCACGCGCCCGCGTTTTTCGGGAGCCGGACCGTCAGCGGGTCGCGGCCCGCCGCCGCGGCGAGACTCTCCTCGGCGCGGGCCCCGTCGCGGTCGTCCCACCGCACGGTGATGTCGGAGCAGGCGCGCACGGCGTCGTCTGCGGTCGTCACGCTCATGTTGTCGCCCTGGTGGGACCAGCGCCCGCTCGACGCCGCGGCGGGGGCCACGGCCGCGGCGAAAGCGATCAGCGCGAATGCGGTTCCTCGGAGCATGGTGTCCTCCTTCGAGTCTCGTTGGTGGTTGGGTGTCGTGCGTTTTCCGTCCGCGATCGGCGGATCGCTTTCAGCGGTTCAGGATCTCCAGCATGTAGTCGGTCGCTTCCTTGTTGTGCATGATCGAGAGCTTCGAGACCGCTTCGGCTTTCATCCGCGGGTCCTTCTCGGTGCGGGCGATCTCGACCAGAGCGTGCGCGTTGTTCTGGAGGAAGAGTCCCTGCAGGACCGCCTTACGGACCTCGGGGTCCTTCTCTCCCTGATAGATCGAGAGCAGAGCGGGGCCGGCATGGCCGTGGTCCATCAGGCCGAGCCTGTGGATCGCGGCGCGGCGAAGGGCGGGCGACGGTTCCGTCCGCGCGAGCTCCAGAACGTGGTCGACGTCTCCCGCGATGAACATCGCCTGGAGGATCGAGTCCTTGACGCTTTCGGCCGACTCGGCCCGATACATCTGCCAGAGCTCGGTGCGCGCGCCCATGACGCCGAGCTGATGGACCGCGGCCGACCGCAGCGCCGGGCTCTTCTCGTTGCGCGCGGCCGCGAGCACCCTCTCCCGGTTCCCCGACACCATGAAAGCGTGGAGGACTCTCTCCTTCACCTCGTTCGACGTCGAGGAGTCGTAGATCTCCGAGAGCAGCTGAGCGTTGCCCTTTCCCCCGAAGACCCCGAGATAGTGAATCGCCTTTTCCTGGAGGTCCGGTCCCGACCTGCCGCGGGCGGCGGAGGCGAGGATGTCCCGTCCCCGGGGCGACGAGCTCTGGGCGAGGACGAAGAGGGCCCGCTCCTTCAACTTCGGCGACGCGGAGCCGTTCAACACCTTCTCGAGCAGAGGAAGCGCTCGCTCCGGGTCCGTGTTCATCAGGCTGTTGAGCGCCATCAGCTTCAGGTCCTCGTCGTTGCCGTCTTCGCGCAACACGGTGCGGCCCGAGCCCGGCTGGATCTCGAGCTCCAGCGCGCGTGCCTCCTTGCGCCAGGTGCTCTTGGGATATTTCGAGGCGAAGCCCCGGAGAATCTCGAGCGCGGCGTCCGGCCGGCCCTGCCTGTTGAGCGCATAGGCCACCCAGTACGTCGCGCCGTCCGCCCGGGCGCCGCCCATCTCCGCGGCCTTCCGGAAGGACCTGACCGCCTCCTCCCACTCTCCGTCATCCAGGGCCCGAGTCCCGCGGTCGTACATCTGGGTTTCGCGAGCCGCCCGGTCGTCGGGGTCCGCCGCCTCGGGCACGAGCAGCGCCTCGAAGGAGAGAGCGGCCGCGGCGGGAGCGAACCCCGCGGAGAGGGCGAGGACCAGCAGGCCGAGAGCTCCTCTTTTCATGCGCGTTTCCTTTCGGTCAGAGCGTCCCGATGGGAGGGCGCCGTCCGCTCGCCGGCGCGAATTCGCGACGAGAGGACGCGAAGCCGAAACAGCACCCCATCGGCCTCGATGCGGCGGGCGAGCGCCTCGCGCTGGGCCCCGGTCAGCCGGGAGGGTCCGTGCTCGACGTCGAGCAGCACCCGCTCCAGCTCGTCCAGGACTCCGGTGATGGCCGGCTCGCCGGCGCGCCGCGCGGACTGGCGGATGAGCCGGTTCGCCGGCAGAAGCTCCGTCAGGCGCGCCTGCTCGGCCGAGACGTCGAGCGCGCCGTCGGGGGCGTTCGAGAGCTCCAGGAGAACGGCCTCGGACCGCGCCAGGTGGCCTGAGAGCTCGGCGAAGAGAACCCGCTGCCGCAGAGCGGCGAGCTCCTCCGCCCCGGGCGGGCGGGGAGCGGCGAGACGGCCCGCCAGGAACCCCGCGAGGATGAGCGCGGCGATCGCGGCGCCCACACCGAGCGGCCGTAGCCCGAACGGCCACGCCCATGCCTGCGCCCGCGGCGGAGGCTCCGTCAGCCGCGGCTGAAGGCGCGCCCAGACGTCGCGGCCGTAGCCCGGTCCACGCTCCGGAACAGGCGCCCCCCCGGCGGCGTGCAGGACCGCGCGGAGATCCGCCAGGCTCCCGGCGCACTCGGCGCACTCCGCCACGTGCGATCCGGTCTTGCGGTCCGCGTCCCAGTGGAAGCTCAGGAGGTCCTCGTCGGTGGGATGCGTCATCGGGCGGCGCTCCGAAGCGGGCCGAGGTCTTCCCGCAGCTTCGCGACGGCCCGGAAGACGCAGTTCTTGGCGGCGCCGGCGCGCACCCCGAGGATGCCGGCGACCTCGCCGATCGACCGGCCCTCGAAGTGACGCAGGGTGAAGGCGGCGCGCTCCATGGCGGAGAGACGGTCGAGGGAGGCCTGCATCCGGCGGTCGATCTCGGATCCGTAGGCCGCCGCTTCCGGCCCCGAGCCCGCGTCGGGGACGAGATCGGCGTCCGGGGAGGAAGAGGCGGAGAACGCCGCGCCCCTGCGCCGCCGGAGGAGATCGACGGCGCAGTTGGCCGCAATCCGATGGAGCCACGTGGACACCTCGGAGGTCCCCTTGAACCGCTCGAGCCCTCGATACGCCTTCAGGAAGGTCTCCTGCACCACGTCCTCCGCGTCTTCTTCGTTTCCCGTCATCCGGAAGGCCAGCCCGAAAACGTGCCGGCTGTGCGTTTCGACGATCTCCCGGAAGGCGTCCCGGTCGCCGGCCTTCGCTCGGAGGACGGCCGCTCGATCGATCCCTTCCATCCGATCAGTTAGACGGGGCGAGGCGCCCGCGGTTAGCCGGGGAGGCGAGATTTGTGCGGCCGGCCATGGGGGAGGTATACCCCTGGGGCCGGGAATCGGGAATCGGGAAACGGGAAACGGGAACCGAAGGAGCCAAACCCTCTCCGGGTTGCATGGACGCTCGACGCTGAACGCTCAACGCTCGACCGGCTTCTCCGGCCCCACTCCGGTACCATCGCTCCGTGCACCCGCTGGTCGAGACCGTCCTCAAATACGGTCTGCCTTTCGTCTTTGTGAACGTGCTGCTCGAACAGATCGGGCTGCCGATTCCGGCGGTGCCTACCCTGATCGTCGCCGGCGCCCTGACGGTCGAGCACGACATCCGGGTGGCCCATGTTCTTCTCGTTGCGCTCGTCGCCTGCCTGATCGCGGATTCGATCTGGTACGCGCTGGGGCACCGCCTGGGTCTCGGAATCCTGAAGACCCTGTGCCGGATCTCGCTCTCTCCGGATTCCTGCGTCCGGCAGACGTCGAGCGCGTTCGAGCGGTGGGGAATGCCCTCGCTGCTCGTCGCCAAGTTCATCCCGGGCTTCTCGACGGTCGCGCCGCCGCTCGCCGGGGCGATCGGGCGGCGGCCGCTCGCTTTTCTCTTCTACGACGCGGGCGGGTCCCTGATCTGGGCGGGCGGAGCCGTTCTTCTCGGCCGCGTCTTCCACCGAGCGGTCGAGCGGGCTCTCGACTTTCTGGCCGGCATCGGAACGGGCGCCTTTGCGCTGCTCGGCACGGCGCTCTTCCTGTTCATCCTGCTCAAATGGTGGCAGCGCCGCCGGTTTTACCGGGCCCTGCGGATGGCGCGGATTACCGTCGAGGAGCTCCAACCCCTGCTCTCCGGGAAGCTGGCTCCCGTCGTTCTGGACGTGCGCACGCAGGGTGCCCGCATGGCAGATCCCCGGCGTATTCCGGGCGCGCGGACGCTCGAATACGGCGAGATCGAGGCGAAGGCCTCGTCTCTGCCCGGAGACCGGCAGATCGTTCTCTACTGCACGTGACCGAACGAAGCCTCGGCGGCCCGTGTGGCCCGCGCGCTGATCGACAGAGGATTCAAGAACGTACGGCCCCTCGCGGGAGGATTCGAAGCGTGGGTCGCGGCCGGTTTTCCCATCGAGGAGTTCTCAGAGGAGGAGCGCCCCGGGAAACTGTCGTCGGGGCTGTCCTGACTCCCTGACCGGCCTGCGATCCTCGAGCCGCGGTTTCGCTCCTCGAAAGACCCGGTGCCTATCGCGGCGAGAGCGCGGAAATGGCCAGGACGGAGCGGATCAGGTCGGCGACGCCGCGGACGTCGAGCTGGGTCGAGCGGTCCGACAGCGCCGCGTCCGGATTGTCGTGGACTTCCAGAAAGTATCCGTCGACGAAGCCGGTCGCGGCGGCCGCGCGCGCCAAGGCGGGAGCGTACTGCTTGAGCCCGCCCGTCTCCTTGCCTCCGCCGGGGAGCTGGAGCGAGTGCGTGACGTCGTACACCACGGGGAGTCCGAGCGCGCGCATCATCGGGAAGGAGCGCATGTCGACGACGAGGTTGTGGTACCCGAACGAGGTGCCCCGCTCGCAGAGCAGTACGTTCTCGTTGCCCGCGCTCCGGCATTTTTCGATGACGAGCGCCATGTCGTCGGGCGCGAGAAACTGGCCCTTCTTCACGTTGATCGGCTTGCCGGTCCGCGCGGCCGCGAGGATCAGGTCGGTCTGCCGGCTCAGGAACGCCGGGATCTGGAGAACGTCGATCACGCGTGCGGCCGCCGCGGCCTGCTCGGGGAGATGGATGTCCGAGATCAGCGGAAGACCGGTCTCCGCCTTCACCTCCCCGAGGATGTCGAGCCCTTCGTCCAGCCCCGGCCCCCGGAAGGAGTCCTTCGACGAACGGTTTGCCTTGTCGAACGAAGACTTGTAGACGATCCGGGCGCCCGTTTCCCGGGCGATGTCGCGCAGTTTCCGGCCCATCGAGAGGGCGTGCTCGCGCGACTCGATGACGCAGGGCCCCGCAAAGAAGAGCGGCGGCTCCGCGCCGCCGTCCGCTCCCCCGATCGCGTATCCCGGCGCGATCTCGATTTTTCGAACCCCCGGCGTCAGGAGACCTCTTCGCGGAGCACGTGCGGCGGGCTCCGCACGACGGAAGCGCTGCGTTCCGCGCTCACCGCCCGGCTGTCCTCTCGCACGCCCCGGTGGGCCCGCGCGGCGCGGACGAAGTCCTTGAAGAGCGGGTGACAGGCAAACGGCTTCGACTTCAGCTCCGGATGGAACTGGCACCCCAGGAACCACGGGTGGTCCTCTCGCAGCTCGATGATCTCGACGAACTTCCGGTCGGGCGACATTCCGGTGAACGACAGGCCCGCGTCGCGCAGCGCGGGGAGGTATTCCTGGTTGACCTCGTAGCGATGGCGATGCCTCTCGGAGATCAGGCTCTCGCCATAGGCCCGCGCCGCGAAAGACCCGGCCATCAGCTCGCACGGATATTTCCCGAGCCGCATGGTGCCGCCGAGCGCCTCCACGCCGATCAGGTCGCGGAGCTTGAAGATTACCTTGTGCCTGGGATCGTCATCGAACTCGGTCGAGTTCGCGCCTTCGAGCCCGGCGACGTTGCGCGCGTACTCGATCACGGCGGTCTGCAGCCCGAGGCAGATTCCGAAGAACGGGACCTTCTTTTCGCGCGCGTACCGGATCGCCTTCAGCATTCCCTCGACGCCCCGGCGGCCGAACCCGCCCGGCACGAGGATCGCGTCCGCGCTGACCAGGGTGTCGGGGTACGTGTCGTTCTCAAGGGTCTCCGCGTCCACGTAGTGCAGCCGCACCTTCAGGTTGTTCGCGATTCCGCCGTGCGCCAGCGCCTCGTTGAGCGACTTGTACGAGTCTCCGTACTCGACGTACTTCCCGACGACCGCGATGTCGACCTCTCCGGCGGGGTTCTTGATCCGGTTGACCAGGTTCTCCCACTTCGAGAGGTCGCGGTCGTAGTGCGGCAGGTGGAGCAGGTCGAGGAGGATCTCGTCGAGGCCCTCCGCGGCGAACTGCAGGGGCACTTCGTAGATGGACGGAACGTCCTTCGCGTTGATGACCGCCTCGACGGGCACGTTGCAGAACAGAGCGATTTTCTTCTTGACCTCGTCGGGGAGGGATCGGTCCGTCCGGCAGAGGAGAACGTCGGGCTGGATTCCGATCGAGAGAAGCTCCTTGACGGAGTGCTGCGTCGGCTTCGTCTTGAGCTCGTCGGAGGCCTTGATGTACGGGACGAGCGTCAGGTGCACGTTGATGGCGTTGCCGCGTCCCGCCTCCTGCCGGATCTGACGGATCGCTTCCAGGAAGGGGAGAGACTCGATGTCGCCGACCGTGCCGCCGATCTCGATCAGGATCACGTCGGCGTTGACGCCCACGTGCCGGATGGCTTCCTTGATCTCGTCGGTGATGTGAGGGATCACCTGGACCGTCTTGCCGAGGTAGTCGCCCCGGCGCTCGCGCTCGATGACGGAGAGATAGATCCGGCCGGCGGTCGTGTTGTTCGTCCGGGAAGAGGTCGTCGTGGTGAACCGCTCGTAGTGGCCGAGGTCGAGATCGGTCTCCGCGCCGTCGTCGGTGACGTAGACCTCGCCGTGTTGAAACGGAGACATCGTTCCGGGGTCCACGTTGATGTAAGGATCGAACTTCGCGAGGGCGACCGAGTATCCCCGCGCCTCGAGGAGCGCCCCGATCGAGGACGCGGCGATGCCCTTCCCGAGGGAAGAAACGACGCCGCCGGTCACGAAGACGTACTTGCTCATGCCGAGGCCTCCTGTCTTGCCTTCATCCAGTCCTCCGCCCTCGCGAGATCCGCCGGTGTGTCTACCCCGATCGAGTCTGAATCCGCCTCTCCCATCCAGATCGCGTAGCCCGCCTCCAGCCATCGCAGCTGCTCGAGCGACTCCATGCGCTCCAGGGCCGAGGGCGGCAGCCGGGCGATCTCATGGAGGGTGTCCGCGCGGTAAGCATAGAGGCCGAGGTGCTTGCGATAGGCCGCCGCGCCCCCGCGGGGAAAGGGGATCGCCGCGCGCGAAAAATAGAGCGCGCGACCGTCTCCCGCGACGGCCACTTTCACCGCGTTCGGGTCGGCGCTCTCTCCGGGAGAAAGGGGGACCCAGACCGACGCGATTTCGCGGCCGGGCGGAGACAGCAGCGCGTCCACGGCGCGGTCGATGTTCGCCGAGGACATGAGCGGCTCGTCGCCCTGGATGTTGACGTACACGTCCCCGGGGATGGCGCGCGCCGCCTGGGCCAGCCTGTCGGTCCCGCTGGCGCATTCCGGAGAGGTCATCACCGCTTCTCCTCCCGCGCCGCGCACGGCGTCGGCGATTCGTTCGTCGTCCGTCGCCACCGCGACCCGGTCGAGCCGCCGCGCCGACCTCGCCGCGTCGAGAACGTGGACCACCATCGGTTTTCCCGCGAGGAGAGCGAGGGGTTTGCCGGGAAAACGAACCGAGGCGAAGCGGGCGGGGATCAATCCGACGATCGTCATCACGTCGGGAAGAAGAGTGTATTCTCTGCCGCGCCTTGGGTCAACACAGCTCCTCGCGCGCCGGTCCGGGCGCATCCTTTCCACGCCGCCTGGCGGCGATTCTCGCGGGCTTCGTTCTCATCGCTCTCCTGTCCCACGGGATTCTCTCCCTTCTTCGAAGCGCCCGTGCCGGCCGGGCGGGATTCGGCGGCGCGCGCTGGATCTGGTTCTCGGCGAGCCCGGAGCGGCATCCCGCGCGCTTTACCGCCTTGCGCGATCTCACCCTGTCCACGGTTCCGCGCCGGGCGCTCGTGCGCCTCTTCGTCGACCGGCGTTTTACTCTCCGCGTCAACGGGGTGCCGGCCGCCGCCGGAGGTCACCAGCCCGGAGAGGCGGCCTCGTTCGTCGACGTCACGCCTCGGCTGAAAGCCGGGAGGAATTCTTTCGCCATTCTCGCGGAGAGCCCCGACGGGATCGGAGGCATCCTTTTCGCCCTCGACCTCGGGGGCCCCGCCCCCGCTCTCGTTTCCGACGGGAGCTGGTCGATCGATCCGACGGGGCAGCCCGCCGAGCCGCCCGGCCTCCACCGGGCCGCCCTCCTGGGCCGGCCGCCTTTGTTTCCCTGGGGGTGGACCGCTGTGGAAGGCGTTAAGCGTTGAGAGTCGAGCGTTGAGCGTCCAGAAGAAAACGCGGGGAGGAGACGGGTTCGAATTCGACCATGTCTGCGGCTCGAAAACGCTCAACGCTGAACGCTGAACGCTCAACCACGTCTCAATCGGATTGCGCTTGCACCAGCAGATCGAGCGCAGTCTGGGCGGCGGCGCAATACGCGTCACGCGGATCGTAGGACGCGAGGGCGATGACCTTCCTGTACGCCGCCACGGCAGAGCTCACGTCCGCGAGGCCGCGGTCGTAGATCCGGCCGACGAGGAGCCTCGTTGCCAGGTCCCGGGAGTCGAGCTCCAGCGCCTTCGAGCAGAAGATCAGGGCGACGTCGAAGCGCTCTTCGGCCGCGGCGAGGCAGGCGCGGCGATAGTAGAGCATTCCCTCTTCCGTGGGCCCGGGGCCGGCCGTACGCGCTAAGGTCTTGAATTTGCTGGTGATACTGGTCCAGGGAAGGGCTAGGGACATGTTGCCTGATTGTAGGCAGCTTGCCGCCGGGCGGCAACATTTATTTAGGCGCGGCGAACGCTTCCTTTTGTGGGGATACGGGTCCGGTCCGGGCGCCGAAACGGAGAGAGCGGGGCCGGAACCCTGTCAGCTGACCCGGTCGATCACGGACTCGGTCGCGAGGAGCAGGCCGTCCTTGGCGTCGCAGTCGGCGAAGGACCCCAGCGCCACCCGGGCGGCGCCGGCGTAGTCGCGCGCGAGGGCCCGCGTTTCCGCGATCCCCTTGTGGCGTTCGACGATCGAGAGAATTTCCGCCGGCTCGATGGTGCGGAATTCGCGCTCGCGCACGACGGTCGCGACCGCTTCCCGGTCGCGCGCGCTCGCGCGAGGCAGGGCGAGCAGCAGGGGCATCGTGAGCTTGCCTTCCCTCAGGTCGTTCAACACGGGCTTTCCGGTGGATTCCTCGCTGCCCGTGTAGTCGAGCAGGTCGTCGATCAGCTGGAATGCGACGCCGAGACACCGCCCGTATTCCGCCAGGCGTTCGGCCGCGAAGAGATCGCCCCGCGGCGAGAAATGCGCCGGCAGCCGGCAGGCCGCCGAAAAGAGGTCCGCCGTCTTGCGCCGGATGATGTCGAGCGCCTCGTCGCGGCTGACCTGGATGTCTCCCGTCTTTTCGATCGCGATGATCTCGCCTTCGATCATGGAGAGCGTCGTGTCGGACAGAACTTTCAGGATCGTCAGGTCGCCCTCATCGAGCGCGATGCCCATCGACTTCGTGTACAGGTAGTCGCCGAAGAGCACCGTCAGGTTGTTGCCCCAGCGCGCGTTGGCGGAGGTGCGTCCGCGGCGGAGGCGCGCCTCGTCGATGATGTCGTCGTGCACGAGGGTCGCGGTGTGGATGAATTCGACGACGGCCGCGTAGCGGACGTCCTTCTCTCCTTCCTCGTATCCGAGCAGACGCGAGGAGAGGAGCAGCAGGGCGGGCCGCAGGCGCTTCCCTCCGCCCGATCCGAGATACGACCCGATGCCGTCGATCGTGGGAATCGGGGACCGGAAGTGAAGGGCCAGCTCCTTCTCGACCAGGGCGAGTTTGTCGGAAATCAGGTCGTACGCGCGCGCGAATCGAGGGTTCGCGAGGCGCCGGACGCTCATCGGTAGTTCGTGAACTGGAGCGGCACGCCGAAATCCCCGCCGCGCAGGAGCATCTGAACGGATTGCAAGTCGTCCTTGTTGCGGCCGGAGATGCGGACCTGGTCGCCCTGGATCGCCGCCTGGACTTTGATCTTGCGGTCCTTGATCGCCTTGACGATCTCTTTGGCCTTCTCGGAAACGATGCCCTGCTGGATCTTGACCACCTGGCGCACCGTGCCCCCGGCGGCGTCTTCGATCTTGCCGAAGTCGAGCGCCTTGACCGCGATCCCGCGCTTGACGAGACGCGTCTCGAGGATGTCCACGACCGACTTCAATTTGTGCGCGTCGTCGGAGGTCAGGGTGAGCTCGAGCTCCTTCTCGTTCCACTCGATCTTCGAGGCGCTGCCCCGGAAGTCGAATCGCGTCGCTATCTCCTTGGACGCCTGCTGGACGGCGTTTACGACCTCCTGGAGGTCCACCTTGGAGACGACGTCGAACGAGAACTCGGTGGCCATGCCGCCCGGTATTCTATTTCAGCGTTCGGGGAGTCGCTGGGAGCTGAGAGCTGACAGCGGAGAGGTTTTAGTTCTGCAGGATCCTCGTGCCGGGCGGCCCGGCGATCTTGAAGTCCGCCGCCGGGCGCGCCTTCTGCGTTCGCCAGCCGTCGAAGCGGAACTCGGTGCGGTTGCCGGACCCGTCCTCGTAGGAAAGCTCCGCCACGGCGCCGTCCTTCGCCAGGGTCAGGCGCAGCCACGCGAGCTCAGGGCGCGGCGCGCGGGGCTTCAAGAGCACGCGGGTCGCGCCTCCCTCCGCCGTCTCCCCCGAGACCGCGTACTCCCGCGCGAGCTCCGCCGGGTCGGAAAGGAAAACGATCGGCAGGCGCGCCCGCTCCTCTGGACCCAGGCGCTGAATCGTCAGCTGTTTGTCCTCGGGGGTGAAGAGGCGGCCCTCGCCGGCGTCATAGGTGAACGTCTTTTTCTCCGGCGCCTCGTAATCGAAGCGGAGACGCTGCGGCGTCTGGATCCAGAGCGTGCCGGACTCGCGCCGCGCCGTCGTGAAGCCCGACGGGGTATAGATCTGAGTGAAGGGGGCGGCGTGGGCGGAGCCGTCCGTGTAGAGCGACGCGGCGCGTCCAAAGGCCGAGGCCACGTCGGGAGGCAGTTTTGCGGCCGCCGGCTCCGGCTGGGCGAGGAGAGGCGAAGCGCCGAGCACGAGGAGAAGCAGCGAAATTCGCATCCCTCTCGCAACGCGCTCCGCGCGCGCGCCATTTCCGGAAAGAGCGACTGGAGAGCGGGTCAATGGCGGAAGTGGCGGCGGGGCGCGATCATGTAGGCCATCTGGTGCTCGTCCGCGGCGGCCACGATTTCCTGGTCGCGGATCGAGCCGCCCGGCGCGACGATCGCGGTCACGCCGGCCTGGGCGAGGATGTCGACGCCGTCCCGGAACGGGAAGAAGGCGTCGGAGGCCGCCCCGCAGTTGACGACGGGCAGAACGGGTTTGGCGGCGGCGAGGCGGCACGCGTCCACGCGGCTCATCTGTCCCGCGCCGATCCCGATCGTCTGACGCGCGTTGGCGAGCACGATCGCGTTCGACTTCACCCGGCGCGCCACCCGCCAGGCGAGCTCGCAAGCCGCTCTCTCGACCATGGTCGGTTTGCGCTGCGAGACGGTGCGCCAGGCTCGCGGCTGGTCGGGCTCCGTGTCGGCGTCCTGAACCAGGAGTCCGCCGTCGATTCGTTTCCAGTCGATTCCCGGCGCCGGCCGGCGCGACACAGGAAGCTTCAGCAAACGGATGTTCGGCTTCTTGGCGAAGAAATCGGTCGCCTCGGTCGTGAAGTCGTCGGCCGCGACGACCTCGACGAAATGCTGCAGCACCAGCGAGGCGATCGCTCCGTCGACCACGCCGCGGATCGCGATGATGCCGCCGAACGCGGCGAGCGGGTCGCACGCGAACGCGCGCCCGAACGCCTCCACGAGGGAGTCGCCGATGGCCGCGCCGCAGGGATTGTTGTGCTTGACGATGACGGCCGCCGGAACGTCGAAGTCGCGGGCCAGCGTCACCGCAGAATCGAGGTCGAGGAGATTGTTGAAGGACAGCTCCTTCCCCTGCAGCATCTGATATCGAATCAACGCATCGGGCGGGGCGTCCGGGTTTCCGTACACGGCCGCGCGCTGATGCGGGTTCTCCCCGTACCGGAGCGACCCGAGCCGCTCGAAGGACAGCACGAAGCTCTCGGGGAAGGCATCTTCGGGACCTCCTTCGCGGGCGAAATATCGCGCGATGGCGCCGTCGTAGGCGGCCGTGCGGGCAAAGGCGCGCGCCGCGAGATGCCGCCGGGTCGCGAGAGTGGTCCCGCCCGTTGCGCGGATCTCGTCGGAGAGACGCGCATAGTCCGCGGCGTCCACCACGACCGCCACGCGCGCGTGGTTCTTGGCGGCCGCCCGGATGAGGGCCGTGCCGCCGACGTCGATCATCTCGATCGACTCCTCGCGGCTGCCCCCGCCCGCCACGGTCTTCTCGAACGGGTAGAGATTCACGACGACGAGGTCGAAGGCTTCGATCGCGGCTTCGACGAGGTCGCGGGCGTGGTCGTCCCGCGTCTCGTCCGCGAGAACGCCCCCGAAGATTTTCGGGTGAAGCGTCTTGACCCGGCCTCCGAGGATCTCGGGATACCCCGTCTCGTCCTCGACTAAGGAGACGTCGAGGCCGGCCTCCTTCAGATGCGCGGCCGTCCCCCCGGTCGACACGAGGCGAACGCCCCGGCCGGCGAGCTCCCGGGCGAGCTCCGCGACCCCCGTCTTGTCGTGCACGGAGAGCAGCGCCCGCCGAACCGGCGCGACCGCGGAAGGCGTCAGGCTGGGCTCCGGCATGGAGGGAGGAATATAGCCGATGGAACGGCGGGAAACGGGAAACGGGAAACGGGAAGCGACCCGTTGGAGTCGGATGGCAGGGCAGAACCGCGCCCGGGAAGCGTCAGACGGCTCGGCCGGGAGAAGATGCCCATTGTGAAACCGCTTGAAATGTTCGTCGAGGTCGATGCGCGCGGCCTCTACTGTCCCATTCCGATCCTGCGGCTCGCCTCCGCACTCGAGCCGTGTCCGCCGGGGGCTCGCGCGCGACTGCTCGCGACGGATCCCGACGCCCTGGCCGACGTGGAAGCGTTTTGCCGTGAAACGGGCGCCACGCTGATCAGCCGGCGCCAGGAGAAAGAAATTTTTGTCTTCGACGTGAAAAAGCGCGGCAACCCGATTTAGTTTTCGCCGTTTCCCGTTTCCCGTTTCCCGTTTCCCGTTTCCCGTTTCCCGTTTCCCGTTTCCCGATCCAGGTGACCGCGGAGTACCGCGGCCGTCTCGCTTCCGTGGGTCGCTCGGCTCCCGTTTCCCGTCCCTAGAACAGCTTCAGCAACAGCACGTTGATCACGTAGCCCGAGACGCCGTGGCCCACGACGGGAACCCCGACTTCGGCGCGGAAGAGCGAGTTCTTCCACGGGCCGTTCAGGGACGCCAGCAGGCCCGCGCCGGAGAAGTACGTGTTCGTGAATCCCGAAACGCGGTCGTTCAACACCGCCTGGTCGTAGAAGCCTTCGAACCGGATGATGTCTTCGATGTTGATCCCATAGGAAACGTTGCCGAGGTACGCGCGCTCGGTGCGGAGGCTGCCGCTCTGGAACCCCCGCAGGGGATGCCCGGAGAAGGCGCCGAACTCGTACTTGGAGAACCGATCGAGGTCCGTGCCGCCGAGGTACGAGATCGAAACGTGGAGCTTTCGAAAGCCCGAAAAGTACTGGTCCTTCGAGAGGCTCGCGTCCCACCGGAAGTAGTCCTTCTGCGACGGTTGAAATTCGGACGTCGCCGGGTCGCCCCAGAACTCCCATTTCTGCCGTCGGAAGTAGTTTCCGGAGACAGAGGCGTTGAAGCCTGAGAGGTTCGCGACGAGCTTCAACTCCGCGCCGTTGGTCATCGTGTCGACCGGCGTCACGAAAGCAGGGCCGGTGTCCTTGTCGCGCTGGTAATTGTCGTATTTTGCGAAAACGCCGAGAGACGCCTTGAGATAGGGGCCGAGCGGATGCCCCAGGTTCACCTGCAGCACCGCGGGCAGGTGCTTGATCTTCTCGGAAGAGACCTGAGACCCGTTGCGGTAGGACACGTCGCCGAACGCCACGGCGGCGCCGAAGAGGTCGGCTCCGAAATCGAACCGGCTTCCGAGGAATGACGGGTCGGAGTAGTTGGTCGTGAGCAGCGCTCCGGCGAAGAAGACGGACAGCTGCTTGCCCTTCCCGAAGAGGTCGAAGTTGAAGTGCTGGACCCCGATCAGAGGAATGGGGTAGTCGAGCGACTTGTCGTAGAAAGCGCCGAGGATGGCGAACGTGCTTTTCTTCGAGACTTTCATCTCGACGATCCGCGCCCCGGGCACGGCGGGATCGGGGATGAGGTTGCGCATTCCGACCTCGGTATCGCGGATCATCTGCGACTCGGAGGCGTAGGCCTTCGCGCGCCGGTCGATGAAGTCCGGCGAGTTGAGCTCGACGGTCCGCAGGACGACGTCGCGTTCGATCGCGGTCGTCCGGCCCGCCGTCGAGAAGACCTGCGTCCCCTTGATCTCGAGGGGCAGACGGAGATCGGGATGGCCGGGCACCGGCCGGTAGTACTCCGTCTGGACGTTGGAGAGAGTCTCGCCCTTCAGGTTCATCTGGATCGAGTCGCGGCGGAGCAGCGCGAAGGTTTCCCTGTCGATCCAGACGCTCCCGCGGTAGACCGCCTTGCCGGCGATGGAGCTCTTCGGCGTGTAGGCGACGTGATACGCGCGACGGGTTTCGATTGTCCCCTCGCCCTTGAGCTCGTAGGCGTAGTCCTCCGAGAGCCGGAGATCGAGCGGGAGGGTCGTGACCTTCTCGGGCTGCAGGATCGGGAGCTTCGGAAGCGTCTTCCCTTTCCACTTCACCCCGTTCAGATAGAACTCGCTCCACTGCCAGTCCGCCGGCTCGCCTCGCCGGTAGTAGAAAGGGCCGCGGATCGTGAGGTCGAACGTCTCGTTGACGTCGGCGACGCGGAACCGCAGCGACGCGTTCATGTCGCCCACGTAGGACTCGATGCGCTCGCGCTGGCCCGCCTCCCACGCCCGTTGGCGGGCTACGATCTCTTCCGCCGTGAGGCCGCGGGTCGCGCCGACTTCGACCGCGGTGCGCGCCTCTCCTCCGGGCCGCGCCGCCGGATGCAGAACCACCGCGAGCGGGCCGCTTGCGGGATCGAGAGCCAGCACCTTCGCGCCGCGGAGATCGAAGTCGCGCCGCGCGCCGGAGCCGAGATTCTCGACCGACGCGGACGCGAGAGCGCCGTCCGACACCGATACCTGCGCGCGCGGGGACTGATGCAGGAAAACGATGGGGGTGAACTTCTTCGCGTCGAAGAAACGCAGGGCCTCGTAGGTCTCGTCGGGAAGCGTCACCGCCGTCTTCGTCGGGTCGGGGGAGACGTCCTCCGTGAAATAGGACTGCAGGCGCTCGAGCGCCGCGACGGCAGCCTCGTCGATTCGCGAGCCCGCCACGGCTGTGACGGCGACGAGGCGAACCGTCGCGAGGCTCTCGCGCGGGAACGACTCGAGCGCGCGGAGCGCGTCCGACGCCGGCGTGCTCTCGGAGTGGGGGACGATCCACCGGCCCGGCAGGGGCGCCTCGACGCCGGCGGCGACCGCCTCGGGACGGGGCACGATCGCGTCCGCGTAGGGCGAGAGGTCCTCGTCTCCCGCGGGCCGCGATCCGAGATCGAGTCCGACGGACGCGTCCGGCGAGACTCCCCGGACCGCCGAAGAGAGCTTCTTGACGGCATAAGGAATGCGCGCCGGGTCGCCCGTCGCGGAAGAAAGGTCGAGCAGCACGTACGAAAGTTTCGGGATCTTCGCGAGCCGCGAGGCGAGCTCCGAAAGCGGGGCCTCGGCGAGGTCGCGAGCGTCGACGACGAGAAGACACCGGGACACGTCCGCCGGCGGCGTCCGCGAAGGGGAGAGCCGCGCGATTCCGAGCACCGGCGAACGGTCGGGGCACCCTCCGTCGGCGCGCTCGGCCGCGAGCTGGAGACGCGGAGCCGCCGCGAGAGGCGCGGCGTGGAGAAGGAGGGCGGAAAGAAAAGCGCCCGCGAGGATGCGGGCGCCTGAAAGTCGGGTCATCGCCAACGGGAAACCGGGAAAGGAGATTGATCCTTCCCGGTTCCCGAGGCCCGCCCCTCGAATCGCCTCTGAGTTTCTAACGCCGGGCTTTCTCGGCGGTCGGCGCCTTGTCCCGGGTCGCGGAGTCGGAGGCGGGCGGGGGAGTCTTGTCGATCGGGTCGGGAGGAAGGAGGCCGAGGTGCTTCCGCAGCTTGGTCTCGATCTCGTTGGCGAGCTCCGGGTTTTCCCGCAGGAACTGCTTCGCGTTCTCGCGGCCCTGGCCGATTCGCAGGTCGCCGTAGGAGAGCCACGCGCCCGACTTCTCGACGATCTTCGCTTCGATTCCCATGTCCAGGAGCTCGCCCTCGCGCGAGATTCCTTCGCCGTAGTTGATGTCGAACTCGGCCTGCCGGAACGGCGAGGCTACCTTGTTCTTGACGATCTTCACCTTCGTCCGGGATCCCACGACCGTCTCGCCATCCTTGATCGAGGCGATCCGCCGGATGTCGATCCGGATCGAGGAGTAGAACTTGAGGGCGCGTCCGCCGGTCGTCGTTTCCGGGTTTCCGAACATGACGCCGATCTTTTCCCGGATCTGGTTGATGAAAATGAGGCTCGTCTTCGACTTCGAGACGATGGCGGTCAGCTTCCGCAGCGCCTGCGACATGAGCCGCGCCTGCAGGCCCATCTGCGCCTCGCCCATCTCGCCCTCGATCTCGGCCTTGGGAACGAGCGCGGCGACCGAGTCGATCACGACGACGTCGACCGCTCCGGAGCGGATGAGCATCTCGGCGATCTCGAGCGCCTGCTCGCCGTTGTCGGGCTGAGAGACGAGCAGATTGTCGGTATCGACCCCGAGCTTGCGCGAATACTCGGCGTCGAGGGCGTGCTCGGCGTCGATGAACGCGGCGAGCCCGCCGGTCTTCTGAGCCTGCGCGATGATTTGAAGCGAGAGAGTCGTCTTGCCGGAGGATTCCGGTCCGAAGATCTCGATCACGCGCCCTCGGGGAACGCCGCCGACGCCGAGAGCGGCGTCCACGGCCAGAGAGCCGGTCGGGATCACCTGCATCACGGTCTCCGGCTGGTCGCCCAGCCGCATGATGGACCCCTTGCCGAACTGCCTTTCGATCTGAGTCAGCGCGGTTTCGATCGCGCGCCATTTTTCGGTGGATTTGATGCTGGCGTCCGTGGGTTTCACGCTCGACATGTCCTCAATCCTTTCTGCCTTTTCTGGTCATTCCGCTCGAAGGCAAGTGAGAAATCGTGCGCGTTGTGCGCGCAATTATAGACTCGGGCTCCGAAAGGCCGATGAGGACAACGCCATCTTCTCCCCCGCCGATGGCAGAGTCAACGCTCTCTCTCTCGCGCGCGTTCCGCGAACGGCCGATCGCGATTCTCCTCTCGACGGGACTCGGCGTCGGGTTCGTCCCCGTCGCGCCCGGGACGGCGGGATCTCTCCTCGCTCTCGTCGTCGCCGCCGGGGCGCTCGCTCTCTTTCATCGATTGCATGAGCCGAGCATGGCGGCGGCGGTCGGACTTTTGGCGTCCGGGCTTCTCGTCGGCGCGATCGGCGTGCCGGTCACGACTCGCGCGAGCCGCGCGATGGGGGGCAAAGACCCGGCGGCCATCGTGCTCGACGAGGTGTCGGGACAATGGATCGCGTGCGCGCCGATCCCCCTCTTCGCTTACGCGTCGGCCGGCCGGGCGGCCCTGGTCTGGCTCGTCGCGTTTCTCGTGTTCCGGCTCTTCGACGTCTGGAAGCCGGGCGCGATCCACCGCCTGCAGGACCTGCCCGAAGGGCTGGGAATCATGGTCGACGACGTCCTCGCCGGAGCCCTCGCCGCGGGCGTCACGCTCCTCGTCGGGAAGGCGCTCTCGGCATGAGCTTGTCCCTGTCCGCCGGAGAAGGCGCGGTTCTCGAGAACGAGCCGCTCGCCCGGCACACGACCTGGCGCATCGGGGGGCCGGCGCGCTGGTTCTGCCGGGTCCACAACGAGGCGGGGCTGGCGAAGGTGCTCCGCGCCGCCGCCTCCGGAGGCGCGCCCCTGGCTCTGCTGGGGATGGGGTCGAACGTCCTGGCGGCGGACGAGGGCTTTCCGGGGTTCGTCGTGCGGCTCGACGGCGAGTTTCTCCGGGTCGCGATCGACGGCGAGATCGTGGATGCCGGCGGAGGCGCGGCGCTCGGCGGTGTCTGCGCCGCGGCCGCCCGGGCCGGCCTCTCCGGGATCGAGGCGATCTCGGGCATCCCCTCGTCGATGGGAGGCGCCGTCCGCATCAACGCGGGAGCGTACGGCGGCGAGATCTTCGACGTTCTCGAATCGGTGCGGCTCATGGAGCGGGCCGGGGAGGCGAGAACGGAGCCGGCGTCCGGGATCCCGCACGGGTACCGGTGGACGCGGCTCTGCGAAACCGGCGAGATCGTGGTCTCGGCGCGGCTGCGGCTCAAGCCCGCGCCCCGCGAGGCCATCGAGGCGAAGACCCGGGAGGTCGCCGCGAAGCGCCGCGGCGCCCTTCCTTCGGAGCCCAACGCCGGCAGTGTCTTCAAAAACCCGCCCGATGACCATGCCGGGCGGCTGCTCGAGGCCTGCGGGCTGAAGGGCGTTCGCCTCGGAGGCGCGGAGATATCGCACCGGCACGCCAACGTGATCGTGAACCGGGGGGGCGCTTCGGCCCGCGACGTCCTGGCGCTCATGGAGAGGATGCGGGACGAGGTCTCCGCCCGGTTTGCGATTACCCTCTCTCCTGAGGTGGACATGCTGGGCATTTCCTGGAAACGATGAGGGTCCTGCTCCTGGCGGGAGGAGGCGGGACGCGTCTCTGGCCCCTCTCGACGGACGCCACCCCCAAGCAGTTCCTGGCCCTCCTCACCGGCCGGTCCCTCCTGGCGGACACGGCCGCCAGGCTCGAGCCTCTGACCCGGGAGATCTACGTCGCCACGTCCGAGCGCCACGCCGCGCGCGTGCGCGAGGACCTGCCGTCCATCCCGGTCGAGAGGATCCTCGCCGAGCCGTGCCGCCGCAACTCGGGTCCCGCGGTCCTCGCCGCGGCGATCGCGTTCGCGCGCGACGGCGATCCCATCACCGCGGCGGTGCCTTCCGATCAGACGGTCGCGGATGCCGCCGCCTTTCGCGCCTCGCTCTCGGCGGCCGCGGAGGGCGCAGACACCGCGTCCGTCGTGGTCCTCGGGGTCCCGCCCACCCGGCCGGAGACGGATTTCGGCTATCTCGACGTCCGGCCGGACGCAAAATCCGCGTCGCTTTCCGTTTTTCGTTTCGTCGAGAAGCCGGACCCCCTCCGCGCCGAAGAGCTGGTCCGGCTGGGCTGCCTCTGGAACGCGGGGATCTTCGTCTTCCGTCCGTCCCGGTTCCTGGCCGAGGCTCGCCGCGTCTCGGCGGATCTCGTCGCGGCGGTCGAGCGGTACGAGACGGCCCGGGTCTCGGGGGACCGGGCCGCGGCGTCCGCCGCGTACGAGGCGCTGCCGGACATCTCGATCGACTATGCCGTGATGGAGAAGGCGGCGAGGGTCCGGGCCGTGCCCCTCCGGGCGGGATGGAGCGACGCCGGGACGTGGAGGGCGGTCCGGGAGCTCAAAGGCGCCTCCGACGCCCATGGCAACCTCATCATCTCGGACCAGCCGGTCGTGGCGCCGGGGATATCGAATTCCGCCATCGTCATCGGCCCGGAAGGTGTGCTGGTGATGCCTTTTGACCGGGAGCGGGAGCTCAAAGCCGCGGTGGAAGCCCTCCGGCGGGAACAGGCGGGCGAGAAACCGCGTTAACCTGAATCACCCCAACCCCCATGCAAACCGAAGTCACGACGGGCCTCGACCGCCTCCGAGAGAACGTCCGGCTCGTCTATCGCGGCGAGAAACGGGCCGTCGACCTCGTTCTGACGGCGCTGCTGTCGCGCGGACACGTGCTGATCGAAGACGTGCCGGGGGTCGGCAAGACGACCCTCGCCCGCGCCCTCGGGAAGAGCCTGTCCCTGGAGTTTCGCCGCATTCAGTTCACGAGCGACACCCTCCCGGCGGACGTCCTGGGAGTCTCCGTGTTCCAGTCGGCCACCGAGCGGTTCGAGTTTCATCCGGGACCCATCTTCGCCAACATCGTGCTGGCGGACGAGATCAACCGGGCGACGCCGAAGACGCAGTCGGCGCTTCTCGAGGCGATGAACGAGTCCGCCGTGACGCTCGACTCCGAGCGCCGGCCGCTCCCTCAGCCTTTCATGGTCGTGGCCACCCAGAACCCGGTCGAGTACCTCGGCACGTTCCCGCTGCCCGAATCGCAGATGGACCGGTTCTTCATCCGCCTGTCCCTGGGGTATCCGACGGCGGAAGAGGAGAAGATGCTGCTGCGGCGGGGCGGCACGGAGAAGGCCCTCGCGGCGATTCCGGCGGTCCTCGGTCCGGCGGAGCTCATCGGACTGCAGGATCAGACGGAGCGGATCACGGTCTCGGACCGCCTGCTCGATTACGTTCATGCGCTGGTCGACGCCTCTCGCCGCGCGCCCGATCTTCGGCTCCCGGTCTCGACACGCGGCGCTCAGGCCCTCTTTCGCGCGACGCAGGCGCACGCGCTGCTGGAGGGGCGGCATTTCGCGACGCCGGACGACGTGCACGCGGTCGCCGAGCCGGTTCTGGCCCACCGCATCCTCTCCGCCGCGTCCGACGGCTTCGGCGCCGGCGGCCGGGAACGGGAAGCGGTCCGCAAGCTGCTCGCCCACGTTCCGGTGCCGGTGTGAGGAAAAAGCTGTCGGCTGTCGGCTCTCAGCTTTCAGCCAGGAAATCCACGGCGAACCGCCGGCTGACAGCTGACAGCTGACAGCTGATAGCTGAGAGCTCCTATGGCCCGTGTCATCCCCGAGTGGGAAATCCGTATCACCAACTTCGGCCTCGGCTACATCCTTCTCTGTCTCGTGGTGGCGATCGGCGCGACGAACACAGGCAACAACGGGCTCTACCTGGTGCTGGCCGCAATGCTCTCCTCGATGGTGGTGTCGGGGCTCGTCTCGAGGCGCAACGTGCGGGGGGTCCTCTGCGAGATCGAGACCGTGGGCGAAGTCTTCGCCGGCCGCCCCGCCCTTCTGAAGGTGCGGGTCGAGAACCGGCTCCGGCGGGCGACCGCGCAGGCGCTCTTCTTTCTCCACGAGGGACTGCCCGGGCCGCTCTGGATCGACCCGCTCGCTCCCGGTGAGATCCGGGAAGTCCTGGTCGAAGGATCTTTCGGCCAGCGGGGTGTCGTGCGCGAGCCGGACGCGGGGCTGCTGTCGCGATTCCCTCTCGGGCTCTTCCGGAAGTACCGGCGCGCGCATCTGCCGCGCGAGGTGGTCGTCTACCCGGCGCCGGAATCCACGCGCTTCGAAGAGCCACCTCCGGAAGATGGACGCGGAGGGCGGCCGCATCCGCGGCGCCGGGGCGGCGGGTCGGACATCCGTTCGCTGAGGGAATTCGTCGCCGGCGACGATCCGCGCGACGTCCACTGGAAGCAGTCCGCCCGCATGCGCAAATGGATCGTTCGGGAGAGGGAAGCCGAACGCGACCGCGCGGTGGTCCTGACGGTCGAGAACGCGCTCGCGGACCCGTCGAGTCCCGCGCTGCTCGCCGACTTCGAGGGCGCGATCTCGCGATGCGCGGGCCGGGCGCTCGCCCTGCTGGCCCAGGGCGCCGAGGTCGGATTCCAGGCGCGGGGCGTGCGCGTGGCGTGCGCGTTCGGGCCGATGCAGCGGGCGCGGGTCCTGGACGCCCTGGCGCGCCTGCGCCCGATCCCGGTTTCCGGCGCGCCCGATTTTCCCGAGCTGCGCCGCGGCGAGGCGCGCGTGATGGTCTCGTGAGCGGCAATCTCCTGCGCGGAGAGGCGAGCGAGATCCCGACGGGCCTGCGGCGGGCGTATCTCCTGGTGCTCGCACCGCTCGCCGCGCTCGCTCCGATCCCCCTGTTCTGGACCGAGGGCGCCGTGCCGGTCGCCCTCGTGGCGTACGAAGCGGCGCTGCTGCTCCTCTGGTGGCGGGCGCGCGCGGGCTGGCCGGTCCGGCTCTCCGACGGGTTTTTGAACGCGATCGGCCTCTCTTACTTTCTGTGGCTGGGTGCCGAGGTCTTTCTCTTTCACCCCGGCCTCCTCCGCTCGGTCTCGCATCTCCTGCTCTTCACGACCATCGCGAAGCTCGCGTCGTTGAAGCGCCCGGGGGAGGCGAGGACGGCCCTGCTCGTGCTCTTCCTCGTCACTCTCGCGTCGGCTTCGTCCGCCACGCACGTTTCGTCCCTCTTCTACTTCGCGGGGATGGCGTTTCTTTCGTTCCGGGCGCTCGGGCGCCTCGCGATCCTGGCGGACTTCGAAGACGCGCCGCCCGACCGTGTCCTCCGCGCGGTGCCGACGGGAGGGATGGCGGTGAGCCTTCTCGCGGCGGCGGCGCTGCTCACCACTCCGCTCTTCTACTCCCTGCCGCGGCTGCACAGCCCCTTCGTCACCGCTCCCGTCCGCGTGGAAGACGCGCTGTCGAGCGCCCTCGCGGCGGACCGCGTAGACCTCGAGTCCTTCGGAGCGGCGAAGAGGAGCGACCAGGTCGTTCTGCGGATGGAGGTGTCGCCCGACCGGATGCTTCCGCGCGTCCTGCGGCTTCGCGAGGCGGTGTTCACCGACTACTCGACCGGATCCTGGACTCGTAATCCGTACTCGCGCGGGCTCCGATCGCTCCACACGCCGCGCCGGGACTCCTCCATTCCCGAGATGCGGCCGGGAGACGGGGTCGCCGGACGCATCTCGATCGACCTGAATCCGTTCACCAACGGCTTCCTCTTTCTTCCCTACGAAGCCGTCGGGCTCGATCTCGACCGGGGATTCCCCGTCTCGCTGTCGGACGGCGTCGTCCGGCTGCCGAGCCGCCGACGCACGGTGCGTTATTCGGCGGGCGTCCGGAAGGCGGAGCCGCGAGGGATCGGCGCGACGGCCATCGACCCGCGGGTCGTGCCTCCCGAGATCCGCGCGTACGCGAAGAAGCTGACGGGCGACCTCACCGATCCGCGCGAGATCTACGAGCGCATCCGGCAGCACTTTTCCAAAGAGTTCGTCTACACGCTCGACCCGCCGCGGACGTCGGGCGATCCGGTCGTGCACTTCCTGCTGCGGTCGAAGGCGGGCCACTGCGAGTTCTTCGCTTCGGCCGCCGCTCTCATGCTGACGTCGCGCGGAGTCCCGGCGCGTCTCGTCACCGGGTCGTACGGCGGAGAGATGAGCTTTCTGTCCTCGGCGGTCGTGGTCCGCGGGTCGAACCTGCACGCCTGGGTCGAAGCAGAGCTCGATGGGACGGGTTTCTCCGTTCTCGACCCGACGCCGCCGTCCGGGATCCCCTCCGCCACCTCGCGCGCCTCCTGGTGGAAGCGCGTCTCGAGCCTGGGCCGCGAGATCGAGTTCTTCTACGACCGCCGGATCCTCGGCTTCGATTCGTTCGACCAGGGACAGTTTCTCGACACCGCCCGCCAGTCCGTGGGGTCGGCGGCGGAGCGATTCGGACCCTTCAGGGAAATCTGGAGCCGGGACACGTACCTCGCTCTCGGAGCTCTTCTGGGCGTGATCGCGCTCGCGGCGCTGGCGAAGTTCGGGCGCGCGCACCGCCGGGCCGTCCCCGCGCCGACGCGGGCTTACCTGACAGTGCGGCGGCTTCTTTCGCGCCGCCTCGGGCGCCTGGCGCCGTCGGTCCCCCCCAACGAGGTCGCCCGCCTCTACGCCGAGGCCGTTCCCGCCGCGGCGGACGACGCGCGGGCCGTGGTCAGGGTCTACTGCGAGAGCGCCTTTGGCGGGCGGGAGACGGGAAAGGAAATCGAGGAGGAGTTGGGAGGCAGGCTGAAGCGGTTGAGGAAAATGAGCTGAAGCGGATATCCGTTATCGGGGTTTCAGTTCTGACCGGCGCTCTCTTTCGATTCCCGATCTCGTTGACCGCGGAGTACCGCGGCCGTCTCGCACCCGTCGGTCGCTCGGCTCCCGTTTCCCATTCCCGTTCCCGTTCCGATCCCTGATTCCCGTTCCCGGCCTCGTTCCCCTCTCCGCCAACCGCCTCCCGCCTCCCGCCCGGTCTCAGTACGCGTTCCGATGCCGCCAGCCGTGGCGCGCCGTCAGCCACAGGATCTTGAGGTCGAGCGAGAGAGACCAGTTCTCGATGTAATAGAGGTCGTACTCGATTCGCTTGGTGAGACTCGTGTTGCCGCGCCAGCCGTGCACCTGCGCCCACCCCGTGATCCCGGCGCGGACCCGGTGGCGGAGCATGTACTGCGGGAACTCATGCTTGAAGGCGCGGACGAACTCCGGCCGCTCGGGCCGCGGGCCCACGAGGGACATCTCGCCCCGGAAGACATTCCAGAGCTGCGGCAGCTCGTCGAGGCTCGTTCTCCGAAGGAAACGGCCGACGCGCGTCGAGCGCGGGTCTTCCCGGACGGCCCAGATGGGACCCGACTCGTCCTCGGCCCCGGCCCGCATCGAACGGAACTTCACGATCTCGAAGGGGCGGCCGTCGAGGCCCATGCGGATCTGCCGGTAGAGGATCGGCGCGCCGTCTTCGATCCGGATCGCGAGAGCGATCGCTCCCAGGATCGGCGAGAGGAGGAGCAGAGCTGTCGCGGAAATGCCGAGGTCGAGCGATCGCTTGACCAGGCCCATCCATCCCGTCAGCGGCACGGACGTCAGGTGGACGACGGGTAGCCCGTCGAGGTCCTCGATCCCGGCGCGGAAGGTGATGTGCTGGAGAAGGTCCGGCACGACGCGCACGTCCGCGACCGTGCGGCCGACCTCCTGAAGCACGGCGAGCATCGTGCGGTGGGCGTCGAGAGGCAGCGCGAGGAAGACCGTGTCGATCCCCCTCTCGTCGACGACCGACGCCGTGTGAGCGGTCGTCCCGACGATCGGTATGCCGCGGTAGCTGTCGGATTGCTTTCCGGGGTCGTCGTCGAGAAATCCGACGACGGCGAGGCCCGCCTCCGGGTGCTCGATGAGCTTGTCGACCAGGGCCCGGCCGAGCCGGCCCGCGCCGATGACGACCGCCTGCCGCACTCCGATCCCGTGGCGGAACGCCTCCTCGTAGTAGCGCCGGATCGCCGTGCGGCCGGCGAAGACGAAAAGCACGTCGCCGCCGAAGAAGAGAAGGAGCACGAGGCGCGAGTAGGAGAAGCCGCGGAAGAAGGCCCCGAGGCTCACGAGAAGGAGCGTCGCCAGGCCGGTCGCGACGAGCACCGCGATGCCTTCGTCGAGGCGCGAGCGGTGCCGGCGGACCTGGTAGAGCCCGTAGAACGAATACACCACCGGCCAGAGCGCGGCGATGAGGGGGAACAGCCGCAGGTAGGAGGCCGCCCCGGGCACGCCCTGCCGGACCGGCACGATCTCGAGACCGAACCGCAGCCCGTAGGCGGCGGCGAGGGCGAGAAGCGTCGCCGCCAGATCGGAGGCGAGAAAGAGCGCCGCGCGGCGTCGCGTCTGTCGGATCATCGGAGAAGGCTCTCGATCTGCCGGCGGAAATCCTCGAGAAAGCGCGGCCGGGAGAATCGCAGTGCCCGGCCTCGCATTCGAGTGTAATCGAACGAGACCGCGAGCGCGCGGTCGACGGCGGCGGCGAGCCCCGGCGCCCCCTCTTCGGGATACAGGATTCCCGTTTCGCCGTCGGCGACGATGTCGAGCGCCCCCCCGCGCGCGAGCGCCACGACCGGGGCGCCGCACGCCATCGCCTCGACGGCCGCGATCCCGAAATCCGCCGTGTCCCGGTCCCACCGGCGGAGCCGCGCGACGAAGGCGCGCTTGACCCCGCGCCATCGGGTCGCGCCCGGCGGGAAATAGGCGTCGAACTGGTCCCACGCGTATCGCACCGGCGTGTGGCAGTAGCAGAGGTGGGGCGCTCCGGCCGGCGCGAGCGCACCCTTGGCGACGCAGTGCGAAGAGGAGACGACGAGATCGAAGCCGGAGAGGTCGAACGACTCGATTGCGCGCGGGAAGAGCGGCAGATAGTTGCGATACAGCGCCTCCGAAAAAGGCATCCGGTTCAGGAACGACGCGCGGATCGGGTGTCTCTCGATCGCGGGAGACACGGCCCCCGGGACGTGAAAGAGAGTGAAGATCATCGGGTCGGGAACGACTTCGAGGATCGCCTCGAGAACCTTCTCCCCCCCGCGCATCCCGTTCAGCCAGTCGTGGACGACGGCGGTTCGGCGAGGGCGAGAGGCGCGCGGCGCCGGGCGCGGGGCGGGATCGAGAGGATCGGTCAAGGGCTTCTGCCCGGCGCCTGGCGCCCGGCGGCCGGCTCTTCCCGGCGGCGCTCTCGCTGGAGCGCCGCGGCGTACACCTCGAGCGTGCGCTCCGCGGCCTTGTCCCAGGAGAAGTCGAGCGCGCGTTTGCGTCCGAGAAGGGAATAGTCGGCGCGCACCTTCGGGTCCGTCGTGAGCTGGACGATCCCCCGGGCGATCGCATCGACGTCCATGGGATCGACTAAGAGGGCGTACCCGCCAGCGATCTCCTGCAGGGCCGACGTGGACGAGGTCAGGACGGGCACGCCGCACGCCATCGCCTCGACGACCGGCAGCCCGAAGCCCTCGTACAGCGTCGGGTAGAGCAGGGCGTCGGCGCCGGCATAGAGCCCCGGCAGGTCCGCCTCCTCGATGATGCCCGGGCTTCGGATCGACCCCGAGAGATCCAGAGCCGAGATGAGCGCGGCAAGCCGGCCCTCGTTCGCGGGCATGGGCCCGGCGAGGACGAGGGTCTGGGGGAGGTTCTGCTTGCGCCGCGCCTCCGCGAACGCGCGCACGACGTTCTGCACGTTCTTGTGCGGCTTCTCCCCTCCGAGAAAGAGGAGGTACGGGGAGCTGATGCCGTGCCACGCCGCGACGCGCTTCCGCTCTTCGACCGGAACGTCGGGACGGAATCGGGACGACACGCCGTTGTAAATCACCTCCGTCCGCGATCCGGGGATGCCGAAGTAGTCCGTCAGGTCCCGCTTGCTGTTGTACGAGACCGTGATGATCCGGTCGGCCCTCTGGAGGGCGCGGCGGATCATGAACCGCGCGTAGACGTGCGCCGCGCGGCTCGGCAGGAAGTGGGGGTAGAGGAGATGGATGATGTCGTGGATCGTGACCACCGAGTTCGTGTTCGGCAGGGGAGGCAGCACGTAGTGGGTCGCGTGAAAGAGGTCGAGCTTGTCGCGGAAGATGCGCCACGCGAAACCGGTCAGCTCCGCGATCGAATATCCGGGCGCCTCTTCGTTGGCGATCTCGAAGTGCGGCGGGAGAACGGGAAGCGCGTCGCGGTCCGCCGCGCCGACGTAGACGAGGAACCGGTACTGCTCCGACTCGGGGCGGCGGGCGATCGCATCGAGAAGCTCCCGGATGTAGGAACCGATGCCGTAGTCCTTGAGCTTGCGCGCGTCGATCCCGATCCGGGGGAAATCGCCGCCCCGGCTCACGGGTGGTGCTCCCGAACCGCTTCCTCGAGCGCCGCCGCCGTGGCTTCCGCCGCCGCCGCCCAGGTGAACTCCGCGGCTCGCAGCGGCCCGGCGGCGCGCAGGCGCGCGCGCAAAGGCTCGTCATCCAGCGCTCGCTCGATCTGGCGAGCGAGCTCCGGCACGTCGCGCGCCGGCGCGTAGAGAGCCGCGTCGCCCCCGACCTCCGTCAGGGCGGCGGCGGTCGAGGCCACGACCGGAGCTCCGCACGCCATCGCCTCGAGCACCGGCAGCCCGAACCCTTCCGAGAGGGAGGGGTAAACGAACGCTTCCGCGGCGCGATAGAGCTCGCGCGCGGCGCGCGGCGATGTGTAGCCCACGACGTGGATCTTGTCGCGGAACGGAGAGCGCCCGATCCGCCGGAGGAGAGGCGCGGACTTCCAGCCGACGCCGCCGGCCAGGACCAGGTCGGGGCGCGACCGGCGGCGGCTCCAGAGCCGCTCGCAGGCGAGCACCAGGCTTTCGACGTTCTTGCGCGGCTCGAGCGTCGAGAGTGAGAGCACGTACCGTTCACCGCTGGCGTGCTGGCGCCGCGTCTTCTCCGCCTCGGCGCCCGGCGGCCAGGGACCGGGGGAAAGGTCCGGATCGACGCCGTTACGTGCCACGCGCACCCGCGGCGCCGCCTCCGGATAGCGCTCGACGAGCTCCCGCGCCGTGGTTTCCGAGACGCAGAGGAGCCGCGCGGCCCGCTCGAGGGTGCGCTCCCAGAGAGGAAGAAAGCCGATCAGGGTCCGGCGGGCGTGCCACTCGGGGTGGGTCCACGGCGTCAGGTCGTGGACCACGGAGACGAAAGGGAGGTCGCGGGCCGCGAACGGCCCGATCGTGAGCGCGGAAAGAAGCACGTCGGCTCCCCACCGCCGCGCCCGGGAGGGGAGAGTGGTCTGCGCCCAGAGCATCCCGAACGGATGAGAGTCTGTGAAGACGGGCCAGGGACCCTGGCCGCGGCCCTCGGGGAGGGGCCTCGGGGAGAAGAGAGCCAGGGCGGCGCCGTTTCTCGCCGCCAGGGCCGCCGAGATTCCCCGGGTGTAGGTCCCGATCCCGGTCGCCTGCGGCAGAAGGGCCCGTGCGTCGATCGCGATGCGCATCGCAAAAGAACGTATCAGCACGGCACCTCCGCTCACTACGGGGACGTGACTTCGCCTGCGTCGAAGTCACCGGCGAGCGGCTCGCCCTGTGGGGGCTCGACCGCTCGCCTCGTCCACTCCGTTCGCTCCGGCTCCCGCAGCGGGAGGCTCCTCCCTTCCGTCGCTACCCTCGCTGCGCTCGCTCTCGCTCCCGCAGCGGGAGGCTCCTCCCTCCCTCTGGTCGGGAGACTCCTCCCGCTGCGAGCGTATCCGCCACGGAGGCGAATAAGCTCTCCCTCTCCCCGCGCGCCGGGGAGAGGGACGGGATGAGGAGCGGTACTCAGG
>JAIVJS010000014.1 GCA_020199905.1 Acidobacteriota bacterium
CCAGCTTGGCCCCGAGGGCTTCGAGTACGCGAGGTTCCGGGAGTTCATGACGGAGGAGACCCTCGCCGCGATCGACGGGGCCCGCGCCGCCGGGGCCACCGAATTCGTCGTCAGCGACTCGCACGGAAACGGCGAGAGCCTCCTGATCGACAAGTTTCCCAAGGACGTGCAGATCGTGCGGGCCTGGGCGAGGCCGCTCGCGATGATGCAGGGCATCGACGACAGCTTCGCGGCCGCGATATTCGCGGGCTTGCGGATTCCATTCCGCGAAGACCATGACCCCGGCCGCCGCGTGCGAGCTGATCCGCGCGACCTGAGCCGCGCGAAGGCTCGCGCCTCCATCGCCCGCCGCGCAGAGATTCGCCCCTGGATCGTCAACACGCCGGTGGAGGTCGAGATTCGTTTCAAGAACTACCGCCCGGCCGAAGTCCTCGCCTACCTCTCCGTCGTCGAGCGAATCGTCGACGCGCACGCGATCCGGTTCCGGGCGCGCGACATGGTCGAGGCGCCGCGGTTTCTCGAGTTCGTGACGAACTACGAGCCGGGACTGGCGCCATAAACCGTCTCTTCCGCTCGCGGCGCTCGCTCTCGCTCCCGCAGCCGAAGCGAACAAGCCCCCTCTCTGCCCGCGCGCCGGGGAGAGGGCCGGGGTGAGGGCCGGGGTGAGGGGCGGAATGGAGATGGACGTTGAATAGCCTGGCACGAGGAGGACGGATGAGGATTTTTCTGCGGGCGGCGGGCCTGGGAATTCTGCTGCTGCTTTCAATGCGGGACCTCGCGGCGGCGCAGTCGCGGACGATCACAGAAAAGGACCTCTTCGCCTTCAAGTGGGTGGCAGACCCCCGCATCTCGCCGGACGGGCAGTCTGTCGCGTACGTGCTCGTCACGGTCAACGAGAAGGAGGATCGTTACGACACGAGCGTGTGGCTCGTGCCCGCCGGCGGAGCCGCCGAGCCGCGCCGCCTGACAGCCGGGCCGCGCGACACGTCTCCCCGCTGGTCGCCGGACTCCCGGACACTCGCGTTCACCCGGGCGGCCGCTGAGAAGGACCGACCCCAGATCTTCCTGCTCTCGATGTCGGGCGGCGAGCCCCGGCGTCTGACGGATCTGCCGCGCGGGGCGGCGAGCCCCGTCTGGTCGCCGGACGGGAAGGTGATCGCGTTTACGAGCGGGACGAGCCCGGAGGATCTCGAGGAGCAGCGGACGGCCCGCGAACATCCTGGCTCGCCCCCGCCGAAGAAGAGCGACGTCCGGGTGGTCACGCGCGCCGTCTACCGCCGCAACGGCTCCGGATGGATCGATCCGGCCCATCACGATCACGTCTGGACCGTCGCCGTTACCGAGAGCGACCCGCCGCCGGCTCCGCGCGCCGTGACATCGGGCCGGTATGACGAAGGCGAGCTCGCCTGGAGCGCCGACGGGCGCCGGATCCTCTTCACCTCGGACCGGGTGGACGAGCCCTACTACGAGCCCTCCGACTCCAATCTGTACGCGGTGCCCGCGGGCGGAGGAGCGCTCGAGACCGTCATCGACATCTCCGGCCCGGTCCGGGAGGCGGCGATCTCTCCGGACGGCAGCCGGTGGGCCTTCGTCGGATCCGTCAACCCGCCCTCCGTGCAGTCGCACACGCGGGCGGATCTGTTCCTGTTCCGCGACGGCCGGCCCACCGCCCTCACGTCGGGGAAGGACTTCGAGATCGGGAGCTCGGTCGGCGGCGATCAGCGCGCGCCCCGCGGCGGAAACCCCGGCGGGCTGCGGTGGACGGCGGACGGAAAGTCGATCCTGACCGCGGTCACGGAGCACGGCCGCGCGAACCTGGTGCGCATCGATTCCGCCAGCGGCGCGATGGCGCCGCTGACCTCCGGCGATCACGACGTGATGGCGTGGACGAGCACTCCGGACGCCTCCCGGATCGCGCTGACGATCGGAGACGACACCCACATCGGCGATCTCTTCGTCCTCGATACAGCGGGGAAGGGTCTCCGCCAGCTGACGCGCGTCAACGAGGCGCTCCTCTCGGCCCTGAAGCTGCCGTCACCGGAAGAGATCTGGTACTCGAGCTTCGACGGCAAGCGTATCCACGGATGGATCCTGAAGCCGCCGGACTTCGACGCGTCGAAGAAGTATCCGATGATCCTGGAGATCCATGGCGGCCCGCACGCGGCGTACGGGAACACCTTCACGCACGAGTTCCAGTGGATGGCGGCTAAAGGGTACGTGGTCTTCTACACCAACCCGCGCGGCAGCACGACCTACGGCCAGGATTTCGCCAACGTCATCCAGTACCGGTACCCGGGCGACGACTTCAAGGACCTCATGATCGGCGTCGACCAGATCGTGAAGCGCGGATACGTCGACACGGCGCGCCTCGGCGTGACGGGAGGAAGCGGCGGAGGCCTTCTCACGAACTGGATCGTGACACAGACGGACCGGTTCAAGGCGGCCGTGTCGCAGCGCTCGGTCGCGGACTGGGCGAGCTTCTGGTACACGGCCGATTTCTCTCTCTTCACGCCGTCCTGGTTCAGGGGCAACCCGATGCGGGACGCAGAGGAGTTCTGGACGCGGTCGCCGGTGCGATACGCGGACAAGATCGTCACCCCGATGCTCTTCGTGGAAGGCGACGACGACCTGAGGACGCCTCCGACTCAGGGAGGGGAGGCGATGTTCCGCGCGTTGAAGGCCCAGAAGAAGACGGCGGTGATGGTCCGGTTCCCCGGAGAAACCCATGAGCTGTCCCGCTCCGGAAAGCCGTCGCACCGGGTCGAACGCCTGCAGCACATCGTGAACTGGTTCGAGAAGTATCTGAAGGGGGAGAAGATCGAGGCCTACGATCTGCAGTAACCCCGTTCCTTCCGGCCGCACCGCCGCGACGGGCCAGGGGCCGGCCGCTCACACAACTTGTTCTATCCTTCATCGCCCGCCGGACAGCCCCATGCGGAGCAGCAGCGAAGCCGACGCGTAGAGGAGCCGACGGACTACGATAGCTCCCCGCGTGGGGGAGGAGGAATTCTGGAGGACGGGCCGGCGAGCGACGGCGCGAGAGGCGGAAAGTACCTTTTCACCCTCTCTCTCGGCGCCCTCGGCATCGTGTACGGCGACATCGGGACGAGCCCGCTGTACGCCCTCCGTGAGTGTTTCCACGGACCGCACGCCATCCCGCCGACGCCCGCCAACGTGATGGGCGTCCTCTCGCTGGTTTTCTGGTCGCTCCTGATCGTGATCTCGATCAAGTACCTCGTCTTCGTCATGAGGGCGGACAACCGGGGAGAGGGAGGAATCCTCGCCCTCATGTCCCTGATCCGGCCGCATCGCAAGGGGTCGCGCGGTTTTCGATTCGCCCTGACGATGCTCGGTCTCTTCGGAGCGGCGCTGCTCTACGGCGACGGCATCATCACGCCCGCGATCTCCGTGCTCTCGGCCGTCGAGGGGCTGGAGATCGCGACGCCCGTCTTCGCGCACCTGGTCCAGCCGATCACGATCCTCATCCTGATCGGGCTCTTCCTGATCCAGAAGCGCGGGACCCAGGGAGTCGGAGCAATCTTCGGACCGGTGATGATCGTGTGGTTCATCAGCATCGCGGCGCTCGGCTTTCTTCAGATCATCCGCGAGCCGGGCGTCCTCGCCTCCGTCAATCCGCTCTACGCGGTGCACTTCTTCCGCGAGAACACCGTTCACGGATTTCTCGCGCTCGGGACGGTCTTTCTCGTCGTGACCGGCGGCGAAGCGCTCTACGCGGACATGGGGCACTTCGGCGCGAGACCGATCCGGCTCGCCTGGTTCGTCTTCGTGCTGCCGGCTCTGCTTTTGAACTACATGGGCCAGGGCGCTCTGCTGCTCACGCAGCCCTCCGCGGCCGCGAACCCGTTCTACCGGCTCGGTCCGGCGTGGACTCTCTATCCGATGGTCGTTCTCTCGACGATCGCCACCGTCATCGCGTCGCAGGCGGTCATCTCCGGCGCTTTCTCGCTCACGCGTCAGGCAGTGCTCCTGGGA
This sequence comes from Acidobacteriota bacterium, assembly GCA_020199905.1. Classification (GTDB taxonomy): domain Bacteria; phylum Acidobacteriota; class Thermoanaerobaculia; order UBA5066; family Gp7-AA6; genus JALYUA01. The sequence goes on from JAIVJS010000014.1 coordinate 3,994, forward strand.
TACAGCCCGCGCGTGCAGATCGACCACACCTCGGCGCGCGAGATCGGCCAGATCTACATCCCTTCCGTCAACTGGGCGCTCATGCTGGCGACCATCGCCCTCGTCGTCGGCTTCGGCTCGTCGAGCAACCTCGCGGCCGCCTACGGCGTCGCCGTGACCACGACGATGGCGATCACCACGATGCTGATGGCGGTCGTCGCCCACGAGCTCTGGGGCTGGTCCATCCCCGCGTCCCTGCTGCTCGCGGGCGTCTTCCTCGTCCCGGACCTCGCCTTCTTCGGCGCGAACATCGTCAAGGTGCCCCACGGCGGCTGGTTTCCTCTGCTCGTCGCCGCCGGAATCTTCATCATGATGACGACGTGGCGCCGCGGCCGCGAGATCTTGAACGCGCGCCTGATCGAGGAGGCGCTTCCGCTGGAAGCGTTCATCTCGGACTTCGGCCGCGTCTACCGGGTGCAGGGCACCGGCGTCTACATGTCGCGGACGGAAAATGGAGTGCCTCCGGCCCTGCTCCACAATTTCAAGCACAACAAGGTTCTGCACAAGACCGTCGCCCTTCTGACGGTCATCACCGAGGACCGGCCTCACGTTCCCGAGTCGGAGAGGCTCGCCGTGAGCGACCTCGGCAACGGCCTTTTCCGCGTCGTGGCGAGGCACGGGTTCATGGAGGACGCGTCCGTGCTCGAACTCCTGGGAAGGGTCGAACAATCGGGCCTCGAGTTTCCGCCCGGCGACACGAGCTTCTTCCTCGGAAAGGAAACGATCTTCGCCTCGAAGCGTCCCGGAATGGCGATCTGGCGGGAGCGGCTCTTCGCCCTCATGTCCCGCAATGCCCGCAGCGCCACGCTCTTCTTCCGCCTCCCTCCCAATCGCGTCGTGGAGCTCGGCGCGCAGATCGAGATATAGCCGGGAAGCGCGCGGCTTCCCGGCGGGAGGCGGGACGGGAGGCGGGAGGCCGGGAACCGGGACTCCGCCGTTCGCTGTTCGCCTTTCGCCTATTTCCCCAGATACCCCGCTGGAATCGGTTTCTCCGGCGTTTCCTGATCCCAGAGGACGTTGACGATCCACCAGCGGTTGCCGTCCTTGACGAGCTGGATCGCGTTGATTCCCCGCGCGAACGGCTTCGGATCGGCCGCCCTGTAGCGCGACTCGTAGGTCGAGAAGAGCTGGCAGATGTTGCCGTAGCAGTCCGTCTTCCTCCAGATCTCGCGCTCGGAAAATCCCGCCTCCTTTCCCTCCGCCTTTCGGGTTGCGATTCCCTTCGAGACGCGCGCGATGAAGTCTTCCGCCGTCAGGAACGTGAACTCTCCGTTCGGGCGCTGCGGAGGGATGAGACGGCCGGCCGGCAGGAAGATGCCTCGCAGGTGCGACCAGTCCGGGTCTTCTCCCGGCGCGTGCGAGACCCCGGCATACAGCGCGCGAACGATCGCGTCGACCGAAGCCGCCTCCGCGGGAGCGGGCGGCTCGAGCCCGCGCGTGGCCGAGGGCGAAGGAGACGCCGCGGCCGGTGTGGGCTGAGCCTGCGCAAGCGCCGCGGCTCCCGTCCACGCCGCGACGGCCATCAGCGCGATGAGCTTCATGGATCCTCCTCCTGTGACGGTATCAAGTACGGAAGGCGGAAGGCGGCAAGCGGGAGGAGCGAACGGAAGACGGAAAACTGATGACGGAAAACCAGCAGCTGAGAGCTGAGAGCTGAGAGCTTCCTGTAGAGTCCCCGGCCATGAATCCTTCCGGCCGTCACTCGCGGGCAGACCTGGCCGACATAGCCAACCAGGCGATGATCGACCGCGGGCTCGAGCCCGACTTCGCTCCGGACGTCGCGAAACAGCTCGCCTCCATCTCCGGCCCGGGCGGCGAGAACGGCGGCGTCTCCGACCTGACCGCGCTTCTCTGGTGCTCGATCGACAACGACGACTCGAGAGACCTGGACCAGCTCTCCGTCTCCGAGGATCTGGGCAACGGGTCCGTCAAGGTTCTCGTGGCGATCGCGGACGTCGACGCTCTGGTCAAGAAGGGCACTCCGATCGACGATCATGCGCGGGCGAACACGACCTCCGTCTACACGGCGGCGCGTATCTTTCCGATGCTTCCCGAACGGCTGTCGACGGACCTGACGTCGTTGAACCAGAACGAAGAACGGCTGGCCGTGGTGACGGAGATGGTCTTCGACCGCGAGGGGCTTCTGCAGAGCTCATCGGTCTCCCGCGCCCGAGTGCTCAACAAGGCGAAGCTCGCGTACGACTCGGTCGCCGCGTTTCTCGAAGGAAGAGGCGAGGAGCCCCCTCCGTCGCGCGCCGTGGCGGGCATGGACGCCCAGCTCAAAGCGCAGGACGCGATCGCGCAGAAGCTCAGGGAGCACCGGCACGAGCAGGGCGCTCTGGAGCTCGAGACCCTGCAGCCCAAGGCGATCTTCGACGGCGAGCAGGTGGTCGACCTGCGGCAGGAGGCGCACAACCGCGCGCGGCAGCTGATCGAAGACCTGATGATCGCGACCAACGGCGTGACGGCGCGGTTTCTCGAGTCGAAGGGCTTCGCGTCGCTCAGGCGCGTCGTGCGGTCTCCGGAGCGGTGGCAACGCATCGTCGAGGTCGCCAAGGAGGAAGGCGAGCATCTCCCTCCCGAGCCCGATTCGAAGGCCCTCGAGGAATTCCTCGCGCGCCGCCGTAAGGCCGATCCGGTCCGGTTCCCGGATCTTTCGCTCGTCATCGTCAAGCTCATGGGAGCGGGGGAGTACGTGGTCGAAAATCCCGGCGGCACGCCCGTCGGACACTTCGGCCTGGCCGTCCGGGACTACACGCATTCGACCGCTCCCAACCGGCGTTTCCCCGACCTGATCACGCAGCGGCTGTTGAAAGCCGCGCTCTCGGGTGCGCCGTCGCCCTACGCCGGCGCCGAGCTCGAGGAGCTGGCGCGGCATTGCACCGAGCAGGAGGACGACGCCGACAAAGTCGAGCGGCAGGTCCGCAAGTCAGCCGCCGCGCTGCTGCTCGAGAACCGGATCGGCCAGCGGTTCGACGCGATCGTCACCGGCGCTTCCGAGAAGGGTACGTGGGTGCGCATCCTGGCGCCGCCGGTCGAGGGCAAGCTGGTGCACGGCTCGGAGGGGCTCGAGGTCGGCCGGAAGCTCCGGGTCAAGCTCATCTCGACGGACGTCGACCGGGGGTTCATCGATTTCGTCCGCACCGGATAGCCCGCGCCCGTCGGAAGCGCAAACCTCGAGGGCCGCCCTTCGTATGTTCCGGAAAGGGGGATCCATGCCCGCTCGGACGTTCCGAATCCTGCTTTCGGCCGCCTTTTTCGCCATTCTCTCGTTGAGCGCCGCCATCGCCAGCCCCGCCGACGATCTCGCGGCCCGTCGCAAGGCATTCTCCGATCTGCTGGCGGAGCACTGGGAGTACACCCTCTCTCACAGCCCGGAGTTCGCATCCATTCTTGGAGACAAGCGGTGGAACGACAAGGCCTCCGATCTGTCGGAACGGGAGATCCTGGCCGACCAGCAGAAGGACCGCGAATGGCTGGCCCGCCTCGCGGCCATCGACACGACCGGGTTTCCCGAGCAGGAGGCCCTGACGAAGACGCTTCTCGTTCGCCGGCTGAAGGAGTCGATAGACAACGAGCGGTTTCAGAACTGGAAGATGTCCGTGAGCCAGTTCTTCGGCATCCACCTGCAGGCGCCGCAGATGGTGTCCCTTCTGCCGTTCACGACGGTGAAGGATTACGACGACTACATCGCGCGGTTGAAGCAGCTTCCGAAGCAGTTCGACGACACGACGGCGCGCATGCGCAAGGGCATGGCCGAAGGCCTCATGCAGCCGCGGTTCCTTCTCGAAAAGGTCGTGACGCAAAGCGGCGGGATCGCGGCCCAGAAGCCGGAGGACACGCCCTTCGCGAGGCCGCTATCGAAGATCCCGCCGACGTTCTCCCCCGAGGATGCGGCGCGCATCAAGGGCGAGGTGCTGACGACCATCCGCGAGTCGGTCCTGCCCGCGTACGCGCGATTCACCGAGTTCGTGAAGGCGGAGTACGCCCCGAAGGGCCGGACGGAGCCCGGCATGTGGTCTCTCCCCGATGGCGAGGCGCGATACGCCGCGCAGGTCAAGCGCCTGACCACCACCGACAAGACCCCTGAGGAGATCCACCGGATCGGGCTGGCGCAGGTGGCGGAGATCGAGAAGCAGATGCTCGTCATCGCGAAGAAGCTCGGGTTCTCGGATCTGAAAGCGTTCAACGCGTCGATCGAAAAGGACCCGAAGCGCCACTACCGGGACCGCGAGGAGATCCTGACCGCGTACCGCCGTGCCATCGACCAGATGCGTCCGCAGCTGCCGAAGCTCTTCGGGCGGTTGCCGAAGGCGGAGGTCGAGGTCGCCGCCGTCGAGAGCTTCCGGGAGAAGGAGGCTTCGGGGGCGCAGTACAACACCGGCGCGAAGGACGGGTCGAGGCCGGGACGGGTGATGGTCAACACGTCCCAGGCGGAATCGCGCAAGACGATCTCGACGGAGTCGACGGCGTACCACGAGGGCGTTCCCGGCCATCACCTGCAGCTCTCGATCGCGCAGGAGCAGGACGATCTGCCGCCGGTGCGTCAGCAGGCCGGGTACACCGCGTTCGTCGAAGGGTGGGCCCTGTATTCCGAGCGCCTCGGAAAAGACGTCGGCTTCTACCGGGATCCGTACAGCGACTACGGCCGCCTGCAGGACGAGATGCTGCGGGCGATCCGGCTGGTCGTCGACACCGGTTTCCATTACAAGAAGTGGAGCCGCGACCAGGTCGTCGCGTTCTTTCACGATCACTCGGCCGTCGACGAGGTCGAGGTGCAGAGCGAGACCGACCGCTACATCGCGTGGCCGGGGCAGGCGCTCGCCTACAAGATCGGCCAGCTCAAGATTCTCGAGCTTCGCGACCGGGCCAGAAAGGAGCTGGGCGCCGCCTTCGACATCCGCGCCTTTCACGACGAGATCCTGGGCGCCGGCGCCCTCCCGCTCGACATCCTCGATCAGCGCATCGACGGGTGGATCCTGGAGAGGAAGGGGCGGCGGAAGGGGTAGCGTTCCAGGCGGCTGGGCGCTTTGCGCTGGGCGCTGGGCAGGGAGGCGAAGGGCGAAGGCGATCGAATGAGAGACCGAACGGTGAGGGGTCCGGCTACTCGATGCAGCCGCCAACCTGCCTCCACCGCCTCTCATCCCGGCCCACTCTCGGGCGCGCGGGGGAGGGGGAAGCGCCGAGCCTTTCCGATCCGCGTATCCCCTCGCTTCTCGATTCCCTCGCTTCTCGATTCCAGTTGACCGCGGAGTACCGCGGCCGTCTCGCTCCCGTTGGTCGCCCGGCTCCCGTTTCCCGGCCCTCATACAATCCCGATCCCCAGGGAGACGGAGTGAAAAATGAAGCGACGCGTCGGAAGCCTCATCGTGACTCTCCTGATCACCGCCGGAGCGGCTTTCGCCGCGGAGCCCGCCGTGCCGCGTGAGAAGCCCGCGGCTCGCCCGCGCCCGGCGGCCGCCGGAAAGGCCGGCACCGCGGCGGAGGCGCAGGCCTTCATCGCCGAGGCCGAGACGAGTCTTCTCGCGCTCGCCAACGAGGCCTCGCGGGCCGGCTGGGTGCAGGCGACGTACATCACCGACGACACCGAGATCCTGGCCGCGCGCGCCAACGAGCGCGTGATCGGGGCCTCCGCCGAATTCGCCAAGAAGGCGGCGCGCTACGACGGAACGCGCCTGCCCGAGGACCTCGCGCGCAAGATTCGTCTCCTGAAGAACTCTCTGACTCTCGCGGCCCCCGCCAATCCGAAGGAGAGCGAGGAGTTGACCCGCCTCGTCGCGAGCTTCGAAGGGACGTACGGAAAGGGCAAGTACTGTCCGAACGGCACCGACAAGTGCCTCGATCTCGAGGACATCTCGCGGATTCTCGCCAGCAGCCGCGACCCGAAGCAGATCGAAGACGTCTGGCGCGGCTGGCACACGATCTCCGTTCCGATGCGAAAAAATTTCGCGCGTTACGTCGAGCTCGCCAACAAAGGCGCGCGCGAGCTCGGATTCGCGGACACCGGCGCCATGTGGCGTTCCAAGTACGACATGCCTCCCGCGGATTTCGCCCGGGAGCTCGACCGGCTCTGGGACCAGGTCCGGCCTCTCTACGTTTCCCTTCACGCCTACGTGCGCGCGAAGCTGCGCGAGAAGTATGGCGACGCCGTTCCGGCGAGCGGGCCGATCCCCGCGCATCTGCTCGGCAACATGTGGGCGCAGGACTGGTCGAACATCTACCCGCTCGTCGCGCCGAAGAACGCGGATCCCGGATACGACCTCACCGCGATCCTGAAGGGGCGCAAGACGGACGCGCTTCAGATGGTGCGCTACGGCGAGGGGTTCTTCACCTCTCTCGGTTTTGCCGCGCTCCCGAAGACTTTCTGGGAGAGGTCCCTCTTCACCAAGCCTCGCGACCGCGAAGTGGTCTGCCACGCGAGCGCGTGGGACGTCGACAACGTCAACGACCTCCGGATCAAGATGTGCATCGACATCACCGCCGAGGATTTCTCGACGATCCACCACGAGCTCGGCCACAACTTCTATCAGCGCGCGTACAACCAGAAGCCCTATCTGTTCCGGGACAGCGCCAACGACGGGTTTCACGAGGCGATCGGCGACACGATCGCGCTTTCGATCACACCCGAATACCTGGTCAAGCTCGGCTTCATCGATAAGGCGCCCGACGCCTCCAAGGACATCGGCCTTCTCCTGTCCCGCGCTCTCGAAAAGCTCTCCTTTCTGCCGTTCGGCCTCCTGATCGATCAGTGGCGCTGGAAGGTCTTCTCGGGAGAGGTGACCCCCGAGAACTACAACCGGGCGTGGTGGGAGCTCCGCCTGAAATACCAGGGCGTCGCGCCGCCCTCGCCGCGCACCGAGGCGGAGTTCGACCCGGGCGCGAAATACCACGTGGCCGCCAATGTGCCCTACACGCGCTACTTCCTCGCGGACATCCTGCAGTTTCAGTTCCATCGGGCGCTCTCGAAGATCGCCGGGTGCGACGCGCCGCTTCACCGCTGCTCGATCTACGGAAGCCGGCCGGCGGGGGAGCGGCTCGCGAAGATGCTGGCGATGGGACAGAGCCGCGCGTGGCCGGACGCGCTCGACGAGCTGACCGGGCAGCGCCAGATGGATGCGACCGCAATTCGTGACTACTTCGCGCCCCTCCAGAAGTGGCTCGACGAGCAGAACGCCGGGAAGCCAACAGGTTGGTGAGAAATCGGTGGTTAGACGTCAGTTCTCAGTCAGGACGCAAACCGAAGACTGACAACTGATTCCTGACGACCGGTTTCTTCTGGCATCCGGTTTGCGTTGAGCGCCGCCGGAGGCTCCATGAAATCGGCCCCGAAAGCACTGGCGCTCTGGCTGGCGTTAGCGGTCGGCTCTCTGCCCGCCGCCGCCGCGCCCGGGCCCACGGCCGTCCGGCCCGGTTTCAACCTCTTCTCGACCCAGCAGGACATCGAGCTCGGCCGGCAGTCCGCCGCGCAGGTCGAGAGACAGATCCCGCTGATCCACGACCCGGCGATCGACCACTACGTCGCGGCCATCGGCAACCGGCTCGCGGCGGCGGCGCCCGGGCCGAAATTTCCCTATCAGTTCAAGGTGACGAACCTGTCGGACGTGAACGCGTTCGCCCTCCCCGGCGGGTTCATGTACGTCAATCGCGGATTGATCGAGCTCGTCCCGACCGAGGGGCAGCTGGCCGGAGTCATGGCGCACGAGATGGCGCACGTCGCCCTCCGTCACCAGACCAACCAGGTTTCCAAGGCCTACCTCGCGAAGGCGGGCGTCGGCATCCTCGGAGGGGTCCTCACGGGTGGGGCGCCGGGGCCGATCATGGCCGCCGTCGGCGGTATCGGTTTGAACGCCCTGTTCCTGAAATTCAGCCGCACGGCGGAGAGCCAGGCCGACATCGTGGGCGCCCAGACGATGGCGCGCGCGGGATACGACGCCAACGAGATGGCCGACATGTTCGAGCTCCTGCGCAAGCAGGCGGGCCGCGACCCCGGCCGGCTCGAGCGCTTCCTGAGCGACCATCCGGCGCCGGCCGACCGCGAGGCGCGCGTGCGGCAGGAGGCGTCGCGGCTCGGAAAGGCGGCGGCGCCCGGGCCCGTCGGCGACGTGCGGGCGGTGAAGGCGGCTTTCCGCACGCAGCCTCCGCCCGTCTCGATGAAACAGCTCGCCCGGGGCACGACGGGCGGAACGGTCCCCGCGAGCCGCGGCCCTGCCCGCGGCGACGTCCGGATCGAGCCTCCGTCGTCCCGGTTCCGCACGTTTCAGCAGCGCAGCGGCTTCTTCACGATCGAATACCCCGAGAACTGGCAGCCGCACGAAGCTCCGAACGGGTTCGGAGTCACGATCGTGCCTCCGGGCGGAGTCGTTCAGACTTCCGACGGGCAGCCTTCCGTGATCTACGGCGTCGTCGTCAACCATTACGATCCCTTCGAAGGCTCGGTCAACGGCCGCTCCGGCGCGCGCGGGCAGTTCGGACGCGGCACCGGCCTGGACGACGCGACGAACGATCTCGCCGCGCAGATCACGAAGTCCAACCCGTATCTCTCGCCCGTGCGGGGCTCCGCGCGGCGGCTGACTCTCGGCGGGGCGAACGCGATCTCTCTCGTTCTCGCCGGCGCGTCTCCCGTGACGGGGCTCGAGGAACGGGTCAACGTCCTGACCCGGGAGCTCCCCGACGGGCACGTCCTGTATTCGCTGGCGATCGCGCCGGGGCGCGACGCCGGGGCGTTGTCGGCCACGTACGACCGGATGATGGCGAGCCTGCACGTGAACGCGGGGGCCGCCCATCGCTAGGAAAGCGCCCGGGCCGCCCCCGGATCAGACGATGGAAGAGGACGAGGAGCCGACCGACCGGTCGATCGTCGAGCTGCACGTTCCCGTCACGACGATCGTCAAGGTCCTCATAACGGCGGTCCTGGTCTGGGCCGCGCTCAAGCTGCTTCCGGACTTTCTATTTTTTCTTCTCGCGCTCGTCCTGGCCGTCAGCGTGTCCCCCCTGGTGTCACGCCTCGAGCGGCGCGGGATGTCCCGCGGCTGGGCGGTCGGCCTCGTGGCCGTGCTGACAATTGTGGTCATCCTGGCTTTCCTCTTCCTGGTCGGGCCGCCCCTGGTTTCGCAGCTCGTCACGCTTTTCGGCAACCTTCCCGAGTACCGAAAACGCGTCGCAGGTCGCCTGGGTCCGCAGTATCCGGTCATCAGCCAGGTCCTCGACCAGATCCTCGCCCTGCCTTCTTCTCCGGAAGTCGCGGCCTCCTTGAAGAAGCCGCAGGCATGGGGAGAAGCGGCGATCGTGGGGGTGACGGTCTCCATCCTCGTGCTGACGTTGACGCTCTACCTGGTCGCGGATGGCAAGAGGACGTACGCCTGGCTGCTCGCGTACGTGCCGCGGCGGCATCGCCGAAAGATGGCAAGGACGATACCCGAGGTCTCTGAGGTCATCATCAGCTACGTGCAGGGTCAGGCGCTGACCTCTCTGCTCTATGGAATCTTCGCGCTGATCGTCCTTTCGGTGTTTCGCGTCCCGGCCGCCGTGCCTCTCGCATTCCTCGCCGCAGTCTGCGACATCCTCCCGGTCGTGGGGGTGATCGCCTCGACCGTGCCGGCCGTTCTCCTCGCGCTGACCGTTTCCCCCCTGGCCGCCGGCGCCGTTCTCGTTTTCTACCTCCTCTACCACGTGCTCGAGAACACCGTGATCATCCCGCGCGTGTACGGTAAGCAGCTGCGGCTATCGACGATCGCGGTGCTCATCGCGATCGTGATCGGAGGGCAGCTCTACGGAATCCTCGGAGCGATCCTGATCCTTCCGTTCGTCGCCGCATACCCGATCATCGAAAGAATCTGGCTGCACAAGTACTTGAGCGACGAGGTGCTCACCGATCACCATGCTCTCGAAAAGGCGCTGGAGACCGGGAGCGACCGTGCCGTCGAGAAGGTCCTGAAGGGTGAAGAACACGGGGGCGTTACGGCCACGGTGCCGGTCGAGAAGAAAGCTTGAGCGTTGGGAGTTGAGAGTTGGGATTCGCGAGTTGAGCCTGATGCGGAATCACCGCTGTCTCAGACTTCACCCTTCTAGTTGACCGCGGAGTACCGCGGTCGTTTCGCTCCCGCTGGTCGCTCCGGCTCCCGGCCCCCGTCACTCCACCGCCGGCACGTCCCGGCCCTCTCCGAAGTCCAGCACCCAGAAGCGAGGTTTCGGCTCCGGCGCGGCGGCGAGAAGAGCCGCGATCTCCTGCGCGGGTTCGTCCTGTCCCTCGTCGGTCAGACGGAACGTGCCGAAGTGCATGCCGACGCCCGTGCCGGCGCCGAGGTCGGCGAAGGCCTGCAGCGCCTGCGCGGGCGTTTCGTGGACGGGGCCCATGAACCACTCGGGCCGGTAGGCGCCGATCGGCAGGATCGCCAGACGCAGGCGCGGGAACCGATCCCGGATGAGGCGGAAGTGCGGTCCGTAACCGGTGTCGCCAGCGAAGAAAACGTCGCCCGCCGATCCGGAGAGCACGAACCCCGTCCACAGCGTCGCGTTGCGGTCGGCCAGCCCGCGTCCCGAGAAGTGCTGGACGGGCACGGCCGTGACGGAGAGGCCCTTCCCGATCTCCCCGCTCTGCCACCAGTCGAGATCGGTACCGTGGGACAGCCCGTGCTGCTCGAGAAAGCCCCGCACGCCGAGGCCGGTCACGATCCACGGCCGGTCGTGGGCGTGAAGCCGCCTGAGAGTCTCGAGATCCAGGTGGTCGTAATGGTTGTGGCTGATGAGCACCGCGTCGATCTGCGGGAGATCTTCGAATCGGATTCCGGGCGGGCGGACGCGCCGGGGGCCGGCCCAGGCGACGGGACTGACGCGCTCGCTCCACACCGGGTCCGTGAGGATGTTGCGCCCCGCCATTTGGACGAGGAGTGTCGCGTGGTTGACGAAGGTGACACGCAGGTCCGCGACGCGCCGCTGCGGAGCCGGACCGGGGCGGGCGTCCGTGAAGGGGCGCCACGGGACCGGCTTTCTGGTGGCGGCCCACCGCAACACCCCGGCGAACTCGTGCGCGCTTCCGGCGAGGTTCCGGAAGCGACGCCCGTCGAAATGGTCCGAGACGGCGCCGCGGTGTCCCGGTGCCGAGAAGACCATCAGAGACGCAGGCGGAGCAGCGTCGAGCCGCCGGCGGAAGGACCCGGAGCGGAGGCGGACGCGGCTCCGCCGGCGGAGGACGCCGGAATCACGATCCAGAGGCCGTCGTACTCCCGGGGTCCGACTCTTACTTCGTCCGCGCAGCCGAGGGCCGCGACGAGCGGCCCGACGGTGTTGCTGTGCCCGACGACCAGGACGTTCTCGCCGCCGTGCTCCTTCGCGATCCGCGCGGCGAGAAGGGACGCGGCGTCGGGCCCGTTCGCGTCGTAGAGCTGCGGCGTGAGCCTCCCGGCGCGGGCGAGAGGCTCGGCCGTCGCCCGCGTTCGCACGGTGTCCGTCGAGTAGATCGCGGCGATCTTCGCATCGCGCAGCACCTCGGCCAGCCGCCGCGCGCGCGCCCGCCCCGCTTCCGAGAGGGGGACCTCCTTCTCGTTGGCCTCCGACTGCTTCTCCGCGTGCCGGACGATGAACACCGCGGCCACCGCGAAGCGTGCCGGAAGGAGCGCGATGAGGAGGGCGATCGCGAGAAGCCCGCCGATGACTCTGCTCTTCACCGGCTCTCTCCGTAGGGAGCGTACTGGGGATCCGCATCGAGATTTCTCGCCTTGAAGAACTCCCAGGCCATCCGGTTGATCTCCTTCGAGCTGCCGTAATAGTCGTGGGTGTGCCCGGCCATTTCCTGATACTCGACCGGAAAGCCCCGCGATTTCAGCGCGTCGCGGGTGGCCCGCACGGCGTCGAGAGGAAAGAACGCATCCCGGGTGCCGATCCACATTCCAAACGGGATCTTCCGCTTTGCCCAGTCGAAGGTCGCGAAATCGTCGGGCGGCAGCGCCCCCGCGTGGATGGCCACCGCGGCGAAGTAAGCCGATTCGAGCGCTCCCACTTCCAGAGCGAAACAGGCGCCGGCCGAGTGTCCGAAGAGAAACACGCGCCGGGAATCGATGGCCGTGCGAACCCGAACGGCCTCGACGACGTCCCGAAGAAAGCCGGGGCCGTCGGAGGGAGACGTCCAGTGGACCGAATCCAGCGAATCCGGCGCCGCCAGGACGATGCCCTCTCTGGCGGCGGTGTCCTTCCACGGGCGCGCGACCGTCTCTCCGTTGCGGCCGGAGCCGTGGAGAAGCACGAGGAGAGGCTTCGGGGTCCCGGTGGGTCCGCCTTCGGGCACGAAGAGCCAGTAGGACCGCTCCCGTCCTCCGGACGTGATCGTCTCCCGGCGCACCTCCGCCTTCTCTGCCCGCGCGGCCGCGTATCCCGAAAGAAAGACAAGACCCCACAGGAGAGCCAGGCGCTTCTTCATGGCCGCGAAGGTATCAGGCAGGGGCCGCAAGACGGGAAACGGGAAACGGGAGAACGGAGGGCTGAGAGCTGACGGCTTTCAGTGGTCACACTCCCTGAATGACCGGATCGGAGGAGCGCTCGTCGTCTCCGCCGGATCCGGACGTCCCCCGTGCCTTGTCGCGGCCGTGGGAGTGGGCGGGCGGATGCGTCGCCTCGATCGCGCGGAAGTGCTCGAGGACCCGGTACGTGTGCCGGGAGCCCTTCGGGACCACCCAGGAGTCGCCCGCTTCCAGACGGACGGTCTGGCCCTCCAGCCGCAGCTCCGCCCGTCCCGAGAGGACGTAGCCGACCGTCTCGTAATCGCGGGCGGTTTCCGGCTTCTCCGCCGCGGAGGGCTCCTTCTCCCAGAGGCGCATCGCGACCGACGTTCCCGACGCGAGATACGTCTGGCCCATCTCGCCGCGAGGCGAATGTTTCGAGTCCACTTTCGTAATGCTGGTGTCGGTCATTGCGCGCCTCCCGCCGGCTACAGGGACGCAAGAAGAGGGCCACGGGGAGGGCGCTGAGCGCTCGCGGGAGGCGCCGGTCGCGGATTGTCGAGATGCCGGACGGGAAGGCGAAGGCGTGGGTCGGGGTGTCCGTCTGCTTCTTCCTCTGCGCTCAACGCTTAACCCTTTCCATTTTCGGCTCCAACATCCCGGCCCTCCACGGCGTCTAACACCGCGGAAGGAAGCCCGCTGACCGTCGTGCATGTGTTGGAGAATGTCCCCCTCACCCCGCGACCCGCGAAGGAGGCGTTCCTGGACGGACCCGAAGACAAGGACGGTTCCTCGGGCGCTCGCGACCCGGCCGAGGAAAAGCTCCTCGAAGGGTGCCGGGGGGGCGACGTCGCAGCGTTCGAGCGGCTCTACGAGCTTCACGGCGCCCGCATGAAAAGCATCGCGCGCAACCTGCTGGGACACGAGACGGACGCCGAAGACGCCGTCCAGGAGGCTTTTCTGAAGATTTATCGAGGCGCGGCGTCCTTTCGGGGGTCCGCGGCGCTTTCGACCTGGATTTACCGGATCCTCGTCAACACCTGCTATGACCTGCTGCGGCGGCGCAAGCGGCATCCCGAGGACCCGATCGAGGCGCCCTCGGGCGCAGGCGACGGGTCCGCGCTGCCCGCGCCGGCCGGCGATCATCCCCTGAGAATGGCCATCGAGCAGTCGCTGTCGAAGCTGGCGCCGCGCCAGCGGACCGTCTTTCTCCTCTCCGCCGTCGAGGGCTTTTCGCATCGCGAGATCGCCGGGGTTCTGGACGTCTCCGAGGGCGCCTCGAGAACGCTCCTCTTCGAGGCGAAGCGCCGGCTGCAGGACCTGCTCTGGACGTCGGGAGCGCGCGGAAGGGCGAGCGCATGACCGGCGGATGCACGCGCGCGCAGGATGCGCTGAAGAGAAACGATCCCTCCGCGATCGAGAGGCTGCGCGTTCACGCCGCCCGCTGCGCCGAGTGTGCGGAGCCGCTCGCGCTCTGGGACGAGATCTCCAGTGCGGCTCCCTCCCTTCGCCGCGAGTGGGAGAGCCCGCGGCTCTTCTCGAAGATCGCGGCCGCGATCGACGCGGAGAAGAGCCTGCGTCCCGTCCCGGCGGCGGCTGCGGCGGCTCTAACCCCCTCCCGCCGGTTTCAGTGGATCCCGATGGCCGCCGCCGCGTCGCTGTTCGTCGTCGCCATGGTGGGGCTGCAGGTCTTCCGCAACAGCGGCGGGCGGGAGCCTCTCGTGAATGCGGCGAGCACGAGCAATCCGCTCCTGACGGATCGTTCGCTCGAGGAGGTCGAGACGGCCGAGGCGAACTACGTCCGCTCGATCGAACGGCTCTCCGTCCTGGCGCGCCCGCGCATCGCGAACCCGACGACACCGCTGTTCGTCAACTACCGCGAGAAGCTCCAGCTGCTCGATTCCGCCATCGTCGAGATTCGAGCCCAGATCGAGACCAACCGGTTCAACTCCCACCTGCGCCGCGAGCTTCTGGCGATGTACCAGGAGAAGCAGCGGACGCTGCAGGAACTCATGAAAGAGGCCACGTCATGACGCGAATGTTCTCTTCGGCGCCTCTGACACCGCGGGTGCGGAGCGCCGCCCTGGCGCTGATCGCCATCACCGCGGTCGCCGTCCCGGCGATGGCGGACTCTTCGCGAGAGGAAATCTCCCGCGAAGTGCACAAGAGTCTTCCTCTGCGATCCGGACAGCGCCTGGAAGTCGATCACCGCAACGGAAACGTCCGGATTCACACACACGCCTCGGCGGCCGCCCGGGTGGACGCCCGGATCCGCGTTTCGTCCTCCGACATGGAGGAAGCGAAGCGTTTCGCCGACGCGATTGCGATCGACGTCGAGGCGTCCTCGAACGGCGTCTCGGTTCGGACCCGATACCCGGAGGAACACGGCGGGTTGTTCGGGTCGCGGCGCATCTCGTTCGCGGTCGACTACGACATCTCGGTGCCCGAGGGCGCCGCCGTCTCCATCCGCAACCGCTTCGGCGACGTCCTCGCCGACGACCTGAAGGGGGGAACGGAGATCCACAACGCGAACGGCCGGGTGGTCTTCCGCGGCGGCAAGGGAATGGCGCGCCTCGAGAACTCTTTCGGGTCTCTGGAGCTTGCCGGCAACGCCGGCGACACCGACGTCACCAACGCCAACGGGACAGTGACGATCGCCGATGTCGACGGGCAGCTTTCCGTTCGGAACCGCTTCGGGCGCGTGACGATCGCGCGCGCGAAAAAGGTCACGTTTTCCGGAACGAACGCCGACGTCTCTCTCACCGGATCCGGACCGGCATCCGTGACGACTTCGTTCGGCGCCGTCGACGTTTCGAACGTCGCGGGAGATCTGTCGGTCCAGAACACCAACGGAGCGGTGACGGCGGCGGGCGTGGCAGGGGAAGCCGAGCTTTCCGCGAGCTTCGCCGCGATCACGTTCTCCGACGTCAAGAAGGGCGTCCGCTGCACCGGCACGAACGCGCGGGTCAGCGGCCGCAAGGCGGGCGGCGCGGTCACGGTCCAGAACTCGTTCGGGCCCGTCGAGCTCTCCGACATCGGGGGCGCCGTCGACGTGCAGAACTCCAACGGCAAGGTGCGGCTGCGCGACATCCGCGGCGCGGCCATCGTGCGCAATCGCTTCGGCGACGTGGACGCCTCCGGAATCGGCGGGGACGCGACGGTCGTGGGCGGGAACGGCGCCGTGACTCTCTCGAACATCGAGGGCGCGGTGGACGCGCGGAACTCCTTCGGCGCGGTCTCGGTCACTCGCGCGAAGAAGGGCGTCAAGGTCAACTCGGGCAATGGCGGGGTGGCGATCGCGGACGCGGGCGGAATGAGCTTCGTCAAGACGAGCTTCGGTCTGGTGGAAGCGGCGAGGATCGCCGGCGACCTGACCGTCGAGAACTCCAACGGGGCGGTCCGCGCGAGCGACGTGCGCGGCTTCGCGAACGTCCGGACGTCCTTCTCGGCGGTCGCGCTCGAGGGAATCACGGGCGCCATCGACGTGGACAACCAGAACGGTTCCGTCGAGCTGCGCGACATCGGCACCGGCGCGAAAGCCTGCAGCCGGGTCGCGGTGAAAACGTCTTTTGCGCCCGTCCGGATCTCTCTGGCCGAAGGCGGAGGGTACGCGGTCAACGCGCGGACGTCCTTCGGGAAGATCCACAGCGAGCTGCCGCTGACGATTTCGGGAAGCGCCAGCTCCGACTCGCTTCAGGGAAAGATCGGCGACGGCCGCTGCGAGATCACGGTGAGCGACTCCAACGGGAACATTGAGCTCATGAAACAGGGGAGGCGGTAGGGGGAGAAGCCGTCCGCTCTCAGCCAGGCGCCCACGGATAACTGATTACGGATAACTGATTACTGATAGCTATCCGAGTGCCGCCAGAAGCGCGAGCGCAAGGAGGAGCAGGCTCAGCCGGCGGACAATCCTCAGCACCCCTGGTTTACGCCGCTCAGGCCCGCGGCGTTTGGGCGGCCGCGCCTGAGAGCCGAGACCAGGTGCTCTGATGCGGTTCCCCTTCGATTCCCGTTCGGGTGACCGCGGAGTACGGCGGCCGTCTCGCTCCCGTTCGTCGCTCGGCTCCCGGCCCAGGGTTCGCCTCCCGCCTCCCGATTACCACCTGTGAAACGCGGGATGACCTTGCGAAACCGCCACAAACGTTCCGCGGCACGTGGCCGTCACCTTCCCGCTGGCCTCGAGGGTCGCTTCCACGGTCGCGCGGTCGGCCGATGAGTCGATCACGCGGGCGCGGAGCTTGAGCGGCGCGTCCATCGGCGTCGGGCGCTTTAAGACGACGTGAAAATCCGCCGTGACCGTGCAGGGCGGCGTCGCCGCGCCCGCCTTCTGGTGGAGGTGATGCGTGGCGGCCCAGTTGCTGTGGCAGTCGAGGAGCGCGCCGCAGATTCCGCCGTTCAAGACCCCGTCGAAGGCCTGGTGGTGTGGCTCGGGGCGCCAGTCGCAGACGAGCTCGTCGCCTTCGACGAAGCTGCGAATGCGCAGCCCTTTCTCGTTCGCGGGTCCGCACCCGAAGCACCGGTTGGCCGGCGCCCAGCGTTCCTGCAGGCTCTGCGTCACAGTTTCTCCAGGGATTCTGCGCCGATGTTGGGCAGCCACGGCAGGAGCTCGTACTGGGCGACGCCTTCGCGGACGAACGGATCCTCGTCGCGGATCCGGTCGAGGGTCTCCGCGCGGTGGTCCGGGACGCGCAGCAGCAGCACGCCGCCGTGCCGGGGGTCGGCCGGACCCGAGACGAGAAGAATCCCCGCGTCGCGGAGGCCGCGCAGATAAGCGCGATGGGTGTCCAGGTGCGGAAGCATCTCCTCGAGCGGGCGCCGGTATCGGACGATCGCGATGGCGTACATGGCGGGAGCGTATCGCGGGACCGCGTGAGCCCGGCTCGCGTCCGCGCTTACCTCGACGGCCCCCCGCCACGACGCCGCGGCCAGAAAGCGTAGAGGAAAAACGGCAGGAACATCGCCGCCTCCGCCGCCACCACGAAGGCCCCGCGGGCGGAGAGCATGGCGAAGCCGATCGGGGCCACGGGAATGGGCCGCCACGGCGCGAAGAAGCGGCGGTTGGAAAAGGGCCAGAGAAGGGCGACGCCGAGGCCTCCGTCTGTCAAGGTGTCGAGAAGGCCGTGACTCGCCGTGACCGCCGCTCCCGCCAGGGCGGCGCGGGAAAAGGGGAGGCCCGCCGCCTTTCCCGCCGCGCCGCAGAGAAGACCCGCAGCCGCGGCCGCGGCCAGGGAATGCGACGCTCCGCGGTGACCGAAAGGGGCCGCGTAAGGGATGCCGAGCGGGAAGGCGATCCCGTCGAGGTCCGGGAGAAGCGAGACGGCCGAGAAGAGTGTCACCGCCGCCGCCCGAGAGCCCTGCCGGCGGGAGAGCGCCCGCCCGGCCGCCGCGCCGACCGCGATGTGCCCGATGCTCGGCATCGGCGCGATTCTCCCTCACAAAACCGGCCGGAGGCGCTCACTATAATGACCGCCCGCGGACCGGGACGAAGCGGGATGGAGCCCTCCGATGCCGACCACGCCGACAGCCGAAGACAAGAGCGCCGCGACCGCGCAGGAGCGCCGCGAGGCCGTCACCCTCGTCGATCATCGGACGGGGAAGTCCTACGACCTGCCGGTCTCGAACGGCACGATCCGGGCGATCGACCTGCGCGAGGTCAAGACCGGCCCCGAGGACTTCGGGCTCATGTCGTACGACCCCGCGTTCATGAACACGGCGAGCTGCCGCAGCCAGATCACGTTCATCGACGGCGATCGCGGGATCCTCCGATACCGCGGCTACCCGATCGAGCAGCTCGCGGAGCGGTCGAGCTACCTGGAAGTCGCGTACCTGCTCCTGCACGGCGAGCTCCCGACGAAGTCCGAGTACGACGAGTGGGTGCACAACATCACGTTCCACACGATGATCCACGAGAGCCTGAAGAAGTTCATGGACGGCTTCAATCACGACGCGCATCCGATGGGGATGCTCATCGCGACCGTCGGCGCGATGTCGACCTTCTACCCGGGAGCGCGGGACATCCACAGCGCGTCCGACCGGACGAAGCAGATCCACCGTTTGATCGCCAAGATGCCGACACTCGCGGCGTTTGCGTACCGCCACAGCATGGGAATGCCCTACGTCTATCCCGACAACGACTTTTCGTACACGGGCAACTTCCTGAACATGCTCTTCCGGATTCCCTCGTCGAGCTGGAAGCCCGATCCGGTGCTCGTGCGCGCGCTCGACGTGCTCTTCATCCTCCACGCCGACCATGAGCAGAACTGCGGCACGCACGTGATGCGCGGCATCGGCTCCTCGCATACGGACCCCTATTCGGCGGTGGCCGGCGCCGCCGCGGCGCTCTACGGCCCGCTGCACGGGGGCGCGAACGAAGAGGTCCTGAAGATGCTCCAGGAGATCGGTACGGTCTCCCGCATACCGGCCTTCATCGAAGAGGTGAAGAACGGAAAGGGCGAGAAGCGGCTGATGGGATTCGGTCATCGTGTGTACAAGAACTTCGACCCGCGGGCGACGATCATCAAGAGGATCGCCGACGAGGTGTTCGCAGTCACCGGAAGAAACCCGCTCTTGGACGTCGCGATCGAGCTCGAGCGCATCGCCCTCCAGGACGATTACTTCATCAAACGGCGCCTTTACCCGAACGTGGACTTCTATTCCGGCCTGATCTACGAGGCGATCGGCATTCCGACCGCGGCCTTTACGGTGCTGTTCGCGATCCCGAGAGTCTCCGGCTGGCTCGCCCAGTGGCAGGAAATGCTGGAGGATCCGGAGCAGAAGATCGCGCGCCCCCGCCAGATCTACACGGGCCCGAAGGAGCGAAGCTTCGTCCCGATCGAATCTCGATAAGCAATCGAGTGATCGTATGACCGCCGAAGGCGGGCGGATACGCGCTGTGCTTTTCGACTGGGACGGCACGCTGCTCGATTCCGCGGAGGCCAGCTTCCGGTGCTACCGGCGGCTCTTCCAGCCCTACGGCATCGACTTCACGCCGGAGGTCTTCGCGCGCACGTATGCGCCCGACTGGTATCGGACCTATGAGGGGATCGGGCTGCCCCGCGACCGATGGGGCGAGGCGGACGCGCGCTGGCTCGAGATCTACGCCGATGAGTCGTGCGGCCTGCGTCCGGGAGCGGCCGCGGCGCTCGCGCGTCTGGCGGCGGCAGGCGTCGCGGCCGGACTCGTGACGAGCGGCAGCCGATCGCGGGTCGAGCGGGACCTCGCGGCCCTGGGCGTCTCGTCCGCGTTTTCGGCCGTGGTCTGCGGCGAGGACGCTCGCAGGAAGAAGCCCGACCCCGAAGCGCTGCGGATCGCGATCGAGCGCCTCGGCGTTCCGGCGGCCCGGTCCGCGTACGTCGGCGACAGTCCCGAGGACGTCGAGATGGCTCGTGCTTCGGGGGTCTTCGCCGTCGGCCTCGAAGGCGGCTTCCCGAACGCGGAGGCGCTGCGCCGTTCTGCCCCGGAGGCGCTCGCGGGGAACCTGGCGGAAGCGGTGGAGGTCCTTCTCGCGTTGTAGGCCTGGTTCCAGTCTGCCTTTCGCTGCCGCCTCCCCCTCCCGCCTTCCGCCTGCCGCCTGCCGCCTCCCTTCCCGCACGCGGCGGATAGAATTCGCGGCTCCATGACGCCCGGCCAGATCGCCGCTCTCGTCGCGTCTTCGACGGCCGCCGGCGTGATGAACGCGATGGCGGGCGGCGGCACGATCCTGACTTATCCGACACTGCTCTGGCTCGGGGAGTCTCCGATCATCGCCAACGCGACCTCCACCGTCGCCCTTCTGCCCGGCGCCGCGTCGAGCCTCTTCGGATACCGGCGGGAGGTCGCGGTCCTGGGATTCCTCGGGGTCGCCGACATCCACGCCTCGAACGGCCTCAAGAATTTCTTTGGGATGTGCATCAACGGAGTCGCGGCGGCATACTTCATCCTGCGCGGCGCGGTCGAGTGGCGAGCCGCGCTCGTGATGATGGCGGGAGCGATCCTCGGCGGCTACGCGGGTGCGCGCTTCGCGCGAAAGATCGGACAGGCGCGGGCCCGCGCCGCCGTCATCGTGATCGGGTTCGTCATCGCCGGGATCCTGCTCTACCAGAGCTTCGGCCGCTGAACGGGAGGAGGCCGGAACGGATGTCCACGAACCCTTTGCTGCCCGTCAGTCCCGAGTCGCCACCGGCGCGGGCCCGGGACGAGGCGTCGCGGACACGCGCTGCGCTCGCCCTCGCCGCGGCCGCTGCCACCAGCATCGTCGTCGGGATCCTCTGGGACATCTCGTGGCACCGGTCCGTCGGGCGCGACACCTTCTGGACGCCGGCGCACATGGCGATCTACCTCGGCGGGGCGCTCGCGGGCGTGTCTGCCGCATGGCTCGTCTGGAACGCGACGTTCGGGCAGGCGCCGGCCCGCGCCGCGAGCGTCGCGATCGGACCTCTGCGCGGCCCGCTGGGCGCCTGGGTCCTCGCATGGGGCGCGGCGGCGATGATCGCCTCCGCGCCGTTCGACGACTGGTGGCACAACGCGTACGGGCTCGACGTGAGAGTCATTTCTCCGCCCCACGTCGTCCTCGCCGCGGGCATGGTGACGATCGCGCTCGGCGCCATGCTCCTCGCGCTCGCGCGCCAGAACGGGGTGGCGGCCGCCCATACGCGGGCGAACGCTCTCTTCCTCTACGCCTCGGGAATCGTCGTCACCCTCGCCGCGACGTTCATCATCGAGTACACGTTTCCGCTGCAGCAGCACGGGTGGCTCTTCTACGCCGTCGCGGGGCTGGTGTTTCCGGTCTTTCTCGTCGCCATCGGCGGGGCCGGCCGGGCGCGCTGGCCGGCGGCCGCCGCGGCGCTCGTCTACATGGCCCTGTTCGCGGCGATCGACTGGATCCTTCCGCTCTTTCCGGCCCAGCCCCGGCTGGCTCCCGTCTACAACCCGATCACGCGGATGGTTCCGTTCTGCTTTCCGCTGCTTCTCGTCTTTCCCGCAATCGCGATCGACCTTCTTCTCAGGCACCGCCGCGAGGGGCGCGACCACCGCCTCGCGGTCTTTCTCGGAGCGGCGTTCTTCCTCGTTCTCCTGGCCGTGCAGTGGCCGTTCGGCTCGTTCCAGATGACGCCGGCGTCGAGGAACTGGTTCTTCCTCGGCGATCGTTACTGGTCCTACTACTTTCACCCCGCCGCCGCATGGAGGTATGGCTTCGCCGAGGGGCCCGCCGGCCGGCCGAGCGCCGCGGGATTCATGGCCGCCGCGGCTCTCTCGGTCCTGTCGGCGCGCGTCGGGCTCCTCGCCGGCGATCGGCTCTCGCGCGTGCGCCGTTGAAAGCCAGCGTGCGTGTTCGCGCCGCCGCGGTCCTCGCCGCGCTTCTCCTCTCCGCGGCCGCCGCCGCGCATGTCGGAAGCCCCGACACGTTTTTCGCCGGCGCCGCGGGCCCCTATGCGGTCCGAGTCACGATCCGGCCGCCCGGCGTGGTTCCGGGGCTGGCGGAAATCTCGGTCCGTGTCGAGTCGGCCGGCGTGCGGCGCGTGACGATTCGCCCGATCCCATTCGACGCGGGCCCCACGGGAGCGCCGCCCCCCGACACGGCGAAGGCGGTCGCGGGGCAGCCAGGCCTCTACTCGGGCGCCCTCTGGCTGATGACCGAAGGCGCCTACACCATCGAGATCTCGGTCGAGGGCGACGCGGGCACGGGAGGAACGGCCGTCCCGATCGCGTCTCTGGCGACCCGAGTGCTGCCCATGGGACGGGGGCTCTTCTTCCTCGTTCTGTCCTTCGCCGTGTTCCTGGTCGCGGGCGGGCTCGCGATCGTCTTCGCGGCCGCCAGCGAGAGCACCCTGCCTCCCGGGGAGAAGCCCGGCATCGCGCGCCGTCGCGCCGCCGCCGTCACGACGGCCGTCGCCGGCGCCGTCTTCCTCCTGCTCCTCTTCGGCGAGAGCGCCTGGTCCTCCCGGTTGCGGCGATCCTCGGAGGGGCGAATCTTCCGGCCCTACCGCGCTTCGGCGCTCGTGCGCGCGGAGGGGACGGGCCGCGTGCTCAGGCTGACGATCGATGATCCTTCCTGGAGAACCGCCTCGTGGCGCCCGCTCGTGCCCGACCACGGCAAGCTCATGCATCTCTTCGCGATGCGGGAGCCGGCGTTCGACGCCTTCGCGCACGTGCACCCCGCAGCGGTGTCGGATCGCGCGTTCGAGGCGCCCTTCCCGGCCCTGCCGGCGGGAACCTATTCGATCTTCGCGGACGTGACAGACGAGACCGGCCTCTCCCAGACGCTCACCGCGCGGGCCGACGTTCCCGCCGCTCCGGCCGCAAGCGTTCCGCCGTCGGCAGGCGTCTTTGCCGCACCTGATCCCGACGACTCCTCACGCGTCAGCCCGCCCCTGCCGCCGGTGATCGGCTCTCCCGGCACGTCGGACCTGGGCGGCGGTCTCGCGATGACGTGGGCGTCTCCAGCCGGGCCGGTTCTCGCCGGCCGCGAGACGACGCTGCGTTTTCTGGTGCGGGATGCCGGGGGCCGCCCGGCGGCGCTCCAGCCCTACATGGGGATGCCGGCGCACGCGGCCGTCCTGAGAGACGACGGGTCTGTCTTCATCCACCTCCATCCGATGGGAACGATCTCGATGGCCTCTCTCGATGTGCTCGGGGCCCGCCGCGCCACGGAGGCTCCGTCTCCTCACGCCGGGCATTCTTCGGCAGCCGCCCCGGGAGCCGTGTCGTTCCCCTACGCGTTCCCGAAGCCGGGCCCGTACCGGCTGTGGGTCCAGGTGCGAAGCGGCGGCGAAGTCCGAACCGGAGTCTTCGACGTCCTGATCCGCTGACGGCTCCGTCGAAAAACCAGGGTGGCTTTCACCTGCACTGTGGTTAAGCTCGTACCGAGAGAGGTCTCCCGACCGAAGGGAGGCAGGAGGCTCTCGGTGCGGGAACCGAAGCGAACGAAGTGAACGGAGGCGACGTGTGAGCTGGCTCGCCTGGCTGGGTCTCGCCGTCTTGGTCGGAGTCATCGCGGCCGTCACCGGGATCAAGCCGAAGGGGACCCGGCACGTGGCCGGCACGCGAATGATGGGAATCGGGAGGTTAGCTCTCTTTTTCCTGCTCGCCCTCTTCGCGTGGCTCGCCTACAGAGCCCGCTCCGGCGGCTGATCCGTCGTCGGCGAGCTCCAGGGCGGGCTGGCCGTCCGGCGGCGCCGGAGCGGAGCCATCCTCGAGGTTGTGGAGGGAAACTCCCAGGAGCCGCACGGGCCGGGCGCCCGCTTCTGTCTTGTCGATCAAGGCGAGCGCGCGCTCGCGGACCTCGTCCGCCGACCGTGTGGCGGGCCGGCGGGTCTCGCTGCGCGTGATCGTCTGGAAGGTCGAGTAGCGAAGCTTCAGGACGACGGTGCGCGCCGCGAGCTCCTTCTTCTCGAGAAAGCGCGCGGAGGCCTCCGCCAGCCGCGCGACCTCCTCGCGGATCCGACCCATCTCCGTCAGGTCGCGCGCGTAGGTCTCCTCCGAGCCGATCGACTTGCGCTCGCGGTCGGGCTCGACGGCGCGGTCGTCGTCTCCGTGCGCCAGCCGGCGCAGCCATTCCGCCAGACTCCCTACCGCGCCTCGGAGCGTCTCCTCCGACGCGGCCCGGACGTCGACGAGCCGGTCGATCCCCGCGGCGCGCAACCGTTTGGCGGTGACGGGACCGACGCCCCACAGCGCGTCGACCGGCAGCTTCTGGAGGAACGCCTCGACTCTCTCGGGCGCGATGACGGTCAGGCCGTCCGGTTTCTTCCAGCCGGAGGCGATCTTGGCGAGGAACTTGTTGGGCGCAACGCCGGCCGACGCCGTGAGCCCGGTGTCTTCGCAGATGCGGGTCTTGATCCTTCGAGCGACGTCGACGCCGAGAGGGATTCCCCACGCGTTCTCGGTGACGTCGAGATATGCCTCGTCGAGCGACAGGCCCTCGACGAGCGGAGTCACCTCGCGAAAGATCTGGAAGACCCGTTCGGAGACCGCCCGGTACTTCGCGAAGTCCGGGCGCAGGATGACGAGCTCCGGACAGAGGCGGACGGCGCGCGACATCGGCAGGGCGGACCGGACGCCGTACTTCCGGGCCTCGTAGCTCGCCGCAGCGACCACCCCGCGGCTCTCGGGACTTCCTCCGACGGCCACCGGCCGACCTCGCAGCAAGGGGTCGTCCCGCTGCTCGACCGACGTGTAAAACGCGTCCATGTCGACGTGAAGAATCCGTCGAACCCGCCCGGCCGCCGGCGCGGAACAATCGCCGGGGAATGTCAATGCCCGGCGCTTCGATCCGGCCCGAACCAGCCGGTCAGGACGATGAGCTGCCGCGTGACCTCGGGCGGCCGCGGCGACTGGATCACGATGAATTCGTTTCCATCCGCTGAGACGTCGTACTCGCGGGGCGAGTCTTCTCCTCTACCGTGGTGAAAGGGCCCCGCAAAGAGGACCATGGGCGTGCCGGGGACCGGCTCCGGATTCCCTGAGAGCTCGACGGAAAAGAACTGGTCGCCCGCGCGGTAAACGAGCTCTCGCCCGCCGCGCGTCCAGGCGGGCTCCTCGCCGCCGTTTGTCGACACCTTGATGCGGCTGCCGGGCCCGGGATATGGCCGGAGATAGATCTCTCTCTGCCCGCTTTCATCGGACACGTAAGCGATCCATCGCCCGTCCGGCGAGAACGCCGCGGCAAAGTTTCGAAAATCTCCGCCGAGCCAGAGGCGTGGCTCCGGTTTGCTCCCGAGAGTGACCGTCCACAGGCTCAGCGGAACGCGGGAAGCGTTGGTTTCTGTCTTGCGGTCCTCCACGGTGTAAATGATGACCTTTCCATCGGGGGACCACGAGTTCGCAAACTCGGCGCGGCTGCCGGTTTCCGTAACGGTCTCGACGTTCCGACTCGCGTCCGCCGGCTTCATCGCCAGGCGCGGCTCGCCCACGTTGAACAGGGTGAACGCCAGGCGGCGGCCGTCGGGGGACCAGACGGGACAGAAGAAACGCCCGGGCTCGGAGGTCAACAACGACAGGATCTGTCGGGACCGGTCAAAAACAGACAGTTTGCCCGACTGCTCCTCGAGCCTCATCAAGGCGATCCGCCGTCCGTCCGGCGAGAGGCGCGGGTGAGAGTACTGTGCGGGAGGCAGGGGAAGCGCGGCGCCTTTTCCGTCCCGTCCCACGGTCCAGACGGTCGTCTGAGACGGCGGGAGAGCAGGCCCGCTTGGAGAGATGAGCGTCCCGCGGGCGGACGCGAAGTGAGCGAACTTCCCGTCTTCGATGACGAGCAGGTTGTCCGGCAAAGTGACAGGCGTCCCGGAGGTCGCCAGGCGCGTCAAGTCGAAGGGAACGGCGAAGAGACCTTTTCCGCGGACGAACACGAGCTGCCCGGTATCGACGTACCGGGCGTAACCGCTGCCTTCGAGCACGATCTTCCGCCGCAGACTGCCCGTCTCGAGAACGGCGATCCGGGCGCTCGCGAGGTCCTGGAAATCGGCTCCGAAAACGATCGTGACGAGGATGCCTCGTCCGCCGGGAAGCGCCTGCGGCCAGAGATGTCCGTGTTCGCCCGGCGCGAGAAAGGTGAACGGCTCCGTTTGACCTCCGTTCTCAGGCACCCGGTAGAGTCCCCCGTTCGGCGCGCGCGAAAACAGGATGAATCCGTCCGCCGTCCATGTTCCCCCGTGCGCGACCGGCGGAGCATCGGAGATGCGGACGGCAGCTCCGCCGGACAGCGGGACCTTCTTCAACTCCGTCAGCGTGAAGAACCCGATCCACTCTCCGTCCGGCGAAAAGAACGGATTCAATCCGCCCTCCGTGCCGGCCAGTGCGACGGTTTCGGATCCGTCGAGGCGCCGGCGATAGAGGCGGGGAGTACCCGACTGACTGCCGCGGAAAACGACGGTCGCGCCATCGGGGGAGAGCGCGACGGAGGGGCGTCCTCCGCCAAGGAGCCGGACTCCCTCGGGAAGGGAAAGGACGGCTTGTAACCGCGGGGAAGGCGGGAGGGTGCCGGGAGGGCGACGGCTCAAGAGGAGCGCGGCAGCGACCGCGGCTCCCAACAGGGCTCCCACCGCAAGCCAGGCCCACGGCTGTGGCCGGCGCGAGGCCCCGCGGACGACGGCGGTCGGAACCGTTTCCGTGGATGCTGGCGCCGGTGTTGCCTGGACGTCCTCGAGCTCCAGCCTCGCGTCGGAAATGTCGTGGAGCCGTTTGCGCAGATCCTTCTGCAGGCATCGCCGGAGGAGATCTCGGACCCGGGGAGGCAGCGAGGGCGGAAGGGCGGACCAGTCCGGCTCGTCGGCGACGATCGCCGAGAGCGTGTCGGAGACCGACTCGCCCGGGAAGGCACGGCGGCCCGTCAGGCACTCGTAGAGCACGCACCCGAAGGAAAAAATGTCCGTGCGCTTGTCGAGGGTGCGGCCGCGGGCCTGCTCCGGGCTCATGTACGCGGCGGTGCCGAGGATGATGCCGGTCTGCGTTCCGACGCTGATCGTGGGAGACCGCGACTGGTCGCCCGAACCGGCCGAGCCTCGCTCCGCCGTCTTGGCGAGGCCGAAGTCGAGAACCTTGACGGCGCCGTCGGGGCGGAGCATCACGTTGGCCGGTTTCAGGTCTCGATGAATGACCCCCGCGTCGTGCGCCGCGCCGAGGCCGGCCGCGATCTCGGCAGCGATGCGCAGCGCCTCGTCGAGGGGAAGCGGCCAGCCCGCAAGGCGCGAAGCGAGAGTCTCCCCCTCGATGCACTCCAGGATCAGGTACGAGTGTCCGTCGGCGGATTCCTCGAGGCCGTAGATCGAGCCGACGTTCGCGTGATTCAGGGACGCGAGAACCCGGGCCTCGCGCTGGAACCGGGCGAGCCGCTCCGGGTCCGTTTCGAAGCCCGCCGGCAGCGCCTTGACGGCGACGTCCCGGTGAAGGCGCGTGTCGCGCGCGCGGAACACGTCCCCCATGCCGCCCTTTCCGAGAGGCCCGGAGATCTCGTATGGACCGAGGCGGATTCCGGGGCGGAGCGTCATGAGCCGGGCGCCTGCCCGTGGGAGGCCAGTCTGCTCGGCCCGCCCCGAGCGATTCGCGGGCGCTCGGAAGGAATGGCGAATCCCTAGTAGGAAAGGAGAAGCCGGGCGGCGCGCACGACCTCGGCTTCGGAGGGAAGGAAGAACTCCTCGAGGGGCGGTGAGTAGGGAACGGGCGTGTCGAGAGCGCCGACGATCCGCACCGGCGCGTCCAGGTGCTCGAAGGCCTCTTCCTGGATGATCGCCGCGACGCTTTCGCCGATCCCGCCCGTGCGGGAGTCTTCGTGGAGGACGAGGACGCGGTGGCAGTGCCGCGCGAGCGCGAGCACAGCGTCCCTGTCCAGAGGGGCGAGGCTCCTCAGGTCGAGGACGGACGACTCGATCCCGTCGGCGGCGAGCTTCTCCGCGACGCGCAGAGCCAGGTGCACGAAGGCGCCGTACGAAATGATCGCGAGGTCGCCTCCGGAGCGGCGCAGCGCCGCTTTTCCGATCGGCAGGGGCGCGGGAGCCTGGTCGGGCAGGACCTGCTTCACGCGAGGATCGCGATAGAGCGCGATGTGCTCGTAGAAGAGGACGGGGTCGGGGTCGGCCACCGCGGCCGCCATCAATGCGCGGGCGTCGGCGGGCGTCGATGGGACGACGATCTTCAGTCCCGGCGTCCGGTAGAACCACGGCTCGGTGTTCTGGCTGTGGTACGGCCCCGCGTGGCGCAGCCCTCCCCAGGGCATCCGGACGACCATGGGCACCGACGCTCCCCATCGATAGCGGATCTTGGCGGCGCTGTTGACGAGCTGGTTGAAGCCCGTCGCGACGAAGTCGTTGAACTGCATTTCCCCGATCGGCCTCTGACCGGCCAGCGCGGACCCGACGCAGACGCCGAGGACGGCTCCCTCGGCGAGCGGCGAGTTCAGGATCCGATCGGCGTGCTTTTTCAGGAGCGGGCGCAGCAGCAGGAAGGCGTTACCGTATTTTCCGCCGACGTCCTCGCCATAGACGAAGACCCGGGGATCCGCCTCGAGGGCGTCTCCCACGCCGAGCATCACCGCCTCGAGAAACGTGCGGCCCTTCGCGTCGAACGCCGGCCCCGTCTCGAGAGGCGGCAGGGGCGGCGCTTCGCCTCGCCGGATCCCCGGATCGAGCGGCTCCGTCCGGCGCCGTCCCGGCTCGCCCGCGAAGACGCCTGTCCCGGCGCTCTCGGGCTCGGGCCACGGCGCGTCGATGACGCGGCGGGCCTGTTCCTCGACGAGCGCGTCCGCCTCGCGCCGGAAACGGTCGAGGTCGCCGGGGGCGAGAAGGCCTTCGGCTTCCAGGCGCGCCGCGTAGGTGGCGATCGGCTCGCGGCGCGACCAGAAGGCATACAGCTCCTCGTCCGCATACCCGGCCTCCGAAGGTTTCGGGTAGCCCCAGGAAATCGCGGGCTCCTTGCCGAGGTAGAGCATGTCGTCGTGGTGGGCGTGGCCGCACATCCGCATGCAGACGAGCTCGATCAATGCGGGTCCCCGCCCCTGCCGCGCCCGCTCGGCCGCCCACGTGAAAGCGGCGGCGATCGCCTCGGGATCCGTTCCGTCGATCGTGATCCCGGGGATTCCGTATCCGGCCGCCTTGTCGGCAAAGACCCTCACGGCCGATTGGTCCTCGACCGGGGTCGAGAGAGCGGTCTGATTGTTCTGAACGCAGAAGACCGCCGGGAGCCGCCGAGCGGCGCACAGGTTGATCGCTTCGTGCCACTCGCCGAGCGACGTGCCGCCTTCGCCGATGAAGGACACGGCGACGCGCCCGGAGCCGTCTCGGGAGAACGCCATGGCGAGTCCGGCGACCGTCAGAGACGAGATCGCGAGGGGAGCGGACGCCGGCAGGACTCCCCAGGAGAAGTCGCCGACGTGCAGGTCCTTGCCCTGCATGGGGGAGCCGGCCTTTCCCATCTGCGCGGCGAGCACGAGGCGCACCGATTCGGGATCGGGCCGCATGGCGAGCTCGGCGCCGAGATCTCGGATGAGCGGCGCGACGACATCGCCGCGCCAGGCACCGTCGGAGGAGCGGTAGTCGCCGCCCCGCCGCAGCCGCAGAGGCGCGGCGTAGATCGCCTCCTGTCCCAGCGACCGGAAGCCCTTGCCCTGGAAGGACACGCCGCGATAGCGCACCTCGCCGCCCGAGAAGAACG
Organism: Acidobacteriota bacterium; assembly: GCA_020199905.1. GTDB lineage: Bacteria > Acidobacteriota > Thermoanaerobaculia > UBA5066 > Gp7-AA6 > JALYUA01. The sequence goes on from JAIVJS010000014.1 coordinate 33,585, forward strand.
CCTTCAATCGGTTGTCGGTCGCCCTGGTGAGGACCATCCCGCGCAACATCTCGATCCGCTCCTCTCGCGTGAGCGACGCCGCGATCGCCTCGCGCCGGAGGAACCCGTCGCAGGCCTCGAGAAGGTCGGTCGTCGCGCTCGTGAGTCGGTCCTCGACGGTGACGCCCGGAGTCGTCTCCGGCAATCCCTGCGGCGGGGATCCCGCGAGGGCGCGGGAAAGCGCCCGCGCGAACGCGCCCCGCAGCGCGTCGATCGCCGCCGCGCTGCGTCCGGGGTCCTTCTCGCAGCACGACGCGAACGCCGCCAGAGCCGGGGCGAGGGCGAACGGGTGGCGTTCCGCGACGAAGGCCGCGAACCGGTCCGTGAGACCGACGCGGCGGGGCGAAGAGACCGATGCGGCCGGAGCGAACGTGCGAGCCACGTGTCGGATGCTAGCGGCTCCGGAACGAGGTGACAAGGAGACTCGTCGCGGCGAGGTGGGGGAGCGAACCGCTGCGGTAGAATCGCCTCACGGTTTGAGCTCCTGCCGCTCGTCTTTCAGCGGACATTGCGACTCCGCGCGTCTCTGCCCGCAGTGCGGCGGGCCAGTGGCCGCCAATTCCGTCCTCGCGGCCACGAATCGGGAAGGAAGCCCTCCGAGCAGGGCGCCGACCTTCCGCCGGTGGATCCGATCGGCTCGGGCCGCGGCCCCTCGCGGTCCGGGAGGCGCGGCGAGCGCCGTGCACACCTGGTTCCTGCCGATGTTCCGGGCCGGCAAGCTCGAGACGGAGAACGTCTGTGAGTACGGGAAGGCGGCCGGCCGGGTTGCCGAGCTCCATCTCGACGACTTCCTGCCCGACCCTCACGAGATGGCCGCGGTCGAGGTGGAGCACGAGAAGTACTTCCACGAGGCGACCAGAGGAAGGCCCCGGAGAGGCGGCCTGAGACCTGAAAAGGGGTCGGAAGCGTCGCCGCCTCCGCCCCCCCGGAATCCGTTACTTGACGCCGAGCAGCTCGACTTCGAAGAGAAGCGTGGCATTGGGCGGAATGACCCCGCCGGCGCCGCGGGCGCCGTACCCGAGCGTCGCCGGGATCAGGAGCGTGCGCTTGCCGCCGACCTTCATCGTCGAAACGCCTTCGTCCCAACCCTTGATGACCTGTCCCTGGCCGATCACGAACTCGAAAGGCTTGCCTCGATCGACGGAGCTGTCGAACTTCTTGCCCTTCGCCCCGCCCTCCCAGAGCCAGCCCGTGTAGTGCATGACGCAGGTCTGGCCGTTCTTCGGCGAGGCGCCGGTGCCGACGACCGTGTCCTCGTATTGCAGTCCGCTCGACGTCTTCGTCATCTTGCTGTCGCTCTTTTTCTCCGCGTCCTTGCCGGGCGCGGCGTTGTCTCGCTGGGATCCGGAGGCCGGCAGGACCGCGAGCGCGAGCGCGGCGGCGCCGGCGAGAATCAGAGACGCTCTGTTTTTCATTCTTCGATCGTCCTTTCAATCGTTAGAAAATGCGGCGTGGACGTTATCAGCTTCGCAAAGTGTCCCGGCTGATAGCTGATAACTGATAGCGCTTAGCTAGTCTTCCCGGGGATAGCTCTTGAGCAGCCCGTTCTCCGTCATCAGCTTCTCGATCCCGGAGATGTCCCGTGGGACGAAGTCGGAGAGGACCTCCGTGCCCTTTTCGGTGATGACGATCACGTCTTCGAGGCGCACGTAGATCTTTTCCTCGGGCACGCGCAGCGCCGGCTCGATCGTGAAGACCATCCCGGGCTTGAGCGGCCCTTCGCGCGGGCCGTCGTCGTGGGTGGCCATTCCGACCCAGTGCCCCAGTGACGCGTCCGCCCTCTCCGCAGATTTCCGGTACTCCTCGACGAAAGCCTTCGCGGCCCGGGTATGCGTCTCCTTCGAAAAGCGGGAGGAGGCCAGAATCCCGTCCATTTTCTTGACCGCCTCCTGCATGCAGACGGAGGCGGTGACCCCGGGACGGATCGAATGGAGGATCGCCTCGTAGCAGGCGAGGTAGAAGCCGTAGAGCTCCCGCTGCCACGTCGAAAACTTCCCGTTGACCGGCCACATGCGCGTGACGTCGCTCATCGCGTACCCGACGTCCGGGGCGAAATCCATCAGAAGGAAATCGCCGTCTTCCATCTTCCGCCGGCCCGCGTTGTAGTGCGGATACCAGGCGTTGCGGCCGCTCGCGATCAGCGAGTAGTAGGCCTCTCCCTGAGCGCCGTTGCGGTAGTAGATGAATTTCGCCAGCCCGTCGAGCTCGCGCTCGTACTGTCCCGGACGGGTCGAGCGCATGCCCTCGATCAGCGCGAGGCCCGAGAGGCGGGTGGCACGGCGGATCATGGCGATCTCCCGGGGGCGCTTGATGAGGCGCAGCGAGTCGAGCGTCGGGGTCAGGTCCTTCACCTCGAACTGCGGGAAACGCTCTCGCAGCAGGGCGGCGAAGCGGCCTTCGCGCGACGGGCTGCCGTCCCACGGGTCCGAGGCAATGTCGGCGATCCGCCGCAGTCCGAGGTCGCGGCTGACCGCGAATCCCTCCGCGGGCGAGAGCGGTGTGTACGCGGCGCGGACGTTCGACCGGTGAAGGAGCCGGATGAAGGACTCCCCGAGGAGCTCGGGCCCGGCGACGGCGTCCACGCCCGAGAGCTTGCGCACCTCTTCCGCGTCTTCCGAGGAAAGAACCTTCCCCTCGCCCTTCTCCCGCGGCTCGTTGCGGTGGGGAAGGAAGAGCGTCGTCTTCCGATTCGTCCCGTCGAGAAGGAGATACGCGTTGGGGATCTCGACGCCGCACAGATAGTAGAAGTCATTCGACTGCCGGAACCGGATGTAGCCGACCGGAGTGGGCGCGCCCGCGACGATGGCGAAGGCGGACTTGCCGATCGCGTCGAAGACGGCCGCGCGCCTCGCCGCGAACTCCTCCGGCGGGTAATCGGTCGTAAAGGGCGAGAAGCCTTCCTGCGCGGGCGCGCCGGAGGCCATTCCGGCGGCAAGGACGCCCGCGCACAGGACACGAGCCAGGGCGAGCCGAATGTTCATCGAGCGCCTCCTTGGAATCAGGAAAGCGCCACTTTATCGTCGCCCCGCTTCGGAACCCTCATCCTCGCCCCCGGCGGGGGGAGCGGTACGGTTACGCCTTCTTCTTCTCGATCGACGTGACCTGGATTCCCTTCATCCCGTTGCGGACCGAGACGGCGCCGCGCAGAACGACCGGCACATCGGCGAGGTTGGCGACGCGGTCCTTGACCGAGAACGGCTTCTCCTCGAACAGGATGTACAGAGTGCCGTCCTCCGCCAGGAAGCCCGCGGGCACGCCGCGCGCGATGCAGGCGTTGGCGCAGGCCGTGTGAGCCGCGTCGCGGATTCCATGGGTCACATAGCAGTGCAGATCGACCACCGTTCCCTGGAGCGCCACTTCGGGGGCCTTTTCCTCGGCGGCGGTAGACGCGGCTTTGAGCGCCACGAGGATCAGGACGGCGATGGAGGCGAAGGCCAGTCTCTTTCGCATGGCGGGTCTCCTTTTCTTTCGCGGAGTCTCTGCGCGCGGCCGGCGCCGCCGCATGTGCCGGAAGTCCCGATCGTCAAAACGTGACTTCCGGCACAAGCTTCGACACCCGCCGCCCTATACTTTCGTCACCTCCAATGAACGGGACCTTCCCGTCCGAGTATTCGCGCCTGCTCCGCCTGGCTGGAGGCGCCGTGTGGATCGTCGTCGGGTTTCCCGTACTGACGAATTTCCGACAGGCGCGAGCGTCCGGGTCGAGCGCCGGCGGCTTCTTCGCCTGGGTCGCGGCGTTCCTGCTGTTCGCCGTGGCTTACGCCGTGACGTCGCGCGAGGGCCGGTTCGAACGGGACCGTCCGGGCGCTCTCCTGCTGGTCGCCGCGCAGGCCGCTGCCGTTCTCGCGCTCGTGGCGCTTCCGCCCTGTTACGGGCTCGAGGGCGCGTTGATGGTGCTCGTCGCGATCCAGCTCGGGGGCCGGGTCTCTCCAGCCGCAGGACTGATCTGGATCGTGGCGCAGAGCGCGCTGTTTTTTGCCGCAATGAGCCTCCACTGGAACGTGCACTCGGGCATCATGATCGCCGGCGCCTACTTTCCCTTTCAGCTCCTCGCCTTCTGGACGGCGCACCTTCTCGCGCGCGAGGGAGCGGCCCGCCAGGGTCTCGCGCTCGCCAACGACGAACTGCACGCCACGCGGGATCTCCTGGCGGAGGGCCACCGGATGGCGGAACGACTGCGTATTGCGCGTGAGCTTCACGACGTCCTCGGCCATCACCTGACCGCGCTCGCATTGAACCTCGAGGTGGCGAGCCACCAGGTCTCGGGGCCCGCTCAGGCGCAGATCGAGGCGGCCAGGGACCGCTCGCGCGAGCTCCTCGGGCAGGTCCGCGACGCCGTCCGCACGCTGCGCGTCGGCGACGACATCCGGCTGGACGCGGAGATCCGGCGTCTCGCGGCGGGAATTCCGAGCCCGCGCATCCACGTGCAGTTCGATGAGAACCTCGCCGTCGCGGATCCCGCTTCCGCTCAGATCCTGCTGAGATGCGCCCAGGAGATCATCACGAACGCCGTCAAGCACTCCCGCGCGGAGAACCTCTGGCTGAATGTCGTGTCGAGCGGCGGCGCCATCGAGATCCAGGCGCGCGACGACGGACAGGGGTCTTTGGCGGCGTGCCCGGGCGACGGGCTCACCGGGATGCGCGAGCGGCTCGAAGAGAGGGGCGGCCGGCTGGCCGTCCGCACGGAGCCCGGCCGCGGCTTCGAGGTCGTCGCCGTTCTCCCCGCGGGTTGAAAGTGGGGGCCCCCATCCGCGTCTGCCTCGTCGACGATCAGACGCTGGTGCGGGAGGGAATCCGCAGCCTGCTCGGGCTCGCGGAGGGCATCGAAGTCGTCGCCGAAGCCGCGGACGGAACGTCCGCCCTGGCGGCGATCGAAACCGCGCGGCCGGATCTCGTGCTCCTCGACCTGCGGATGCCGAATCTATCCGGTATCCAGGTTCTCGAGGCCCTCTCGGAACGCGGGGCGCCCCCGCCGACGATCGTGCTCACGACCTTCGACGACGAGGAGCTCGTGGTGGAGGCGTTCCGCGCCGGCGCCCGCGGCTTTCTCCTGAAGGACGTCTCCCTGGAAGGCCTCGTCCGCGCCATCCACACGGTCATGGACGGAGGCACGGTCCTCGCTCCGGTTCTCGGCGCCGGCACGGCGCGCAGCTCGAAGGCCGTGCGATCCGATTTCCCGCGCCTGGAGCCGCCGGACGCCCTGACGGCGCGCGAGATCGAGGTGCTCCGCCTGATGGCGCGCGGGGAAAGCAACCGGGAGATCGCCCGCGCCCTCTTCGTCGCGGAAGGGACGGTCAAGAACCACGTGTCGAGCATCCTTTCGAAGCTCGGCGTCCGGGACCGGACTCGGGCGGTCCTCCAGGCGATCAAGTCGGGGGCGATCGAGTAAAGGAGTCATCCATTGTCCGTTGTCCGTTGTCAGTTCTCAGTCGTCGGTGTTGAAGTGCGTCAGGGGCGAAGCAGAACTTTCAGGACGCCCGGCCTTGCGGCCTCCTTCAGTGCGGCGGCGGCTCGCGCGAGAGGGAAGTCCGCGGAGATCAGATGTTCTACGCGCACGCGCCGCTCGCTCAGGCGCTCGAGGGCGGGCTCGAAGCGGCCGCACCGCGAACCGACGACCGTAATTTCCGAGACGACGAGCGGCGCGGCGTCGAAGACCGCCGGGCCATGGTGGGTCGATTTCCAGACGATCGTGCCGCGCGGACGCACGAGCTCGAGCGCCCGCGGCATCCCCGCGGGAGAGCCCGTGGCCTCGACGACGAGGTCGAAGGACGATCGCCTGGCGCGACCCCGCCGGCCGAGCAGCGACACGTCCGCTCCGGCGTCCTCCAGCACCTGGGCGACGAGCCGGCCGAGCTTGCCCGGCCCGAGCACGGCGGCGCGGCAGCCCCGAGCGACGTCGACCTGATCCAGGATCTCGCACGCGGCGGCGAGGGGCTCGGTGAAGACCGCCTCCTCGTCGGAAAGACCGGAGGGAACTTCCCTGAGGTTCATTTCGGGCAGGGTGAGAAGCCCGGCGTGCGCCCCCGGGTGACCGAGAATTCCCAGGGCCTTCCGCCTCGCGCAGTGCCGGGCGAGCCCTTCCCGGCAGCGTCCGCAGCGGCCGCATCCCAGGTTGATCTCTCCGACCACGCGCTTGCCGAGCCATCGGGATTTTGCGGGCCCTTCCACGACGCCGACGAATTCGTGCCCGGGGACGCCGCGAAAGCCGTGATACCCGCGGCGCAGCTCGAGGTCCGTGTTGCAGATGCCGGAGAGCAGCACCCGGACGAGCGCGTAACCGCGACGGGCCCGGGGCTCCGGGACGTCCCGAACCCGAACCGCGGCGCGCCCGGCCTCAAAAACGAGAGCCTTCATTCAGGGACTGATGACGGATGACTGAGAATTGAAAACTGACGACTGAGAACTACTTCCCCACCTCGGTCAGCGCCTTCTCCGCCTCGGCGAGCATCGCTTCCGGGCCCACCGGAGATCCCGTCGCGCGCTTCATCCAGAGGTCCGGCGCGATGCGGCCCGCCGTGGCCATCCGCTCGAACTCCTCGCCCAGCCGGCCGGAGCTCTCGATCTTCCGCTCGATCTGAAACGCGATCATGTGACCCAGGGGGTAGTCGGGCAGATAGAGGATCGAGTCGATCATGTGGGAGTAGATCGCGAGGAGCACCGCGTCTCTCTGGCCGAACACGGGCGCGTAGAAACGGTTCCAGACGGAGCGGGCGATGTCGAGCGTCGCGGTCTTCAACTGCGCCGGCGTCGCGTCGGGGTGGGCGTACATCCAGTTCCACACGTCCATGTCCACCAGGGCCGTCCCGGCGATCTCGTACGTTCCCCAGAAGTCGTTCAAGGTCTTCAGGGCGCGGGCCGCCGGGTCGGGGCGGGCGAGCCCCAGAAGCTCGAGGTCGTGCGCCTGAAAGACGAACGCCAGGGCCTCGGTGAACGCGTTGTTCGGAACTCCCTGGAGGAGGGTGTGGTCGATCGAATTCAACGAGAAGGTCTGTTCGACGGTGTGACCCATCTCGTGGACCGCGATGTTGAAGCCCTTGTAGTTCATCCCGTTCTTCTCGACGCGCGTGCGCAGGTGCGCCGAGTCGCCCCGCCGCGAGGCGCCCATCGCGTGCCCCGAGCCGCGGGCGGCGTCGACCGCGATGTGCGTCGCGAGCCAGCGCGCCTTCTCTCCGGAGAAACCGAGATGCTCGAGGAGCGCGGGGATGTCTTTCTGGTACGCCTCGGCCGTCGGATACCGCTTGCGGACCATCTCGTCGAGCTCCGCCTCGGGATAGGGACTCTTCGCGCGGAACCCGGAGTACCAGACGTCGAAGGGTTCCAAGGGGCGCTGCAGCCGCGCGCTCACCAGACGGGCGACGCGCGGTACGAGCGGAGAGGACAGGACCTGTTCGAGCATCGCTCGGAAGCGCGGCTCGGGAATCTCGCGGTCCTCGTCGAAGCGGCGGGCCATCAGGGTCGGCGCCGTCGGGGAGTACGGATCCGCCTGGCGCGCCGCCCGGAAGATCGCGAGCAGGCGCGCGTAGCGCGTGTCCGGCTCCGCCGCGGAGGAGGCCGCGCGTCCCGGCGGCAGCGGCCGGTCGGAGTCTTTGGCCGCGGCGGTCCTGACGTCGTTCGTGAACGGGTTCCAGTCGACGCCGGGATTGTCGACCGCCGCCGCGGGGATCGTCTGCGTGACGATGCGCTCCATCACCCTCTGGATCGTGCGCTGCCGGGCAAGGCCGTCCTTCGGAGCGGCGTAATCGGACTTGATCTGGTCGCGGAGATTCCAGTGGGAGAGCAGGCGCATGCCGGCGGGAAAGAGGCGCGCGCCCCGCGCGTCGATTAAGTGATGCATCCAGATGTTGTACTCGGCGATGTAGCGCCCGGCCGCGGAAGCCGCCTGCGAGAGCGCGAGGTTGACCTCCGCCGGGACGCGCTTGCCGAAGCGCTGGGCCAGCCGCGCCTCCGCCCACTCTCTGCGAGACCACGTTTCGCCGGCGGAGAGCCGCTCCTGCAGGGTCGTCAGCGGGAAGTTCAGGAGGACGGTGAACGCGAGCTTGTTTGCGAACAGGTCGTCGCTGACGTGCGCCGACGGGTCGTAGCCCGCGAGAGCGTCGTCGAAGGGATAAATGGTCCCGAGGTCGAGGTCCGACTGGCGCCGGAAGTCGCGCGCGATCTCGAGCATGTGGCCGTCGAGGGTCTCCATCGCCAGCTCGAGGCGCGAGAAGAGAGCGTCGCGAGCCGCCGCGTCGCCCGCGAAATTCGCGCGCACGAAGTCGGCGAAGGCCGCGTCGTTTCCGTCGGAGGGCCGCCAGAAGTCGCCGACCTGGCGGAGGCCGCGCCGGATTCGTTCGCGTTCTTCCGCGCCGTATTTCGCGGTGAGCTCGGTTTCCAGCTTCCCGGCTGATTCCATCGGCGCCTTTCGATCGACAGGCGGTCCGCTCTGCGCCTTCAGTCCGAGGGTCACGAGGAACACGGCCACGGCGAGGGCGATGCGGAGCGCCTTCCGATAGCCGAACATGTTGTTCCTCCGGTGCTCGAATTCTACCGTGTCAGAATCCCGAATCCGCGATGGATGAACGCGGCGGCGCTCCCCGGCAGATCCCCCTCTTCGGCCTCGAGCCTGCGGCCAGGGCTCCGGGCGCCTCAGAAGAACGCCTCGAGCGCGAGCATGCGGAGGCGCGAGCGCTGGCCGCGCGGCTGCCGAAGAACGTCCGCTTCGGCACCAGCTCGTGGAGCTTTCCGGGGTGGGAGGGGATCGTTTATCGGGCGCGGGCGACGGCGTCCCGGTTGGCCCGCGAAGGGCTGGTCGACTATGCGCGACATCCTCTTCTGACTACGGTCGGGATCGACCGAAGTTTCTATGCGCCGATCCCCCGCCAGGACCTCCGGCGGTATGCGGAGCAGCTGCCGGAGGGTTTCCTCTGCTGCGCCAAGGCGCCCGCGGCCGTGACGGGGGCCTCCGTCCTCGGCTCGCGCGACCCGAATCCCGATTTCCTGAATCCCAGGCGGTTCGGGGAGGAAATTCTCCTGCCGTTCCGGGAAGAATTTGCCGGGCACACGGGCCCCTTTCTCCTCCAGTTTCCGCCCGCTCCGCGAGAAACCCGTCTGACCCCGGGCGCCTTCGCGTCCGCGCTCGACCGTTTTTTGGAAGAGCTGCCGCGCGAGTTTCACTACGGCGTCGAGTTGCGCGAGCCGACACTGCTGACCCCGGAATACCGGCGCGTGCTTCTCCGTCATGGCGCCGCGCACGTCTACAACGCCGCGACGGGGATGCCGATGCCGGGGGAGCAGGCGCGCGAGGTCCCGCCCGAAGCGCCGTTCGTGCTCGTCCGGCTGCTGCTGCGTCCGGGAACCGGCTACGACGAGCGCCGGGAAGAGTTCCTGCCGTTCAACCGCATCGTCGACGAGAACCCGGAGATGCGGCGGGACACGCTCGATCTCATCCGCGCCGCGGACGGCAGGCCGGTCTACGTCCTGGTGAACAACAAGGCGGAGGGATGCGCGCCGGCGACGATCCGCGCGCTGGCGGAGGAGCTCGCCGCGATCACACCTTCGTGACGGAGCTCTTCTTCAGCGAACGGACGAGCGAGTCGAACGCCGGTTGCGCGGCGGAGATTGCCGCCGCCGGGCCGGTGCACTTGAAGAAGACGAGGCCCTGGGGTCCCTCGACGATTGCGCCCATCAGCCGATAGCCCGGTTTCTTTCCCTGGGACTGCATCATCGGGCCCCCGGGCGAGAGGTAGGTGCCGGAGGTCTGGGCGCGGTGAACGCGCATCCCGTCGACGGTCTCGACCGCGGTAGCGGGAGGGGGCGCGCCCTCGAACTGGGTGCCCCACCGCTCGATGTTCTCGGACGCCGAGCCGCCCTGGCGCTGCCCGAAGTAGAAGACGCCGCACTCGCCCGGCTCGCCGCCCGCCTTTGCCGGAATCGAATACGTCGCGGCCCGCATCTGGCGCGGAGGCTGCGCGGTCCACCCGGCCGGGACGAGCCAGCGCACGCCGCCCGCCGAGCCGTCCAGAGCCGCGGCCAGCAGGGGAGCGAGCGCGAGCAGACCGGACCAGAGGAATGCCTTTCGTGAGCTCATGCCTTCTCCTTCTGAGCGGGCCGATGTTATCCGGCGAAAGCCTGACGCCCCAACCCGGAGGGAAGAGGGTGAGGGGCCCGGAACTTGCACCCTGCGCCCCTTCATGGGCGACGAGGCGAAGCGAATCACCCGGCTCGATAAGGACGCGGAGGAAGACCGCGCCGAGATCGCGAGGGATCTTGCGATGGTGCGCGCCCGGGTCGAGACCTGGAAGAGGCGCGGCGGGATATGGCTCCAGATGGCGGCCGTGGCCGCGGCGGCGGCGGGCGCGGGACTGGCGGTCACCGCGGCGGTCCGGCGCATCCGGAGAAATCGCGTCGAGTCCGCCGCGTCCCGGTGGGGACGATCGCTCCGCAAGGCCGACAGCAAGCTCGACAGGCTGCGGCCGAGGCCCATCCCGATCACGCTCCTCTTCGCGCTGCTGCGGTCGCCCCTCGTTCGGCGCGCCCTCGCCTCGGGCGGCCAGAAGCTCCTGGCCGGGCGCCGCGGCGCCGAGGAGGCGCGGCCGGACGACGAGGAGCGCGAGGAGGGCGAGAAATCTCCATCCCCCCGGGCGGACGGGAAACCGGAGCGGGACGGCCGCGCCGCCGGCAAGCCCGACAAGGACAAGGACGAGACTCCCGGTAAGACGCTTCGCGCGGCCGGGCCGAAGTCCGATGCCGGCCGGGAAAAGAAAGCGCCGCCCGCCTCCGAGGAGGCCGGTGAGCAGAAGGCGAAGCACACTCTGAAGGCGCTCGGGCACGGCTCCTGGGGCGAGCGTTTCAAATTCGTGTGGGAGCTCTTCCGCGACGCCTTCAAGGATTTCCAGAAGCACGAGGCGCTGACGCGCGGGGCGGCGCTCGCCTACTCGACGATGCTGTCCCTGGCGCCCTTGCTGATCATCGTCGTCGCCGTCGCCGGCCTCGCCTTCGGCAAGGACGCGGTTCGAGGGCGCCTGATGGCGCAGATCAGCCAGCTCGTCGGCCCTCAGGCGGCGGCCACCGTCGGATCCCTCATGCAGCAGGCGAGCAAACCCTCGACGGGCATCATCGCGACGATCCTGGGGCTCGCGACGCTCCTCGTGGGCGCCGGCGGCGTTTTCGGCTACCTCCAGCAGATGCTGAACAGGATCTGGGATGTGCCCGAGAAGGAGACGGGCGGCATCTGGAACATGATCCGCTCTCGGTTCCTGTCGCTCGGGATGGTCCTGGGAACGGGATTCCTGCTCCTCGTCTCGCTGGTGATCTCCGCGGCCCTGTCCGCCGTGGGCAAGAAAGCGGGAGAGGAAGTGACGTTCCTCTTCGGCGCGCTGCACGCGATCTTTTCGTGGGCGGTCGTCGCGCTGCTCTTCGCGCTGATCTTCAAATTTCTCCCGGACACGAAGATCGCCTGGCGCGACGTCTGGATCGGCGCCGGGTTCACCTCGCTTCTCTTCGTGCTCGGCCAGTTCCTGATCGGCCTGTACCTGGGCCACATCTCGGGGCCCTACGGCGGCGCCGGGTCCCTCGTGGTGGTCCTGCTGTGGACGTACTACTCGGGCCTGATCCTCTTCTACGGCGCGGAGGTCACACAGATCTTCGCGAACAGGCACGGCTCACGCAAGTGAGTTTCCGCTTCGAAGGATGCTGGCAGATCGCAGCCGACGGCTGACAGCTACCTCTGAAACGCGTACGAGACCTTCAGGAAGAACTGACGGTCCTGACGCTCGAAGGTGTTGGACTCGGAGAGCGTCCGGCTGTCGCCGTATCCGAGGAAGAGCACGGACTGCCAGTTCAGCTTGTAGGCGAACAGGGCGGACCCGGTCAGCGACCCTTCGCGCGCGTTGACGGCGGATCGATAGAGGGACACATCCCGGTTCGTCCGAACGTATTGCGCGATGGCTCGAAAGTAAGACCGGGCCGTGAACGTGTAGGTGGCCTTCAGCCGCGCGATTTCGGCCGTGAAGAGGCGTTCGCGCGACCCGCCGGCGTCGGGGGTCACGTTCAGCCAGCGCAGCGCCCCGTTGGCGGCGAGCGCCAGGTGGTCCGAGGGACGGACGGTCGCCGCCAGGACCAGGTTCGCTCCGCGGCCTCCGCGGGAGTTGGCGAAGTCCACCTGCTCCCCGACGTATCCCGAAAGAGCGATCCCCGAGATCGCGCCCGACGGGGCGAACTGGATGTTGAAGAGCAGCTGGCGCCGCGGAATGTTCTTCGTCCCGCTTCTCACCCGATCGAACGCGAGGCGAAAGCGGGACGACGAGTTCCAGCGGCCGTCCAGCTCGATTCCTCCCGAGACGTCGCGGAAGATGAGGTTGTGCTCCGTGTCGGCGGAGTACTCCGCCTGGACGAATCGGCGGAAGCGGTTGAAGATCCCCTTCGGACGGGTGGTGTAGCCGCTTTCCAGATAGTTGCGCCGGTAGCCGACCTGCGGGACGAAGCCGTCTTCCGCGCGGAAGCCGTCGCCGAAATCCTGATACTCGGTGAACCAGTCGAACTTCGGGTCCGTGTGCTGGTACCAGACCTCGGCCCCGTGAGAATCGAGCCTCCGGCCCGTCCACTGGGGGGTCAGGTCCGGCCGGTCCGGCGTCTTCGTGTTGCTCAGCAGAAACTGCCCGGTGACCGTCTCGTGATCGTTCGGCCGCCACTGGACGTCCGGGCCGTAGACGCGGTTGTAGGCGCCCCCTGAGATCTCGCGGTCCGTCGCGAGAAAGCTCACAAACGACTTGCCGATGTTGTGGCGCGCCCGCCCGATCCCGACGAACGACCGGAAGTCCTGGTCCGCGAAGTCGGACCCGTTGGGCCCTGGCAGGATGACGCTCCCGCCGCCCCGGTCTTCGGCCAACAGGACGGTGTACCCGGTCTCGCCCATCTTTCCGGTCGCCCGCGCGCCCCACCGCGGCGACGTGATGCTGCGCGTGTACACGGCGGGAATCGGCGTGGAGAAGAGCTCGATCCCCTCCAGGAAGAAAGGGCGTTTCTCCGGAAAGTTCAGCGCGAAGCGCTCGTTGACGCCGATCTTCGCGACGTCGGACTCCACCTGCGAGAAATCGGGATTGATCGTCGCGTCGATGGCCGTGTTCTCGTTCGGATTCCATTTCGCGTCCACGCCGCCGTCGCCGCGCGCCGGCTTGTTGAGAAGGGGCGAGCCGGGATCTCCCCGCGGCACGCCCTCCTCCTTGAAGGTCGCGTAGGGTGCGACGACGAGATGGCCCCCGGAGGGCAGCCCCGACAGGCCGGTCAGGGGCAAGCAGTGGCAGAGGAAGCAGCTCGATCCCCTCGGCAGCCGCGACGTGAAGAACTGGTAGCGGAACTGCCTCGGATAGTTCCGGTAGAGCATGATCGCCCACGTCTGCGGATCGCCCTTGGGATAGCGCAGGGACGAGAAGGGAACACGCATCTCGAGGACCCACCCGGCCGGCGTGATCTTCGCCGCCGAATCCCAGTAGAAGTCGGGCGAGCTGTCCTCGCCCGAGAAGTCGTCGCTCACCGCGTCGTACTGGATCCCGCGAGGATTGGCGAGGAAGAGGATGCCGCTGCGGCCGTCGTTGCGGGGATTGATGATGATCCCGCCGTAGTCGAGGGCGCTGCCGACGTTGTCGCGGTCGGCATAGGGAGCCCGGATCCTGGAGGGATCGGGGTCGGCAAATTCGAAGGCCGCGTAGAAGAATTTGTCGTCGTAGGTCAGATAGCCGACGTTCCTGACCTTCGGAGGGAGATTGTCCCCGGGGTTCGTCTCGAACCAGGTCTCGATGCGGGCGGCGTTCTTCCAGCCGGGATCGGAGAGGTCGGCGTCGATCGTGATCGGCCCGTCCGTCCGGGTGATGTGGATCGGCTCGCCTTCCTGAGCGTGGAGAGCCGTCGTCGCCAGCCAGAGGGCGAGGAGGTACAGAAGAATCAGCAGAACGAGCTTCCGGCTCGCGGTCCGGGTCCCCACTACCGTTGTTAGACGTCCGGAAACGGTCAAAGTTAGGGAAGGTACGGATCGATTCACGGGAAGTTTTGCTTGTCTCCCAATCCCAAGGTCGCGCCCTGGCGTCCGCCGCCGCCGAGGCGCTTCGAGATGGAGGGACGAGAGGACGGAGACCCTGGACTCAGTCTGACAGCGGAGAGCTGACGGCTGGAGGCCGCCCGCGAGCCGGCGGCCTCTACCGCATGGCCTCCATCGGAGAAAGGCGCGCCGCTCTCACGGCCGGGTACATGCCGAAAGTCATGGCGAGCAGGAGCGCGACGGCCCAGGCGACGATCAGGCCGACCGGATTGACCACCAGGCCGTAGGGGAAGCTCGCCGAGAGGGCCTTGCAGACGCCGGCGCCGAAGAAGGTTCCGAGCGTCGCCCCGATCGCGGCGAGCACGCAGGCCTCGAGGAGAAACTGGATCAGGATCTCGGAGTCCGATGCGCCCATCGCCTTGCGCAGCCCGATCTCGAACCGCCGGTCCGAGAACGAGATCATCATCACGGACAGCACGCCGACGCCGCCGACCAGCAGGACCGTCGCGGCGAGGCTCATCAGGACGACTTTCCATCCGAAGATCTGGTTCAGGAACTGCTGGTAGGAGCGCGCGAGCTCCGCCTCGAGGTCCTTCACTTCGATGTCTTCGATTCCGTGGTGCGCCTGCCGGGCGCGGCCGACCATCACGGTCGAGAGCTCGCCCAGGTCTCTCTTGTTCTTGAGCTTCACGGAGAGCTGCGTCAGCTTGTGCTCGGAATCGATCCGGTCCATGTAGGTCTCCAGGGGGACCGAGATGCCGTTGGCGTCCTGCCAGTTCTCGTCCGAAAAGATCTGGCCCTTCGCCTGCACGCCCACGACGCGAAACGGGATTCCCTCGACCAGGACGTCCCGCCCCACCGGATCGGAGCCGCCGAAGAGCTTCGAGGCGAGGGTGGCGCCGACGACGGCCACGGTCGAGCGCCTGCGCTGGTCGTCCTCCGTCAGCCCGCGGCCGAGGCCGATCGGCCGGTTCATCCACTTGCCGTAGTCGAACGCGACGCCGTTGACGAAGATCCTCTCGGTGCCGCCCGAGATCCGCGTGGCCGAGCGCTTGCTCGCGCGCGGGATGAACGCGAGCACCTTTTCGTTGGGGGCGGTCAGCCGCGGCAGGTCTTCGTAGCGGAGACCCGGGCTCATCGCGAAGCGCTTCTGGTCTTCGGTCGTCTCCGGAGACTTCGGGACCACCATCAGCGTCCCGTCCCAGCTCATGCCCGAAAAACCGGTCGAGATCTTGTCCATGATCCCGTCCATCACCGACGTCATGACGACGAGGGCGAAGACGCCGAGCATGAGAAGCGTCAACGTGAGGATCGAGCGGAGCTTGTGGGCCCAGAGCTCGATCAGGCCGCCGCGGACCACCTCGCCGTAGAGGGCGAGGTGCGCGGGGATCGAAAGGCCGGCCGCGCGAGGCGCGCCCCCCGGAGTCGGGATCGCGATCGCGCCGGCGTGGACCGCCCGCTCGCTACTCATAGCGCAGCGCCTCCATGGGCGACAGCCGGCTGGCTTTGAACGCGGGATAAAGGGCGAAGACGAACCCGAAGACGGCCGCCAGCCCGTAGGCGGCGACGAAGCTCTTCGCGTCGACATGGAGGGGAACGCCGATCGAGTACGTGATGATCTTCGAAAACCCCACGCCCATCAGGAGCCCGACGAGAGAGCCCGTCCCGGTCAGCAGGAGCGCCTCGGTCATGAAGTCCTTGAAGACCTCGCGTCCGGAGGCGCCGATCGCCATTTTGACGCCCACCTCGCGGATGCGCTCCTTCAACGTCGCCATCTGGATGTTGACGTTGACCATCCCGCCGCCGATCAAGGACAGCACGCCCGACAGCATGAAGATGATGTTGTAGGCGTCGCTCTGGCTCTGCTCCTTCTTCACCCGCGCCGCGACATCGTCCAGGCGGAAATCATCCTGCTGGCGGTGGTTGGCCTTCAACATCGAGCCGAGGCTCTTCGAGAACATCGCCATCGCATCGAAGTCGCGGATGCGGAACGTCACGCGGTCCGCGCGCCGGTACTGGTCGCCCTCGAAGCGCCGCGTGACGAGACTCGTCGGTACCGCGATGATCCGGTTGCGGCGGCGGAACATGTTCCGGTTGGACTTCCTGAAGTGGAAGACGCGCTCGCTCAGGATGCCGACGACGGTCACGGGCACGTCCCCGATGCGGATCGTCCGGCCGATCGCGTCGCCGTTGGGAAAGAACACCCCGAGCGGCTCGGTGCCGAGGATCGCCACGGGCGCGCCCGCCGCGTAGTCCTCCGGAGTGAAGTTGCGCCCGCGCGCCACCTCGTAGCCGTCCGTGGCCAGAAAGTCGCCGCCGATCCCGCGGATGTCCCGCTCCTGATCCGCATACGGCGAACGGACGCGCGCCCGCGCGAACTTCTGTACCGCGACGCCGCTGACCGCCTTCGGGTTCAGCGTCCGGCCTTCTTCGGCGTCGGCGTTTCGCAGGCCGAGGTTCGCCATCTGAAGAGCCGTCGGGCTGCCCTCCTTGACGACCGCGGAGGGCTGGACGTTCAACTTATCGAGGCCGCCCATCTTGATGTAGAGCTGCCTGGAGCGCTGGCGCATGCTGTCGGTGATCGAGAATCCGCCGAGCACCGAGGCGACGCCGAGCATCACCCCGAGCGATTGCAGGGTCGATCGCCCGAGGTTCTCCCGCATTTCCACCCAGGCGTTGCGGATGCGCTCCGTGAGCTTGCCGGTGGCCACGGAGAGCTCCTACGCGACCTGCTCGGCCGTCGCGATCAGGCCGTCATGGATCTCGACCTGGCGGCCGGCCATCTTCGCGATCGCGAGATCGTGCGTGACGATGATGATGGTGTTGCCCTGCCCATGTAGCTCGCTGAAGAGCTCGAGCACTTCATGGCCCGTCTTCGAATCGAGGGCGCCCGTGGGCTCGTCGGCGAGGAGAAGAGCCGGCCGGTTCGCGAGCGCCCGCGCGACGGCGACGCGCTGCCGCTGTCCGCCCGACAGGACCGCGGGGAGCCGGTCGGCCTTCTCCGCGATGCCGACCTTTTCGAGAAGCTCGAGCGCGCGCTGCCTGCGCTCCCTGCGCGGAACGCCGGCATACAGCATCGGGAGCTCGACGTTGCGCCGCACGGAGGCCTTCGGCAGCAGGTTGTACTGCTGGAAGACGAAGCCGATCTTCTCGTTGCGCAGCCGGGCGAGCTCAATCCCCGAGAGGCCCTCGACGCGCCGGCCGTCGAGTGAGTACTGGCCCGAGGTCGGCAGGTCGAGGCAGCCGAGAATGGCCATCAGCGTCGACTTGCCGGATCCTGAAGGCCCGATCAGCGCGACGAACTCGCCGCGCTCGACCTCGAGGTCGATGCCGCGCAGGGCATGCACGGCGACGCCGTTGGTGCCGTACGTCTTTGTCAGGTTGGATGTCTCGATTATTTTCATGTTGAGCGTTGAGCGTTAGGTGCCGGCTGAGAGCTGACAGCTGACAGCTTCCCTCAGTCGTTGTCGTCGTCCTTTTCGACCTTCTTCTTCGACGGGTCTTCGAGCGCGACCTGCTGGCCCGGCTTCAAGCCCGCCAGGACCTCGACGCGCTCGAGGGTCGCGATGCCGGCCGAGACGGGGACGGCGTCGAAGTAATCCTTCCAGTGGTCCGAGAGCCAGATGAACTTGTTGCGGCCGGTCAGCGCCTCCTTCGCGGCCGCGAGCTGCTGGGGCTTCAGCCCGGACTTCAGGCGATAGGCGACGGTCTTTCCGTCCTTTTTCTGCAGCGCCTCGAGCGGGATCGAGACGGCACGGTCGCGCTTTTCTCCGAGGATCTCTACGTTGGCGCTCATCCCCGTCTTGAAGAACTCTCCGAGCTCATCCAGGGCGACCTCGACCTCGAAGACCTTGATCTTCTCGACGAGCTTGGCGGCCGGCGCGACGAAGCGGACCTTGCCCGTGAAGACCTTCTGAGGATACGCGTCGAGCGTGATCCGAACCGGCTGGCCGACGTGGACCTTCGCGATGTCGACTTCGTTCAAATTGACCCGGATCAGCAGTGACTTGAGGTCCGCGACCGTGAAGAGGACCGTCCCCGCGTTGAAGGAGGAGACGCCCGAGGTGACGGTCTCGCCCAACTCGACGCCCTTCTTGATGACGACGCCGCTCATCGGCGCCGTGACGCGCGCCTTCTGCGACGCGGCGTTGCCGGAGATCGGAATGCCGCGGTCCTCGACGATCTGGTAACGCATCTTCGCGGCGCGGAGCGCTTCGACCGCCTGCTCGTGAAGGTTGGAGACCTGTTTGAAGCCGTCCTTTCCGAGGAGGCCCTGGTCGAAAAGCGCTTTCTGCGTCGCGAACTCGCGGTCCGCGTCCTTCAACTTGAGCTCCGCCGAGGTCAGGCCGGCCTGCGTATCGGAGAGCGATTGCGCCTGGTTCACGTCGGGCTCGATCTCGGCCAGCATGTCGCCCGTCTTGACGACCGCGCCGTCGCGGACCCTGAGGGAGATCACGCGACCCGAGACGGCAGACTTCACGTCCACTTTGGTTTCCGGGTCGACGACGCCGACCTCCCGGACGCTGACCTGGAGGTCCTCTGCCTGGACCTTCCCGAGCCGGAAGGGGCCGCTCTGGTTCTTCGAATTGGGCTTTTCCCGCCCCCGGGCCGCGATGACCCCCGCCGCCGCCAGGAGGACGGCGACGACGCCGAGCCAGATGAATCGCTTTTTCTTCTTGGTCATGGCTTCCTCAAAAGTTCGACCGGTGGCTGCAGCCCGGCGGCCACTCGGATCCCGAAGACGGCACCGTCTTCGACACCGCTCTGCGCGAAGTGCGGGAGGAGACGGGGGCCGACGCCCTCGTGGCCGGAAACGCGGGACGCCTTCTCGACGTGGATGTCCACCCGATCCCGGCGCGCGGTTCCGAGCCCGCGCATTTCCACTTCGACCTGCGTTATCTGGTCGTCTTCCAGGGAGAGGCCGGCTTCGGCGAGCCGCAGGAGATCAGCGGGATCGGGTGGTTCTCGCTCGAAGAAGCCCTGCGCGCGGGGGTGGATGAGTCGCTCGCCCGGACGTTGCGGAAGGCGGCGGCGACCCTGAAGAACGGGTCTTAGCTCCCGACTCCCTTTTTCGTCGAGGGACTCATCGCGCGAGAGCCGCACCCGAGTCTCGCGCGGCGAGAAACTCGACGGCTCTCGCGACGACGGCGGGGTCGTGCACGATGCGCCGGTGGCCGAGCCCCCGCGTCGGGACGATCGAGCCGCTCGGCCAAGCCGAGGCGATCGCGGCGCCCTCGCGGAAGGGAACCTCGCCGTCGGCCTCGTCGTGGAACACCAGCAGGGGAACGGCGAGACGGCGCGCGGCGGACAGCACGTCGAACTCCGCCCACCGCAGGCCGAACTCCCGCACGAGGCGGCCTTCCATCCGCTCGCGCACGGCGGGCGCGATGCCGATGATCTCCGCGAAACGGCGGGTGTAGCCGGCGGGATCGGCGGCGGGCGCCAGCAGGACCACTCGTTGCGCGCGCACGCCGCGTCCGACGGCGAGCGTCGCGGCGGCTCCGCCGAGGGAGTGGCCGATGATTCCGGCGAACGGTCCGTAGATCTGATGCGCGGCCTCGATCGCGAAGAGAAACTCCGGCAGCGAAGACAGCCGTCCGCCGGTGGCGCCGTGGCCCGGCGCATCGAAGGCGACGACGGAGAACCCCGCGGCGACCAGGGGATGAACGAACGATCCGAGGCGGCCGCCCCGGCTGCCCCATCCGTGCACGAGAAGGACGGAGGGCCCCGCGCCCCACGTCCATGCCGAGACGGGCGCGCCGCGTACGGAAAAGGAAACGGAGCGTCCTTCGTTCAGGATCGCGCTCTCGCCCTCCCACGCCCTGTGACCGGGAGGCCGCCGAAACAGCGCCACGGCCGCGCGGGCGGCGAGCGGGGGCGCGAGCGCTCCCAGGGTCCGCATCCCGAGCCGCACGGCGGCGAGGCGCCGGCTGGCGCGCGGAGACGGTTGCGGCGCGGGCATCAGGCGCTCCTTCGGGCGCGGGTCGCCGTGAGCAGGCTCTCGAATCCGGCGCGGGCCCGGTCGGCCGCGCGGGGATCGCGCAGGAGCCGCGCGGCGTGGTGATAACCGAGCATGACCGCGTAGAGATCGTGGGCGAGCTGATCCGGATCGAGGTTTCCGGCGAAGTGGCCTTCCGGGATCCCGGTGCGTGCGACCCGCGCGATCACGTCGAGCCATTCCTTCTGAAGGGCGACGAGCCGGTCGCGCACGGGCCCCGGCCGGTCGTCGAGCTCGACGGCCGCGGTGACGAAGAGGCATCCGCCGGGAAGCCCCGCCGTTTTCGTCCAGTCGAGCCACCGCTCGAAGAGTGCGCGCAGCCGCCGCTCGCCGCGGGGAGCGGCGAGGGCGGGACGGACCACGGTGGCGGCGAAGAGCGCCCCCGCGCGATCGAGCACCTGAACCTGGAGCGTCTCCTTCGACTGGAAGTGGGCGAAAAGGCCGCTCTTCGACATCTCGAGGTCGGCCGCCAGGCGTCCGATCGAAAGGCCGGCGAGCCCGACTTTGCTCGCCAGCCGCATCGCGTGGTCGAGGATCGCGTCGCGGGTCTGCTCGCCTTTTCCCATCCCCGAATAAAAGCACGAACGTTCGTTATAAGTCAAGGAGCATCAGGCGACGGGCTGACCCGGAGAGGGATGGGACGTGTTCGGAAACAGGATGATGGAGTGTTCGGAGGCATGGTGGACGGGCAGTTGGGAGAGATGGCCCTCGCAATTCAGCCGATGGGCTGGATCGATACCTTCGCGCCGCCGGCGCCCCCTCAGAACCCTCGTCCCGGCCGGGGGCGAGGGTCTCGGCGACGGGCGGCGGAGTCGCTTCATCCGTCGACGCGGGCGAAGCGGACGGCGGATCCGCCCCGCTAAGCCGTTCTTTTAAACCCTTTACGCCCTTCCGATCTGTTGGCCCGCCGGTCTTTTTTCGACTCGGTGAGTCTCCCGTCCTCTCCGTGGATCGGACACGGCTTGTCATCTTGATTTACGCCTTTATTACGCCTATCTTCCTTTTCCGGCTCTCCGCCGGGGAAAGGCATGGCGGCATGAGCGCCTCGCGAACCGCTCTCGAGCAGCTGCTGGAATCCGGCGCGCTCACGACGGGCAAACGCGGATCGCTTTTGACCGGCACGTCGGCGCGACTGATCCGCGCGTCGGAGCTCGCCCCTCCCGCGCGTTCCGCCGCGCCGCTGTCCGGCTCCGCCGCCAACGCCCACGCCCCGATCGAGCGGCTCTTAGGAGGCCTTCCGAAGGGGAAGCTCATCGAGCTCGTCGGCCGCCGCTCCTCCGGCCGACACTCGCTGGCGCTCGCGGCTCTCGCCTCCGCGACATCCGCCGGGGAGGCGGCGGCGCTCGTCGATCTCGGCGACCATCTCGATCCCGAGGCGGCCGAGCGCGCGGGCGTGGACCTCGCGCGGCTTCTCTGGGTGCGGCCGACGCGATTGAAGTCGGCGCTCGCGTGCGCGGAGATGCTTCTTTCGACGGGGTTCCTGCTCGTCGTCGCGGACCTCGGCCTCTCGCCGCGCGGCGCGCGGTACCTGCCCGACGCCGCCTGGGTGCGCCTCGCCCGCGCCGCCCAGGCCCAGGGCGCGTGCCTGCTCGTCGTGACGCCGTGGCGGATGACGGGGATCGCCGCGGAAGCGGTCCTCGGAACCAACGTCGCGCGGCCGGAGTGGCTGCGGGCCGGCTCGGGGAAGTCGCCGCGCCTGCTCGAGGGGATCTCCTCCCGCGTCTCTCTCGACAAGTTCGGCCGCGAGACTCCCGGCACGTCCGTTCCGCTCTCGCTTCGCGTCGGGCAGGCGCCTAGTCGCGCGCGGCCGCGACGCGGAAAGCGAGCGCGCGGCGCAGGAGGCGCTTCTCGAAATCGCCGACTCGTTCTCGCCGCGCGTGGAGGACGCCGGGGAGGGATCGGTGTATCTCGACCTCGACGGGCTCCCCGGGCTCAGGCCGAAGGAAGACGTGACGGCGGAACGCGCCGAATCGCTTCTCGGCCAGCGCCTGATCGCCGCCGTCGAAGCGTCCGGGCTTCCCGCCCGCGTCGGGATCGCCGGCTCGAAGCTCGCGGCGCGCGTTGCAGCCTCCCTTCCCGATTCTCCAAAGGTCGTGCCGGAGGGTGAGGAGGCGAGGTTTTTAGCCCCGCTGCCTCTCGACCGGCTCGCTCCCGCCATCGAGATCGGCTCGCGCCTCGCGCAGTGGGGGATCGGTTCGATCGGCGAGCTCGCGCGGCTGCCGGAGGGAGAAGTCGCCAGCCGCCTGGGAGAGCTCGGCCGCGAGCTCCACGCGACCGCGCGCGGCTTCGACCCGCGGCCGCTCGAGCCGCGCGTCCCCGCGCTGGTGCTGTCCGAGGGCATGGATCTCGAGTGGCCGCTCGTCACTCTGGAGCCCTTCCTCTTCGTCGGGCACGCGGCGCTCGAGCGGCTGGTCGCGCGTCTGGAGTCCCAGGCGCTGGCGTGCACGAAACTCGAGGTCACGTTAAAGCTCGATCCGGAAGGCGTCGACGCGCGCGGAATCTCGCTGGCGGCGCCGACCCGGGACGTCAAGACGCTCCTGACACTCCTGTGCCTGGAGCTCGAAGTGAGGCCGCCCGGCGCCGCCGTCGCCGGGTTCTCGTTCTCCGCGCATCCCGACAAGCCGCGGCGCGCTCAGCTCTCTCTCTTCGGTCCGGCCGCGCTGTCGCCCGACCGTGTCGCCACGACGATCGCGCGCCTGGCCTCGATGCTCGGCGCCGACCGCGTGGGATCTCCGCGCACGGTCGACGGCCACCGCCCGGAGCGGTACGCGCTCGCGTCGTACGCGCCGCCGGCGCCGCCCGAAGTGGTGCGTGCGCCGAAGAGAGGCCGCGGCCTTCTCGCGGTACGCGCGCTGCGTCCGCCGATTGCGCTCGAGGTCCTGACTGCCGATCCCGTGCCTCTTCCCGCCGCCGCCGCCCGGACTCCGTTGCCTCTCACCGTCGCCGCCGGCGAGGGCCGCGACGGACGCGCCGCCGCTCAGGCCGTGGCGGTTTCCGCGGCGGGGAACGGAGAGGGCCGGCGCGCCGTCGTTCCGATCTCTCAGACGCGGTCGCCGCGCCTCCTGTCGATCAAGTCCGCGCCGGGCTCCTCTCTCGACATCCACGGAACCGTCCGCGTCGCCGCGGGCCCGTGGTCGCTCGAGGAAGGCTGGTGGTCCGATACACCGGCCGAGCGCGACTACTGGGACGTCGAGCTGTCCGACGGCGGCCTCTATCGAATCTTCCGCGACCGGCGGGGCGAGAGCTGGTTCGCGGACGGCCTCTATGACTGAGTCACACGTGCCCACGATTCCAATCCCGATAAGGAGCCTCGCCATGACCGGGTGGGAAGGACAGGTTCTCGCCATCGCATTCAAAGAACTGCTCGAAGCGATCCGGACACTCGGACGCGGCGGGTTCGGCCACGACCGGGCTCTCCTTTCGAGCGTCATCCGCGACCTGTTGACCGAAAATCCGAATCTGACGCGCGCCGAAGCGACGCTGAAGGCGCTCGAAGCCCTGGGGACCCAGACCTCGGCCGACTTCTACATCGCGCAGAAGATCCTCGCCGCCGTTCAGAAGAGGCGACTCCTTGAGAAACCCGCGGGTCCATCGGGTCTGCCCCCGACGGGTCCGGGGATTTCTGCCGCTCCCGGGGCTCCCATTCACTCTCTCCCGCGCCAGCCGCTCGATCTGCCCGTGACAAGAAGTAAGACCAGATGACGACGATCTCCGGCCCCTGGCCTTCTCCCGACCCGTCGCCGCGGCCGCACTTTCTCGACCAGGTCCGCGCCGCGATCCGGCGCGCCACTACAGCCTTCGCACCGAGGAGGCCTACCTCGGCTGGATCCGGCGGTACATCCTGTTCCACGGCAAGCGCCATCCCAAAGACATGGGGGAGCGGGAGATCAACGCGTTTCTTTCCGATCTGGCCGTCTCGGGCGGGGTCAGTGCTTCGACGCAGAACCAGGCGCTCGCGGGCATTCTCTTCGTCTACCGGCACGTGCTCGAGGCGCCGGTCGGCCCTCTCGACCACGTCATCCGGGTAAAACGCCCGGCGCGCCTTCCGGCGGTGCTGACCCGGGCCGAGGTCCGCTCGATCGTCGGCCGGCTGTCGGGAAATCCCAGGCTCATCTGTCTCCTCCTGTACGGAAGCGGGATGCGGCTGCTCGAGGGCCTGCGCCTGAGGGTCAAGGACGTCGAGTTCGCATTTCACCGGATCACGGTCCGGGCCGCGAAAGGAGGCCGGGACCGCCCGGTGCCGCGGCCCGAGTCGCGCATGACCCCTCTCGCCTCCTGGCTGGCCGCGGTCAAGCGCCTGCACGAGAAAGACCTGGCGGAAGGTTTCGGCGAGGTTTACCTGCCCGAAGCGCTCGCCCGAAAATACCCGCGTGCGGAGCGGGAATGGGGGTGGCAATGGCTCTTTCCGGCGGACCGCCGCAGCCGCGACCCTCGCTCACAAGTCGAGCGCCGACACCATTTGCACGAAAGCATCGTCCAGCGGGCGTTCGCCCAGGCCGTGCGCGACGCGGGGATCAAGAAACCCGTCCACTGCCACACCCTGCGCCACTCCTTCGCCACCCACCTGCTGGAAGACGGTTACGATATTCGCACCATCCAGGAGCTCCTGGGCCACGCCGACGTCAAAACAACGATGATCTACACACACGTCCTCAACAGGGCAGGCGGCCGCGGAATCCGAAGCCCGGCGGACAACCTGTGAACGCGTTTTCCCAATCCCCTGCTGGATCCAGGAATGTTAGGCGACAGTTTCTGAAGCCTAACGTCGGAACCAGCAAAGCGCCTGCGGGGTCTCAAACAGATGTGGGCAGGAGAGATGCGTTGAATTGCGAAACCGAAGCCCTCCCCGTTAGGCGCCGCGGTTCTGCAGGGTTTGGCTCCCGAATTGGGCGGTCTAATACATGTTAGGCGGCTGCGAGTTGCCTTCAACACCTTGCCTTTGCGAGCCGGCCGCAAGGGTCGAAGCTGTCACGTGATCATCGAAGGGCCAGGGGAGAGCTCAAGTCTCCACGCGTCGAAGAGGAGCCGCTTCGGCCGGCGAGGCGGCGAGAGTTTGGTCGTGGCGTTCAAATCTGCGCACCGCCTAACATCGCGCTGCAGCCGACGTCGCCGGCTTCGCCGCCGCCGCGGCTGAGCTTTGGGACGTTAGGCGGCCCGGTCAACGGTCGCGCTTGTCGAAGCGCGTAAGCCAACACGCTCGCTTCCTCCGTGACAGCCTCCGGGCGGTACCATCTGAACGAAGGGATATGACATGACTAAGAAGG
>JAIVJS010000078.1:0-55480 GCA_020199905.1 Acidobacteriota bacterium
GAGCCACTGCGGCTCGCGGAGGGGTTCGGGAGGCGGATCGGCCGCGGCCGCCGGCGCGGAAGCAGTCTCGAGGGCGGAGCCGAACCCGAAGCGGGGATGCGCTTTCTCGAAAGCCTCGATCGCGGAGTCAACGTCGCCGCGGCCGTAGTCCTCTTCGAAGGGGTCGACGCCGGGGCGGGCGGGCGGGAGCCGGACCGCGGCCGTGAAGTCGCCTTCCGAGAACCCGACGTCGAAAGGAGGCTCGTCGGAGGGCGGCGGAGGCGCGGCAGCCGGTGGCTCGGGAAGCGGCGGGACGACGATGGCCGCGGTGGTCAGCGGGCGATCGGGGTCCGTCTGGCGCGCGCCGCGGGGCCGCTCCAGAAGCGCGTCCACCTGCGCGAGGAGCTGGTGCGAATCGAAGGGCTTGGAGACGATGGCGTCGGCGCCGATTCTCTCGGCGCGCTCGCGATCGAACGGCTCGAAGGTCCCGGAGAGCAGCACGACCGGAATGCGCGCCGTCGCCGGGTCGCCCTTGATCGCTTCACAGACCTCGTACCCGTTCTTCTCCGGCATGACGGCGTCCGCGAGGATTAAGTCGGGGCGGTCCTCACGGACGCGATCGAGAGCCCGCTGTCCGTTCGAGACGCAAACGAGCTCGTAGTCGCTGTCGGAAAACGTCAGCTCGACGACCTTCTGGATCGTCAGGCTGTCGTCGGCCAGCAGGATTTTCTTAGCCATGGAGTAAGGGGTGTTCGCTCAAAAACTTACACGGGGTCCGACGCCCTGTCAATGAAGAAGAGGCGGGGCGCCCCCGAAGCGAGGCTTACGCGGCGCCCCAGACGGCTCCGAGGTACCTTCCGGGGGGCCGGCGGCCGAGGGACGCCGCGAGTGCGCGGGAAGCGGAGACGACGCCCGGAAGGGAGACGCCGCTCTCTATCCCGAGGCCGTCCAGGAGGTACAGGACGTCTTCGGTCGCCACGTTTCCCGCGGCGCCCGGAGCGTAGGGACAGCCCCCGAGCCCTCCCGCGGCGGAGTCGTACGTGGAGATCCCGCACTGAAGACCGGCGTACACGTTGGCGAGCGCCGTTCCACGCGTATCGTGAAAATGCAGGGCGAGGACTCCGCGCGCGACCCCCGAATCGTAGAGGCTCTCGATCACGTCGTAGACGCCGGCCGGCGTCGCGACGCCGATCGTGTCTCCGAGCGAGATCTCGTCGACGGGAAGGTCGAGCAGCTTGTGCACGACCTCGCGAACGGCGTCGGGAGAGATGGCTCCTTCGTACGGACAGCCGAAGGCGGTCGACACGTATCCGCGCACCCGGATCTTTTCCTCCTGAGCCCGCGCGATGACCGGGCGAAACCTTTCGATCGACTCGTCGACACCCGCCTGGATGTTGTGTTGATTGAACGTCTCGGAGGCCGCCGTGAAGACGGCGATTTCCCGGACGCCCGCCTCCATGGCCCGCTCGAGGCCCTTCAGGTTGGGAACCAGGGCGGGATAACGCGTGCCGCTCGCCCGGTGGATCCCGCGATAGACGGCGGCGGTATCCGCGAGCTGCGGGATCGCCTTCGGAGAGACGAACGAGCCCACCTCGATCGCCTTCAATCCCGAGTCCGTCAGGAGATCGACGAATTTCACCCGCGCCTCGACGGAGACCGTCTCGGGCTCGTTCTGCAGCCCGTCGCGAGGGCCGACTTCGTAGACCGTCACGCGGGAAGGCAGCGTCGGCCGCCGGATCGCGTGTTCCTCCCAGGGTTCCATGCGGCGGAGGGTACCAAGAAAGCTCGTCAGTCGTCGATTTTCGGTCGTCAAGTCCCTCTGTGAATGCGGGCGCAGCGGGACTGAAAACTCAGAACCGAGAACTGACAACTCATTCGATTTCCGCCAACGCGACCCCGGCGTCCACGAGGTCTCCCTCCGCGTACGCGAGACGGACGAGCCGGCCGTCGCGGGGGGAGCGGATCGCATGCTCCATCTTCATCGCCTCGAGAACCATGAGGACCTGGCCGCGCGAGACGGCGTCTCCCACGGCGGCGAAAACGCGGCGGATCCGGCCCGGCATCGGAGAGAGGAGTCCCCCGGACTCGGCCGCCGACGGCCGCGCGCGCGTCCGGGGGGCGCCGGCCGCCGGCTCGATCCGGAACTCCCAGGTTTTCTCATCGCACCAGACGAAGACCCGGTCGCCCTCGCGAACGGCCCGCACGCGGGCGGTCTCGCCGCCCGCCTCGATCGCGGCGAGAGCGGCTCCGGTCCGCCGCGCCGCAAAAGGGACGGCGCGTCCGCCGAGGGAGGCCGCGCCCTTTTCCAGCCGCACGTCCACCGAGGAATCGCCGGACGTGAGCTTCACGCGCCGAGCCTCCACCCCGATCGATCGTCCCACGGGTCGCGAGAGGCAACGGGCGCCGGGGCGGCAGCCGCGAGCGGGGACGCTCCGTCTTCGGCGGCGAGGGCGGCGGCGATCCAGGCGGCGTCCGGGGGCTCGGCGTGCGCCCGCGGAGGAAGACGGCGGATCACGTCGGTCGAGTAGCGCCCGGACCGGAACTCCGGGGACGCGAGCACGGCGGCGAGAAGCGGCGCGTTCGTTTCGACCCCGAGGACGATCCACTCGGAAAGCGCTCGCCGCGCGCGATCGATGGCGCTTTTTCTGTCGGGAGCCGAGATGACGAGCTTGGCCAGCAGCGGGTCGTAGTCGAGGCCGATCATGGTGCCCATCCCCGCGCCCGCGTCGACGCGGACCCCCGGTCCGGCGGGCTCCTCCCACAGGAGAATCCGGCCGGAGCGCGGAAGGAAATCGTCGGGATCTTCCGCGTAAAGGCGCAGCTCGATCGCGTGCCCCTGCGGCAGCAGCTTTCCTCCTCTCCACGGAGGCGGCAACGGGGCGCCGAGCGCGATCTCGATCTGCGCGCGCACGAGGTCGAGACCGAGCGTCTCCTCCGTGATCGGATGCTCGACCTGGAGGCGCGTGTTCATCTCCAGAAAGTAGAAGTTCTTGCGCTCGTCCAGCAGAAACTCGACCGTTCCCGCCCCCACATATCCCACGGCTCGGGCCGCCTCGATCGCCGCGCGGCCCATCGATTCGCGCAGCCGCGGGTCGAGCGCCACGCTCGGGGTTTCCTCGAGCACCTTCTGGTGCCGGCGCTGCGCGCTGCACTCCCGCTCGAAGAGGTGCACGACGCTTCCGTAACGGTCTCCGAAGATCTGGAACTCGACGTGCCTCGGCGACTCGAAGAACTTTTCGAGATAGACGCGCCCGTCCGCGAACGCGGCGAGGGCGACTCGATGCGTTTCTTCGAGCGCCGCGGGAAGATCCTCCGCCCGGTCGACGCGCGCCATCCCCTTGCCGCCCCCTCCCCCGGAAGCCTTCACGAAAAGAGGAAATCCTATTTCCGAGCCCCGTCGAAGCAGCTCCTCGTCGGATGGATCGATGGCGGCGCCGCCCCCATCGGACCCGGGCACGACCGGAACGCCCGCGTCCCGCATGCGCCGGCGCGCCTGGAGCTTGTCGCCCATCTTCTGGATCGCGTCGGGCGGCGGTCCGATCCACAGGAGTCCCGCGCCCGCGACCGCGCGCGCGAACTCCGCGTTCTCCGACAGAAACCCGTAGCCCGGATGGATCGCCGTCGCTTCGGACGACTCCGCCGCCTTCAGGAGCTTCGGAATCGACAGGTAAGTCTCCGCCGGTCCGCCGGGGCCGAGATCCACGGAGCGGGCCATGTGGCCCACGTGGAACCCGCCGGCGTCGGAGCTCTCGAAGACGCCGACGGGCTCGATTCCCATCTCGCGCGCTGTCCGCGCGATCCGCACGGCGATCTCCCCGCGGTTGGCGATCAGAAGCCGGCGGGGCAAAGCGTCCATCGCTCGATTCTAAAGGGTGTGCCTTCCGCTGCCCACTTCAGGCGAGCTCTCAACTCCCAACTCTCAACTCTCGACTCCCTTCCACTAAACTAGGCGCTCGTCAGGAGGCCATGTGTCCGTCGAAGGCGGGATCAAGGGGACGCAGCACAAGATCGTCTGTCCGAACTGCAAAAAGACGTTCACGGCCTGGCGGCCCGACACGGAGCCGGCGGTCAAGGTGAAGTGCTACTTCTGCAAGACCGAGGTCGAGGACGAGCCCGCGAGGCGCGTTCGGGCGGCCGCGCCGCCGCAGGAAACCGCCGCCCCCGTTCCGAGCGACCCGGCTCCGGCCCCGCTTGAGGTCGCGGCCGCACCGCCGCCGATCGAGAACTGAGAGAGGGAAGAGGGAGTTAGCCCTTCACCCAGCTCGGCGGCCGCTTCTCCAGAAACGCCGTCAGGCCTTCTTTCGCCTCCGCCGACGCCCGGCGCTCCGCGATGGTCCTCACGGTCAGCTGCATGGCCTCCTCGGGAGCGAGCCCCGTCACCTGCTCGATGAGCTTCTTGGCGACGCCGATCGCCCCGGGCGCCGACGTCGCGAGAGACGCCACACGGCGCGCGGCCGCCCCCTCGAGCTCACCCCGCGCGACGACCTGGTGGACGAGCCCGATCCGGAACGCCTCGGCCGCGTCGAAGCGATCCCCGGTCAGGAAGAGGTCGCGGGCCTGGCGCGGCCCGATCGCGCGAAGGACATAGGGGGAGATCACGGAGGGAAGGATGCCGAGCTTCACTTCCGCGAGAGAGAAAACAGTGCCCTCCGTCGCGATCGCGATGTCGGCCGCCGCCACCAGGCCGACTCCGCCCCCGATCGCGGCGCCGTGAGCCAGCGCGATGACGGGCAGCGGGCAGGCGTCTATCGCCCGCAGCATGCGCGCCATCCGGCCCGCGTCGAGCTCGTTCTCCTCCCGCGAGTACTCGCCCGCGCGGCGCATCCACTGGATGTCCGCGCCGGCGCAGAAGGAGGGACCCTCCCCCGACAGGAGGACCACTCGCGTTTCGGAGTCGGCGGTGAAGTCCAGGAACACGCGCGTGAGCTCGGCGATCAGGGCGTCGTCGAATGCGTTGCGGACCTCGGGGCGAGAAAGGATGACGCGGGCCACGCGGCCCCCGCGGACGAGCCGGAGCCGCGACGGAGCGGAGTCGGTCATGGCGGCGGATCTTACAGCGCGCACGGAGGCGCCGATCCAACAGGCGCCGATCCCGCAAATGTTACTCCGGCGTGCTCCGCAGGCTGCCGGCCTCGACCTGACCGGCGATGTCGAGGGGCACGCGCAGGTCGTGTCCCGCGACCCGCACGGTCATCTCTCCCTTCAGGCGGGCCTCGACGCTGCCGCCGGTGAGAAAGGCGCGACCGGCCGCGGCGATCAGCTGAGAGTGGTCGAGGTCGATCGGGAAATCGAGCCGCGTGGTGCCTTTCTTGAGGACGACGCCGGGCGCGCTTCCCCGCCCGACCGGATAACCGTCCGCCTCGATGCGATACACCGAGCGCGCGATCTCCACCGGAAACGCGAAAGGGTTCGTGACGTGAAGACGCGCGATCCCGCGGCTACCGGACGGTTGCAGGGCGGTGAGATCCACCCGGTCCACCGCAACGAACTTCGCGATGATCGACTCATCCCCCGAGACCGGGATGTCCTCCCAGGCCAGCTGCCCCGTCCACTCGGCCGGGGTCGTCCCGACGGTCCCCTTCAAAAGGTACTCGAAGCCGTCCGGACGGAAGCGAGTCACCCAGTCGGCGGGGATGTCCGCGTAGCGGATCGCCGCCCGGAGCGCGAGAGGCGCGCCGGCCTTCGAGATGCGGACTGCGGCGACCGGAATCTCCGCCTTTGAACCGTAGAGCGAGAGCCGGCCCTGAAAATCGCCGGCCGGAGCCTGCGAGGCGGGAACTCGGATCGTCGCCGCGAGCGTCTGCGCGCCGGGATCGACTTCGAGCGTGAGCGGAGTCGCGACCGCGAGGAGAACCGAGGCGGAGAGGAAAAGCATGCCGGCGCGCGTGCGACGGGGACGATGGTTAAGCGTCATGCGTTGAGCGTCAAGACAGTTGAGATCAGATTCAAGAGCCAAGAGTCAAGAGTCAAGAGCCAAGAGTCAAGAGTTAAGTAGACAGGGAGCAGGCGGGCGTCCGAACGCTCGCGCTGAACGCTCAAGACTTACCTGCCCCCTCACATGCGAAACACCCCGAACTCCGTCTCCGGAATGGGCGCGTTGAACGCGGCCGAGAGCGCGAGCGCGAGGGCCGTCCGTGTCTCCGCCGGGTCGAGCACTCCGTCGTCCCAGAGCCGGGCCGTCGAGTAGTAGGGGTTGCCCTCTTCCTCGTATTTCTCGCGAGTGGGGCGCTCGAATTCCGCGACCTCCTCGTCGGTCATCGGCGGCTTGTCGGCCCGGACGAGCTGATCCTGCTTGACGGTCGACAGCACCGAGGCCGCCTGCACGCCTCCCATCACGGAGATCCGGGCGTTGGGCCACATCCAGAGAAACCGAGGCCCGTAGGCCCGCCCGCACATCCCGTAATTCCCGGCACCGAAAGATCCCCCGATCACGACCGTGAACTTCGGCACGGCCGCATTGGCGACCGCGTGCACCATCTTCGCGCCGTCCTTCGCGATGCCGCCCCGCTCGTAGTCGCGCCCGACCATGAAGCCCGTGATGTTCTGAAGGAAGAGCAGAGGGACCTTTCGGCGCGCGCAGAGCTCGATGAAGTGGGTCGCCTTCAAAGCGGACTCGGAGAACAGAATTCCGTTGTTGGCCACGATCCCGACGAGAAAGCCGGAGAGCCGCGCGAAGCCGCAGACCACGGTCGTTCCATAGCGCGCCTTGAACTCCTGGAACCGGGATCCGTCCACGAGCCGCGCGATCACCTCGCGCACGTCGTAGGGCTGCCGGACGTCGTCCGGGATGACCCCGTAGATCTCCCGAGCGTCGTACGCGGGCTCCTCCGGCTCGGCCCTCCCCGGCGGCAGCGCCTTGTCGCCCGGAAGATTGGCGAGGATGGACCGCGCGATCTCGAGGGCGTGGGCATCGTCCTCGGCGAAATGGTCGGCGACGCCCGAGACGCGCGTGTGGACGTCCGCGCCGCCGAGGTCCTCCGCGGTGACTTCTTCGCCGGTGGCGGCCTTCACGAGCGGCGGGCCCGCGAGAAAAATCGTTCCCGTCCCCTTCACGATCACCGCCTCGTCCGACATCGCGGGCACGTAGGCGCCTCCGGCGGTGCACGAGCCCATGACGACGGCGACCTGAGGAATCCGCTTCGCCGACATGCGGGCCTGGTTGTAGAAGATCCGCCCGAAGTGCTCGCGATCCGGAAACACCTCCGCCTGAAGCGGCAGGAAGGCCCCTCCCGAATCGACAAGGTAGACGCAGGGAAGCCGGTTGTCCTGCGCGATCTCCTGCGCGCGCAGGTGCTTCTTGACGGTCATCGGGTAATACGTGCCGCCTTTGACGGTGGCGTCGTTCGCGATCACCATCGCTTCGCGGCCCGCGATGCGGCCGATCCCGGTGACGAGACCCGCGCCCGGCGCGTCCCCCTCGTACATCCCGTGGGCGGCCAGCGGAGCGACCTCGAGAAAAGGGGAACCGGGATCGAGCAGCGCGTCGAGCCGGTCCCGCACGAACATCTTGTTCTGCGCGGCGTGACGCTCCCGGCCGGACCCGCCGCGCCGCGCTTTCTCGAGCTCCTCACGCAGCCGGGAGACCAGGGCCTCCATCCCGCGGGAACGCTGCTCGAACTCGGACGAGGCGGTATCGAGCTGGGAGACGAGAGGGTCCATCGCGCTCAGCCGGAAAACGGGAATCGGATCGAGAGCGTCCTCTTTTTCTGTCCGCTCACGATGTGGTTTCGCGGCTCCGGACCGGCACCCCGACCTCGTTCCGGATGAAATCGACCAGCGTCTGAGTCGGCGTGCCGGGCAGGAAGATCTCCCGGATCCCGAGCGCCTTCAGCGGGGCGATGTCCTTGTCGGGGATGATTCCCCCCGCCAGAACGAGGATGTCCTGCCCTCCCTGCTCCTTCAAGAGCCGCAGGATCTCCGGGAAGAGCACGTTGTGGGCGCCGGAGAGAATCGAGAGCCCGACGACGTCGACGTCTTCCTGGATCGCCGCCGCGGCGATCTGTTCGGGCGTCTGGCGCAGGCCGGAGTAGATGACCTCCATCCCCGAATCCCGAAGCGCGCGGGCGATGATCTTCGCGCCGCGGTCGTGGCCATCGAGGCCGGGCTTTGCGATCAGGACTCGAATGGGCCGGTCGGGCATGTGTTTCGAGTCTAACAAAACGGGGGACGAGAGCCGGGGAATCGGGAGCCGAGCGACCGACGGGGCGAGACGGCCGCGGTACTCCGCGGTCAACTGGATCGGGAGGAAGATGCCGTCTTCAGTCCACCAGGCAGACCGGATCTCCGACGCGGACACGGTGGCCCGAGACAGCGCGGATCGCCACCCCCATGTGTCCGCCGCGGACCTTCACCAGACCCTCGAGCATGGCGGGATCGCCACGCGCAATTTCCGGCCGGAAGCTGGCCAGGAAACAATCGTCCGCCGGGCGCGTGACCTCGAGCAGCGTGTCGCCGATCCGCAGATGCTGTCCCACCCAGCGATCTTCCTCGAACGCCTTGCCGTCTGGAATGTCGATGACGAGGTTCGCGCGGACGCGGAGAGGTTCGAGCGGGCACCCGTACGTGCGCTCGGCAAGGCGAAGCGTGGGACGGGAGACGAGGCGCAGAGGCGAACCGTCCGCCGCGGGGGGACGGGCCTTCAGGACGACGACGCGCCCCAGCGTTTCGGACAACTCTTCCAGCCAGCGGGGATCCGTCAGCGGGCACTCCGCTCCGCCCGGGTCCCGCACGCGCGTCCAGGAATCCAGATTTTCCATGACGAGGTCGTCGGCATAGCGCGCGCCGTAAAACAGGAGAAGGGGCGCCCCGGCCGAGGTGAGCGGGGCTCCCGTTTCCCGGTCGCAGAGGTCATAGGCACGATCCCCGAGCAACCCCGCTCCCCCGACAGGAGCGGCATTCGGAGCCTCCCCTCCGAGCGGCTCGATCGGAAAGCGCTGGAGCGCGGTCAGACTGCCGACGACTTCCGCGAGCTCCATGGGCCCCGACGATAGCGGAAAGGATCGATCCGAATTTAATAAGGAATCAGTTGTTAGTATCCTGTTTTAGTTCGGAGATTTCGGGGGCCGCGGCGCTCAGGGCTCACCCTCCATGGGGATCCGCGACGCGAGCGCTTCCCACGCCCGGCGGCGGTGCGAGACGCGGTCCTTGCGCTCGTGGCCGAGCTCGGCGAAAGTCCGGTCCGACCCCTCCGGCTCGAAGATGGAGTCCCAGCCGAAACCAGTCCCGCCTCTCGGCGACGCGGCGATGCGGCCGGCGCATTCGCCCCGCCCGACGACCAGACGTTCTCCGTCGAAGAAGGCGACGACGCAGCAGGCGACCGCGGCGCGCTCCTCCCACGAGGCGAGCATCCTGGGGATCGCGGCAACGCCCGCGCCTCGCTCGAGCCACTTGACGAGAGCGCCCGGAAAACCGCCCCACGCGCGGATCGCGAGGCCGGAATCCTCGACCAGAACCGGCCGGTCGAGAGCACGCCAGGCGGCGCGCGCCTTCTCCTCGACGACGTCGCCCGGGTCGAGGGCCTGAGTCTCGGGCAGATCGAGCGCGACCGGCTCGACGGAAAATCCCATCCGGCGCGCCTCCTCGACCTTCTCGGCGCGCGACGTCACGAACGCGATCGGCCGCATGCCGCGGATTGTACGGGCGGGAAGACGGGAAACGGGAAACGGGAAACGTCGGAATCGCTTCGTAAGCACTTCTCATCCGCCATCGCCCGCCTCTCCGGTTCTGTCCCAGCGCGCGGGAACCGGGAGAACCTGGAAGCCACATCGGTGGGCTCTCGATCTCCGTTCCCGTTTCCTGTTTCAGTCGACCGCGGAGTACCGCGGCCGTCTCGCTCCCGTTGGTCGCTCGGCTCCCGTTTCCCGATTCGTTTCCCGTTTCGCGTTTCCCGTTCCCGGCCCCCCCGGTCCCCTGTCCCGCTACAATCTTCCGAAATGGCCGGCAATGGATCGGTGTGTCCGCGCTGTGGCACCGGTGTGCCCGCGGATGCGCGGTACTGCCCTTCGTGCGGGACCTCGACCTCGCGCCTGGCGCCCGGGCAGGTGCTCGACGGCAAGTACGAGATCCTCGGGAAGACCGGCGAAGGCGGGATGGGCGAGGTCTACAAGGCGCGGCACGTCCATCTCGAGGAGATCCGCATCATCAAGGTGATGAAGCCGGACGCGCTCGGCGAGGGCTCCGAGCCTCGCCGGTTCCAGGAGGAGGCGCGGATCGCGACTCTGATCCGCCATCCCAACGTGGCCGCGCTCTACGACTTCTCGCGCCTGCCAGACGGCTCGTTCTACATGGTCTGGGAATTCATCGACGGGGTCACTCTCGAGGAGTGGCTGCGCCGTTACGGGCCGCTGCCCGCTCCCCGCGCGCTGGAGATGGCGGCCCAGGTCCTCTCCGGCCTCGAAGAGATCCACGCGCAGGGGATCGTCCATCGCGACCTCGCCCCGGACAACATCATGCTCCGGGAAAATCGCGACGGCCGCCTCCTGGCGAAGATCATCGACCTCGGAATCGCGAAGCGGGTGGACGCGGAAACCCTTCGGATGACGAGCACCGGGATGTTCGTGGGGAAGCTCAAGTACTGCTCTCCCGAGCAGGCGGGGTCCCTTCCGGCGGGCCAAACAGTCGACGGCCGCAGCGACCTCTACTCGTTCGGGATCGTCCTGTACGAGATGCTGACCGGCCGCCCGCCGTTCGAGTCCACGACGCCGGAGGGGTACCTCGGCAAACACCTGCACGCCAGCCCGCCGCCTCTCGACACGACGCGAATCCCGGCGGCGATCGCTCCGGGTCTCGCCGCCGTGGTCACGCGGGCGCTCGAGAAGCAGCGCGACCGCCGTTTTCGCGACGCCCGCGAGTTTGCGGCGGCCCTGGCCG
Source organism: Acidobacteriota bacterium (assembly GCA_020199905.1). GTDB lineage: Bacteria > Acidobacteriota > Thermoanaerobaculia > UBA5066 > Gp7-AA6 > JALYUA01. The sequence continues at coordinate 10,849 of JAIVJS010000078.1, forward strand.
CGCTCGCTCCCCGCGGTGCCGGAGCCCACGACCTCGACGCGACCACCGTGGCTCCCCGCGGCGGCGGCGGGATCGGATGGCTGATCGGCAGCGCGGTCGCTCTGGCGGCGGCCGCCGCGGCCTTCGCGTTCGTCCTTCACCGGCCGGGTCCGGCGGCGCGAATGGCGGCTCCCGCGGCGACCGCGCTCCCGATCCCGACCCCCTCCAGCCGCGCGACGGTCGCGGCGCCGTCTCCCGACGAGGTGGTCGTCCAGCCACGGATCATCGAGGAGCCGACGGTCCCCGCCTCGGCGCCCACCGCCCGGCCCGCGCCGGCTTCCTCGCCGCGCCCGGCGATCCCGACCGCGCCGGCTCTCCGAACCGCCCCGGCGCCGATCGTCTCCCAGCCGGCGCCTGGCGCGAACACCGCCGCGGTGCTCGAGATTCCGGGGTTGGGCGAGCTCGACGAGAACAAGCTCAGGCAGATGCTGGACGAGTGGACCTCACGGCCGGTCGAGCGCCGCGCCAGCCAGGCGGTTCGTCTCGCCTACGTCGCCAACCAGTGGGTCAGGGCGTACCCCGACCACCGCTTCTCGTCCGAAATCCGCCGGACGCTGCCGACGACGATGCGAGAGGATTCCGACAGCCTGTGGAACGGATCCCGCCCCGTCCTTGCCGCCGAGTTCGCCCGCGCGTACCTGCAGCTGTCCTTCGCGCCGCGGGACCCTGAGATGGAACGCCGCGTCTACGAGACCCCGAACCGCTCTCCGCAGGGCGCCCGGAGAAAACGACTGCAGATGGAGTGAAAGCCGTCGGCTTTCAGTAGTCAGCTATCAGCTATCAGCCGGGTTGGGGCCGAACGCGCAACTTTTAACGCTGAACGCTCAACCACGTCTCAAAGTCTCTCCCGCCTCGCCGGCGTCACGCCGAGCGTCTCTTCGGGCGAGACGGCTTCGATGACCTTGTACATCGGGACCTGGTTCGAGAGCCCTTTGAGCGAGAAGTGGCCCATCTGCGCGACGCGAAACAGGGAGCGCGTGGCCTCGTAGGTCGCCGGGCCGATGCAGATCTCGCCCGCTCCGGCCACGAACTCTTCCATCCGTGCCGCGACGTTGACCGCGTTCCCGAGCACGGTGTAGTCGACGCGCCGGGCCGATCCGATCTCTCCGACGATCGCCTCTCCCGTGTTCAACGCGATCCGGACCTGAATCGGCGGCTCGCCGTTGGCGGCCCGCTTCGCGTTCCACTCGGCGACGCCCTCCCGCATCTTCAGGGCGGCGGTAATGGCCCGCGCGGCGTGGTCGGGCTGGTCGATGGGCGCTCCGAAGAACGCCATGACGGCGTCTCCGATGAATTTGTCGATCGTGCCGTCCTGCGAAAAGATCGCGTCGGAGGAGAGAGTGAAGAACTGGGTCAGCAGCGCCGACAGCTGATCGGGCCCCATCTTTTCCGACCAGGACGTGAACCCCACCAGGTCCGCGAAGAGGATCGTGACGTTCTTCGTCCTCGCAATCTTGAAAGAACCCGTCGCCGAAGCGTCGGCGATGATTTCCTCGACGACCTGTGGCGAGTGATACCGCTCGAGCCGGCCGCGAATCCGCTTCTCCTCCGCGACGTGCTCGTGCAGGCGCGCCCGCTCGATGGCCACGGCCGCGAAGTTCGCGAGGGCCGTCAGCAGGTCGAGGTCCTTCTCCGTGAAGGTCCCGACGTGGATCGGGGAATCCACGTGAATCACGCCGATGACCGAGTCGCGGTTCCAGAGGGGCGCGCACATGGCCGAACGGATCTGCTGCATTCGAATCGACATGCCCGCCTCGAACCGCTCATCCGCCTGCGCATCCGAGGTCAGCACCGCGACCTTCTGCCGCAGCACCATGTCGACGATCGTCCGCGAGTAAGGCGCCGAGCCGTCGGTCGTCAGGCGGCTCGAGGACTTCATGCGGGTGACGCGCAGCTTCAGCACGCCGTTCTCTTCGAGCAGGAGGAACCCGCGATCGACCGGCAGGTACTCGAAGATGAGGTCCATGACCTTGTCGAGGACTGTTTCGACGTCGTCCGCCGAGATGAGGGTCTTGGCGACCTGCACCAGGATCTCGAAAACCTTGTTTTTGTAGGCGACATCCAGGACCGCCCGCTTCTTGTGGTCGGTGGTCTCCGGCATGAGGGCCGCGGATTTCTCGAGGCCGAAGTCCAGGTTGAACTCGGAGATCGGCCGGATGCAGGTCGACGTCGAGTCGAGGGGGCGCTTCGCCGGGGCGACGGCGGCGGGAATTTCCTGCCGGAGCCGCAGCTGGAACGTCCCGATCGACAGCTGGTCGCCGTCGTTGACGACGGACCTGGGAACCAGTCGTTCGTTCACCTTGACGCCGTTGGTCGACTGGTTGTCGTACACGACCCAGCCCTCGGGCTCGCGCTTTAAGAGCGCGTGCCTCCGCGACACGGAGAAATCGTTCAGGACGATGTCGTTCTCGTTCGACCGCCCGATCGAGGCCTCATTTTTCGCGAGGTTGAAGACCTGCGGCCGGCCCTCGGTCTCGTACAGCACCTGCATCATGGGGTGTGTGAATTATAAGAGAGTTGTCGAAACGGGCGCGGAGGCGCACGAGACGAACGCTCCGAAGGCCGGACTCTCACACTCAGCGATACGCTCAACGCTGAACGCTCGACGCGCAACCTTCTCCGCGCTCCCGCCTGCCGCTTACCGTCCCAGGGTGAACACGATCCTCACGGTTTTATGCGCGGCGACGGGGCCCGACCTGCCGCGGGCGGGACGGTACTGCCAGTGCCGCACGGCCTCCGCCGCCGATTCCGAGAGCCCGAGAGGAAGCCCGCGAAGCACCTGCACGTCCTCGACACGCCCCCTTTCGCTGATCTGGACGTCTAAAACGACCGTTCCGTCGACGCCGGCGCGCCGGGCCACTTCCGGATAGACGGGATTGACCTTGGAGAGCAGCTCGGGAGGCTGGAGAGGCTCGTCCGAGGTCTCCGGCGCCTCCGGCCCCGACGGGACTTCCTCCTCGGGAGAGTCCGGGCGGGTCGCGACAGCAGCGGAGACGTTGTTGATCGTGACGTTCTTGATCTCCCTCGAGGCGACGGGCGCGATCGGCGGGCTCTTCGGATCCGGGGGGACGAGGTCGACCGAAGACGACTCGACGAACGCGAGACCCGCGTCCGGCGACCGAAAGGCGTAGTACGCGTTGTCGACCGCGTAGATCGAGATGGCCGCGCCGCGCTTCAGGCGGCCGGCCCGCGGGCCGAAGGGAAAAGGCGCCAGCCGGACCGTCGCATCTTCCGCGACGACGCCGAAGACGGGAGAAAAAGTCAGGATCTTCGTCGCCCGGCGCTCCCTCGCCTCGCGGTCGGCGTCGCGCTCCACGTTCTCGGACGAGAGATATCCGGTCACGCCGCCCGACGTCCTCGCCTGAATCCAGGGTCCCCGGTCCGAGAGGATCGTGATCCGGGTCCGGCTGGGGAGCACCCCGACCACCGGCGATCCCGCGGACGGCTCGCGGCGGAGATCCGCTCCGTCGACAGTCACCGTGCCCGGAGCGGAGTCGGCCGCGGAAGTCGCGTGCTGCCTTCGCGGCCGCGCGACCACGATGAGCGCGGCGAGGGCGAGCAGAAGCGCCGCGGCGCCGAGCACGAGCCCGGCGGGACGCGACCATCGCGTCGCCAGGCGCGCCGCTCCGCCCGAGGCCCCGTTCAGGACGCCCCTCCCATCAACTCGACCAGGAGCGCCTTCTGCGCGTGGAGCCGGTTCTCCGCCTGGTCGAAGACGGCCGACCGGCCGGAGTCGATCACGTCGGCATCGACTTCCTCTCCGCGGTGCGCGGGCAGACAGTGCAGGAAGATCGCGTCGGACGCGGCCATCGAGAACGCGCGCGACGTCACGCGGAAACCCTCGAATTGCCGGACCCGCTCGGCGGCCTCGCTCTCCTGACCCATGGAGGCCCAGACGTCGGTGTAGACGGCGCGCGCGCCCGGCAGACCCTCCTCGAGGCTCTGCGTGACCAGAATCGCTCCCCCGCTTTTCGACGCGGTCTCCCGCGCCCAGGCGACGATGCGCGCGGCCGGCTCGAAGCCCGGCGGGGTGACGACGGCGACGCGCGCTCCGAGCTTCGCGCCCGTCAGGAGCAGGCTGTGCGCCACGTTGTTTCCGTCCCCGACGTAGCAGAGCGGGAACCCGCGCGTCCCGCCGAAGCGCTCCTGGATCGTCAGGAAATCCGCCAGTGCCTGACAGGGATGCAGGAGATCGGACAGACCGTTAATGACGGGAACACTCGCGTTCTCCGCGAGCCCCTCGACGGTCGCCTGCGCGTAGGTCCTCGCCATGATCCCATCGGCGTAGCGCGAGAGGACCCGGGCGGTGTCCGCGATGGGCTCGCCTCGCCCGAGCTGGAGGTCGCGCGAGGAAAGGAACATCCCGAGCCCGCCCAGCTGGAACATCCCCGCTTCGAAGGACACCCGGGTCCGCGTCGACGATTTCTCGAAGATCATCGCGAGGGATTTCCCGGAAAGCGCGGTGCGGTACGAGCGGGGCGCCGCCTTGATCTTTCCCGCGAGGTCGAGGATCGCCTCGATCGCCTCGGGCGCCCAGTCGTTCTCGTTGACGTAGTCGCGTTTGGTCTTCATGGCCTCTTTTCCCGGATCAGGGTGCCCGTCTTACCATCCAGGGCCTCCGGGAGGGTTTCCGCCCGTGCGATCAAGACCTCCCGTCCGCCGGCCTCGATATACCGGATCGCCGCGTCGATCTTAGGCCCCATGCTCCCGGGCGGGAATTGTCCTTCGGCGAGCAGCCGGCGCGCCAGAGCGACGTCCATCTCCGGCAGCGGCTGCGCGGTGGGCTTCCCGAAGTTCCGGGAAACGCGATCGACTCCGGTCAGGATGATGAACAGATCGGCCGAGAGGCTCGCGGCCAGCATGGCGGCCGAGTAGTCCTTGTCGATGACCGCCTCGACTCCGCGGACGTCCCCCTCTTCCGTCACGACGACGGGGATCCCCCCGCCCCCGGCGGCGATCACGATGTATCCGCGGTTGACGAGCGAAGCGGCGACGTCGACGCCCCGGATCGAACGCGGCTTCGGCGAGGCGACCACCTTGCGCCACCCGCGCCCGGCGTCCTCGACCATCGTCCAGCCGTCGACCTCCTCGTGGATCGCGGCCCGCTCGCGCGTGAAGAAGGGGCCGATCGGCTTCGACGGCTTCAGAAACGCCGCGTCCGCCGCGTCCACCTCCACGGACGTCACGAAGGTCGTCACCTCCTTGCGGTACCCCGCGCGCGGAAGCTCGTTGGCGAACGCGAGCTCGAGGAGAAAACCGATCGACCCCTGAGTCTGCCCGACGCATACGTCCAGCGATTGCGCCGGAATGCGGTCGGAGGCACAATCGGCCTGGATCAGCAGGTTGCCCACCTGCGGCCCGTTTCCGTGGACGACGATGAGCTCGTACCCGCGCGCCAGGATCGGCAGCAGCCGCCGGACCGCCTCCCGCGCGCGGACGAGCTGCTCCGATGTCGTGCCCGAATCCTCCGGCGGAAGGAGCGCATTTCCCCCGAAGGCGACCACCGCGAGAGGCCGGACGAAGGAGAAGAACCGGGACGTCATGAAGGCGGGAATCGAGCCTGGAAACGGGAAACGGGAAACGGACAACGAGACGAAAGTCGAGACGGAACGCGGGAGCAATCAGGGACTCGAATGCACGATCCAGCAGGCTTCCGCGCAATGCCGGCGTCCCCCGTTCTCCCTCTCTCGGGACACGGGGAGAGGGCCGGGGTGAGGGGCAATGAAAACCACGGAAGCCAACTCGACCCGGCGAAGCCCGATTCCCGTTTCCCGTTTCCCGTTTCCCGATCTGTCCCGTTTCCCGTTTCCCGATCTCCCACCCTCACACGTCCTCCCGCACCAGCGGCATCGCCATGCAGCGCGGGCCTCCGCGGGCGCGGGAGAGCTCGTGCGCGGCCAGCCGGATGACGGCCTTCTTTCCCGGCTCGAGCTCCGCTCGACCGAGCAGCAGATCCGCCTCGTCGACGACGGCATATCCGGCGCGCGAGAGCTCCTCGAGGGTCTTCACGTTCCTGTCGTAGAGAAGGATGACGCCCGGCGCCACCGCGAACGCGTTCGCGCCGTCCGTCCACTGCTCTCTCCGCTCCGCGATCGGATCCTCGCCGCCGCATCGGATCGGCTTCAAATCGATCTTCGATTCCTTCAGCGCGGAGAGCAGGTCCTTCTCGGAAGTCCAGGTGACCTCCCGCTTCGTCAGATCGCATTCGTACACGTCCGCCTCCTCGGCTCCGCCGGGGCAGATCATCGGCCCGTAGAGCAGGCACTCGTCAGACGAGATCATCGTGAACACCGTGTCGAGGTGCATGTACGAGCGCGCGGGCGGGACGGCGACGACGAAGATCCGCTTGATGGGTGACTTCCGGGCCTTGAGCGTTTCCGTGAGCCTCTCGATGGTCGTCTTCTCGGTGCGCTCCGAGTAGCCGATCGCCAGGACGTCTTCGCGCAGCACGAGGACGTCTCCGCCTTCGAGCGTCGGCCGCATGCGGGCGTAGGACGTGGAAGGTCCGTAGTCCGCCGAGAACTCCTCGAACCAGAAGATGCCGTCGGGGCGAGCGAACCGAGGGTGGTACTGAAAGATGTAGCCCGACAAAAGGGGCTCTCTCAGCCGCGCGGCCGTCGCCATCGACGCGCGGATGGCGCGGTCGCCCACGACGACGAGCGGGTCGCGCTGGAAGAACCAGTTCGGGATCGGAGGGAGCCAGTAGAGGTCGGACGCCGAGACCGCGACGTCCTTCTCGGGCTTCTCGAATCCCGTCACGAGCGCGGCGGCGAGCGCCGGGGGCGCGAGATCCCGCAGGCGGTAGTCCATGTCGGGCCCCCAGCCCAGCCGGCTCCCCAGATCTCCGAGAATGGCGTCGCGGTTTTCCTTCACGGCGAGCACCTGCGCCAGGAGCGCTTGCGCGTCTAAGACCTCCTCGGCCACGAACCCGAGCACCTGCTGGAACCGGCGGTGCTCCTCCCGTGCGCGGGCGCCGTAGAGGATGTCGTCGAACAGCAGCTCCTCCATCATCGCGGGGATCATGCGATCGATTTCGGGGCCGGGCAGGTGCACCAGGACGGAGGACAGCCTGCCGATCTCGGACGTGACTCGGAGCATGGGCAAGAAGCTATCAGCTGTCAGCCGTCAGCTCTCAGCCGGCACCGGGCCAGTGTCGTTCTCCGTTGTCAGTCTTGAGTTCCGGGTCGGGGTCGCCTCCGCGCGGGGGCTCTACACTGAAAACTGACAGCTGATAACTGGCTAGACCGGCGGAAACAGCGTGACCGACGCGACCGTCTCGAGCTTCTCGAGGCTCACCTCCGCGCCTTCGGCGATGCCGGACAGCTTCTCGGAAAAACGGCCCAGCGCCTTGGAAGCCTCGTCGTACTGCTTCTGCGTGTTGGAGAGATGCACGCGCACCTTCGCGAAAGGATCTTCCACACGCCCCCAGAGGCGGGTCAGGTCGGAGAGGCGCTCCTGGATCTCGAGCGCGCTGCGCTGAAGCTCCATCCCCTTCATGCCGAGCGCCACCGTCGCGAGATACGCGTAGAGAAGCCGGGGGGAAACGGGGAAGACCTTTCGCTCCATCGCGTAGTCGGAGAGCCCCTGCCCTTCGGGCTCCTCGCCCACGATCTCGCAGTAGATCGCCTCCGCCGGGATGTACATCAGCGCGAAATCCAACGTCCCCGCCTCGGGCCGGATGTAGCGCGTCCGGATCGCGTCGACGTGCCGGCGGACGTCCGCGGCGAAATCCCGGTGGGCTCGCCGGCGGTCGGGCTCCTCCGCCGCTTCCCGCGCGCGGCGGAAGTTCTCGAGAGGAAACTTGCTGTCCACCGGCACGATGCGGTCCCCGACGAAGATGGCCGCGTCGACCACCACGTTGTCCGGGAAGCGATACTGCATCTCGAATCCCTGGGCGGGCAGGACCTGCCGCAGCGTCTGCTCGAGAAACGCCTCGCCGAGCGCGCCGCGCAGCTTCGGCGGCTTCAAGAGGTCCTCGAGCCGCGTCACCTCGCCCGCGAGCTTCTCGATCTTCTGCGACGCCTCGTAGATCTGTCCCATCCTCTGGCCGACGTCCTGCAGGAGACGGCCGGATGCCCCGAGATGATCGGTCAGATTTTTCTGGCCGTCCACGAGGCGCTGCTCGACTCCGGAGACGCGCTCCTCGACGGAACGACGCAGCTCGTCGAAGCGCCGGTCGAGAGATTGCGAGGCCCCTCGAGCGGCCGCGGAATCCGCGAGAAGGACGTCGAGCCGCGAGGACGCGTCGCGCGATCGGGAGAGCAGGGCCAGGGCCGCGGCGGCGACCGCGGTCGCCGTGGCCACGAGGAGAACGATCGTGAAAGTGGTCATCGACTGCCACGATAGCAAGGGGGATGGACAGATGAGGTCCGACCCCGAAGGACGGGAGGCGGGATGGGGAAGGCGGACGGGAGCCACGAGCCGGGGCCGGGAATCGGGAATCGGGAATCGGGAATCGAAAGACGGGAAACGGGAAACGGGAAACGAAGGAAAGACAGGAAACGGGCCGGCGTCGCGCAAATCCGGCGCCTTCGTTCTCACGCCCTTCGCCCTTCGCCTTCCCGCCCGGCGCTCTTCCTCGCCCCCCGCGCTCCCCCGTCCCGTGGCACAATTGCCCCGTGGTCGACGTCCCGAAGTCCGAGCGCCTTCCTCAGGAGGACCGGGAGGTCGATTACCTGCTCTGCCAGCACTGCGGCACGCCCTGCTACGTCTTCGAGATGGACGGCGGCCGCATCGTCGAGGCCACCTGCCTCGTGTGCGGCAACGACGAGATCAGCCAGTTCAACCTGGGAGAAGACGCGGGCAGTGACGACTGAGGGGTACGGCAGCCCGCTGGTGAGCCGGTACGCCTCGGCGGAGATGTCGTCTATCTTCTCTCCACGGTTCAAGTTCGAGACCTGGCGCCGCCTCTGGCTCTGGCTCGCCGAGGAGGAGAAGCGGCTGGGTCTCCCGATCTCCGACGAGGCGATCGCCCAGATGGCGTCCCGGATCTCTCCGGTCGATTTCGAGGCGGCCGAGCGGGAGGAGAACCGGACGCGGCACGACGTCATGGCGCACGTCCGCGTCTTCGGCGCCGCGGCGCCCGCCGCGCGCGGGATCATCCACTGGGGCGCCACCTCCGCCTACGTCACCGATAACGCGGACCTCATCCAGATGCGCGAGGCGCTTCGGCTGGTCGAGCGGCGGCTGACTGCCGTCCTGCGGCGCCTCCGCGCGTTCGCCCTCGAGCACCGGAGCCTCCCGACGCTCGCGTACACCCACTACCAGCCCGCGCAGCCCACCACGGTCGGAAAGCGCGCGGCCCTCTGGGCGAGCGATCTCCTGATGGATCTCGAGTCGGTGCGAGCGGCCGGCGCGGACCTGCGATTTCTGGGAGCCAAAGGCGCGACCGGAACGCAGGCGTCCTTCCTCCTCCTTTTCGGCGGCGACTCGCGCAAGGTCGAGGACCTCGATCGCGCGCTCGCGGGGCGGGCCGGTTTCGCCCGCCGGCAGTCCGTCTCCGGCCAGACCTACTCGCGCAAACAGGACGATCGTGTTGTCCACGCTCTCTCCGGTGTCGCTCAGTCCGCCCACAAAACCGGCACCGACCTGCGCCTGCTCCAGCACGACGGCGAGCTCGAGGAGCCGTTCGAGACGGCGCAGATCGGCTCGTCCGCCATGCCCTACAAGCGCAACCCGATGCGGGCCGAGCGCGTCTGCTCGCTGGCTCGGCATGTCATCGCCCTGTCCCTGGACACCGCGATGACCGCGTCGACCCAGTGGCTCGAGCGTACGCTGGACGACTCGGCCAACAAGCGGATCGCGATCCCCGAGGCGTTCCTGGCGATCGACGGAGTCCTCATCCTCCTCGAAAACATCTTCTCCGGGCTCGTGGTCCACGCGGACGTGTGCCGGCGGAGGCTCTCCGCCGAGCTCCCCTTCCTCGCGGCCGAGGACATCCTGATGGAGGCGGTCCGGAGAGGGGGGGACCGGCAGGAGCTCCACGAGAGGCTGAGGGTTCACGCCCGGGCGTCGGCCGACAAGCGCGCGGCGGACGGAGCGTCCGCCGACCTGCTCGACCGCATCGCGAAAGACGGAGCGTTCGGCCTGGACGCCGCGAACGTCGCCGCCGCCGCGGACCCGGCGCGGCTCGTCGGCCGCTCCGCGGAGCAGGTGGAGATCTTCGTGCGGGAGGAGCTCGACCCCGCCCTCGCCGGCCTGCCGGACGCGGTGCCCGCGGAGGTCCGCGTTTGAAGTCTCGATCCTGCCTTCGCCGGTTCCCGGTTCTGGCGGGGGCGCTGGCGCTCGCCGCAGGGCTCTTCCAGGCGTGCTCGTCTTCGCGCCTTCCGGTCTCGGCGCCGCCCGCTTCGGCGGCGGAGGCGAACCCCTCCTGGATCGAAGAGGGCGTCGCGTCCTGGTACGGCGGCAACGACGGCTTCGAGGGGAAACCGACGGCGTCGGGCGAGATCTACGATTCTTCCCGTCTGACCGCGGCCCACCGCCAGCTTCCGCTCGGGACCGTCCTCGACGTCACGAACGTCCAGAACACTCGCACGGTGCGCGTTCGCATCAACGACCGGGGCCCGTTCATCAAGGGGCGGATCATCGATCTCTCCCGCGCGGCCGCGCAGCAGATCGGGATCGTCGGCACGGGGACCGGAACCGTGCGCCTCGCTCTCGTCGCCCGATCGGCCGAGCGCGAGGCCCTCTCGCCGACGGGGAAATGGTCGGTCCAGGTCGGCTCCTTCGCGGAAGCGGATCGGGCGGAGCGGCACGCCGACCGGGTGCGATCGACCGGGCGAACCGTTTACCTGGAGCCCTTCCGCGGACTGTCGCGCGTGAAGATCGGACCGTTTGATTCCCGGCGCGAGGCGGAAGACACCCTCGCGAAGCTCGAGGGCCAGGGCTTCGAGGGAATCGTCACGCCGGTCCATTGAGGAGTCTAGCTTTCAGCGTTTGAGCGTTGAGCGTTTTCGGGAACAGGAGGAAGCCGTGAAGATCGACCGTGGGCTCTGGTTTTTCTGGGCTTTGGCGTTGACCGGCTCGGCGCTCGCCTCTCCGCTGCCGGTCAAAAAGACCACGCTCGTGACGATCCCGGCGACGTTCACCGTGGACGCGCCGCCGGCGAAAGTGTGGGAGGCGATCACGTCGGTCGAGGGCTTCGGAACGCTCACCGGGTTTCGCGCGATCGGCGTTGCGAAGTCGTTCGCGAAGATCGGCGACGCCGTTCCCGCGCAGGTCTGGTCGGATTCCGGGCGGCTCGTCGTGACCGAGCTGGTGCCCGGAAAGGAGCTGCGAGTCACGTGGGAGCCAGCGAAGGGCCACTACCTCTGCTCGAAGCGGATCGTCCTGTCTGCCGCCGGCGCCGGGACCGGTGTCGAATACTGGGACCGGTACACCGACGATCAGCCGAACGCGGACGAGAACGCCCGGCAGGTCGCGGCGGAAACCGAGAAGCAGATCACCGCTTTCCGGGCCCTCGCCGCGAAATAGCGCGGGCGCTCGTTCCGCCTGCGGCGGGCCACCTGTCCCGCCCAGGGCGGGCCACCTGCCGTCAGCCGCTCCCGGGAATCGGCCCGGCCGCGCCCAGGCGGCGCGGTGATCCGTCACGACGACCGACCAGTCGAGGTCCGCCGCGAGATGCGCGAGCGGCACGGCGTCCTCTCCGGCGCCGCAGAGAAGAAGCCGAAACCCGGGAGAGACCCGCGCGAACGCGACGGGGCCCCGCCGACGCTCTCGATTCCGGGCGGAGGGGCAACCTTCGGAAAGAGACCGACGGCGGACATGATCTGACCCGGCGTGCAGTATCCGCACTGGAAGCCGTCATGCTTCCAGTACGCCGCCTGCACCGGGTGCAGCTCGCTCCCCTTCGCCGGGCCTTCGATCGTCGTCACCGCACGGGCTCCGCCCGCCATGGCCGCCAGCGTGAGGCAGGAAAGCACGCGCCGTCCGTCGATCAGAACGGTGCACGCGCCGCACTGGCCGTGGTCGCAGCCTTCTTTCGTGCCCGTCAGAGCGAGGTCTTCGCGGAGCGCCTCCAGAAGCCCGTGATCGTCCTCTTCGCCCCGCCGGGAGCGACCGCGGCGCCCGTCGCGCGTTCGTAGGCTCGAAGGAGACGCGCGAGTTCCCTTCTTTCCAGAACGAGCCGCTTTGTCAGGCCCCACGGACTCCGGCCTCTCTGGTACTTGAAGTCCACCCATCTTCTGGAAGGAGCGGAGTGCCGGAACGTTTCCCAGAGCATCGGCAGATAGCCGTCGTGGGGGGTGAGTCCGACGATGTGTTTGACGCTGAGCCGCTCGGGATCGCTGCCTCGAAAACGGTAGGTGATCCGAAGCGATCGGCGGTTGCACTGGCACTTGCGGAGCAGAAGCCGCTGGTCCCAGCCGCTCGGAGCCAGCTCATCCCAGATGAAGGCCGCGACGCTTCGAGAGCGGCAAACGGCCGGCCAGCTCGGCCTCTCGCCGCACGAGAGGCATTGCCACCAGTATCTAGCCACAGAACCGATCCCCTGCGCGCTCGAGCGCCGCCGGCGCCGATTTCATCCTGTCTGCCTCCCTTTCACCTCCCGTCCGGCCTCGTGCGCGAGCAACCATTCCTTCATCGGCAATCCCCCGCCGTAACCGGTCAGAGAACCGTCGCTTCCTACCACGCGGTGGCAGGGAATCACGATCGCGATCGGGTTCGCGCCGTTCGCCGCGCCGACCGCCCGGAACGCCGCAGGCCTCCCGAGGCGCCGCGCCAGCTCGCCGTAAGTCGTGCGCTGACCGAACGGGATTCGCACGAGCTCCTCCCAGACGCGGCGCTGAAACGCCGTCCCGTCCGGCGCCAGCCGCAGGTCGAACGAGGTCCGCCGCCCCTCGAAATACTGCGAGATCTGCCGGCGCACCACGTCGCAAGGCGTGCTCCCGCGGCTCTTCGTCCGAGCCTCGGAGGCGAAACCGCGAAATTCCAGGCGCACGAGCGACCCTTCGGCGTCGACGGCAGCCCGGAGAAGACCGACGCGCGTCACGAACTCTTCCTCGAACATTCCGCCCGTTCCTTCTGCGATCGAGGATCTCATCGCGATTGCCTCCTCCTTCGGGGACTCTCTGAGGCGCCGCACCTCAACGCCGCCGGGCGGCGCCGCGAAACGGAGACGAAGGTTGCCATCGCGCCTTCCGGAAATTGCATTCTGAGCCATCTACGCAACGACAGGTTGCGGGCTGTCGGCTCGCCAGGGCCGGATTCTGGCTCGAGGCGCCTCGGAGAGGCGATCCGACGCGGCGACCGTCCTTCGGCCGGATAAGATCCGGCGCCGGGAGGACCGCCATCTCCACTCTGATCGTCGGGCAGCGGCAGGTGACGCGCCTTCTTCCGATGAATCGGTGCATCTCCCTCATGGAGGGCGTGCTCGCGTCCCTCTCCCGCGGCGAGACGCTCCTTCCTCTGCGCTCGATCCTGTGGCTCCCCGGAAGGACGGGCGGGCTCGGCCTCATGCCGGCGTTTCTCGGGCAGGAGAAGGCGCTCGGCGTCAAGGTCGTCACGTTTTTCCCGGCCAACGAAGGCACCGCCCGGGACTCGCACCAGGGCGCCGTGCTTCTCTTCGACGCCGAGACGGGCAGCCTGTCCGCCATCCTCGACGCGACCTCGATCACCGCGATAAGAACCGCGGCGGTTTCGGGCGCGGCGACGCGGGCGCTGGCGCGCGAGGACGCGGTGGAGCTCGCGCTCGTCGGGTCGGGAGTCCAGGCGAGAACGCACCTCGAGGCCATGCTCGCGGTGCGCCCGATCCGGCGCGTCCGCGTGGCGAGCCGGGACCCCGGGCGCGCCGCTCTCTTCGCGCGCCGGGAGTCCGCGCGGTGGAACATCCCGGTCGAGTCCTCCCCTTCCATCCGCGAGGCGGTGCTGGGCGCCGGGATCGTCTGCGTCGCGACCTCTTCGCGGGAGCCGGTGATCCACGGAGAGTGGCTGGCGCCCGGCTCGCACGTCAACGCCGTCGGGTCGAGCGTCGCTTCGGCGCGGGAGCTCGACACCGAGTCGGTCCGGCGTTCGAGGTTGTACGTCGACCGGCGCGAATCCGCGTTGAACGAAGCGGGAGACTTCGTGATTGCCAGGAATGAAGGGGCGATCGGCGAGGAGCACATCGTCGGAGAGATCGGGGACGTTCTCACCGGGAACGCGCCGGGCCGGGGATCCGCCAACGAGATCACGCTCTTCAAATCCGTGGGCCTCGCCGTCGAAGACGTTGCCTGCGCGCGGTTCCTCGCGGACCGCGCCCGGGGCGAGCCGGACGTCGTGGAGCTCGACCTCGGGGGCACGCGCGATGCGGGCGATTGAGCCTATCGCGGTCGAGGACATCCGTTCGGCTCAAAAGCGCATCGCCGACGCGATCCTCCGGACGCCGCTCGTCCGGCTCGCCGCCGACGTCCCCGGCGGCGAGGTCTGGCTGAAGCTCGAAAACCTTCAGCCGATCGGGTCGTTCAAGCTGAGGGGCGCCGCCAACGCGATGCGGCTCGCCGCACCGGAGTCCCTGCGCCGCGGCGTGGTCACCGCGAGCGCCGGCAACATGGCGCAGGGCGTGGCCTGGAACGCGCGGCGGATGGGGATTCCCTGCACGGTGATCGTTCCCGAGCACGCGCCCGGGACCAAGCTCGCCGCCATCGAGAGGCTCGGCGGAAAGATCGTGAAGCTCCCCTTCGATCGGTGGTGGCAGACCGTCATCGACCACGGCCATCCCGACGTCCCCGGCTACTTCGTGCATCCCGTGAGCGACCCCGCCGTCATCGCGGGCAACGGGACGATCGGGCTCGAAATCCTCGAGGACCTGCCGGACGCGGCGTCGATCCTCGTGCCGTACGGCGGAGGCGGCCTCTCATGCGGGGTCGCGTGCGCCGTGCGCGGCTCGGGCTCCGCCGCGAAGGTCTGGGCGTGCGAGGTCGAGACGGCGGCGCCGTTCTCGCGGTCTCTCGTGGCGGGAAAGCCCGTCGAGACGGACTATCACCCGAGCTTCGTCGACGGGATCGGCGCGCGGACCCTGCTCGAGGAGATGTGGCCGCTCGCGCGCGCGGTCCTCGCCGGCTCCCTCACCGCGTCGATCGAGCAGGTCGCGGCGGCCGTCCGCATGCTGGTCGATCGGGCCCGCGTCGTCGCCGAGGGTGCGGGCGCAACCCCGCTCGCCGCAGCCCTGGCCGGAAAGGCGGGACCGGGAAAGACCGTCTGCGTCATCTCCGGCGGCAACATCGATTCGAAGAAGCTGGTGGAGATCCTGATGGGCGCGGAGTAGAGCCGTCAGCTTTCAATCATCAGTCATCAGTTACCAAAAGACTCGACTCTCAACGTTCCACTCTGGAACGCTCAACGCTGAACGCTCAACCCTCAACCCTTCTTCCTCTCCTCCAGCTCCTCCAGCGTCTTCGGCCAGTCGCCTCGCAACAATTGCGAGAGCGCGCGATCGGCGAGCAGCTTGCCGCCGGTCTGGCACGTCGCGCAGTAGTTGGACTCGTTCTCCGCATAGACGATGCGCTGCACGGGGGATCCGCAGTCCGGGCACGGCTTCCCGTAGCGGCCGTGCACCGCCATCCCTTCGCGGAATGCCGTCACCTTTTCCGGAAACGCACGCGCGGCGTCCGCGACGAACCGCTCGGTCCACGAGGTAAGCACGGCGACCGCCGCCGCGTGGAGCCTCGCCGTCTCCTCCGGCGTGAGCCGCGACGTGAGCTTGACGGGCGACAGCCGCGCCCGATGCAGGATCTCGTCGGAGTAGGCGTTGCCGATGCCGGAAAAGAGGCGCGGGTCCGTCAGCGCGCGCTTCAGCGTGTGATTTTCCCGGCGCAGCGCCTCCGTGAACGCCGCCTCTCCCGCCTCGAGCGGCTCGACGCCGCCGCGCGAGAACGCCGCGAGCGCGCCTTCCCCGGCGACCAGGTGCAGGGACGCCCTCTTCCTGCTGCTCGCCTCGGTGAGCAGGAGCGTTCCCTGCTCGAAGTCGAAGGCAGCCAGCGACGTCTTTGCCCGCAGGCTCACCCCCCTTCCCCTCCAGTGAAGACGCCCCGCCACCATCAGGTGCAGGACGAGGAAGAGGTTGCCCTCGAGCGCGAAGACGATGCGCTTTCCGAGGCGCCGCAACCCGGTCACCCGGCGGCCGTCGGCGTGGGACAGGGCCGGCGCCACCGTGCGCAGGAGAAACGGGCTCCCGAGCCGGACCGAGACGAGAGTCTGGCCGACGATCCGTGGCTCGAGGGCGCGAATGTAGGCGACGACGTCTGGGAGTTCGGGCATGAACGAGTTGTCGGTTCTCAGTCTTCAGTATTCCGTTCCCGGGTTCGATCCTAAACGCAACGTCCCGCCTGCTGCCCGCCCTCCCGCTTCGCCCTTCGCCGTCCGCCTTCCGCCTTCCGCCTGCCGCCTTCCGCCGCCGCCGCGGCTACAATCCCGAAACCGAAAGGCTCCGGCGGAATCCAACGGTCGTCACCGCCCGTATCATCGCCATCGAGGAGGCGCCATGGGTCCGATCGCGCGGTACACGCACTGGCTGCACACGCGGTGGCCTGCGGGAACGGTCGAAAGGCTGCCGGACGTCCGGGACGATGGGACGACCGCCGTCCCCGGCGTCCGCGTGGTGGGAGACCTGACCGGCGTTCCGCTCCTGAAGTTCTCCTCCGACACGGGCGCGCGCGCCGTGCAGGCGATCGCCGCGGAGCCGGAGTTCGCGGCCGGCCGGACGGCAGATCCGGAAGTGCTCGACGTCGCGATCGTCGGCGGCGGCGTCTCGGGTATCGCGGCCGCTTTGGAAGCGAAGAAGATGGGGCTCTCCTTTCTCGTCTTCGAGGCGACCGAGATCTTCTCGACGGTCGCGAATTTTCCGAAGGGAAAGCCGATCTACACGTACCCGACGGACATGACGCCCGCGGGCGAGCTCCAGTTCAGGAGCGAGGTGCATCCCAAGGAAGAGCTCCTCGCGTCGATGGAAGCGAAGCGCCGCGAGGCCGGCATCGAAGTCCTCGTCGCGCGCATCGAACGCATCGAGCGCAAGGGCGCGCTGCTGATGCTCCATCACGGCGACAAGGCGAAGACCGTCACGAAGGCGCGGCGCGCCATCGTCGCGATCGGCCGCAGCGGCAACCACCGCCGGCTCGGCGTCCCGGGCGAGAACCTCGGCAAGGTCTTCAACCGGCTCTACGACCCGAAGGAGTTCGCGGGGAAGAAGGCGCTCGTCGTCGGCGGCGGAGACTCGGCGCTCGAGACGGCGATCGCCCTCGCCAACGCCGGCGCGCACGTCACGCTCTCCTACCGTAAAAAGGAGTTCGCGCGCCCGAAGCCCGAGAACGTGGCGAAGATTCAGTCGCTCGAGAAAGACCCGTCCGCGCCGATGGACATCGAGCATCCGAGCTCCGAGCGCGTCACGACGGCGACGGGCGCCTTCACACGCGTCAAGGGGGACGAGCACACGCCGGGCTCCATCCGCCTCGCGATGGCGACGACGGTCGTCCGGGTCGAGGACGCGAAGGTCGTCCTGAAAGACGAGGCCGGCAAGGAAGAAACCCTCGACAACGACGTCGTCTTCACGATGCTCGGCCGTGAGGCGCCGCTCGACTTTTTCCGGCGATCAGGCATCCCGATCCGGGGCGAGTGGCGCGCCGGCATCGTCTCGGGGTTCGCCGCCTTCCTCCTGGCGTGCCTCTTCCTGTACAACTGGAAGGCGGGCGGCACGGTCAACCAGTACTTCCAGAAGCACGGCCTCTTCCCTTACAACGTCCCGGGCCTCTTCGAGAGAGCGGGGGGATCTCTCGCGACCGCCGCCAAGAGGCCCGACACCTTTCTCGGAACCCTGACCCTTTCCCTGACCGAGCCCGGCTTCTATTACTCGTTCGCGTACTGCCTCTGCGTGCTCCTCTTCGGTCTCGCCCGCATCCGCCGCCGCAAGACGCCGTACGTGACGCGGCAAACCATTACGCTCACGCTGGTCCAGTGGATCCCGCTCTTTGTCCTTCCCTATCTGCTGCTGCCCTGGCTCGGACACAACGGGGTGTTCGATCACGGTTTCGGCAGGACGTTCGCCGACCATCTGTTCCCCGCCGCGAACTACGGGCAGGGACGGGAGTACTGGCGCGCGTTCGGTTTCATCCTCGCGTGGCCGCTGTTCATCTGGAACGTTTTCTCGTCCAAGCCGATGTCGTGGTGGCTCGTCATCGCGTTCCTTCAGACGTTCGTGATCATTCCGCTGATCGTCCGCCGATGGGGTAAGGGCGCCTACTGCGGCTGGATCTGCTCCTGCGGCGCGCTCGCCGAGACGCTCGGTGACACACAGAGACAGAAGATGCCCCACGGCCCGTTCTGGAATCGGATGAACATGGTCGGGCAGGCGATCCTCGTCGTCGCGTTCGTGCTGTTCTTCGCGCGGGCGGTGTCGTGGACGGCTCCGAACACCCGAGTCGGCGGCGCGGCCGAAAAGCTCTTCTCGGGGCTTCTCTCGAACTGGTCGGTCCTCGGCATCCAGTTGAACTACTACCACGTGGTCGACATCTTCCTCGCGGGGATCGTCGGCGTCGGGTTCTACTTCTGGTTCTCCGGCCGGGTGTGGTGCCGCTTCGCGTGCCCGCTCGCCGCACTGATGCACCTCTATGCGCGCTTCACGCAGTTCCGCATCTTCCCCGAGAAATCGAAGTGCATCTCGTGCAACGTCTGCACCTCGGTCTGCCACCAGGGCATCGACGTCATGAACTTTGCGAACAAAGGCCTCCCGATGGAAGATCCGCAGTGCGTGCGCTGCTCCGCGTGCGTGCAGTCCTGCCCGACCGGCGTGCTCTCCTTCGGGCGGTTCGACCTGAAGTCGGGGCTGCCGGTGCTCGACCGCCTCCCGGCCTCTCCGGTGAAGATGAAGGAGTCGGGCCGCGGCGGCGGGACCCCGATCGGCGGGTATCCTGGTCAGCCGGGCAGGACGGCCAGCGTCTGAACCCGTCCCGGCCCCGCGGAGCTCGCTCGAGTCTTCGCGGGAGCCGTTCTCCTCTTCCTGCTCTTTTCGTCGCCGCGGCACGGCCCGATCTTCTTCACGCCAGGGGGCGCCGATCGCGATCGCCTCTTTCCTGCTGGAAATCGCCATCGCGTTTCCTCTCGCACGGCGCTTCGACCTGCCGCGCGATGATCTGGGCGGGAGCGCTCCTCCACTTCGTCATCCAGGGCGCGATGAAACTGGCGGTCTTTCCGCCCGGCCACCAGGCCGCGGCGGGTGCCGGGTGAATCGCCGCCCTGGCGGTCGTCCCCTGGACCATCTTTCCGCCCGGAAAGAGCTCGGCGCGGCGAAACCGCGACGCCCCGGCCTCCTCCCGTCTGACGCTCAACGCCGAACGGTTTTCCGTGATCTGCTTTCGCCCGGAGGACGTCATGACAGACACCAACAGGGACCTCGCCCTCCGCTGGTTTCGGGAGGTCTGGAACGAGCGGCGAAACGAGACCATCGACGAGCTCTTCGCGGCGCACAGCGTAGGGCACATGGAAGGCGGCGACGGCACGATCGCCGACTTCAAGTCCGCGCGAGCGGGGCTCCTCGAAGCCTTCCCGGACTTCTCCGTCGAGGTCGAGGACACCGTCGCGGAGAGAGACCACGTCGTCGTCCGCTGGGTCGCGACGGGAACCCACCCGGGCCGCGGGCTCGGGATCGAGGCGACCGGCCGGCCGGTCACCTTCCGGGGCATGACGTGGCTGAAGTTTCAGGACGGAAAGGCGGTCGAGGGCTGGGACTCCTGGAACCTGGGCGGGCTCCTCACGACCCTCCGGTCGGAGCAGTCCTCTTCAGCGTCTTCGACATCCGGATGAGCGGGAAGGAAACCCCGTCCGGCAGCTCGATCTCCACGGACTCCTCGCGGGAGTAACCGCAGCGTTCGTAGAGCGGAACGCCCGAGAGCGTCGCCATGAGTTCCAGGCTCTCGAAGCCTTCGGCGCGGGCCGCCGCCTCGCAGAATTCCAGAAGGAGGCGTCCGTAGCCCCGCCTCGCCCGGTCGGGGTGCACGAAGAAGGCGCGGATGCGCGCCGGGTCCGCCGCGGGGTCGAGCCAGTCGTCCGACCGGCCCGCGAATTGATCGCCCCCGTAGAGAGTCCTCCGGCGGCTCCATCCTCCACAGGCGACCGCTCGCCCCTCCTCCTCGACCACGAAGTACGTCCCGTCCTCGATCAGGCGCGTGTCGACGCCGAAGATGTGGGTCAACGCGCTCGCCAGTTGCCGCGGGGAATATTCGACGGCTCCCAGGCCGAGGACGGAGGCCCGGAGGAGGTCCGTCAGGGCGGCCACTTCCTCTGGACCGGCTTTCCGGACGAGGGCGCCGGCGGTGCCGGGAACCACGGGGCCCTCCGTCTTCGGGGCTCGAGGACGCGCCCCCTCCGGGGCGACGGGGCCCGCCGTCATTTCTTCAGATCCGCCAGACGCCATTCGGCCTGCTGCCGGCCGTGCGCTCCGATCATCGGGACTCTCAGGTAGCGCTTCGCGGCCGCGAGCGCCCGGTCCTTCCGCCCGAGCTCGAGCTCGCAGTCGACGATCGCCTTGGTGATCGGGTAGTAGTTGGGCGTCAGGGCGTATGCCTTCTCGTACTGCGTCAGCGCGCCGGCGCAGTTCTTCTCGAGATACTGCGCGCCCAATCCCGCGTAGAAGTAACCGTCCCGATCGTCGGGGTACTCGCGGATGTACCTCTCGATGGTTTTTCGGTAGGCGGCTCCGTTGCCCGTCTTCACCCACGTTCCGCTCTGCTCGATCCAGTACCGTTCTTTCCGGTTGACGCGGTCCTGGAATTCCTCCGCCTTTCTCTGGGCGGCCCTCGATTTCACGTCGTCGCCCGCGAACGAGTAGGCGCACGACAGCTCCGACCAGGCGAGCGCCATCTGCGGGTCCGCCTCCAGGGCCTTCTCGAGCTCGGGGATCGCGGACTTCCAGTCCCCTTCGAGGGTCGACTCGCGGCCGCGCAGGAAGTGCGTGTACGCGTCGAGCGACGAGGTCGCGACACGGTCCACGGCGGGAACGGTCCCCGGGGCGGCGAGCTTTTCGCGGATCCGGCGGCTGATTCCCGCCGTCAGTTCGGGCAGCAGCCGGTCGGCGCTCTCGGAGACCGCCTGGAAATGAGCGACGAGGGTATCGGGCAGCCGGGTGAGGTCCGCGTCGAGCACGTAGGACGATCCCACCCGAGAGAGCCGGCCGCCGAGCATCGCATTCGCTCCCGCCTTCGCCGAAAGCCGCGCCGCCGACGCGGGATCGCGGGAGGCGCTCGCGAGGCCTCCGCCCCCGGCGCGGAACGCGTCGGCGAGACGGATCGGAGACACGACGTACACCTTCGGAATGTCGGACAGGATCTGCGACAGCGCGTCTCCCAGCACGCGTCCGACGCCGGCGCGCGCGAGACCGGGGTCTCCGGAAGCGTCGTCGATCGGCAGGACGGCGACGGCCATCTGGCCTGGCGGCATGCGGACAGCGGCGGACGCGGAAGGCGGCGCCCGGCGCGCGAGAAAAAACGTCGCCAGAACGGCCGCGAGGGCGCCGCCGACCGCCAGGGCACGGGGAAACCGGCGCGAGCGCGGCGGCTCGAACACGCGTGTCGGCGTCTCGCCCGTCTCGCTTCGCGTGCGGAGCTCCCGCAGTTGACGCACCATCTCGCGCGCGGACGCCGGCCTGTCGTCCG
Source organism: Acidobacteriota bacterium (assembly GCA_020199905.1). Taxonomy (GTDB): domain Bacteria; phylum Acidobacteriota; class Thermoanaerobaculia; order UBA5066; family Gp7-AA6; genus JALYUA01. The sequence continues at coordinate 32,502 of JAIVJS010000078.1, forward strand.
GTTTCTTGCTGAGCGCGCGGCCGAGAAGGTCTGAGATCTCGCGCGGGGCGACCGGAAGCTTCGCGGTGAGAGGCGCGGGGTCATCGCGCAGGACGGCGCTGAACGTATCCGCCACGGACTCGCGGAGAAAGGGGTGCGCGCCCGTCATCGCCTCGTAGAAAACCACGGCGGCCGCGAAGAGGTCGGACCGGCTGTCGGGCCGAGAGCCTCGGAGCTGCTCGGGACTGAGGTACCCGGCCGTGCCCACGATGACGCCGGTGGCGGTCGCGCTCTGGTCCGCGGGCGTCTCGTCGTCGCGGCGGAGGAGCTTCGCCAGGCCGAAATCGAGGATCTTAACGAACCCGTCGGACGTGACCATCAGGTTCTCGGGTTTCAGATCCCGGTGCACGATCCCCGCATCGTGCGCCTTGGCGATGCCGTCGAGAGTCTGGGCCATCAGATCGACCGCGCGGGCGACGGGGATCGGTCCCTGCTCGATCATGGAGCGCAGCGTCACGCCCGAGACGAGCTCGGTGACCATGTACGGCCCGTTCTCGTCCTCGCCGATGTCGTGGACCGTGAGAATGTTGGGGTGATTCAGCGCGGAGGCCGCCTTCGCCTCCGAGACGAATCTCTTCAACCGGTCGCGGTTCTGGAGGGACTCCACCGGAAGGACCTTGACGGCCACTTCCCGGCCGAGGCGCGGATCTCGCGCGCGATACACCTCGCCCATTCCGCCGGCGCCGAGATGCCCCAGGACCTCGTACGGCCCTATACGGGAGCGCATGGGGGGAAAGCTATCAGCTACCTGGTGATCATGGAGCGGGACGTGTCCGATCCATCCGACGGCGACGAGGACCACGTCTGGAATGACGAACGCCGCGAAGATCACCATCACCCGGAAGCGCACGACAGGCGCCGTTGCAACTGAACGAACAGGTGCTGGATCCCCCGCAACCAGGTCGGCCTGTCGTCTAGCCGGATCGGATGGCGGGGGTCGTCCCACGCATGACCGTGTCCCGTCGCCCACCGCAAGGGCGGTGGCGGACACTCCGCCGATGATCGCGTCGAAGGATTGGGGATCCTTGCCCTGCTACAGGGTCCGCGTGCAGGTGTCAGGTCCTGCCAGCGGCGGGAGAACCCCGGAATTCACCCTCCGGATTTGGGGACGACCCTGGGCCGCTCTCCACGGCACCTGAAGTGCCAACGCGCTGCGGTCGCGTCAAGTTCGTGGCCCTCCCCTGCACTTCCGGGACGGAATCAAGCGATTACGGAATTCCGGAAAAGCTCGGTGGCCGAAGCCGTTTATGAATTATCCGGTCAGGCGACATCGAAGACTTCCATCCATTTGTCCAGCAGGAAGCAACGAACGAGCGCCTGCCCGGGCTCGTCGCGACGCCCCGCGGTCTGCCAGGTCTCCTCGGCGAGCCTCCGAACGATCGCGCGATCCACCCAATCCCATAGTGGTCGATCGGAATCCAGCCATTGGTTCAGCGCGGGGCGAAGCGGACCGCACAGCCAGCGGTCTTGAGGTACCCAGAAGCCGAATTTGCTTCGGCGCCGTGCCACCTTCTCGGGGAGCGCCTTCTGGAGACCCAGTCGGAGCGGCCACTTGGTCCAACCGCGGTGAAAAAGGATCTCGGGTGCGAACGACAGGCACAGCTCAACCAGCTCGTGGTCGAGAAAGGGATAGCGACCCTCGACTGAAAAGGCCATCGAGTTGCGGTCGTCCCATTTGAGCAGTCTGGGAAGGTACATCATCCGAATCTCGTTCACTCTTCGCCCTTGTCCGAAGCTTGCCAGTGCGCGCTGCAGCACTTCACTGACAACGGTTGGGTGTCCCGCCACGGAAGCGAGCCCTCTGCGGCGGGCCAGGTACCGCCGCAGCATCACCGGAACTTGTCCGAGCAAGGACGGATTCCCGTCCGGCAGCAGGGCGCCTGCCAGGTGCGCCGCCAGAGTGAGCCCGCGACCGCGCAGGCCGAGCTCGCGCAGGTACATGAAATACGACTGCCAATAGCCGGAGAGGATCTCGTCTCCTCCCTGTCCACTCAAAGTCACGGGCACGTTCGCCGCGTGGGCCGTCCGCGCGACGCAATACCCGGCGTACATCGAGAGGCTGCCTACCGGCTCGTCGTGGTGCCAGACGAAATTGTCGAAGTCGTCCAGAAATCCCTGAGCGGAGGGCGTGACAAAGTGGGGCGCCGCGCGAATGCGGTCCAACACCGCTTCCACGTACTCGCGCTCATTCGCGGGGTCTCCGACACAGGTTGAGGTAAAGGTGTGAAGATCGCTCGCCCCGCCTCCCTGACTGTGGGCGAGGACGGCGATGGCGCTCGAGTCCAACCCTCCGCTCAGCGCGCACCCTACGGGAACCTCGCTGCGCAAGTGAATGCGCACGGATTCATTGAGCTTGGCAGCGAATGCCTCACTGGCCTGAGCGACGTTGGACAACGCCGGCTCGACTCGCTCTGGCCACCAATAGGGCTGAGGCGCCGAGAGGGCCCCTCCGCCGACGGACAGGGTGAGATAGGTGCCCGGGGGAACCGGAGCGACGCCGCTGAAGAAGCTTCGCGTTAGGTCTTCGTACCCGGTCGCCAGGTACTCGGTCACCGCCTGCTCTGAGCGCCGGGCCTGAAAACCGGGAGTGTCGACCAGTTGCTTGATTTCAGAAATCACGGCGAGCAGCTCGTCGCTTTGCCAGACGTACAGCGGCTTGATCCCGAGTCTGTCTCGGCAAAGGACCGCGGTGCCGCTCCGCGCATCCAGCAGCACCAGGCCCCACATCCCGCGCATGCGTTCGAAGCATCGCGGCCCCCATTCGGCGAAAGCGGCGAGCACCACCTCCGTGTCGCTCTGGGTGCGAAAGGCGTGACCGAGATGCTCCAGCTCTGCGCGAAGCTCGAGGTAGTTGTAAACCTCACCGTTGTACGTTAACCAATAGCGGCCACGGTAAATCATCGGCTGCGCCGCCGCCCGACTCCGGTCGATGATCGATAGCCGTCGGTTAGCGAGAGCGACCTGCCACGCGCTCGATTCTTCCGAGCGGATTACTGCGTCGCCCTGGAGGCCCACGAGGCCCGCCCCGTCGGGACCGCGGTGCTGTGCTGCGTTGCTCATCGCGCGCGCGAGCGACAAGGTCAGTCCCGAATCGCGTCGTTTGAACAGAGCGACTATTCCGCACACGCGAAGCGTGGCCCCCGCAGCAATTGGTTATAGAGTCTGCTTGGTTCCCTTGCTGCCACGGATTGGGCTGTTAGCCCCTGGCCCCAACTCGTGGCACTCGGTCGAGCGCTCTCCCTGATCCAAAACCCGCCAACGGGGCTCGCCACCGGGCAAGGTTAACCCTCGAGCTCTTCCATGTCCTCACGCGGAACCGTGATTTGTAGAGCCTAGCCGTTTTGAGAATATTGGGCGAGTCCTCCACCGTGGAGCTGATCAAAAGGCAGTCAGGTGCATTCATTTTCAAAGCCACGCGGGCCTGCGGAGTGCAGAGAGCGTCTGCAGTCTGCCAGAGGGATCGCTCTGTCGCAACTCATGCATCGTCGCTTGTGCCTAACGGAAAACCCGTTTCCCCGCTTTGGCGTCTTCATCATCGCGTAGCGAAAAACGGGATCGGACGTATTCCAGCCGAACCTGGAGGGGTTCGGCGAGTCAGAGCAGTCGAAGCACTCGTTGTCCGACCGTCGGGATCATCCGGGCATGGCCGCACAGCGGTGCCGGCCGGCAGGTTGGACTTTGCGGAATCTTGACCCAGAAAATCGTCTCCTTGCAGCCACCCCCGCGGCTCCGCCACGCCGAACGATCCCGCTGATTGTTGTATCGTCCCCGCTCAGATGCTGGCCGTTTTTCCTCCCACCGTCCAACGCGCCCGCGGGAGGTCGCCCCGCTTCAGGCCTCGGCATTTACCGGTCCTCCCCGATGTGGACGAGGTCATAATGGATGGGAGGAAGCCGGCACCAGGGAAAAGGCGACGCGACCTGACTCGTCCGATGGAGCATGCGATTCGGGACGGTCTGGCTTACCTTCATCCGCACGTCGTTGTTGAACCCATACCACACCGCCTGTTAGTTCCACACAATACGTCACTTCCATGTTCGTTCGTGAACCGATGACACGACTGTTATTCGTTGATCACGAGATCGGCGGGTTTGTGCAGAACAGGCTCATACTCGCTCGGAGGCTTCAGAAGGCTGGTTTCGATGTTCACGTCGCGTTGCCGCGAGGGCCGGGGCTGGAAGCTGTGTCCCGTCACGGCATTTGCGTTCACATCTATTATCTGCGGCGTACGAGCACCCTCGCATCGGATGAGCTGCGATGCTGCCTGTCACTGGTTCGGCTTTACCGGCGGTTGCGACCGGCGGTGGTGCATCACGTCGGCCTGAAGCCCGCGCTCTATGGCGGCATCGCCGCGCGTGTTACCGCGTAAATCTTACGCTGTTCAAGCCCGCGCCCGAACCTGACGGCGCGCCCGTGATCCTTATGGGCTCTCGCCTCCTATGGGAAAAAGGGGTCGGCGACTTCGTAGCCGCGGCCCGATCAATACGGGCCGCCGGCGTCCGCGCCCGCTTCGTGCTCGTAGGTGAGCCCGATAGAGACCATCCCTCCGCGGTGCCTCTGGCCACCCTCAGGCAATGGCAGGACGCCGGCGACATAGAATGGCTCGGTCCGCGGACCGATATGCCCTCATTGCTGGCCCAATGCCATGTCGTGTGCCTGCCTTCGTATTATGGCGAAGGGGTTCCGCGGATACTGCTCGAAGCGGCGGCCTCTGGCCGGTCCATCGTCGCAACCGATTCGGTCGGATGCCGTGAGGTCGTGCGCAACGGCCAGAACGGGCTGCTGATTCCGGTCGGCGACGGCGACGCGTTGATAGGAGCGATCGTTCAGCTCGTCGACAACGCGCCGTTGCGGGCCTCTATGGGTACCCGAGGCCGTGAAATAGCGTCCATGGAGTTCTCGCTGGAGCAGGTGCTCGCGTCGACGCTTGCTGTTTACGCATCCCTCCTCGTCTGGCATCCGACGCTCGCACAGTTCTCGGAGCAACTTTGATACGCGCATGCATCTCGTTTATGTGACGGCCGCCCTTCCCCTCGGCCTGGATGAGCCGTTTATCGCCCCGGAGGTCTTGGAGTTGCAGAGACGCGGGCACCGCGTGACCGTTATTCCCATCCGCCCTCGCCACCCTGTCTTTCACGCGGATGCCCGGCGGTTGGCAGGCGCAACGATCGCTGAGCCCCTGCTGTCTCTCCGCGTCGTCGGCAAGGCGCTGACGGAAATTCTCAGAGCGCCGAAGCGGGTGGTCCGGGCCGTGTCGCTGCTCTTGACCAGTCGGGACATCTTCGTCCTCGCCAAGAATCTGGCGGTCATCCCGAAAGCTTTGTGGCTCGCCCACATCGCAAGCCGCAACCGCGTGGATCACATTCATGCCCACTGGGCATCGACCAGCGCCACCGCGGCGCTGATCGCCAGTGTCGTGTCGGGCATACCATGGAGCTTCACCGCGCACCGCTGGGACATCACCGAGGACAATCTGTTGGACAGGAAAGTAGAGACGGCTGGTTTCGCGCGCGCTATCGACAGCCGGGGGGGACGCGAACTGATGCGACGTGTTGAACCGCTCCAGCACAAGGTGCGCGTCATTCATATGGGCGTTAGCCTTCCCGCTGATCCTCTCAGGCAGTGGGTCCGCCCTCGAGGCCCTCTGCGTGTTCTGCTGGGTGCCCGCTTTGACGAGGTCAAAGGTCATCGCTATGCACTGCAAGCCGTGTCGAGGCTCAAGGCCGCCGGAATCGAAGTATCGATTGACTTCGCGGGTCAGGGAGCATTGAAGCGGACTCTCGAACAGTACGCGCGCGAACTCAACGTCGGCGATCGCGTGGCGTTTCGTGGATGTCTCGACCACGAGGAACTGTTAGCTCGCCTCCACGATCATCAATGGGACGTGGCCCTTTTGCCGAGTATCGATACGGGCAAGGAAAGGGAAGGCATCCCCGTGTTTCTCATCGAAGCGATGGCGGCGGGCGTTCCGGTCGTGTCCACCAGAACGGGCGGCATTCCGGAACTCCTCGACGGCGGCGCCGGCATACTCATCCCCGAACGAGATCCGAGGGCAATCGCCGACGCTTTAGCCGGTCTCGCGGCCGATTGCAACCTGCGGCGTCAGCTCGCAAGCGCGGGTGTTCGACGGGTACGCGATCGGTTCAGCATCGAAGGAACAGTTTCTGCGCTTCTCGAAGAGATCCTGGCGGACCCCTCAGGTTGCGTCAATGAGGGCACGACCTCGTGAGCCCGGGTTGACCGATATTGAGCCTGACCCGGCGGATGTAGAGCCGTCCGTCGAGCGCATCGTTATCGCAGTGGTACCGCGAGATCGCTTCAGCATGTTTCCTCGCTGTCTTGACGCGCTCTACGCCCACACCACTCTCCCGGTTCGCCTCGTCGTCGTAGCGGGGGATGTGGATAGGGTCACCGAGCGATATCTTCGTGGTCTTCAGGCCACAACGGGCAATATGAGTCTTCTGCTTGGAGACCACCTGCTGACTCAGGCGGAGGCGCGCAACCTCGCGCTACGGCAAATCACCGAACGGTTCTGCGTGGTCCTGGAGAACGATACGATAGTCCACGAGAACTGGCTGCCGCCTTTGCTCAAGTGCATGCGGGACGAAGGCGCGGCGGTGGTCACGCCGTTAATCCTGTGGTACCGAGGTATTCACGCCGCAGGATGCATGTTTGACGGACCTGGGAAGGATGACGGAACGATATTTCGGCACAGAATTCTTTATACGGAGATCTGGCGGAAGCAAATCGATTACCCCGAAAATCATTGTGTTCTGCTCGACAGACATCTTCTCCAGGGCGAACTATTTGATGAGGTCGAGCCGTTCGATGTCGATCTGGGGCTGACCCTACGGAAGCGCGGATTGACCGCTTTTCTTGAGCCTCGGTCGGTCGTGACGTATTCGGCGCCTCCTCCCTGGCAGGTCTGCGACATACCGGCCTTCAAGTTCCGTTGGGATGCGGCACGTTGGGAGACGCGTAACCGGGAGTTCGGGCGGAAGTGGGGAGTCACCTACGATCCGTTGAGAAAACTTGCGTCTTACCGAAGGCAGCACCTCAAGTTGGGTCTTGCCCGTTGGTATCCCAGCAAAGTCTCGGTCGCGCTGGCGAACGTTATCGGCAATCTGGCAAACAAGCTTTCGACACGCGTTCTGGAGGCACGGCGGCACCCTCGTTAACCTGAACGGATGTGCCGGTGAGGCTTATATGCGGGGTCGGCCCCTCGCTCGTCACGGCGTGACGTAACCGAATTCCGGCGCACGATGGAATCGATCTAAGAAGCGACCCTCCAACCAGAGCCTTTTCTCAGGGGCGCGCCCACGTCGCCAAAAAACGTGGGCGGGAGCCCCGTTCGGCGAGCCAGCCTCCATCCTTGGCCGTGTCCGCCGGCTGGAACTTTCCGCTGCATCCGGTGTCCCACCCCGCATGCTCGAGATCGCGCCGCTGTCGACGAAGGACCCGCGCCTCTTCCAGATCGCGTCACTCACCGTCCTGCTGGGATACGGAATGACGGTCCTCTCCTTCGACGTCTCCCCGGCCCGTGCCGCTCTTCTCGTCGGGACCGCGCTCTGCGCGCAGCTCGCGTGCACGCGCCTCTTCCGGCTTCCCGTTTTCGACCCCTGGAGCGGGCTCATCTCCGCGCTGTCGCTGTGCCTTCTGCTGCGCACCAACTCCGCGGGCATCGCCGTCGCGGCGGCGGGGGTCGCGATTGGCAGCAAGTTCTTCCTGCGATGGAACGGAAAGCATCTCTTCAATCCGACCAACATCGCTCTGGCGGCCGTCCTCGCCGTCACGGGGCGCGCCTGGGTCTCCTCCGGTCAGTGGGGCAACGCCGCGTTCTTCGGCTTCTTCATCGCGTGCGCGGGCCGCTTCGTCGTGCAGCGCGCGGCCCGCGGGGACGTCACACTCGCGTTCCTGGCGACGTTCCTCCTGCTCGTCCTCGGCCGCTCGGCCGCCCTGCACGAGCCTCTGACGATCCCGCTTCACCGGCTGGAGAGCGGCGCTCTGCTCCTCTTCGCGTTCTTCATGATCTCCGACCCGAAGACGACGCCCGACTCGCGCGGCGGACGCCTCGTGTTCGGCGCCGTCGTCGCCCTCGGCGCTGCGTACGTGCAGTTCCGACTCTTTCTTCCCAACGGGGCGATCTGGTCCCTCGCGCTGGGTTCTCTCCTGGTTCCTCTCTTCGACCTTCTCTGGCCCGGCCCGCAGTCTTCCGAACGAGTCGTCCGCTTTCGCATGAAAGGAGATCTCCATGCGCCGCTCCTGGCTCTACGCCCTCGCTTTGTGTCTCTTCGCTCTGGCTCCCTCCCGGCCCGCTCGCGCTTTCTGCGGGTTCTACGTGGCGAAGGCCGACGCGAAGCTCTTTAACCGCTCCTCGCAGGTCGCGCTCGTGCGCGAGGGCAACCGGACGGTCCTGACGATGGGGAGCGATTTCCAAGGTGACCCGAAGGAGTTCGCGGTCGTCATTCCCGTGCCGACGCCGATCGAGAAGGAGCAGATCCACATCGGCGACCCGAAGCTGCTGATGAGGCTCGACGCGTACTCCTCGCCGCGCCTGGTCGAGTACCACGACCCGGACCCGTGCGGGAGGCGCGACGAGATGCGGAAGATGTCCGTGAACGGCGCGATGCTCCCGCAGGCGGCGGCGGTCCGGGAGAAGGAAAAGAGTCTCGGCGTCACGATCGAGGCGCGATACACCGTGGGCGAATACGACATCCTGATCCTGTCGGCGAAGGACTCCGGCGGCCTCGCAAAATGGCTGCAGTCGAACGGATACCGCATTCCCGCCGGCGCCGCCGAGGTGCTCGACAGCTACGTCCGGCAGAACATGCGCTTCTTCGTTGCGAAGGTGAACCTCGGAGAAAAGGCGCGCCTCGGCTTCTCCAGCCTCCGTCCGATCCAGGTGGCGTACGAGTCGCCGAAATTCATGCTTCCGATCCGGCTCGGCATGGTCAACGCCAACGGCCCGCAGGAGCTCTTCGTCTACACGCTGACGCGGAAGGGACGAGTCGAGGCCGTCAACTACCGCACCGTGCGGCTCCCCTCCGACACGGACGTTCCGCTCTTCGTGAAGGACCGGTTTCCCGACTTCTACCGCGCGCTCTTCTCACGGCAGGTGAAGCATGAAGGGTCGGCGGCCGTATTCACCGAGTACGCCTGGGACATGGGCTGGTGCGATCCCTGCGCCGCGGAGCCGCTGACGGCGGCGGAGCTCCGAGGCGTGGGCGTCTTCTGGCTTCCCGACGCGGCGGGCGCCGGCGCGTCCGGAGCCTCGGACGTCTTCCTGACGCGGTTGCACGTGCGCTACGACGCGGCGCACTTCCCCGAAGACCTCGCGTTCCAGGAGACCGCGGACCGCCAGAACTTCCAGGCGCGCTACGTCCTGCATCATCCCTTCGCGGGGACGGTTTCCTGCGACGCGGGCGACTATCGGGATTCGCTGCGCTCGCGGCGGGAGAGCGAGGCTCGGAACGTCATCGCGCTGACCGGATGGAGCGCGGACGAGGTGCGCCGCCGCATGGGGGTCACGGCGGCCGAGCTCGACACCCGCAAGTGGTACGAGCGCCTGTGGAACTAAGAGCGAATCATTTGCCGAAGCGCATGCGCGGCAGAGCCTTCTGGAGCTGCCGCGCACCCCCTTCGGAGATCTTCGAGCCCGTGATCAGCAGGGTCTCGAGATTCGCGAGGGTCGAGAGGGGCGCGACTCCGGCGTCGGAGACCTCGGTCCGGAAGAGGCTCAGCTTCTTCAGGCGCGGAAAAGACCGGAGAGTCTCCAGGCCGCGGTCCGTGATCCGGGTGCTCCCCAGCATCAGCGTCTGAAGCTCCTTCAGGCGCGAGAGGCGCGAGAGGCCCTCGTCGCCGGTCTGCCTGCGAAACAGGTTCAACGACTCGAGCGCGGTCAGATCGGAAAGATGCGAGACGCCGCCGTCCCCGACCGAGGTCAGCCGGAGATCGAGAGCCCGCAGTCCCTTGAGGACGCTCAGGGCCTCGAGATTCCCGTCGGCGACCTTCGTTCCGTGCAGATCGACGCCGCTGATCGGCCTTCCGGGCGCGTTCTCGTCGCGCTCGACCGTTCCTCCGAGCCGCGCGACCTGGGCGCCGGCGCGGTCTTCCGGGGGCGCGTCTCCTCGCCGGGGGCCGCGAGACCGGAGGTCGAAATCGAGGCGAGAGCGCCGAAAGCGATGCCGCACGCGAGTAACGCACGTCTGCTCATGAATTTTCCTCGCCAGGATCATGGAAGGCGGCCGTCCGCGCATGTGCCGGAGGTCACGAAAGCAGCGGTCAGAGAAGCCCGGCCGGCGGCTCGTGGGAGAGCCGGGCGCGGCGCGCGTGGCGTTCGAGCGCCAGCCGGATCAGCTCGTCCAGGAGCTTCGGAAGGGGCAGGCCGCTCGCCTCCCACAGCTTCGGGTACATCGAGATGGCGGTGAATCCCGGAAGCGTGTTGATCTCATTGACGAGCACGCGGTTCGTCCCGCGCTCGACGAAGAAATCGACGCGCGCCATTCCGGAGACGCCGGCGGCCCGGAAGACGGCCAGCGCGAGGCGTCGCACTTTTTCGGCGACCTCCCCGGGGAGATCGGCGGGAACGACGAAGCGGGCATTCTCATCCCGGTACTTGTCGTCGTAATCGTAGAACTCCCGCCCCGGGATGATCTCGCCCGGCACCGACGCGCGCGGGTCGTCGTTGCCGAGAACGGCGCACTCGATCTCGCGGGCGTCGATCCCCTCTTCGACGAGGGCCCTGTCGTCGTAGCGCAGCGCGAGGTCTATGGCGGCGCCGAGGTCTTCCGGGCGCTTCACCTTGGTCACGCCGACCGAGGACCCTCCATTGACGGGCTTGACGAAGACGGGGAGGGGGAAGGGGCTCGCGGGAAGCTCTTCGGAACCGCGCACGGTGACGCCTCGGGTCACGGGAATCCCGGCATCGCGAAGCAGGGATTTGAAGATCGCCTTGTCCATCCCCACCGCCGAAGCCGCGACCCCGGCTCCCACGTAAGGCAGTCCCAGGATTTCGAGAAAGCCCTGCAGGGCGCCGTCTTCTCCCGACGTGCCGTGGATGATCGGAAACACGAGATCAGCGCGGGCCGGCGCGATCTCCGCCGGGACGACCGCTGCGGACTCCGGCGCCGCGGCGTCCGGCGGGAGAAAGCGCTCCGGGACCTTCGCCTCCGCGAGGAGCCTCGCGGAATGGGCGGCCGGAAGAAACCGCCCGTCCGCGCCGACCGCGAGCGGGATCGCCTCATAACGCGCCGGGTCGAGGGCTCCGGCGATCGTCCGCGCCGAGATCCGGGACACCTCGCTCTCGACGGACTTTCCTCCGAAGAGGATCAGGACGCGGAGCCGGCTCACCAGGTCACGACGCGGACGTCCTCGACCGCGGGAGCGGCGCGCAGCCGCTCCAGGACTTCCGGCGAAGGCGGCGAATCGACCGCGAGAACCGCCGCGGCGCGTCCTCCTTCCCCGCGGGCGAGCGAAAAATCGGCGATGTTCACGCCGCCGTCGCCGAGGATGGTCCCGACGCTGCCGACGACGCCGGGCACGTCGCGATTGCGCAGGTACACGACGGTGCCCTCGGGGCGGAACTCGAGGGGCAGGCCGTCGACGGCCACGACCCGCGCGTCGGTCTCGGAGAAGAGAGTCGCGTCCGCGGTGGTTCCGGGCCCCGATCCCGACGAGAGACAGATCCGGATCGACCGGGCGTAGGTTCCCGCGCCCTCATGGCGGGTCTCCGACACCGAGACGCCGCGCCCCTGCGCGGCATGAAACGCGTTCACGTAGTTGATCGTCTCGGGCGCGTGCGACTGGAGCGCCCCCTTCACGGCGGCGACCGCCACGGGCCGGAGCAGATCGTCGGGCAGCCCCCACGTCTCGACCGAGACGGCGCCGATCCGGCTGCCCGAAAGCGCCGCGGCGAAACGGGCGGCCCGCTCGGCGAGCCGCATCCAGACGGCGGCGCCCGAAGGGTCGGCGGGCCCGCGAAACGGAAGGTTGACCGCCGGCACGTACCCGGCCCCCGACAGCGCCTCCAGAAGAGCCTCGACCGTCTGCAGCGACACGCGTTCCTGTGCCTCCATCGTCGACGCGCCGAGGTGCGGAGTGGCGACGACGTTCGGAAGCCTGAAGAGAGGATCGTCGGGCGCCGGCGGCTCCGGATCGAACACGTCGAGCGCCGCGCCGGAGAGCTTTCCGGATTTCAGCGCGTCGTAGAGAGCGGCGCGGTCGACGAGACTTCCGCGCGCCACGTTGACGAGGATCGCCCCCGGGCGCATGCGCGCGAGCTCCGCGGCTCCGAGGAGAGCCTTCCCCTTCTCCCCCGCCGTCGCGTGCAGCGTGACGATGTCGGAGCCCGTCAGAAGGTCGTCGAGCGACATCAGGGGCACGCCGATCTCCCGCGCGCGCGCCTCGGGGAGGAACGGATCGAAGGCGACGACGCGGGCCTCGAAGGCGCGCGCGCGGGCCGCCACCCGCGAGCCGACCTGGCCGAGCCCCACGATGCCGACCGTTTTTCCGGCGAGCTCCGAGCCGACGAACTTCGATTTCTCCCAGCGCCCGTCGGCCATCGTGGCCGCCGCGGCGGGCACCCGGCGGAGCAGAGCGAACAGCAGCGCAAAGGTGTGCTCGGTCGCCGAGACGACGTTGGCCGTCGGGGCGTTTAAGACGAGCACGCCGCGCGCGGTCGCCGCGGGGACGTCCACGTTGTCGACCCCGACACCCGCGCGGCCGACGACCGTGAGAGAGGGGGCGGCGGCGAAGAGCTCGGCGTCGACCTTCGTGGCGCTCCGCACCAGCAGCGCATCCGCGGTGGCGAGCTCCGCCAGAAGGCGGTCGCGCGGCGCCCCCGCGCAGTCGACGACTTCGTGGCCGGCACGCCGCAGCAGCTCGAGGCCGGCAGGCGCAACTTTTTCGGCGACGACGACTCGGCTCATGGCGCGATTGTATGGCGCGCTGCGGCGCGCCATTCTTCCTCCAGCCACGCCGGCAGCTCCCGGATTCCACCCAGAACGACGTCGCCGTCCACGGCCGCGAGCTCCTCCGGAGAGCGCGAGCCGCCGGGAACGAGCGCGACGCGGCATCCGCCGGCGCGGGCGAGGGCGGCGTCGATCTCCATGTCACCGACGACGAACGCGTCGGACGCCGGGACGCCGGCCGCGCTCAGGATTCGCAGGAGCATCGCGGGATGCGGCTTGGGAGGCGTGGCGGCGTCCGGGCCGGCGATCTCGAGAAAGTGTCCCGCCACGCCCTTCGCTTCGAGGATCTGCCGGGAGAATACCGCGGGCTTGTTGGACGCGACCGCCATGCGCCAACCCGCCCGGGCGAGCTCGTTTAAGACCGCCGGGACGTCGGGGAGAAGGTGCGACAGCCGGATCGCGACGTCCGAGTAGCGCTCGCGGAACAGCCGGACGCCTTCGGCCGCACGCTCCGGCCCCACGGCTTTCTCCAGGAGCCGCTCGAGGCCCTCACCCACCATCCCGCGCAGCGCCGACGGCGTGGGCGGAGTCAGGCCGAACCGCTCCATCGCGTGCGCGAGCGCGTCCCCGATCGCCGCATATCCGTCGAGAAGAGTGCCGTCGAGATCGAAGACGACGAGGCCCTTCCCGGGGACGGGCGGATGGCCGCCCGAACCGCTCACCCGCCGAGCCGGGAGCGCCGCGCGAGGCCCGCGAGACCGAGCACCGCCTCCGCGATCCCGGCGCCGTCGCCGAAGGCGAGCGTGGGCACCCCGTCGCTCTCGGGCTCTCCGTCGGAGATCCGGAGGGACGGCTGCGAGACGGGGGGACGGGAGGCTCCCCGGCGCGTCACCTCGACGCGGGGCAGAGGCAGCGCCTTGTAGCCTTCGACGAGCACCACGTCGCACTCCCCGAACTCCCGGGCGAGCAGATCCGCGACGGGCTCCTCTCCGCCGAATCGCCGCGCGGTCGTCCGCTCCGGCGTCACGAAGGCGGACACCGCGGCTCCCGCCGAAGCGTGGCGATGCGAGTCTTTCCCGGGAACGTCGTCCTCCGCGTCCTTCGACGTGTGCTTGAGCGTTCCGACGACGAGCCCTCTCGCCTGGAGGCGCGGTACGAGATCGACGAGAACCGTCGTCTTGCCGGCATCGTGCCCGCCGACGAACGCGACCGCGGCGGGCCGCGCGTCCGGGTAGAGCAGCCACGGCTCCCGCCGGCCGGCAAAGGCGCGGGCGCCCTCCTCGTGGCGAGAGATCTCTTCGGCAAGATCCCCGCCGCGGTCGACCGCCGCGCGGTACCGGGGAGAACCGGTGAGAAGGTCGATCGCCGGCCGCGGGTCGAACTCGTAAGGCTCCGTGCGCCACGCGAACTCGCGGCGCTCCATCTTCCGGGCGGTTTCCACGATGCGAAGCCCGGTCTCGAAGGAACGGAACTCCGACGAATCCGTGACCCGGAACATCGCGCCGCCGCACGTCTGACCCGCGTGCTTGTCGAACATCGGCCGGAAGTGGATCGGCAGGAACGAGACCCCGGGGAGTCGCCGGGCGTTCAGCGCCTCGGCGAACGGGACGGACGCGAGCCACGGAGCGCCGAAGACCTCGAAGGGCCGCGTCGTGCCGCGTCCCTCGGAAAGGTTCGTTCCTTCGAGAAGGCACATCCCCGGGTAGACCAGCGCCGTGGCGGGAGTCGGAATGTTCGGGGAAGGCGAGACCCACGGGAGGCCCGTCGATTCGAACGGCGTGCCGCGCGCCCACCGCTCCACAGGAAGCACGGTCAGGTCGAGGTCCAGCTTCTTTTCGGCGCGAAGCAGGAGCGCCATCTCCCCGGCCGTCATGCCGTGCCGGACGGAGATCGAATGAAGGCCCACGAACGAGAGGAGGTCCTCGTCCTGGGGCGCCCCTTCGATCCCGCCTCCGATCGGATTTGGACGGTCGCACACGAAGAACGCGAGGCCCGCGGCGGCGCAGGCCTCCATCGCGAGCATCATCGTCCAGATGTAGGTGTAGTAGCGGCTGCCGACGTCGGCGACGTCGAACACGAGCGCGTCGAGCCCCTCGAGGTCCTCCGCCTTCGGCTTCAGGCTGTCGCGGGTGGATCCGTACAGGGAAACGGCGGGCAGGCCCGTCGGCGGGTGGACGCCTCCCGTCACCGCTTCCATGTAGATCGCGCCGCCGTCGACCCCGTGCTCGGGGCCGAACAGCTTCGTCAGGCGCGTCTCGGGCAGGTCGAAGAGCGCCTTCCAGGTGGGCACTCCCGCCGACGTCACGCCCGAGGGATTGGTGATGAGGCCGATTCTCCGCCCGGCAATCGGCGCCGGGTTCGCGAGCAGCCCGTCGATCCCGGGAGCGGCTCTGGTCTTCTCCGGCCTGTCGGCCGTGTCTGCCCTGTCTGCCGTCACAGCGGAACGCCGGAGGGACGCGGATGCGGAGGTGCTTCCCCGCGGACGAGAGCGACCGCGTGCGGGAGGAGGCCGGCAATCGCGCGAAGGCAGTCCGCCGCGCCGCGAGGCGAGCCGGGCAGCGCGATCACCAGCGTGCGCTGGCACACTCCCGCGACCTGGCGCGAGAGATAGGCCGGCGGAAAAGCGGCGC
Organism: Acidobacteriota bacterium; assembly: GCA_020199905.1. Lineage (GTDB taxonomy): Bacteria > Acidobacteriota > Thermoanaerobaculia > UBA5066 > Gp7-AA6 > JALYUA01. The sequence continues at coordinate 48,079 of JAIVJS010000078.1, forward strand.
CCGTCTCCGACCTCATCTTCTCGGCGAGGCCGGGCACCTCGAAGGCAACGACGTCCCGGACCGCCTCGGGGGTGCGGTCGCGCGGCGCCACCCCCGTTCCTCCCGTCAGGACGACGAGGTCCGCGTGGTCGCGGTCGGCGAGCTGCCGGATCGCGAACGCGACGCGGCCGCGGTCGTCGGGAAGGACCTCGCGCGACACGATCGTGTGCGGGATTCCGGCCTCCGCGAGGGCCTGCTCGCAGGCCGGGCCCCCCCGGTCCTCCCGCTGACCCGCGGAGACCCCGTCGGACACGGTGAGCAGCGAAACGCGGATTCCCGGCGACATTCGTCCATTATTTCGGACGATCGCGAAATCCCCAAGCCCTTGAATGGGCGGGATCGGCCGGGCGGGGATCTTGCAAACCCACACGAAGCGGCCCGCCTTCGATATTCTGCAATCGCCTGTGGCCGCAGAATGTCATGAAACTTTGCCCCGTCTGCCACCGCTGCTTTTCTGACACCACGAGGGTGTGCGTCGAGCCCGCGCACCCCCCGCTCGTGGAGGGGCCGGGAATCGACCTCGAGATCGCCGGGACCTGGGTGCTCGAGCGCCTCCTGGCCGAGCATCCCTCGGGAGGCACTTTCTTCGCTCGGAGCCGGAAGACGGGCGAGACGGCGACGGTGATCGTCCGCCGCCCTCCCGTGCTCGAGGACGCGGACGCGTTCGAGCTCTTCGTCCGGGAGTCCTCGCTTCTCGCGGGGCTTCAGGAGGTCTCGATCGCCGGGGTCGAGGAATTCGGGCCGCTGCCTTTCGGCGGCGCCTACGCCGTGGTCGAGCCGGCGGGAGACGAGACCCTCCGGGAGCTCCTCGATCGCGAGGGCGGCCTGGCCGTTCCTCTCGCGGCGTCCATCGGCCAGCAGGTCGCGCTGGCGTCCGAGGGGCTGGCGCAATCCGGCGTTCCGCTCGGCGAGATCTCCTCCGATCGCATCGGCCTGCGGCGGCGCGACTCGGGTCCGGCCGCCCGCCTCGTCCGCCTTCCGGGTTCTCCGCTCGAAGGCGGCGCGAGCGCCGAGATCCCGGCGCTCGGCGCGCTCCTCTACGAGATGCTCTCGGGCAGGCGGCCCGCGACCGGCGGGAACAACGCCGTCCCGCCGCCCCCGATCCAGCGGGCGCGTCCCGATCTTCCGGAGTCGCTGGGGTGGCTGGTGATGCAGTGCCTGCACCCGAGCGCCGGCGCGAGACCGCGATCCGCGGCCGAGGTCGCGAGGAGGCTGAAGCCTTTCGAACAGTTGACGGCCGAGCCGGCCGGGGAGTCGCCTCGTGCTCCCGCCGCCAAGCCGGCACGCCCCATCGCCGCCGCCGCCGCCGTCGCGCCAGCCCCGCCGGATCCGCTTCCGGTCGCCGCGCAGATCGAGCCGGTTTCCGCCGCCCCGGTCGCGCTCGCCGCGCCTTCGGCGCCGCCTCCCGTGGTCGAGCTCGACACCTTCGACGCCGCGGCCGCGGAGCTTTCCGCGCCGCCCCCTCCGTCCGCGCCGGACCTGCCGGCTCCGACGGGGGAGCTCCCCGTACCGGCCGCCGACCCGCCGGGCGAGGCGCCGGATCCCGCGCTCGAGCAGGATGAGGAGGAAGCCGCCGCGCCTCTCGCCGCAGCCGCTGCGGCCATCGCCTCGCTCGTGAGCACCGACGACGACTCCCCGCCGCCGAAGCCGCCTCCGGCGGATTCCGCGATCACGGCGGAGATCCCGATCCTGCGTCCCCGATACTCCTACCGGGCGACGCCTCCGCCGAAGAAGACGGAGGAGCAGACGGGGCCGCGCCCGATGTTCCTCGAGCCGCCCGCGCCCGCGTTCGTCTCGTTCGAAGATCCGCCGCCGCCGCCTCCTTCCGAATCCGTCAGGCCGCGCTCGCCGGCGTCGTCTCGGTCTTCCTTCGGTGCAAGCGCCGGCTCACTCCCGTCGCTGTGGCAGCCGGCTGCACCGCCGCCCCCCGCTCCTCCTCCGGCGTCTCCTCCGTCCGCGATCGCGCGGGGCGCCCGCGCCGCGGGGTCTCCGTCGGAGGTCAGGCGCTCGAAGGCCGGTGGAAGCCCTCCGCGGCAGATTCCGATCTCGGCGGAGCCGAGCGACCCTCCCGCGTCCGCCGATTCGTCCGCATCACGAGATCGCCGCAGATTCCCGGCGGCTGCCGGCTCCGGGTCGGGGGCCACCGTCACGCCGATCGGAGCGGTCAAGAATACGGGGATCGACGGCGTCACCATCGGGGAAGAGGGAAGCCCGCTATTCGAGCCGCCGAAGAGGGGCCCGCGTCCCGGAGTGGTGTGGGGCACGGCGGCGGCGGTCGCGGCTCTCATTTTCGGCCTTTTCTGGTTCGTCATCGAGGCAACGCCTGCCCGGCGCGCGGCCTCGAGCCGTGTCGCCGCGCGGGCCGTCAAGCCGGTCGAGCCCCCAGCTCCCGCCGCGACCGCGCAGGCGGCGCCCTCGACGGCCGGTCCGCGCTCGCTCGGCCCGCAGCCGGCGCCTGCCGCGCCGCCGGTCGCGGCGGAGGTGCCCGCGGTTGCCGCGCCGTCTCGCTCCGACCCGGCCCCCGTCGCCGCCTCGCCGCGCACGGGCGGCCGCGACGCCAAACCCTCCGTACCGGCGGCGCGCCGCGCCCCGTCCCGGGTCGCCCCTCCCGCCGCCGTCGCCGCCGGAACCTCGCGGCATGGCGGAAGCGGGAGCGGCCTGCGCGACGCCTTGGACGCCTGGATCGACTCCACCAACGCGCGCGATCTGTCCGGCCACATGCGGTTCTACCAGCCGCGCGTGAACACCTTTTACCTGCAGCGCAACGTGTCGCGCGACTTCGTCCGCCGCGAGAAGGCGCGTCTCTTCGACGGAGGTCCGGTCTCTGTGGCGGCCGGAGAGCCGGAGATCGACCCCTCTCCGGACGGTCGGACCGCGACCGTGCGGTTCCGCAAGCGTTACGCGGTCGCGGGAGGGCAGGGCGAGAAGCGGGGTGAGGTGCTGCAGGAGATGCAGTGGATCCGGACGCCGGAGGGGTGGCGCATCGCCGGCGAACGGGATGCCCGCGTGATCGCCAAACAATAGGGCGGGAGGCGGAAGGCGGCGGGAGGCGGACGGAGCGCGACTTCGGCGACTAGGTTTCGCGCTTGCGCCGGTAGGTCCCCGTTCTCCCCCCGCGCTTTTCCATCAGGACGATCTCCGCGATCGTGATCGAGCGGTCGAGCGCCTTCGCCATGTCGTAGAGGGCGAGGCAGGCGCCGGCGACGGCGGTGAGTGCCTCCATCTCGACGCCAGTCCGGGCGGCGGTTGACGTTGTCGCCGTGACGGTCACGGAGGAGGTCCGCTCGTCAAGCTCGCATTCGACGGTGACGGAATCGAGAGCGATCGGATGCGCCAGCGGCACGATCTCCGCGGTCTTCTTCGCGGCGAGAATCCCCGCCAGGCGCGCCACCGCGAGGGCGTCGCCCTTCGAGAGCCTCCCGCCGGCGAGCGCCCGGAAAGCGGCCCTGTTGAGGCGCACCGTCCCGCGCGCCGTCGCCGTCCGCCGCGTGGTCGGCTTCGCGCCGACGTCGACCATTCGCGCGCGGCCTCGCGCGTCGAGATGGAGCAGGCTGCCCCGCAGGGGGCCGGTCGACCGCGGCCGTCGGGGGCGCTTCGGTCCCCCGCCGCCAGCGCCGCCGGAAGACTCTCCGGATTCGCTCACGCTTCCCTCCCCCGGCGCCGGCGCGCTCTCACGCGCGCTCCCTCGCCGTCGCCCAGTCCTGCACCGTGTTCAGGTTCGTGAAGGCGTTTCCCGAGGGATCGAGGGCCCGCCAGGCCGCCTCGGAAAACGCTTCGGCGCCGACGTCTTCCGCGAGACCCCGCAGCGAACGGTCGCCGTCGCGCGCTCTCCGGAGGGCGCCGGGCAGGGACGCGCGGCGCCACACGCCGGCGAGCGGCTCCAGCCTGCCAGCGACTTCCGGAAGTACCGCTGGCGCCTGGCTCTCGAGACTCCGCTCCGCCAGGGCGCGCGCCAGGGCGAGGGGAAGGAGAGGCAGGTCGACGGCGAGCACGAACACGCGGTCTTCCGCCTCTTCGAGCGCGCGCACGAGCCCGGAGAGAGCCGACCGCTCGCGCTCGCCGTCGAACAGCACCAGAGCGGGCGCGACGGAGAATGGCGGCGGGTCCCGCACGACGAGCCACACCGGCGAGAACAGCTCGCCGAGCCGCCCCGTCTGATGCTCCGCCAGCGTTCCGGACCCGTACGGCAGCGCCGCCTTGGAAGATCCCATCCGGCGGGACGCGCCGCCGGCGAGCACGGCGGCAGGCATGGCAATCCGCATCGACGGAATGCTAGCAGGTGCCGCCGCCGCCTCCCCAGGCTTCCGCGCGGAAACGCCGGGCTCGAAACTGAAAACTGGAACTCGAAACTCGCTTAGCATCCCGGCCGTGATCTCCGTCATCGTCCCGGTTCGAGGGGAGTCCCGCGAGATCGCGGAGCGATTCCGCCGGATCGCTGTCGACGCGCGCGCGGAGCTCCTCGTCGCGGACGGCGGGGGCGACCCGGCGACGACCGAAGCCTTCCGGAAGATCGGCGCCCGCGTCATCGGCGGCGATGGCACCCGCGGCGCGCGGCTCGCGGCCGCGGCGCGGGAGGCGAGAGGGGACCAGCTTCTCTTCCTTCATTCCGACTCTCGGCCGCCCGAGAACGCGCTGGACGCGGTGGCGCGATGCCTTTCGAACGGCGCGAGCGGCGGCGCGTTCTCGCTCGCCTACGAGAACGCCGGCCCCGGACTCCGGTGGATCGCGGCGTGGGCGAACCTGCGGTCGCGGTGGCTGAAGCTCCCCTTCGGCGATCAGGGCATCTTCTGCCGCCGGGAGGCGTACGAGACGGCCGGTGGATTTCGCGATCTGCCCGTGTGCGACGACCTGGATTTCGTGCGCCGCCTGCGCGCGGTCGGGCCCTTCCGGATCCTGGCGGACAGGACGACGACGTCGCCCCGCCGCTACGATGAGCGAGGGGCGCTTTCGCAGGTCCTGCTCAACTGGCGCGTGCAGGCCGGGTATTTCGCCGGGGTCTCGCCGCGCACGCTCGAGCGCTGGTACAACGGGAAGTAGCCGTCGGCCATCGGCTCTCGGCTCTCGGCTTTCAGCAGACCGCCGCTATTTCGTCGTGTCGTTCCCCAGGATGATCGGCAGGCCCGACTTCGGGTTGCCGATCACGACCACCTTCGTGTTGGACGACATTGCCAGCTTCTCGGTCGCCTCGATGCCCTTCCACTCCAGGAGCTGAGGGCTGATTCCCGCCGCCACGATCTTCTGGAAGTCCGAGATGCCCTGCGCCTCGATCCGCTTGCGCTCCGCTTCCTGCGACTCCTTCTGGAGGACGAACTTCATCTGCTCGGCCTCCTGCTCGCGCTTCAACTTCTCCTGGATCGCGTTCGCGACCACCGCCGGCAGGCCGATCTTTCGCAGAAGGACCGCGTCCGCGATGATGCCGCGCGGGAGCGACATCTGGTTGAAGAGCGTGAAGATCTCCAACGCGATCTTTTCCCGCTGCGCCGAGTAGAGGGCCTTCGCGTCGTAGGACGCCGTGATCTCGCGGATCGCGGCACGGATCTGCGGCTCAACCACGCGGCTGGCGTAGTCGCTCCCGACCGTCTTGTACATGAGGGCGGCCTTCGAGGGATCGAGACGGTACAGAAGCGAGGCTTCGAGATCCATGATGAGGCCCTCGCGCGACGGAACGTCCGCGGTCTCCTTGAGCTCCTGCGTCTGAACGGAGAACTTGACGACCCTGGTGAATGGGATGACGAAGTTGACTCCGGGAGTCAGAACGCCCGGCGAAACCTTCCCGAAGAGGTCCTTGACGCCCACGTGCCCCGCGGGAATCACTGTCAGCGGGTTGCCGATCAGGAACAGGATCAGGGCCGCGACGCCGATCACGAGGACCCGAAGGCCGTGACGCCCGCCGGGCATCTCAGGACTCGCGACGCCGAACAATCTGGTCGCCATGGGCGCTCCTTGATGAGAGTTGTCAGTTTTCAGTTATCAGTTGTCGTTTCCGGATTCGCGCCGAAGCCGACGCCGGACCCGTACCGAGAGTGGGTGATGAGGACGATTCTAAGCCGGAGAGAGAGGAGGACACGCGGACCCGGCACGCTCGACTCAAGACTGAGAACCGGGAACCGGGAACTCGATTCACACCATCTTCAGCAGGTGCCCCATCTGGTTCTTCTTCGCTTCGAGGTACTTGCGGGTCTTCTCCGTCGGGCCGATCTCCAGCGGAACGCGTTCGACGATCTCCAGGCCGAATCCGCGGATCGCCACGTACTTGGAGGGATTGTTCGTCATCAGCCGGATCTTCCGGACGCCGAGGTCCCGGAGGATCTGGGATCCCACGCCGTAGTTTCGGATGTCCGGAGGAAAACCGAGTTTTTCGTTGGCCGAAACCGTGTCGTGGCCCTGGTCCTGAAGCTCGTAGGCCTTCAGCTTGTTGATGAGGCCGATGCCGCGCCCCTCCTGAAGCAGGTAGAGGAAGACGCCCTTTCCCTCGGCGACGATCTTCTCCATCGCGAGCGAGAGCTGTGCCCCGCAGTCGCAGCGGGAGGATCCGAAGACATCTCCCGTCAGGCACTGGGAGTGGACGCGAACCAGCACGGGCTCGTCTTCGCCGATCTCCCCGTGCACCAGCGCGATGTGCTCTTCATGCGTCACGTCGCTTCGGTAGGCGATGAGCCGGAACTCGCCGAAGCTCGTCGGAAGATGAGGGGCCGCGATGCGCTGCACCAGCCGCTCGTTCTGCATGCGATGCCGGATGAGGTCGGCGACGGTGACCATCCGGATCCCGTGCTTCGCGCAGAAGGCGGCGAGATCCGGGACGCGGGCCATCGTGCCGTCCTCGTTCATGATCTCGCAGATGACGGCGGAGGGATCGAGACGGCCGATGCGGGCGAGATCGACCGAGGCTTCAGTCTGGCCGGCGCGCTTCAAGACGCCGCCGGCCTGCGCCCGAAGGGGAAACATGTGGCCGGGGCGGGCGAGATCCGCGGGCCGTGTCTTCGGGTCGATCGCCGTGAGAACCGTTTCGGCGCGGTCGGCGGCGGAGATGCCCGTGGTCGTCCGGCCTCTCGCCTCGATCGAGACGGTGAAGGCGGTGCCGAAATTGGACGTGTTGTCCTCGACCATCGGCGGCAGCCCGAGGGCATCGCACCGCTCCTCGGTCAGCGCGAGGCAGATCAACCCGCGCCCCTCGCGCGCCATGAAGTTGATCGCCTGCGGGGTGACCTTTTCGGCGGCGATCACGAGATCGCCTTCGTTCTCGCGGTCCTCGTCGTCGACCACGACAACGAACCGGCCCGCCTGGAGGTCGGCGACCGCCTCGTCGATCGAGGAAAAGGGGCTCTGGGCGCTCATCCGGGCGATTTTCTCACGAACCCGCCGA
>JAIVJS010000078.1:55530-64941 GCA_020199905.1 Acidobacteriota bacterium
GTTGTAGCAGACGTACCGGACCCGCCACTTGCCGTCTGTCCTCTTCAGCACGACGATGTACTTCCCGCTGTCCTGGACCGGGGCGGTCGCTCCGGGAGGCGTGCCCGACTGCCTGTAGGTGCCGATGTCGTAGCCGACGTCGCCCGCTGCCCTCGAATCGATGTGCTCCAGCGTGAACGAGGCGACCTTCATCTGCTCGAACTGCTTCTTGTAGTACGCCTCGATCGCGGCGCGGCCCCGGACCGCGGCCGCGTTGGGCGGCATCTCGATAGCGTCGTCCGTGTAGATCGCCATCACGCCGGCGAGATCGCCCTTCAGCATGGCGGCCGTGTAGGCGTCCGCGACGGCCATCACGGCGGGGTCCTTGCCCGTCGCCTGCGTGGCGGGAGGAGAGAGGAAGAGAACGGACACGAGCGCGAGACTGGAGATGGAAAACATCGAGTCCTCCTTTCCGGGGGCCGCCTTTCAGGCACCGAGCCGGAACGAATCAATAAACGGCGGGCTCTTCGTAGGTCGCGAAGACGTCCCGCATGACGTCCGAGATCTCTCCCACGGTGGCGTAAGTCTTGACCGCTTCGATCAGCGGCGGCATCACGTTGCGGCCATCGGCGCACGCCTGCCGGAGAGTCGCGAGGGCCGAGGAGACGGCCCGTCCGTCCCGGGCGCGGCGCAGTTCCGCGACCGCCGCCTTCTGCTGATCTTCGATCGCCTCGTCGATGTAGAGCGTCTCGATCGGCTCCTCGTTCTCCTCGATGAAGTCGTTGACGCCCACCACGATCTTCTCTTTCGCGTCGACCGCCCGCTGGTACGCGTACGCGGCGTCCATGATCTCCCGCTGCGGAAATCCCGCCTCGATCGCTTCCACCATGCCCCCGAGGTCGTCGATGCGCCGGAAGTAGTCGAAGCAGCCGCGCTCCATCGCGGTCGTGAGCTCCTCGACGAAATAAGAGCCGCCGAGCGGGTCGATGGTGTTCGCGACGCCGGACTCGTGCGCGATGACCTGCTGCGTCCGCAGGGCGAGCTTGACCGCGAAGTCGGTCGGAAGCGCGAGCGTCTCATCGAGCGAGTTGGTGTGGAGCGAGTTCGTCCCGCCGAGGACGCCGGCGAGCGCCTGGATCGCAGTCCGCACGACGTTGTTGTACGGCTGCTGGGCGGTCAGCGAGCACCCGGCGGTCTGCGTGTGGAAGCGGCACATCCAGGAGCGGGGATCCTTCGCTCCGAACCGCTCCTTCATGGTCTTCGCCCAGATGCGGCGGGCGGCGCGGAACTTGGCGATCTCCTCGAAGAAGTCGTTGTGCGAATTGAAGAAAAACGACAGCCGGGGAGCGAACTGGTCGACGGGCAGGCCCGCCTCGATGCCGTACTGGACGTACTCCACGCCGTCGCGCAGCGTGAAGGCGAGCTCCTGCAGCGCGGTCGAGCCCGCCTCCCGGATGTGATATCCCGAGATGGAGATCGTGTTCCACCGCGGCACGTGCGTCGCGCAGAACGAAAACTGGTCCGTGACGAGGCGCATGGAGGGACGCGGCGGAAAGATGTACTCCTTCTGCGCGATGTACTCCTTCAGGATGTCGTTCTGGAGCGTCCCGCCCACCTTGTCCCAGGGGGTGCCGTGCTTCTCGGCGACCGCGAGATACATCGCGAGCGCGATCGGGGCCGTCGAGTTGATGGTCATCGACGTGGTCACCAGCCCGAGGTCGATCCCGTCGAAGAGAACCTCCATGTCCCGCAGCGAGTCGATCGCGACGCCGCATTTTCCGACCTCGCCCCGGGACATCAGATGGTCGGAGTCGTACCCGTAGAGCGTCGGCAGGTGGAAGGCGGTCGAGAGACCGGTCTGGCCGTGCGAGAGAAGGTAGTGAAAGCGCTGGTTCGTCTGCTTCGCCGTGCCGAACCCTGCGAACTGGCGCATCGTCCAGAGCTTGCCGCGGTACATCGTCGGCTGCACGCCGCGCGTGTACGGGTACTCGCCCGGCCAGCCGAGGTCGCGCTCCGGGTCGAACCCGGCCAGAGAATCCGGGCCGGCGAGCGGGTCGACCGGCGCGCCCGAAACGGTCGTGAAGTCTTTTTTCCAGACGGGCTTCTTCGAGAAGGTCTCGCGCGCGGCCTCTTCCCAGCGACGGCGCCCCTCGCGCGTTTCCTTCGGGACCGTGGGGTCCGCCTCCAGGTGATCGCTCATGGAAGAAAGATAGCATCGGAAGGCGGGAGGCGGGGGGCATGCCGAGCCGGGAAACGGGAAACGGGAAACGGGAACAAAGGGTAATCGGAGGGTGTACCGGCAGCCTTTCGGAGGCTGACAGCGGAGAGCTGACGGCTGACAGCTATCTCCCCATCCCGGCACGAAAAGTGCACTTTGCGGAATCTGCAATGCGGTGAGGTCCATGACCTCGCCGGCCCGACGACTTCCCAAACACGAGGAGGAACGACATGGCCCGCAGACTCTCTTCCTGGATCGGCGCGGTGGCTCTCGCGGCTTTCGGCGTCGCATGCGCGCAGTCTGACGCCGGAATCACGACCGAGGTGAAAGCGAAGATCGAAGCCGACCGCACCGTGAGCAGCAGCTCGACGATTCAGGTGGAGACGAAGCAGAACGTCGTCACGCTCACCGGAAAAGCGGCGAGCGACGCGGAGAAGAAGCGGGCAGTCTTCCTCGCGAAGTCTGCGCAGGGTGTCAAGGGGGTCGTCGACAACCTCGCGATCGACCCGTCCGTCGCGCCCCCCGACACGTCGGCCGCTCCGTCGGGGGCGCCTCCGGCCGCCGGTTCGAACCCCGACGGCACGAGCCCGTCGAGCGCTCCTGCGCCGGCGCCGAGCCGGTAATCGTCCGAATGCGCTCGGGGCCGGGCACGGATCCGGTCCCGAGTCGCGCTTCGCCGGCAACGGGACGCCGGAAAACGGGACTTTGCATGTCTCGGGAGTCTCCGCGCGTCCGCTCGCTATAATTCAGTGACGCGGCTCATGTCGGAACTCACTCGCGAACAGAAATTCGAAATCTATCGCCTCCTGCGATTAAACCGCACCCTGGAGGAAAAGCTCGTCAATCTGTACCGGCAGGGGAAGGTCGTCGGCGGCCTGTACCGCTCCCTCGGCCAGGAGGCGACTTCCGTCGGAACGGCCTATGCTCTCTCCCCCGGCGATGTCCTCGGGCCCCTCATCCGAAACCTCGGCTCGGTCCTCGTGATGGGATTCTCGCCGCGCGACGTTCTCGCCCAGCACATGGCGCGCGCGAGCTCGCCGTCGGGCGGCAAGGACTGCAACCTCCATTTCGGCGCGCCCGAACGCGGCGTCATCTCCTCGATCTCCATGCTGGGGGCTCTCGTGCCCGTCATGGCCGGAATCGCCCTCGGCGCGCGGCTGCAGAAGAAGAACGTGGTGGCGATGACCTACATCGGCGACGGCGGGACGTCCACGGGCGCCTTTCACGAGGGCCTCAACTTCGCGGCCGTCCAGAAGTTGCCGCTGGTGGTGGTCGCCGAGAACAACGGCTGGGCCTACTCGACGCCTTTCAAGAAGCAGACGGCGGCTCGATGCCTGGCGGACCGCGCGGCCGCATACGGGATCCCGGGCGAAACCGTCGACGGAAACGACGTGCTCGCGGTGTACGAGGCGGCCAAGCGGGCGGTCGCGCGAGCCCGCGCGGGCGACGGACCGACGCTCCTCGAAGCGAAGACGTACCGGATGAAGGGGCACGCGGAGCATGACGGCCAGGCGTACGTCCCGTCCGAAGAGCTCGCGGAGTGGGCCGCGCGGGATCCGCTCGAGGCGTACTCACGGGTCCTCGCCGCGGAGGGGCTGGCCACCGCGGACGACCTCGGCGCGATCGACGCCGTGATCTCGGAGCGCGTCGAAGCGGACGCCTCGGCGGTCGAGCAGAGCCCGTTCCCGGCTCCGGAGTCCGCGCTCGAGGGCGTTTACGCTCGGAAGGTGGCGGACGCGGAGCCGGCGGTCGCACGGAGGAGGTCGTGAGCGAGACCGCCTACGTCGATGCCATCCGGGAGGCGCTGTTCGACGAGATGGAGCGCGACGAGCGCGTGTTCGTCATCGGAGAGGACATCGGCGTGTACGGCGGCGCGTTCAAGGTGACCGACGGGCTTCTGGCACGATTCGGGGAGCACCGCGTCATCGATACCCCCATCTCGGAGACCGCGATCGTCGGAGCCGCGGTGGGCGCCGCGATGATGGGCATGCGTCCCGTCGCGGAGATGCAGTTTGCGGACTTCGCCTCCTGCGCGTTCGACATGATCACGAACTTCGCGGCGAAGTCGCGCTACCGGACGGGCGTCGGCGTTCCCCTCGTCGTGCGCGGCCCCTCCGGCGGCGGAGTCCACGGCGGACCGTTCCACTCGCAGAACCCCGAAGCGTATTTCGCGCACACTCCCGGGTTGAAGGTCGTGCAGCCTTCCACCGCCTACGACGCGAAGGGACTCTTGAAATCCGCGATCCGCGACGAAGACCCGGTGATCTTCTTCGAGCACAAGTTCCTCTATCGGCGGGTCAAGGAAACCCTGCCGCCGGGGGACTGGACCGTCCCGATCGGAAAAGCAGCGGTGCGGCGCGAGGGCCGCGACCTGTCGATCCTGACCTACGGCGCCATGGTGTGGACCGCCCTCGACGCGGCGACGACCCTCGAATCCGAGGGCATCGACGCCGAAGTCGTGGACCTGCGCACGCTCTTCCCGCTGGACGAAGAGACGATCGTGGCCTCGGTGGCGAAGACCAACAAGGCGATGGTCCTGCACGAAGCGACGCGCACCGGAGGCATCGGCGCCGAGATCGCGGCCGTGCTCTCCGAGCGGTGCTTCGAATATCTCGACGGCCCGCTGCTGCGCATCACCGCGCCCGACACGCCGGTGCCGTTCTCCCCCCCGCTCGAGGAGTTCTTCCTGCCGAATGCGGAGAAGGTCTGCCGGGCGGCGAGGGCGCTCGCGGGTTATTGACGGGGAGGTTGATGGATTGAGCGTTATGCGTTGAGCGTCAAGCAGGGCCTCTCACGACGCTCAACTCCTGACTCTCAACTTTTACTTCTTAACTCTCGACTCCCCATCTGGATCACCGCCTCGCGCAGCCGCCCGTGGCGCTGTAACAGCCTCAGGTAGCGATCTTCCTCGCGGCCGGATTTCGCGCGGAGGATGGCGGCGGCCGCCTCCTTTTCCGCGGCGGTCCAGCGCGCCAGGCCGGAGATCGCATCGAGGACGAAGATCAGGCCCATCGAGCCGCGCCGCCGGGGCTCCGGCCATTTTGAGATGTCGACGCCGAGCGTTCGCGAGACGCGCGCCAGAGCCGCCTTCCGGAGGGCCGCCGCGTCCCCGCCGGACTCGCGCCTCATCCGGCGGTTGACGGCCAGACCGAGACCGCGAACGTGGAAGCGATCCCAATCCGGTTTTTCCGGTCCCGCGTCGAAGAGAACGTTGCGCCCGGCGAGGTTTCGCAAAATGCGCGCGGGCGTCCGCCGCTTCGGATCGCGGGCGAGCTTTTCCTCCTCACGGCCGGTGGCCGTCCGAAGCTTCGCGGAGGCCGAGCGGAACCCGAGCTTCCGGTAGAACCAGAACGCGCCCGAGGCGACCGCCTCTTCGTTCTCGGAGCCGATCTGGTACGGATCGATGGAGAAGGAGGTCGCGCCCAGGACCTGCCGGAAGAGCTTGAGCACGCGCGCGTAGATCCAGGCCGACTCGCCTTCGCGGAACGTGTAATAGACGTTGAAGCCGACTTCCAGCCGTTCGAAGAGGCCGAGGCCTTCCACGTAGGCGACGGGGATTCCGTTCCTGGTCACCAACGCCGCGTAGCCCGCTCGGAGCGGAAGCCGCCGGCCGGGCGGAAGGCCGAACAGGGTGATCTCGCAGCCGCGTCCCGCGTCCGCGACGCGAGCGGTGTCGGGATCGCCGTACGTGAAACCGTAGAGCTCCCGGTATCGCGTCCCGTTCGCGTCGCGCGCGAAATCGAGGCGCCGGAGGCCCTCCCGCCGGGAGACGCGGCGTACGGGCAGCGGAGGGCTCGCCATCTCCTCCGAAACGTTCACGTCGTGCCGGGCCAGCAGGGGCTCGGCGTGAATCCACGGACGCGCGTCGGAAAGCCGGGCGAGCGTCCGCGACTCCTCTCCCGACAGCTCCCAGACGACCGGGAGTCCGAGCCCGTCGAACAGCTCGGCGCGCTCCTGCGGCGGAAGAGGAAGTCCGGCGAAGCGCTTCAGGATCCATTCGAGCTCGCCCTCGCGGCCGCGCGCGGCGCCGATCCACGCGCGATAGGAAACGTTGGCGTCCGCGAGCGCTTCCTCGTCGAGCAGAGGAAGAAAACGCGGAAGCGTCGCGCCCATCCGGTCCTGCCCTTCGAAGGCGTCCCAGTCGACGCGGACGGCGCCCGGGTGGCGCGCGGCGAGGCCGCGAAGGAAGTCGTAGGTGAACGTCGTCGCGACGGTGGTCCCCGCGATTCCCGCGATCTCCGGCGGATCGAGGGCCGAAAGGTCTTCCCCGGAGGCGGCGCGGCGGGCGACGTCGCGCGCGAGAGACTTCAGGAGGCGCAGCGAGAGCCGCTGCACCGCCGCCGTCTCGGGATACGCGGCATGAAAGAGGAGCGCCTCGTGCAGCCGCGCGACGTCCGCCGGAGCGGCCGGCGGCGCCGCGCGGAGGCTCTCGAGAGCCCGGAGCGTCTCACCGCCGGACGGGCGCCGCCGCCGTCCCGCCTCGAGAATCGTCAGACTGTCGGACACGGGCCGGCATTATCCAACGGCGGTCGGAAGCTCTCCTCTACAATCATCCAATGTCCCGCCGCCTCGCCCTGGCCGTGTTTCTCGTTCTCCTCCTGGCCGTCGGCGCCGGACTCGTCGTACGCCTCTCGGGCGGGGGCGGGATGCCCCGGGTCGCCTCCGGGCCGACGATCCTCGACGTCGATCTCGACGAGAGCTATCCCGAAGGCCCTCCCGCCGCCGGATTCTCGACCCTGCTCTCCCCCGCCCGCACCACGCTGCGCGAGTTGATCGACACGCTCGACCGCGCGGCGTCGGACCCGTCCGTCGCGGGGATCGTCGCCCGCGTGGGCAGCGGGCCCTCCGGCATGGCGCGCGCGCAGGAGATGCGCGACGCCATCCTGCGGTTCCGCGCCCGCCGGAAATTCGCGTGGGCGCACGCCGAGACCTTCGGGGAGGGTGGCAACGCGACGCACGGGTTCTTTCTCGCTTCGGGGTTCGACCAGATCTTTCTCCAGCCGTCGGGCGACCTCTGGCTCACGGGAGTCGCCCTCGAGACCCCCTTCGTGAAGGGAACTCTCGAAAAGCTGGGAGTGCAGCCGGTGTTCGGCAAACGGTACGAGTACAAGAATGCGGTCGACTTCTACACCGAGAAGGGCTTCACCCCGGCGCACCGGGAGGCTCTCGAAAAGCTCAAGGACTCCTGGTACGGGCAGCTCGTGCGCGGCATCGCGACGGGACGGCGGATCGCCGAATCCGACGTGCGGTCAGCGATCGATCGGGCGCCGCTGCTCGGCACGGAGGCCGTGGAGGCCCGCCTGATCGACGGACTCGCCTACCGCGACCAGGTGATCCGCAGGGCGCTTACCCGCGCGGGACGGTCCGCGCAGACGGTCTCGCTCGCCCGGTACCGCGCGCGCATCGGCCGGCCGCCCGGTCGGCGGGCCCTCGCGCTGATCTACGGAGTCGGTGAGGTCACGCGCGGCCGCAGCACGGAGAATGCGTTCCTGGGATCGCTGACGATGGGCTCCGAAAGCGTGAGCGCGGCGTTCCGGGCGGCAGCCGAGGATCCGGCGATCCGCGCCATCGTGTTCCGTGTCGACAGTCCGGGAGGTTCCTACGTCGCGTCCGACACGATCTGGCGCGAGGTCGCCCGGGCGCGGGAGAAGGGAAAGCCCGTCATCGTCTCGATGGGAGACGTGGCGGGATCGGGCGGGTACTTCGTCGCCCTCGGCGCGGACAAGATCGTCGCGGAGCCGGGCACGATCACGGGATCGATCGGCGTTTTCGCCGGCAAGTTCGTCCTCGCGGGTCTGTTCGACAAGCTCGGCGTCTCGTTTGACGAAGTGCACTCCGGCGCCAACGCGCTGCTGTGGGACCCCGCGCGGGATTTCTCGCCGGCGGAGCGTGCTCGCTTCGACGCCTGGCTCGACCGCATCTACGAAGACTTCACGGCCCGGGTCGCCGTCGGCCGCAAGCTCTCGAAGGAGCGCGTGTCGGAGATCGCGCGCGGCCGCATCTGGTCCGGTGAGGACGCTCGGGCCTTGAAGCTCGTCGACGAGCTCGGGGGTCTCGAAACCGCCGTCCGGCTGGCGAAAAGCTCCGCGGGGATCGCGCCGTCGGAAACCGTGGCGCTCGAGATCTTCCCTCGACCGCACAGCCTCGCGGAAATCGTCCGCTCGCGGCTCTTCGGCCCGCAGGAGGCCGAACGAGACCGGGACGCCGAGGCGAGTCTGATCGGGAGTGCTCTACGGACCCTCCAGCCGATCGCGCGCCGGCTCCACGCTCTGGGCCTCGATGGGCCCAAGGGCGTGCTGTCGATGCCGGAGGTCAGGTAGTTCTCGTTGTCTCTCTGTCCGAGGGATACCGAAAGCTTCCCGGTCGACCACCACCACTCTTCTCGTCTTTAGAGACTCGGGGCCGTATCGGTGGATCGCGAGGGTTTCCCGAATTGTGGTGGAAAGCGGTGAGGCGTTCTCTGCCGACTCTCCCCGCGAAACTCGAATGAAGGTCAAGGCCGATTCAAAAGAAGAGCTGCGGGACCGATCATCAAATTTCGAAACGCCGCTGACGGTGGCGCAAGGGGTCGCCACGACAAGCGGGGACCCTGGAACGCCGGATGCGTGACAGGAACGTGACGGCGCGACGTATCTCTCGCGGGCCTGCGGCGGCCCGACGTCCGGACGTTCAATGGCGAGGGGCGCAGCCGACTGTGACCTCAGCGTTGTCAGGTGCCTCAGACTACACCGAGAAATCAGGCGCTTTGCGAAGTCCCCTTTTCCCTGATCGCAGAACGGACCTTGCCAGCAAGCTCGGGCGTAATCTGCTGCAGCCCGTGAGCGGCCTTCGCATGCTCGGCAGCTTTGGTCATCACTTCAGACTCGTCTTTTCCCTCGAGCACCGCGTCGCATCCCGGCATCAGCTCGCCGCACCTGAGTTCCTTGGCCATCGTGCCTCCCGTTTCTGGAATCCTATCGCCGATTTGCGCGTCGAATCTTTTCTACTTCTCCGAATCCTCACCTGCGGTGCTCGGGCGCCTGTTCTGTTCGATTCCTTACACTGGCGGTTTCGGCTGCCTGACGGATTGGCGATGCCGCCGGCGCCGGGTGACCTTCGGCTTCATCGCCGGGTCAGACGCCGGCTTTCTCGTCGTACACGTCCGTGCTTAAGTAGCGCAGCCCTGAATCGACGATGAGCGTGGCGACCGTCGCCGCAGGTCCCAGCGTTTCGGC
>JAIVJS010000114.1 GCA_020199905.1 Acidobacteriota bacterium
GACCTGGGCGGCAGCCCGCTCCTGATCCTGGTCGGGACCACGCTGCAGCGGGACGACGCGGGAACGAAGCAGGATCAGACGCTCCGCCGGGCGCTCCTGCGGCCGACCGACAACGTGGACGAGCTGCTGACGAATGTTGGAGCGTTCGCACAGGCGCAGTGGGCGCCCGCGACCTGGGTGAAACTTCTGGCCGGAATCCGCTACTCGCATGTGAACTATTCCCTGGACGACAAATATCGGGCGAAGGGGACCTACGTCGACTCCTACTCCGCAGGAAAGGCGAGCCCGAAGGTCGGTGTCGCCGTCGAGCCCGTCTCCAACCTTCTGGTCTTCGCCAATTACGCGACGGGTCTGCGGTCGCCGACGCCGCGCACCGAGGTCCGCAACAGCCTCGCCAGCGTCGGGCGTGTCGAGATCGCCCAGACCGACAGCTACGAGACGGGTCTCACGTACCGGATCCTGGAGCGGGTGCACCTCCAGACCGGCGTCTGGCGAGCCGACAACAGCAACGAGATCCGGGGCATCCCGCCGGGAGGAACCCAGTTCGAAAGCCTCGGGCGCTCGCGCCGCGAAGGCCTGGATTTCGAAGCCAACTGGTATGCGGGCGGCTCGACGCGGCTCTACGCGGGTCTCTCATTCATCCACGTCAAGCTGACGACTCCGACGACTCCCGCAGCGACCCATCTCCCCGACGTGCCCGACTATGTCCATCAGGTCGGCATCGAGACATCGATCCCGCGGGTGGGATTTCTTCCGGGACGATTCACTTTCGCGGGCGACTACTCGTTTTATGGACCGCGAGACCTGAACACGACGGGGACGCTGCGCAGCGAGAAATACACGCGCGCGACCGGGAAGCTGATTTACAGCGCGCGGGAAGGTTACCGGCTGTGGCTGGGCGCCGTGACGTATCCGACGTCCCGCTACGGCGAATCCGCGTTTCTGTTCGGAACGAAGGTCGGGGTCCGGGCGAATGCGCGCGTGACCTTCGACGGCGGCGTGTCTTACACGTTCAACTGAGAAAGAGCATACGGTCTCGGAAAGGTCGCCGAATATTTCAAGGAGAATGACGCCCATGAAAATGCCACTCAAAGGAAGCCTTCTGGCGGTCATCGCGGTGGCGGCGGCGGCCCGCGTGGCGATCCCCGCCGACCGGATGCCCGAGGGCCCGGCTGGCGCGGTCCTAAGCCGCGCGCTCGCCTATGCCGGGGAAGACGCGTGGAAATCGAAGACCTCCGTCGAATTCCGCAAGACGGTGACCCGGTATAAGCCCGATGGCTCCGTCGAGCGCAAGCGGGTGGAAATGCATAGGTACCGGCTCCAGCCGCGGTTTGGCGGCCGTATCGAGCGTGACGAAGAGGGCAAAAAGGTTCTCCTCGTAAACGACGGCTATCAGGCCTGGAGGTTCGTCGATGGACAGCCGGCGACGACGCAAGAGGACGCCCACGCGGCGCGCGGCGCGACTTTCGGGTCGCACTACGTCTTCGGGATGCCTTTCAAGCTGCTCGACCCGGGCGTTCACCTCGCGCCCGCAGGACGGGAGAAGCTGGCCGACGGCACGGAAGTCGAAAAGATCCGCACGACGTACGACAAGGGCGCCGGCGACGCGGGCGGTCTGCACACATGGACGTACTACTTCGACGTGAAGACCGGCCGTCTCTGTGCGGCGCACTTGAATTATGAGACAGACAAGTACGACTTCACCGAGTACTCCGACGATCAGTCCGTCTCGGGAGTCCGGATCGCCACCCGCCGCCGGGGATTCACGGCCGACGCGACGAAAAAGACCGGCACGCTCGTCGCCGAGACCGTCTACGACCAGGTCCGGTTCGATGTGCCAACTCCGGACTCCATGTTTTCGCCCCCGAAGCCTTGACGGCCGGCGGACTTTCGAAGACCCCTTCCACCGGGTCTTTATCTGCTCCGCGCTCCTCGGGTTTTTTCTTTCGTCCGCTCCCCTGACGGCCCCCCGGCCGCAGCCGTCAGAGAACAGGATCCGGGATGTGTACGACGCGTTCGGCCTCCAGAGGAGGGGAACGATTCTCGAGTGGGGATACTCGGCGCTCGCCGAATACAACGGAAAGACGCTCCTCTTCGATGGCGGGAGCGACGCCGGCACGCTCGCGCACAACGCGAAGGCTCCGGGAGCGGATCTTGCCAGAGTGGACCCGTACGCCGGCCTGGAGTCGGACATCCGCCTCCGGCCTGAGTCCGTGGAGAGAGAGCCCCGTCGACGGCGGCCCCGCTCAACGGTTTTCTTCAGAGAAGTGTCGGCACGCGGCGCCTGACGGCGCGAGGCGGCGCTTTCTGATTTTTCGAACGTCCAGGGATGCTGGCGGGCGCTCTTCTTGATCTGGCCGCCCTGTTCGAAATGGAACCGCAGCTTCGAGGGGCCGACCGCCGCCGCCGTCCACGCCTGCTGGAACCATGACGAACGAAGCCACGACGCCGCCGGCAAGGCCGGCGACAGCGCCCTTCCAGAAATCTTCCCGCCCGGGCCGCGAAGCCGCGGCACCGGGAGGAGTCGCGCTCATATCCGCATACGGTGCGCCAACGGTCCCATCCGTCGTCCGCGGAATA
>JAIVJS010000048.1 GCA_020199905.1 Acidobacteriota bacterium
CCGCGCCAGTTTCTTGAGGTCGCTCTTCCGCGGGGGAGTCTTCTCAGCCCAGCGGACCGCATCATCCAGAGAACGACTCGCTTCGGGCTCGTGGATCCACCGCTCGCTGTCCGGAACGAAGTCGCCGAGCTTGACGATCCAGACCCCTTCCTCGATCTCGTCGATCCGGACGTGGCGTCCCGCGTACTGTTTGCCGAGCGCAATCTGCCCGCTCGCGCCGATCGTCTTGACGGCTGTCATCATGGTCGGCTCCTTTCATGCCGCATGGTGGCACAACGGCATGATCTTAGCCGGAAGTCTTACGGCCGGTTCGCGGCAGGAGCTCGGTCGTGGTCTTGCGGCGGCGCGGCTCGGCGAAGCCGCGGACCCATTTCAGCGAGCCTTTGGTCGGGTACCTGGTCGCGTAAGCCGCGTCGACCGCGTCGAAGAGGCGCTCGCCCCGCGCCGGTCGGGCGCGGACGGGGATCTCGCGGCCGCCGATCTCGATCGCGCCGGTCCGCTCGCGCAGCAACGCCTTATGCCATCCGGCCGCCTTGTCGTTCCAGGGCCGCACGAACACGCGTCCGGCGACGACCACACACCAGATCGAAATGAAGCGGTGCGGCGCGGCGCCGGCGCGGATCCGCAGGATGGCGGATTTCTTCAGGAGAGAGAGGACCCGCGTCGGGAAAACGCGCCGGGTGGGCACCTCATGGTCGGGGTGAGGGGGCAAGCTCTGTTCTGATCAGCAGGCCGGCGCGACTGGCGTCAGCGGTGAGCAGCGGAGGATGCGGCGGCTTCCCATTCCGCCGAGCTCGGCTCCGAGGGGATCGCTCGGCGGTCCGTAGCCCGCCAGGTATCCCGCCGCGCCGCCGGCCGGGATGTCCGGAAGGTCCACCGTGTAGAAGAGCTGCCGGTCGCCGAGCTCCACCGAGCCTTGAATGAGGTGATCGCCGGGCAGGAGCTCGACGGCGACCACGGACAGCGGGGAATCGATCGGGAGCGCGAGCTCGGCGAGCCGCTGCTCGATCTCCTTTTCCTGAAACTGCGCGACGCCCGTCACGTCGCGCGTTTCCGGAGCCCGCGCCGCGCCCGTGACCTCCCTCTGGACGCGCGGCGCGGCGGGCGCGCGCGCGAGCAGCACGTTCCGGCTCGTCGCCCCGTCGGCCTGCGTCACCTGCGCGTACAGAAGGACCCAGATGCGCGTGCGCGGGTCTCCCGCCGCGGGGTCCGTCAGCCGCTTGTCGGCGAAGACGGTGGTCGCGTGGGGTGCCGCCACGACGATCCGCGGCGGCAGCGCGGGCGGGGGTTGTTTCGCCGCGGGGCGCACCCGGACGGCCGTGCAGCGCAGCCCCGGCGCCGGGTGCTGGACGCCCTTGACGATCGCCGGACGCCCGTAACGCGCCTGCGCGGTGGACCAGATGTCCTTGTGCCCGATCCGCAGCTCGTACGTCCAGAAGCCGAAGAGCTCCGGCGACTCCGGATCGACGCCGGGCGGCAGCGGCACCAGGAAGTGGCGCGGCCGCGGCTCTCCCGCCGGCGGCGCCGCGGGCGGCATACCGATCATGGCGTCGAGGCCGGAGCTGTCTTCCGGCTGGGCCGGGACGATCACGCGAATCGGCTCGGGATCGACGGGGAGCGCCGGAGGCTCGGGCGGTGTCGGCAGCAGCGCTTCGACCATGTCGAACCACGTCGTCGGGCCGACGGGCGCGGCGGGAGCGGGGACCAGCAGGTGGGTGAGCGTCCCCGACAGAAGCGGATCGGGCCCGTACGCGAGGACGCGGGCGAAGAGCGCGTCGTTCGGATCAGCCACGGGCGCGTCGAGCTCGAACCACAGGGCGCGCTGACGCGGACGGGTCTCGGAGTAATTCTCGGGGCGCTCGTAGGGGGAGAGAGCAATGCCGGCCGACACGACCTTCGGCGTCTGCCGCGGGGCCACGGCGACCGGCAGCGTCGCTCCGAGCGTCCGCGCGAGCGCCTCGCCGGCCGGCGCGGGCAGTCCGCGCAGGGCCGGCTGCAGCACCCACTCGGGCGTCAGGGTCGTCGGGAACGCGCCCTTCGGAGGGTTGGGATCCACCGCGTCGAAGAAGACGCAGCGCGTCTGCGCCCGCCGGTCCGCACCGGGGGGATCCGCGCCTTCCGCCGCGAGCTTCGAGACGACGAAGGGAACTTGAATCTGGCCGACCGCGCGCGGCGGATCCGCCGGAGCGTCGCGGCGGCGGACGAGGATCCCCCAGCAGGATCGCGTTCAGCGCGCGCTCGGCGGGCAGCGGCGCGAAGAGCCCGGCTTCGGAGGCGGCGGCGGCGCGCGTGGCGACGTCGACGGTGAGCCCCGTGCGCGCCCAGTCGGCGCCGAAGTAGTGCGGCTTGTCCGCGCAGATGGGAGTCAGCCGCAGGCGCACGTCTCGCGCGCGCGGGATCGGAAGGTTCGTGGATCCGGGCGCGGGCTCGATCAGAGCGGCGACGTCGGCCTGGTCGACGTAATCGAGCGTCAGCGCGAGCGGAGCTCCGGCCGCGAGCACGTTTCCGGGATCGAAGGCCGGAAACTCGAGCTCCGTCGCGTAGAGCTCCCGGAACGCGCCGTCCCGCGCGCCGGCGGGGCCCGGATCGTGCGCCGCCGCCCGCACCTGCACGGAAACGCGCACGTGCGTGACGTCGGGATCGCTCACTCCGACCGCGTCGCCGGCGTCCTTTGCCGCCGCGGCATTCAGGATCACCTGCCGGATCACGGCGGGATCGTCGATTCCCGCGAAGACCATCTCCGGATACCCGATCAGCGGCCGCCACACGTCGATCGTCGAGACCTCGGAAACCGGCGGCGTCGGATCGCCCGGCGCGGGCCGCGCGATGTCTGTTTCGAGCCGCACGGATTTGGGCGGAAGGTGGCGGAGGAATCGCGTCGTGGTCGTCGGCCGGGTCGCGGGGTTCGACGGCTCTTCGGTGAAGAGCGGGCCGCCGCCCGTCAGATCCACGAAGCGGCAGCGGAACTCGTACCGGACCCCGTAGCGCAGCCGGATCTCCGGCGCGGGCGCTCCGTAGGTCGGCGGCGGAACGCCCATCGGGTTGTCGTCCGCATCGAGGGGCGAGGTGCCGGAGAGCTGGAAGAGCGTCGTGTCGTTCACGACGAGAGAGCCGTCCTGCCAGCGCGTGAAGTGCTGCGGCAGCCAGGCGGCGCCGTCGGTTGCATGGCGGCTGCGCACCGGGGTCGGCTCGACGGCGAGCTCGCCGTCGAAGTCGCCGGTGAAGACGGCGTCCGCCGGCGCGGGCGGAAACCGCAGCGGCGCGGGCGCGCCCACGTCGTCCGCCGAAAAGGCGCGGCAGAGCGACTCCCACGTGTTCAGCGCCGGAACGTCCGGCTCGCGCACGTCCACGCGGTAGCCGGAGACGCCGAGCGGAGCCTGGACCGCCTTCGCGGAGGGATCGAGCCGCGCGCGGAGGCCGTCGAGCTGCCGGTTCAGCCACGCGGTGACCTGTTCGTCGTCCCAGCCGAGATCGATTCCCGCGTCGGTGGCGGGCTTCAACTCGTTGTGGCCGCTCGACGCCGCGTCCGCGGTGAGCGCCTGCGAGGCGTGCACGATCTTGGCGAATCCGTCGTCGTAGATAGCCGCCTCCGTCAGCGCCTCTCCGTAGTCGCCGGCGGCCGTGAGTCCCACGGGAAACAGGACGGCGCCGAAGAGCCCGCGTTCCGCGTCCCCGGCGAGCGGGGGAAGCCGGGCGGCGTAGCTCCTCACCGCGTCGGGGATCGACGGGTGCACCGCGCCGGCCGGATCGAGCTCGAAGTAGAGCCACCCGCCTTCCGTGAGCAGCGTGGCCGGCACCACGGGAATGGTCACGTCCTGGATCAGCCCCAGGGCTCGCGCGAGGAGAGGCTGGCGCAGCGCGAAGCTCAGCACCGCGCCCCACGTTACGGTCGCCGGCGGCTTCGGGTCGGTGGCGAGCGCGGGGACCGTGTCGCGCAGGGCGCACGCGAACTCGTCGCCAACGCTCGTCCCGCCGCGCGGCCGCTCGAAGGCGAACGCGTCCGTGTAGCTCGGCGGCAGGTGCTTCCGGATCGAGGAGGCGCCGAGCCGCGCGAGCCGCGCCGCCCGGGCGTCGGGGGCGGCGATCTGGAACCTCGCGCCGAGCGCGGTGAAGAGGTCCGCGGCGCCCGCGGGGGCGTCGGCCATGAACGTCGAGGTTTCGGCGCCGGGTGTGACCCCGGGATTCGGGCCGAGAAGCGAGTCGAGGCCGGGCAGAACAACCGACTTCAGATTCCAGCTCGTGCCGGCAAAGGCCGGGAGCCCGGCGCCGGGCGGCGCCGTCGGGTCTCCGGCGGGAAGAAAGAGGACGCGCGCCTCGAGCGAGCCCGCGGTCCAGCGCTGCGGGAACGCGAGGATCGAAAGACGAACGTCGGCGAGCGGCACGGTTACCTCACAGCCTCATAGCAGCGGGATCGGGATTTCCGGCGTCGTGATGTCCTGGCGGAATTGCCAGTAGCCGTCCCAGTCGACGTCCACGACCCAGCAGATGCTCAGGTGGATTCCGGCGGAGACCGACGCGGTCAGGCCGATGGTCAGCGAGGGGATCTTCGAGGGCGGCGGCAGCAGTTGCGGCGGAAGAAAGGGAGGCGCGAAGAGCTGCGGCGGCGGAATGATCCCGAGTCCCGCGGCGAGCGTGATCGTCGCGCTCGCGAGGCCCTGCAGCACGTCCACGCTGGCGCGGCCGGAGAGGATCGCCTTCAGCTCGAAGGGATCGGGACCGGTGTTCAGCTCCAGGGCGAGCGCGATGCTGGCGCTGCCTGACGCGATCCCGAGGTCGATCGCCAGTCCGAGGCCGAGGCCTCCCTGCACCAGGATGTCGAGGCCGTTCGTGCTGATCGCGACCTGCACGACGCCGGTGCCGGCGAGGGGCGAGACGATCCACCGGAAGGGCTTCTCCGAGCTGCCGAGGCCCGCGACGAACCGGACGTCGAGCGGCGACAGCCCGACGTCGAAACCCATTTCCACGGCGATGTCCGTGATCTGTCCGGCGCCGAGCGGCAGGGTCGGAAGCGCGAACGCGTTGTGCACGGTCAGCCGCCCGTGCGAGAAGCCGACCTTGAGCCCCGCCGCGGAGCCGCCCGGGAGGAAGCGCGCCACCTGCTCGATGTTCGAGAAGATGCTCTGGAGGACGTTGAGAATTCCCTCGTAGCGGACGCGCAGGTCCTCGACCTTCGGGGCGGTGTGCTCGTCGGCCTTGACCGCCGCGAAGATGCTGATGAGCGGCTTGCCCTTGAACGTCACCGCGAAGCAGGCGCGCGCCAGTGACAGGCGCCACCGCGGCGATGCGGCCGGGTCGACCTCGATCGACGCAACCGTCGGCTTGTCGTTCTCGTCGTGGTACTCGATCAGGACCTGAAGCGAATCGGCCCCCCCGAGATCGACGAGGACGGCTTTCTTCAACGCGCCGGGCGCTCCGATCGGGAACGTCTCGGCGAATCCGAGACTGCCGCCGGACACCGACAGCGCCTTCAGCGACGGAAAGTCGAACGCGTCCGCGAGGCCGGGGAAGACTCCCGCGGCGTTCAACAGCGCGCCCATGTCGGCTAAGTGCGGCGGCTGTGGCAGCGTGATCGGCTCGGGGTCGTTGCCGACGCGCGGGCGCTCGAAGAAGACCTTCTGCGTGCCGAGCGACTGGACGAGGCCGTACCGGGTCGCGGGGTCCGCCGCGTCGTCGAGCCGGGTGATGTCCGCGGGATCGGCGAGATGCCAGCGGGCCGCTCCCGGCAAAGAGGCGTTCGGGCGCACCACCGGAATCGCGAAGCTCGGGTCGAGCGCGCTCGGCGCGGGGTCGCTCTTCGCCCGCCGCGCCAGGCTCCACGCGCCGTCCCGCGGCAGCGCCGGCGAGCCGCGGACCGCCGCGACGAGATGAAAGACGCCGGCGTCGCTCTCGGTCGTGACGTCGGCTCGGACCGCGCGAAAGGCGAGGCCCGGGTCGCCGGCCTTGCCGCCGAGCTCGAGGCCGCAGGCGACCGGCGCGCTCGCGGGTCCCTTGACCTGCAGGAGATCGTGGATAGCAACCGCGCTCGCGGGCGAGACGCGCTGCATCGACGTGCCGTCCGGCAGCGGGTCCATGAACTTCGGCCCGTCGATCTGGATCCATCCGGTCAGGTTGCGGCTCGCCACGCGCCCCGCCACCGAGCCGCCGGCGACGGTCAGGCGCGGGGAGGCGCCCTCCGCGAAGACGACCTCGGCGTCGAACCGCACCGGCTGCCAGATCGTCGGGACCGGACCCGACCCGATCGGGAACTGCGGACCGTCCAGGCGGATGTTGCGCACCCTCGCCACGCCGACGATCGCGCCGGGATGGCGCCGCGCCGGCGTGAACGCCTCCGCGGCGGCCGGCTGGTACTCGAAGAACCCGTTGGTGACCGCGACCCAGCCGCTGTCTTCGCGCAGGATCCATCCGCCGGGCCTGCGGTCCATCGTGATCGTCCGCACGACGCGCGCGAACCAGGGGTAGAGCACGCTCTGCATCTGAATGACTTCATGCGCCGTGCGCCCGACGAGGACATCGAAGCGCGCCTCGATGATCGCGGGCCCCGGAGCCTTCGAGTCGCGCCAGTCGCTCCAGAGGCTCGCGCCGTATCCCGACAGCTCGTAGTGGCGCAGCGGGATCCCGTTCGGGCTTTTCGCTCCGAAGGCGCTGTCGAACGCCGTGAAGAGATTCGTGCTGAGGACGCCCTGCGCATACTGGTTGTCGAGGGTGGGTTCCACGTGGCCGGGCAGCCTCGAGTCCGTGAACGGCACTGGAGGATGGGCGTCCGCGGACGGGTTGGCCGGCCCGCGGATCGCGAGCTGCAGCCCGCCGTCCATTCCGCCCGCAAACGCCGGCTGGTTCCAGTAGACCCGGTTGCCGCTCGCGAGAAACGGCGAGGGACGCGCGTCCGACTGCCGCAGAGTGTTCAGCTGCGCGATCAGGCCGAAGGGGAGCGGCAGGCGAGCCCTGAAGTGCTGGCGTGCCTGGATGGCTTTCTCGTACGCGGTCACCAGCGGAACCGGCGAGACCGGCTGGATCTCGGGGGTGTCGACGGCGAGCCGCGCGGGGCCGCCGTCGTGCGGCGGAGGCGGCAGGGGCACGTCCCCGTCGCCGGGCACGGGCGCGCGCGTCAGCATCGGCTCCCAGGAAATGGGGGGCAGAGTCACCACGCCGATTTCGCGCGCCGAGGCCACGAGCGCGAGCCCGCGCACGTCGAGCGAGGGCGTCTGGAGGGGAATCACGACGCCGAACTGATCCGCGTTGCTCGACACGTCCAGGAGCACGCGCTCGGGCCCGAACGGAGCGGTGCGGGAATAGAGATCGGCCACGGGGGCCGCCGCCGGCGCGGACAGGAGCGGCCCTCCGACGACTTCCTGGATCGAGAACGCGAGACTCGGCGCGTCCGGCGCGGGCCAGTTCACGGTCGCGTTCAGCCAGCCCGATTCGAAATCGCGCGTGCGATCGAAGCCGAAGTTCGCCGCGTACGGATCGGGAAGGGTCGGGAGCAGCGAGCGATAGGCGAGGCGAACGAGGAGAACGCCCGAGACGAGCTGGCCGGCCTGGAGCGGGCCCGAAGCGTAGAGCCAGGCCGGAGGGCGGACCTTCATGAGCCCGTTCTCGAGGCCGAACGCGATGTGCGGCGCGGCCGACGCCGCCGGATCCGCCGCCAGGATCGTGGCGGTCGTACCGGCCGGCAGCTCCAGCAGGACGACCCAGGCAGCGGGCATGCGCACGGCGACTCGTCCGCCGTCGGCCTGCACGGGACGGTCGAGGTGCCCGGCGGCCCTTCCGCTCCACAGAACGGCCTCCGAGCCCGGCTGGCTCAGGTACAGGATCGTCGAGCCGGCGACGCTCTCGGCTTCGAGGCTCGACTGGCGCAGAGGATCGGGCTTGCTCTCGTCCCAGAGGCGCAGTTTCTGAGTGATCTCGCCCGGCTTGACCGCCGCCCAGAACGCGATCCAGCCGGGAGCGAGCCCGAGCGTGGATTTCGGAAGCGTCACCGGCTTCGGGATCCCCGTCCAGCTCGTGCGGAGCGGCGTCTCCAGCTCCACCCAGAGAAAGCCCGCGCCCGCTGCCTCGCCGAGCGCATCGGGAGCCGTCACCGTGACCGGGAGAGCCCAGCCGCTGCGGGCGATGCGCGCCGCGTCCCCGATCTTCCACGAGGTGGAGCGGAGGTTCGCGAAAGGGAAGTCGGCGCGCGAAACCGCGCCGGGCACGACCACGGACCGCGACGCCCCGTCGTAGAAGGCGGAGTCTTCCGTGCGCGTGAGCTGGAACGACGTGCCGTACGCGGTCGCCTTCGAGTCGGCGACGTCGATCATCCGCGCGCCCGAGGCGTCCAGGGTGAGAGTCACCGAGGGGGGCAGATCGACGGAGGCCGCGGCCGCGTCGGCTCCGGGCCCCCCGGCCGGCAAAGGGGCTGACGGCGCCGGCGGAGGATCGAGCTGAAGGACGAGCACGAGGCGCCACGCGCCGGCGAGGGTGATCTGCGTGTTCGTGGCGGACGTGACGCCGTCGAGCTGGACGCTCCCGCCGCGGATGCGCAGCCCCACGAATTCGTTGGAGGGCCGTCCGGGGACGAGCGTCTGCGCGGGCAGCCAGACGCTCCCGGCCGAGAGCCGGCGCCGGCGGGTCGAGGTGAGACGCCGCCCGAGCGGCAGCCTGGCGAGTATCCGTGGCGCGCCCGAAGGACCGGACGGCGCGACGACGGTGACGAGTTGCGGCAGGAGGAAGGTGTCGATCCAGAAGCGTTCTCCCAGGTCGTTGACGAAGGGCCCGCGGCTCGCGCTCGGCCGCATCGCGCGCGTCCAGGGGGAGGCGAGCGGGTCCGCCTCTGCGAACGGCGCCGAGCGGATGGCGGCGAGCGTCCTCGGAGCGGCCGCCGTCCAGGGAGCCCTCTGAAACAGCTCCGGGTCGAGATGCCCGGCGGAGAACGCGCCCGGACCGAACTCCGCCGCGGCCGCGAGAGACAGCCGCCCGCCGGCCGACGGCGGTAGGAAAACGCCGCGATCGGCGGCCCCCAGGTAGGACCGAAGGGTCTGGCCTTCCTCCACGGCGGCGCGGACATCCCGGACGGCGGCCTCCAGGTCCTTGCCGGCGACTCCGCGCTCCGGGTGGAGAGCGCCGAGCGCCGCGAGCGGATCCGGAGCCGAAGAGTCGGTCACGGCTCGGAGGAGGGAACGAGAGTCATCGTCCGATTCGGCTCACCACAGGAAACATCTCCGTCCTGTCGAGAAGACTTCCCACCCGACCAGCTCGTCCGGGGGAATCCGTTGTCCGACCCGCAACGTAGGACGCCTATCTAAACTCTCCGACGGGGAAAAGTCACCCCCCGGCGTGCACTCTTTTCGGGGATCTCTGAAAGGCCGCCGATCCGGCGACGCGAATTCACTTTCGATCGCGCCGGTCCATCTCCTCTCTCAGCGCTCCGAGGATCTCCACCTCGACGAGATCCTTCGGCCGGCCGGCGGCGCGTTTCAAGCGGATGAGGTCCTCCACGGCGGCGACGGGGACCTCGATCGCGTCGAGCTTCATCCGCGTCGCTCCGGCGATCAGATCGGAGAAGCCGCGGGAGCCGGCGGGCGTGGCGAGGCAGTCGAGATTTCCGGCGTTCGTCGCGAAGGTGAAGTGGTCGCCGCGGGCGAGCGTTTCGGCATCCGGGTGGAAGGGGAGACCGTCCGGAGCGCCCCGCAGCGACGCTTCGAGCTCCGTCAGGGCTTCGGCGAAGGCCAGCAGGTTCCTGCGGTCCTTCGCGTAGCAGATGTCCAGGTCATTCGTCACGGTCGTGGAGCCCCAGAGGCGGCCCGCGAATCCTCCGATCACGACGAAGCGGACGCGATGGCGGACGAGAGTCTGGAACGCGCGGATGGGGTCGAACGGGCGAAGCGTCACCGGCCGATGCGCTCGAGATTCCGCGCTTCTTCGACCGCGATCCGCGCGCGCTCCGCGGGGGAGAGGCGAAGGAGCTCGCGGATCGCCGTCCTGTCGACGCCCTGTCCCAGGCGCGGAGCGAGCTCGAGAGTAAACCCGCACGCTTCGAGCAGACGATCGAGGGTATCCAGGCGTGGGGAGGTCTTGCCGTCTTCGATCCTCGAGATAGAGGCCTGCGTGACCCCCGCGCGGGAAGAGAGGGCG
>JAIVJS010000015.1 GCA_020199905.1 Acidobacteriota bacterium
CGATGACGCGGCCTCCGCTCTTTCCATGAGACCCGCGACGCTCGCTCGGGGTATCGGCCTCTTCGACGCCACGGCGCTCGTGGTGGGCTCGATGATCGGATCGGGGATCTTCATCGTGTCGGCCGAGAGCTCCCGGGTGCTGGGCTCCTCGGGTTGGCTGCTCGCCGCGTGGGGGATCGCCGGCCTTCTCACGATGGTGGCGGCGCTCTCCTGCTCGGAGCTCGCGGCGATGCTGCCGAAGGCGGGCGGACAGTACGTCTTCTTTCGCGAGGCCTACGGCCCTCTCGTCGGGTTTCTGTTCGGATGGGCGCTCTTCCTGGTCATCCAGTCGGGAACGATCGCCGCGGTCTCCGTCGCGTTCGCGAAATTCCTGGGCGTGCTGTGGCCCGCGATTTCCGCGGAGACGCCCCTGTTCACCCTGGGTCCCATCCGGGTCTCACCGGCGCAGGCCGTGGCGCTCGCTGTCATCGGGCTGCTGACGGCGACCAACGCGACCGGTCTGCGGGCGGGAACGCGCACCCAGAACGTCTTCACCACCGCGAAGCTGGCGGCGCTGCTCGCGCTGACTGGCCTCGGCCTCTTTCTCGGAAGCCCGGGCGCCGCGCTGCGCTCCCCGGGATTCTGGAGCGCTTTTTCTCCGAGCGGTCAGGCCCTGAGCGGAGCCGCGCTCGTCGCGGCCCTCGGGACCGCGATGGTAGGCCCGCTCTTTTCGCAGTCGGCCTGGAACAACGTCACGTTCGCCGGCGAGGAGATCCGGGAGCCGGAACGGACACTCCCGCTGGCGCTGCTCGTCGGGTGCCTCATCGTGACCGCGGTGTACGTCCTCGCCAACGTGGCGTACGAGAACGTCCTCTCCCTCGCGGCGATCCAGCACGCGCCGGCCGATCGCGTGGGCACGGCGGCGGCGATGGCGATGTTTGGCCCGGGCGCGGCGGCCGCCACGGCGGCGGCCATCATGGTCTCGACGTTCGGGTGCGTCAACGGGCTGATCCTCTCGGGCGCGCGGGTCACGTTCGCCATGGCGCGGGACGGGCTCTTCTTCCGGCGGCTCGCCATCGTGAACCGCGCCTCGGTTCCGGCGAGCGCGCTCGTGGCGCAGGGGATCTGGTCGGGGGTCCTCGTGCTTTCGGGCGACTACGGCAGGCTTCTCAAGTACGTGATCTCGGTCGACATCCTCTTCTACGTGATGCTCGTGCTCGCGGTCATCGTGCTTCGCCGCCGGAGGCCCGAGTGGCCGAGGCCGTTTCGCGCGCCCGGGTATCCGGCGCTGCCTCTTCTGTACGCGGCCGCCGGAATGCTGCTGATCGTGATTCTGCTCGCGGGAAATCCGGCTACGACCTGGCCCGGATACGCGATCGTCGCGAGCGGAATCCCGGTTTATTTTCTCTGGCGGCTCAAGCGGTGACGCCGCCGCTTCGAGTGCGGCACGTCTCCGACGGCGCGATTCTCGTCGAGTTCCCCGAAGCCTCCGAAGAGGAGGCGAACCGCTCGGCCGTGGCGCTCGCCCGCGCTCTCGCTCGGTCCCCCGTGGAGGCGCCCGACGACGCGGTCCCGGGCGCCCGCACCCTCTTCTGCACCTTCGACCCCGAACGGATCTCCCATCGCGAGCTCGCGCAAAGGATCGAGGCGCTCGCAGCCGCCGAAGCGCCCGCGGAGACTGCATCGGGAAAGGAGCACGTCCTGCGCGTCGCGTACGGCGGACCGGACCTCGCGTCGGTGGCGCGCCTCGCGGGGCTGACCCCCGACGAAGTCGCGCGGCGGCACGCGTCCGCTCTCTACCGCGTCGCCTTCCTGGGGTTCGCTCCGGGTTTCGCGTACCTGACCGGCCTGCCGGCCGAGCTCGCCGCTCCCCGGCTCGCGACGCCGCGGCCACGGGTTCCGGCGGGAAGCCTCGCGGTGGCCGGCGGCTATTCGGGGATCTACCCGGCGGAGAGTCCCGGCGGCTGGAACCTCATCGGACGGGCGGCCGCTCTTCTCTTCGATCGCGACCGGGACCCCCCCGCGCTCCTCGCGCCGGGAGATCGCGTCCGCTTCGACGCCGCCGGGGAGCTGCCCGAAAACCGCCCGTCCCCCGCCCGGGCCCTCCCCGCCGGGATCCCCGTCTTTCGAGTCGTGGCCGCGGGAATCTGGAGCGCGCCCGTCGGCCCGCCGTTTCCCGGACGGGGCGCGTCGGGAATTCCGCCCTCCGGCGCGATGGACGAGCTGGCGTTGGCCGACGGCAACGCGCTGCTCGAGAATCCGGCCGGCGCCGCCGCTCTGGAGTTCGCGGTCGCCGGTCCCGAGCTCGAGGCCCTCGAGGACGCCACCGTCGCGATCTCCGGCGCCCCCTGCGACGCGTCGGTCGGGGGGAGGCCCATCGCCTGGCGGAACGCCACGCGCCTTCGAAAAGGAGACCGGCTCGCGCTCGGCGCGGTCCCTCGCGGGGTGCGGTCGTACCTCTGCGTGACCGGCGGCCTGGCGCCTCCCGGGCCGCTCGACATCCCAAGCCGGACGGCCGCGGGCGAGGTCCTCTTTCGATCCCCCGGCGCCGCGGCCGAAGCCGCCCGGGCCTGCCGGGCGCCCGCCGGGGACGTCGAAATGATTTCGGACCCGGTGGTACGCATCGTGCTGGGACCGCAGGAAGACTGGTTTGCCGATGAGGGGGTCGCCGCCTTGCTGAATTCGCCGTTCCGCGTTTCCTCGACGAGCGACCGGCGGGGGATCCGCCTGGAGGGTCCCGTTATCGCGTTCCGAGCCGGCCCGGAGATCCCCCCGGAGGGCACGGCGCTCGGAGCGATTCAGGTCCCGGGCGACGGCCAGCCGATCGTGCTCGGGCCCGACCGGCCGGTGACCGGCGGCTATCCCAAGATCGGCACCGTGATCTCGCGGGATTTCCGCCTGGTCGCGCAGGCGAGGCCAGGGGCGTTCGTCCGGTTTCGCGCGGTCTCGGCGGAGGAAGCCGTCGCCGCGAGGCGTAGGATGACGGCGTCGTGAGCATCGATCTCAACGCCGACGTCGGCGAGGGTCTGGATGACTCCGCGCTGTTTCCCTATCTGACGTCGGTCAACGTGGCCTGCGGTCTCCACGCCGGCGATGCGTTCTCGATGGACGAGACGGTGGCCGCCGCGCTCTCCCACGGACTGCGCGTCGGGGCGCATCCCGGTTATCCGGATCGCGCCAACTTCGGCCGGCTTCGCGTCGAAATGTCGGCCGACGCGGTCGAGGCGCTCGTGCTGTACCAGATCTCCGCGCTGGACGGTTTCGTGCGGTCGCGTGGAGGAACTCTCACGCACGTCAAGCCCCACGGGGCGCTCTACCACGCGGCCGCCGAGTTTCCGGACGTGGCGCGCGCGATCGCGGAAGGCGTGCGCCGGCTGCGTCCGAGCCTCGTGCTGTTCGGTCCTCCGGGGTCCCTTCTCATGGAGGCGGGACGCGAGGCCGGGCTTCCCGTCGCGGCGGAGGCGTTTGCCGACCGCCGGTACATGCCGGACGGATCGCTCGTCCCGCGCACGGAGCGAGGCGCGGTTCTCGCCTCCGCGGACGAAGCGGCCGAACAGGCGCTTTCGCTGGCGCGGGATGGCCGGGTCGTGACCATCGACGGAACGAGCATCCCGGTCCGAGCCGACACTCTCTGTATTCACGGCGACACACCCGGCGCTCCCGAGTTTGCCCGCCGCATTCATGAGCGGTTCCGGGAAGAGGGGATCCGGATCGCCCCGCTCGAAGTCACCCCCTCTCGGGATCGCCGCGCTCAGGCGGCCGCCCCTCTGCATTGAGGTCGAACATGTGGAACTCGAACCGTCTGCCGCCGAAACTGGATGAGCCCGCCGCTCCCGGAATCTTCGCGCGATTGAAAGACGCCCTCGAAGCGACGAAGGGCCTGATCGGAACCCGCGCCGAGATTTTTCGCGAGGAAGTCTCCGAGAAGGGGAGCCTCGCGGGTCGCGGCGCCGCGGGGCTCGGCATCGCGCTCGTCGTCGGATGGCTGGCGATGCTCCTGTTTACCGCGCTGGTCGCCGTTCTGCTCGCGAAGCTTTTCGACAGCGTCTGGCTCGGGATCCTAGTCGCGTTCGTTCTCTACCTGGCCGGCGCGGCGGCCGCGGGTTTCGTCGGGATCCGGGCGCTCAAGAAACTGAAGCCCTTCGAGTTTCCCGCGACGAAGGAGGGTCTCAAAGAAGATTGGGCGGCGGTCCGCGATTCCCTTCGCCGGTCGCCTCCGATCGAGGAGGACGAGGACGAGGACGATCTCGAGGCCCGTTTCCGGGCAGGCTCCGAATGAGCGCCCCGAGCCGAGGCAGGAAGGATCCGGAGAAGGATCGGTCCGCGCGGCTCACCGAGCTCACGGCACGGGGCGCTCTCCAGCGTCAGCGGGCCGCGGGCGCCATGTTCGACGTCGTGGACGACGTGCGCCGCCATCGTCTGCAGTGGAGGGTCGCCGGGATGGCCGCGACGGGGCTCGCCGCCGCCGGGACCGCCGCCTGGAAACTCTTCGGAAAATCTTCCCCCGCCGCGAAGATCGGCCGCGCCGCCTCCGCGACCTCGATCGTGCTGGGGCTCGGGAAGGCGTTCCTGAGGGTGAGGAAGTTTTTGTAGTCGAGAGTTCAGAGTTGAGAGTGGAAGAGTTCCGAGAGAGTCGAGAGTTCTGAGGTGAGAGTTCAACATAAGCGTCAGGGTTCAGGGTCGTCTGGCGCATGAGCGCTCGGCGCTCGACACTTCACGTTCTACCGTCCTGAACGCTCCGTCCTGAGCAACCGCCCTCGCGAGAGGACACCCCGGTGCGCTCAAAAACGTTAAGTCCTTTTTTTTCAGTCAGGCGGCAATGGCAGACTCGTTGCGATATCCCCTCCTCGAACCGCGAGAAACGCGGAGGAGGTCTTCGATGAAATCAGGAATCCGTGTCGCGTTCGCCGCCGCTGCCGTCGCCGCCGGGGTCGCGTTCGCGGGCGCGTCGCCCGCGCAGGCACAGGTCGGATTCTCCGGTTCGTTTCCGCTTCCGCACGGGCGCATCTCGATCGGGATCGGGGTGCCCGAGTTTCCGATCGGAACCTGCGTCCCGGACGACTACGAGGTGTACTCGCGCGACGATGAGGGATACGGGTTCGATTACGAGTCCCGCTGGATTCCCGTCCGGCAGGACAGCGGCCGGTGGTTGGTCTGCGAGCCCTCCCAGGCGTACGGGTACAGCGCCGGCTACGGCAGCTACGGATGGGACGGGGACTATGGAATCCGCGGGTACACCGGAGGTTACTCCCGGTACTACGGCCGTAACGACTACCGGTACAACGTCCGCGCGTACGGAAACCGCGGCTACGTCGGGCATCTTCCGCGCCGGGATCGCGACGACCGCCGCGGCGACAACCGCTGGGAGCGGCGCAATGGCGAGGACCACGACCACGGCCGCGGCGATCGGGATCGGGGCCGCGACCGGCACCGTGACTGATCTCTCTGCCTGTCTCTCTTTCGGTCCGTCTCCTCGTTTTGCCGCCCCGCAAGGGGCGGTTTTTTTATTTCGGTCGGCCATCGCGAGAGGATTTGGTGGCGTCACCATCCGTCGACGTTTGCTCTCGCCGGGAGACACGGAATTGCCGCCATGAGCACCTTAAGTCGTTTCTTTTCAATGCGGCGATGGTGGCACCGGCATTGCCTCTTCTCCTGGTGTGCCGCGGGTGATCCGCGAAGGAGGTCGAGATGAAAAAGAGTTTCCGCATCGCTCTCGCGACTGCCGCTGTCGCCGCCGGCGTGGCCCTCGCCGCGCCGTCTTCGGCCACCGCGCAGGTCCGCTTCTCCGGGTCTTTCCCGGCTCCGCACGGACGGATCTCCGTCGATTTTGGGGATCCGTTCTTCGAGGTCGGGAGCTTCGTGCCTTCGAGCTACCGGGTGATTCGTCATCCGCGGTACGGCCACGGGTTCTATTACCGGTCGCGCTGGATCCCGGTGCGCTCTTACGGGAGCCGCTGGCTGGTTTGCGACGCGCCCGTCGTGTATTCGGGCGCCTACGACGACGGCTACTACGCTCCCTATGACGGCTACTACAGCCGTCCCTACTACCAACCTTACGCGTACTCGTATCGGCCCTACGTGTACTCGCGCCCTTATGGCTATTCCGGCTATTACGGCCACCGCGGTTGGGGTCACGGCTGGGACCGCGGTTGGGATCGTGGGCACGGCGGCTGGGGCGGCTGGCGCCACTGACATTCGCGCTTCCCGATCTCCTCTTTTGTAACCGCCCCGCGAGGGGCGGTCTTTTTTATCGCTGACCGCTGTCAGCTGTCCGCTGTCAGCCAGGAAAGCGGGGCGGCGAGACGCCGGCTACGGGGCCTCGGGCAGAAGCTGTCCCATCCGGATCGCGATCGCGGCATATCCCTTCCGGTTGGGGTGGAAGCGATCCGCCGCGAGACGGTCCGGCCGGCGCTCAAAGAGATCGAAGGTCGGGATGACGAGCGTGGCCGGAAAAGAGAACGCCGTCTCCTCGATCAGCGTGTTCCAGTTCAGGATCACCGAGGCTCCCATCCGCCCGCCCGGACCGGCGTCGCCGAACGGGTCGTAGAGCCCCAGGAGAAAGATCGGCGCCGAAGGATTCGCGCGGCGCAGATCTCCAAGGATCGCGCGGAGATTCTCGGCGTACCGGCGGCGCGCGGTCGACACGTCCTCGATCGCGCGGATGCCGGGATCCGGTCCCCGCGGAACCGCGTGGGAAAGATCGTTGCCGCCGATGGACACCAGGATCAGGTCCGCCGAAGCGGCCAGCGACCGGACGTTCGCGCTCGCGACCAGCTCCTTCAGCTCCGCCGATTCCGCGCCGTTGACCGAGAGGTTGGCGATCTCCGCGGGCGCCTTCTTTTTCATGACTTCGAGGACGTCGGCGGAGAATCCTTTGCCCGCTTCATCCCCGGTTCCCCGCGCGAGCGAGTCCCCCAGAACGAGCAACAGACGCCTCGAGGACGTCCGGACCGAGGCTTGCGCCGCCTGGGGAGGCGGAGGAGGCGCGCCGATCGGATCACCGAGGGCGCCGCGGAGAGCGAGCCAGAAGCCTCCGGCGAAGAGGATCGTCGCCCCCGCGGCGACGACGCCGGGAAGCCGCCAGAGCCAGAAGCGGGAAGATCCGATCATGGAAGCGAGAGAGTAACGGAGTGGACGGGGTTGTCCATATGTGGGGCGCCGGGGCCGGGAAACTGGAAACGGGAAACGGGAAACGAAAGGACGAGGGAGATACCGCGCCACGCCACTTCTCGTCCTCCCCGTACATTCAACGCTCAACGCTCAACGCTCCACCGCCCCTCGCCGCTGGACATCCGTGCCGCTGCCGCACCGTTGTGAGAAAGTCCTGCGCGTGCGAGAAGTCGTCCTTTCAGCGAAAAATCTGACGAAGAGATTCGGAAAACGGGTGGCCGTGGCCGACGTCTCGTTCGAGGTGCTCGCGGGCGAGGTGTTCGGCTTTCTCGGGCCCAACGGCGCCGGGAAGACGACGACCATCCGCATGCTGGTCGGGCTGGCGCGCCCGGATGCCGGCTCGATTCACATCCGGGGGCTCGACCTGGCCCGCGACTTTCAAGGGGCGATGTCCCACGTGGGCTGCATCGTCGAGTCGCCCGACCTCTACAAGTACCTGACCGGGCGGGAAAACCTCCTGCATTTTGCGAGGATGCTTCCCGAGGAAGCGGCGGCGCGAATCCCCGAGATCGCAAAGCGGGTGTCTCTCGAAGAGCGTCTGGACGACCGGGTGTCGACGTACTCGCTAGGGATGCGGCAGCGGCTCGGAATCGCCCAGGCTCTTCTCGGCAATCCCGATCTGCTGATCCTGGACGAGCCCGCCAACGGCCTCGACCCCGCGGGAATCCGCGAGATCCGGCGGCTCGTCCGGTCGCTGGCGGAAGAGCGGGGGAT
This sequence comes from Acidobacteriota bacterium, assembly GCA_020199905.1. Classification (GTDB taxonomy): domain Bacteria; phylum Acidobacteriota; class Thermoanaerobaculia; order UBA5066; family Gp7-AA6; genus JALYUA01. The sequence goes on from JAIVJS010000015.1 coordinate 7,864, forward strand.
CGGGGTGTTCGTCTCCTCTCACCTCCTCGCCGAGGTCGAGCTGATGTGCGATCGCGTCGCGATCATCCATCGCGGGCGGACGCTCGCGAGCGGGCCCGTCCGCGAGCTGCTCGACCGGCCCCGCGGGCCCCATCGGTTCACCGTGCGTCCGGCCGGCGTGGCGATCTCGGTCCTCGGCCCTTTCGCCGAGAGCGGGACTGCGGAAGCGGAGGGAGAGGAGGACGTCGCGGTGAACCTCTCGAAGGAAAGAGTTCCGGAAGCGGTGCGCGCCCTCGGAGCGGCCGGCGTCGAAGTCTTCGGAATCGAGCGCCCGGCGTCATCCCTCGAAGAGGTTTTTCTCGAAGTGACCGGAGGAGAGACCGTATGAGCCCGCTTCGCGTCTCTCAACTCTCGACTCTGATCCCTCAACTTTGATGAGAGTGCTTCCGCTCGTCGAGAACGAGATGCTCAAACTGTGGAAGCGGCGGCGCTTCCGCCTCGTGCTTCTGATTCTCGTGGGGCTGATCGGCACGATCGTGTTCGCGCAGGTACAGGGGCGTGAAAAGTTCCGCTCGAAGAAGGACTGGCGCATCGACACCCAGGAGCGCGTCGCCAGGATGCGCAACTGGGTGCGGCAGGGACGGATGCCCGATACGCAGAAGAACTGGATGCAGTTCGAGATCTCCCGGCTGCAGTATCACCTCGACCGGAACATCGATCCCGAAGCCGTGTCGGGGCCTCTCTTCACCCGCGGATTCGCGAACGCGGCGAGCTATCTCCTGCTGCATCTCCTGGCGATCGTCTTCGCCGCCGACGTGGTCTCCTCCGAGTTCTCGCAGGGGACGATCAAGCTGCTCCTGACGCGCCCTATCTCCAGATCACGGGTCCTGGGCTCGAAGCTCGTCGCGCTCCTGCTCGCCATCGGCCTGACCGTGCTGATCGGCGGGTGCGTGGCGTATCTGTTCGGGGGGTTGGCGTACGGGTTCCGGGGGTGGGGCGTGCCCATCCTGACGGGGTTCCGGCAGACGGCGGGGACCTTCGACGCTTCCGGAGTCCGGGCCGTACCGCTGTGGGAGGACGTCATCGCCGTCTTCGGTCTCGCGTGGTTCGCGGCGGCCGCCGTCGGCGCGATCGGATTTCTCGCCTCCGTTCTCCTGCGCTCGACCGCCGCCTCGATGGGGACCATGTTCGCGGCGCTGATCCTGGGGACGATCCTCCCGCGGCTGGCACCCACGTGGGCGTTCCAGAAATACCTCTTCCCGACGAACCTGCCCCTGCCCGACTACTACTCGGGCTCCCCGCCCCCCATCTCCGGGATGACCCTGGAGTTCTCCGTCATCACCCTGGCGGTCTGGGCCCTGGCGGCCGTAGCCCTCGCCTTCGTCGTCTTTACGAGGAGAGACGTGCTGGCGTAGACGGGGCGGGAGGCGGAAGGCGGGAGGCGAACGGAGGGAATCGGGAATTCGGAGCCGAGCGACCAACGGGAGCGAGACGGCCGCGGTACTCCGCGGTCGACTGGTCCGGGAATCGAAGGTGTTTCGGATTCGAACGCTTAACGTTAACGCTCAACGCTCGACGCTTTCCTGCAGGCACGCCCGCAGCGCGTCGAACAGCATGTGCACGTTGACGGGCTTGTGGAGGACCGCGGCGACTCCCGCTCGCTCGATGCGGCGGCGGTCCTCGTCGGCCGTGACCCCGGTCAACGCGATCACGGGGAACGACAGTGGTCCCCTCTCCCGCAGACCCGCGAGCCAGGCCGCGCCGTCCCCGTCCGGCAGCGTGATGTCGAGCACCACTACTTCCGGCGCGCGGGAGGCGATGCGCTCCGCGGCCTGCGCGAGGTCGCTCGCCTCGACGACTTCATAGCCTTCTGACTCGAGGAGGCTCTTGAGCCCGTAGCGAGACGAAACGTCGTCCTCGACGATCATGACGCGGCGCGCATGGCCGGAGGGGGCGACGCCCTCCGGCTCGGTTCCGCTCTTCCATCTTTCGCCCGACGGCTCGACGGCGTCGGCGAAAGGCAGCTGCGGCAGCGTGATCGAGACCCGCGTTCCCTCCCCCTCCCGGCTGTCGAAAAGGAGGTCGCCTCCCATGAGCTCGACCAGCTGCTTCGAGATCGACAGGCCGAGCCCCGTCCCTCTCGGCGCTTCGTCTTTCGCGGTACGGATCTGCCGGAAGGGCTCGAACGCGGACGCGATCAGATGGGCTGGGACTCCGCTGCCGGTGTCCTCGACCTCGAACGCGAGGCTGTCCTGCCACGGCGCCGCGCGCAGGGTGACGGCCCCTTCTTTGGTGTACTTGACGCCGTTCGAGAGGAGGTTGATGAGAACGCGCGACAGCTTCTCGCGATCCAGGATGGCGGTCTCGGGAAGATCGGGAGAGAGATCGAGGGTGAGGCGGATCCCCTTGGCGGCCGCCAGCGGCTCCAGCATGTCGCCGGTCTCGCGCAGAAACGACGCGAGCTCGATCCTCTGGGGGTGAAGGTCTCTCTGTCCTGCTTCGAGTTTGGCGAGGTCGAGAATGTTGTTGATCATCCTCAGAAGCGTCTCCGCGCTGTCCCGGATGACGCGCACGTCGTGCAGCCGCCGGTCCTCGTCGGCCGGAGTCTTGCCCTCCCGCTCGATCAGGTGCGACAGAAGGATGATGGTGTTCAACGGCGTCCGAAGCTCGTGGGAAACGGTCGAGAGAAAGTCGGACTTCAGGCGGTCGAGCTCGGCGAGCTTCTCGTACGCCTCCGCCCGCTCGCGGATCGTGCGGCCCTGCATCCGGATGGCCTTCCCGATCCGGATCAGGGAGCGGGCGCGCGCGCGCAGCTCCGCGCTCTCGATGGGCTTTCCGATGAAGTCGTCCGCCCCCGCCGCGTAGCCCCGCTCGCGGTCGATGGTTCCAGCCGTGACCAGCAGAACCGGCAGATATTCCGCGGAGCTGGCAATCAGCTGCGAGGTCAGGTCGTAGCCGGTGTCGTTCCCCAGCATCACGTCGACGATCGCGAGGTCGAACGAAGAGTCTTTCCGGAAGATCTCGAGAACCTCGGCGGCGCTCGCCGCGGAGACGACGCGCAATCCTTCGTCGGTCAGGTCGGCCGCCAGCACTTCCGCCACCTCGGGCTGATCGTCGACCACGAGAACGCGCCCCGCTGCTTCCTCACCGCCGGAATCCGGCCTCGCGGCCGCCGCCTCCCCCGGGGCTCCCCCGGTCGCCTGAAGGAAGGAGCTCACGACCGACGCGAACGTCTCTCCGTCGATCGGCTTGGCCACGAACCCATCGCACCCCGCGGCGAGCGCGCGTTCCCGGTCGCCCTGCATCGCGTGCGCGGTCACGGCGATGACCGGAATCCGCGCGGTCCCGGGAGCCGACTTGATCGCGCGAGTGGCCTCCCATCCGGACAGAATCGGAAGCGACAGATCCATGAGCACGAGATCCGGCTGGAGGTCCCGGGCCGCGGTGACACCCTCCTGTCCGTCGTTGGCGGTGAAGACCTGATGAGCGGCGGCTTCCAGAAGCATCCGGACGAGCGCGCGGATGTCGGGAGAGTCTTCGACGACGAGGATTCGCGCCATCAGCTCCGGTCTTTCATGCCGTGGTCGGGGCTGCCGCCGCGGCCCGCGTTTCCTCGATCGTCGCGAGAACCTCGCGCACCAGCGACTGGAGGTCCTTGCCCTTGCGCAGAACCCGCTGGGCGGAGCCGTTCAGGCGAGCGTAGTCGTCCGGCGTGAGCTGCTTGGCTGTGACGATCACGACGGGCAGATCTTTCCATTTCGGGTTGTCTCGAATGCGGTAAAGAACTTCGAAGCCATCGGGAGGGGGCATCATAAGGTCGAGGAGCACCGCGGCCGGTCGTTCCCTGTCGAGCTCCTCCAGGGCCTCGGTCCCGCCCCCGACCCCCTTGGGCCGGAACCCCGCCGCCAGGAGCTCCTGTTCGAGGACGGAGCGGACGTCCGGATCGTCGTCCACGACCAGAACATGCCCGCGGGAGGCGAGCACTCCGGCGCGCCCGAGCGCGCTCAAGAGGTCGGGCGGTCCGAGAGGCTTCACCAGATAGTCGAAGGCGCCGAGCGAGAGCCCGAAGGCGCGATTCTCCACCACCGAAAGGACGATCACCGGAATCCCGCGCGTCTCGGGCGATTCCTTGAGCTCTCGAAGGGCGTCCCATCCGCTCATGCGAGGCATCTGGATGTCGAGCAGCACGACGTCCGGCCGTTCGGTCCTGGCGAGCCTCACCCCCTCGGCGCCGTCCCCGGCTTCCAGGACGCGCACGCCGTACGGCTCGAGCTCGAGGGCGAGAAGCCGCCGGACGCCTTCGTCGTCGTCGACGATCAGGACCGTGCGGGACGCGGGCCGGTCGCGCTCGGGAATGGGAATCGCGCTCGGCGCGGCGGCGGGAACGGGAAGGAGCGGCAGCGTCACCGTGAAACGAGATCCCTGTCCGGGCTCGCTCTCGAGGGACACCGTGCCGCCCAGGAATATCGCGAGCTTCTTCACGATCGCGAGGCCGAGTCCCGTTCCGCCGCGCCCCCTGTGATCCGCGCCTTCTCCCTGTCGGAATTCCTCGAAGATGGCGCCCTGCTCCTCCTCCGGGATGCCGATCCCCGTGTCGGCGACGACGAGCGCCCATCGCCCGCCCGTTCTCTCTTCCGCGCGAACGGAGATGGACCCCTTCTCCGTGAACTTCAGCGCGTTGCCGATGAGGTTCGACAGAATCTGCGTCAGCTTCGCCGGGTCGGACGTGACCTGAGAGAGACCCGGCGCCGCCGCCGTTGTCAGACGCAGACCCTTGCGACGGGCCGCGTCCCGATAGTCCGCCTCGACCTGGGAGAGAAACGCGGCGATCGAGATCGGCTGGCTGTCGACTTCCGCCTTTCCGGACTCGATCTTGGAGATGTCCAGGATGTCGTTGATCAGACCGAGGAGGAGCTTTGCGTTGCGCTGCACCCGTTCGAGGCTGTCGCGTTGAGCGGCGTTCAACGGTCCCTGGTTTTCGCGCAGAAGTGTGCCCGTGAAGCCCAGGATGACGGTCATGGGCGTGCGAAGCTCATGGGAGACGGAAGCGAGGAACCGGTCCTTCAGCTCTCCGGCCCGCTGAAGCTCAGCGGCCGTGCGGCCGATCCGGCTTCGCTGCTCCTCCAAGAGCTCGTTCTGCTCCGACAGACGCCGCGACTGCTCCGCGACCCGCTCGTTGGCCGCGGCGTTCGCGAGAGCGACGGCGAGCGACGGGGCGATCGCCGAGAGGGCGTTGCGGGTCCGGGCGGTGAACGCCGTGGTCGCGCCGAGCGCGAGCACCCCGACGACGTGGTCGAAGTACACCAGCGGAATGTGCGCGGTCTCGCGCGGAAGGATTCTTCCATCCAGGACGTTGACCGTCGGTGTCTGGGGCTCCACGGAGAGATACGCCGGCCGGCGCTCCTTCGCCGCGCGCGCCGCCTCCTCGCGTCCCACGGCGCTGCCGCCTTCGGAGCCGCCGAGCGAAACGACCGCCTCGAAGGCTCCTTCCGAGTCCGGGAGGTAGAGGACGCCGGACGCCGCGCCGCTGACCTCGAGGATCTTCTCCATCGTGGCGGTGCCGAATCCGGAGAGATCGTTGACCGTCGCCGCCACCGTCAGGATCGCGTTGACCGACGCTTCGATGTCCCGTTCCTCGAGCGCGCGGGCGCGGGAAGCGAACAGGTCCGCGACGCGGTTGAACTGCCGGCCGAGCTGTCCGGCTTCGCCGTCCCACTGCTCTGGCAGGCGCGGCGGAGTGCGGCCCGACGCGAGATCTTCGAGAGCCCGGGCGCCGGCGCCGAGCGGAACGACGATGCGCCGGCCCACGTCGGAGAGAATCCAGAAGATGCCGACGATGATGAGAATCGCCAGGATGCCGATCGCCCTCGCCGCCGAGTCGCGGGAGTCCTTGAGGCGTTCTTCCGCGAAGGCCCCGCTCCTCGAAAAACGCGCTTCGAGCTCCGACAGGAATTCCCTGAGCTTGTCGGCTGCGGGCCTCGCCACGTCATCGTGGATCTGCCGCGCCGCCGCCGGCTGATCCGGATTCCAGGCGGCAATCGCGCGGTCGGCGGCCCGCGAGTAGATCTCCTCCGCCGACTCGGCGCGTTCGAGGGAACCGCGGCTTCCTACGGTCGCGGCGGGGCGGCGGATGGCCCCGAGAGCCGTCCGCATCGAAGTCCGGGCGACGTGGTGGCGGGAGAGGTCGTAGCCCTGTCCGCCCGCGATGTATCGCTCGAGAGACTCCTCGGAATCTTTCAACCCTCCCTGCGCGTCGAGCACGCGCTGCCGCAGATCCGTGCTCTGTTCGATGGCGAGGGTGACGTCGTACAACCCGAGAACGGTGTTGACCGTGTAGTACAGCCAGGCGCCCAGGAGGGCGAGACCGACCGCGGAATAGATCCTCAGGCGCGTCCGGAGGGCCGATCGGGGTCCGGACGCCGGGGCGGGGGTCTCGTTCATGGGTTAGTCTTACCCGGAAACAATTGTCATACGATGCGTCGTTCCGGATCCTCCGGTTTTTAGCAAAGAGGATGCCCGTTGGCCCACATTGACGACCTGGCGACTCCGGCCAGGCGCGACTTTCTGAAGCGGTTTTTCCACGATATCGCGACGCCTTTGTCGGCCGTCTCGCTCCATCTCGAAGGGGCGGATCGCCGCGTTCGCCGGGGAATCGACCCAACGGAGTCTCTCACGGTCGCCCGAACGGAGCTCGCCAAGGCCTTCGACCTCTTCGACCGGGGACGCGAGTTCCTCCTGGAGGACCCGGAGCCCGCGGCGCCGTTCGATCTCGACCCCGTCGCGGCGGCGGCGGCGGCGGAGCACCCCGGGGTCCGGCTGGAGGGGGCGACCGGGGCGTCCGTGATCGGCGGCCACAGGGCGCTCGCGGCGGCGCTCGCCGCGCTCATCGTGAACGCGGTCGAAGCCGCGGGCGCGGAATCGGTGCGGGTCCTTCTCGGGCGCGAGGACGGCCACGTCTTCGCGCGCGTCGAAAACCCCGGTTCGCTGCAGACCGACAATACCGACGCGCTCTTCTCGCCGAAATCCGCCCGCCGGGGAAAGGTCTGGGGGATGGGCCTTTCCCGCGCGCGGGTGGCCGCGGCGGACGCGGGCGGCACGCTGCGGATCGAACAGGATGGGGATCGCGTCGTCGCGACGCTCGATCTACCGGAGGGACCTCGTTGAAAGTTCTCATCGTCGAAGACGACATGGCCACGCGGAAAGGGCTCGAGGAATCCATCAAGGATCTCGGCGGGGAGCCGTTCTCCGTCGGAACGGCGAAGGAGGCGGGCAAGGCTCTCGGAGAATTCGACCCCCGGATCCTGATCGTGGACATCCATCTTCCCGATGGGGACGGAATCGAGATCCTGAAGCTCGCGCGCGAAGCCGACCCCGATCGAGAGGGGATCGTCATCACCGGACAGGGCTCGATCGACAACGCCATCGAAGCGCTGCGGGCCGGAGCCTTCGACTACCTCCTGAAACCTCTCCGTCCCGCCCAGCTCGAGGTCGTCTTCAACCGCCTGGCTGACCGCCGGCGGCTGGAGACGGAAGTCGAGACCCTTCGCGCCGAGCTGCAGGAGACCGGCCGGCTCGGAGATCTGGTCGGACGTTCCGAAGCGATGTCGCGCATCTTCGACGTCATTCGAAGAGTCGCCCGCTCCAACGCGCCCGTCCTGATCACCGGAGCGTCCGGCAGCGGAAAGGAAGTCGCGGCGCGCACGATCCACCGGCTCTCCCGCCGCGCGGGCAAGCCCTTCGTCGCCTTCAACTGCGGCGCAATCTCGCCGACCCTGATCGAGAGCGAGCTCTTCGGACACGAGCGAGGGTCCTTCACTGGCGCCGAGAAACGACGCCTCGGATATTTCGAAGAGGCGATGGGCGGGACGCTGTTCCTCGACGAAATCACGGAGATGGGCGCCGAGCTCCAGGTGAAGCTGCTGCGAGTCCTGGAGGACAAGACGCTTCGCCGGGTCGGCGGATCGCAGGAGTTAAAAGTCGACGTGCGGCTGATCTCCGCGACCAACAGAGACCCCAAAGACGCGATACGCGAAGGCAAGCTGCGCGAGGACCTCTACTATCGATTGAATGTGTTCCCATTGTCGCTTCCCACACTGGCGGAGCGACCGGACGACATTCCGATTCTCGCGGAGTACTTTCGCAAGCTGATCGAGGAACAGGAGCGCGCCGGAGTCATCGGCTGGGAGCCCCGGGGGCTCGACCTTCTCCAGTCCTATTCGTGGCCGGGCAATGTGCGGGAGCTTCGCAATGTCGTGCACAGGGCGTATGTCATGACGGAGGGCAAGACCATCCGTCCCGAAGTCGTGGAAGCGCTGCTCCCTCGGGCGGAGTTGAAGCCCGCCGCCACGCGGAAGAAGGCCGCGCCGCGCAAGGAAAAAGCCGCCGCCGGTCGGCGCAAGTGACTCGGCGGAAAGGGCGCTGACTGTCGGCTCGACAGTCTCATTCGGCTGGCAATCGCTGTTGTAAACTGCCAGCCGCGATCGGATGGCGCAAAAACAGCCGGCAATACCTGGCAACTAGAGGAATAACGATGACAAAGTTGACACCGAATCAATCTCACTATGTCCTGAATGCACTGTTGTCGCAGAAAGCCGTGCGCCCGACGCAGATCGAGAAGGCGCTTCGCGGCCGCGATCAGGAAATTCGAAATCTGAGAGAGCAGCTCGCTTCGCTCGAGAGCCTGTCAGAAAGCGGAGCCCGGTCGTCCGCGCGGCGCCGGGGCCGGCCCCAGGCGGATGGCCGCACGGCGTCAAAGCCGCGCGCGCGGCGGCCGATGTCCCCGAAGGTCCGCGCTCTGCGCCGGCTTCAGGGCAAATACATGGGTTACGTGCGGGGACTGAAGCCCGCCGAGAAGGCTCGTGTGCGAACGGTTCGAGAAAAACAGGGTATGAATGCCGCCATCGAGCTTGCGACCTCACTGGCCGCAAAGAGCTGAGTGACCGCGATCGCGCTGGCCGATGGCCCCTTCTCTCGGAACGGTACGGCTCGCCGGTTTCGTAACCGGTCCGCCGCGCCGCGGAGGACTGTCCTGCACCGATGACCGAAAGGAAGACCGATCCCCCCCGGCCTGCGCCGCCGCGCGCCGCGGGGACCGGACATCACCGGCTCTCCCCGGACGAGTATGAGATCAAGATCCGCTGGGAGAAGGCGCGCCGCGTCATCGAAGTCACGTCGATCGGGGTGAAGTTCGAGTTCAACAGCGGCTTGAAAGTCGGAGTCATGTACCCGATCACGTTGAATGCGCCGGGAGTGTCCGTCGCAACCACGCTCGAGGTGAGCCGCTGCCAGCTGGTCGTTGCGAGCGGCCGCTTTTTTCTGGTGGAGGGGCGGTTTTTTCCGTACGTGGAATGAGGCGGGGCGCTGGGGGGAGGTGAAAGGCGAACGGCGGCATTTTTTCTTCGATTCCCGATCTCGTTGACCGCGGAGTACCGCGGCCGTCTCGCTCCCGGTGGTCGCTCGGCTCCCGTTTCCCGTTTCCCGTTCCCCGTTCCTTCCCGCTCAAAGCCGCCTTCACGAACCGATAGGCCACGTGCCACGCCGAGATTCGGGTTTCCCGGTCGCGGACCCACTCGCCGGGTCGGAAGCTGCGAACGAGATCCTCGATCCCGAGCCGGTGGGCCCCGGACGTGGCCACCCCGGTCACTTTCCGGAGGGCGACGATGATCCACACAACCCCCCCGGGAGGCACGCGCCGCGCGACGGCCTCGAGGATGGCCTGCGAGCCGACCCGGTCTTCCCGCCACAGGAGGACCGCCTCCCACGGGTCCTTCACGGTCCGCAGCGCCCGGCCTTCCACCACGCGGGTCTCCTTACCCTCCTCGCCATCCCGCTCCTTCATCGCAACCTTCCGCAGGGCTTCGGGAACGTCGACGAGCAGGAGCCGGCCCGGGGCGGCGAGGTCGAGGCGCTCAGCGAGCTCCGCCGGGCTCTTCAGAGGAAGGTCCATGGATGCATCCTAGCGGGGCCGGAATCGACGCCGGCCACGGAAATCCCGGGACGCACCCTCTTTCCCCCTTCGCCGTTCGCCCGTCCGCCGGCTTGGCATGACCTTCGCTCTCAGTCCCGGTAAGTGCGGCGCTTGGCCCACTTTGAACGAGGAGGATTTTCATCATGCTCTGGACCATCTTTGTGATCCTGCTGATTCTCTGGCTTCTGGGCCTCGTGTCCGGTTACACCATGGGCGGTTTCATCCACATCCTCCTGGTCGTGGCCGTGGTCGTGCTGCTGATCCGGCTCATCTCGGGTCGTCGCGTCGTCTGACGCCGCTTCGATAACCGTAGAGACGAGGAGAGCGCGCCGGGGGAGTCCTCCGGCGCGCTCTTCAACGGCCGGCCGACGTCCCGCCGCTCCCTTCCGATCCTACGAGCGCTTGAGAAGCGCCCAGACGAGGTACGCGAAGAAGCCGGCGCCCGCGATCAACACCAGGAATGCGGAAGCGGGGGACGTCTTGAGGACCAGCTGGTAAAGCAGGTAGAAGAGGATCCCGAAGACGGGCAGGACGAGCAGCCCGAGATACGCCGCCGCGGGGCGCTTCTTTTCCAGCGGAAGCACCTTGAGGAGCTCCAGCTGCCGGGCCGCGTCGTTCGGCAGGGAAGGTCGCTCGACCCACTTCAACGCGTCGGGCTCCGTAAAACCCTCCTTGAGACCGTCCGGGAACACCGCGCCGCAATAGACGCAATGCTCCATGCGCCATGCCGCGATCCGCCGGCCGCAAGTCGGGCAGAGGGGCCCGCCGGGTTTGGATTCGGGACTCACGCCCTTCGATCATAGAGGCTTTTCTCCCGGCCGGGTCCGTTATGCTGCGAAGGGATGACCTCCAGAATCCCCGTCGGGCTGCTCGGAGCCACCGGCACTGTCGGGCAGCGATTCGTCGAGCGGCTGGCCGACCATCCCTGGTTCGAGATTGCATGCGTGGCAGCCTCCGATCGGTCGCGCGGCAGGTCCTACGGGGAGGCGGCGCACTGGCGGCTTCCGACTGCCATCCCGGACCGCCTGGCGGGAATGCGGGTCTGCGGGGCACTCGACGATCTGCCCTGCCGGCTGGTTTTCTCCGCTCTCGACGCGGCGCTCGCGCGAGAGGTCGAACCGGAGCTCGCCCGCCGCGGAATCCTGGTCTTCTCGAATGCCTCCGCGCATCGGATGGACGAGGACGTCCCGCTCCTTCTGCCCGAGATCAATCCGGAGTCCCTGCGGCTTCTCGACCGGCAGCGGCGGGACCGGAGCTGGACCGGGGGAATCGTGACGAACGCGAACTGCTCGACCATCGTGCTCGCCCTCGCGCTGGCGCCGCTGCACCGCGCCTTCGGAATAAGACGGGTGTTCGTCGCGACGATGCAGGCGGTCTCGGGCGCGGGCTATCCGGGCGTGCCGTCTCTCGACATTCTCGGCAACGTGATCCCGGACATTCCCGAAGAGGCCGAGAAGATCGAGCGGGAGACCCGGAGGATTCTCGGCGATCTCTCGGACGAGCGCGTCACCCCCGCGCGCTTCGAGATCTCGGCGATGACATGTCGCGTCGCGGTCGAGGACGGGCACACGGAATCGGTGTCCGTCGAGCTGCGAAAGAAGGCCGAGCTGTCCGAAGTCCACGCCGCGTGGGAAGAGTTCCGCGCTCCCGAGGGCGTCCGGGGTCTGCCCTCCGCCCCCGAACGGCCGGTCGTCCCACTGACCCTTCCGCACCGGCCGCAGCCGCGCCGCGACGTGGACCTCGGGGGCGGGATGTCGGTCACCGTCGGAAGTCTGAAGCCGTGCCCCGTGTTCGACTGGAAATTCACCGCCCTCGGCCACAACACGATCCGCGGCGCCGCCGGCGCCTCCGTCTTGAACGCCGAATACGCGTGCGCGACCGGGCTTCTCGACTGACGGCCGCGGGGCCGCGCCGGATGGTCACGGGGGCGCGCGCGGCGTCCGCGTGATCGTCCAGAAATTCGGCGGCACTTCCGTCGAAGACGCGGCCGCCCTCGAAAGGCTTTCAGAGATCGTCGGCGCGGCGCATGCGCGTGGGGACTGTCCCGTCGTGGTGGTCTCCGCCATGGGGAGCACGACCGATCGGCTGGCGGACGCCCTTTCCCAGGCGGCGCGGGGCGACGGCCGGGAAGCGAAGAGGACGCTGATGCAGGTGGCGCGCGCCACGCTCGCGGTGGCGGGCGATCTCTTCGAGGACCGGGCGCAGCCCGTCGAGGCCGAGCTCGCGCTTTTTTTCGTGGAGCTCGAAAGCATGGCCGCCGCGGTCGCCGTGCTCCGGTCAGTCCCGGCAGAGGCGCATGATCATTTTCTCGCCCAGGGCGAGCTCATTTCTTCGCTGCTGGTGTCGCGGGCGCTCTCTCTCCGCGGCCTTCCCGCGGTGCGTGTCGACGCGAGGGATGTTCTCGTCACCGATGCGCACTTCGGGAGGGCGCAACCCGACTTCGAGGCAACGGAGGCCCGGGCTCTCGACCGGCTCGGCGGTCCGGCGGCCCGCGCAGAGATTCCCGTCGTCGGCGGTTTCGTCGGCGCGACGCCGGACGGCCGGACCACGATCCTCGGACGCGGCGGATCGGACTACAGCGCCGCGATCTTCGGCGCCGGACTCGGCGCATCCCTGGTCGAGATCTGGACCGACGTCGACGGGATGATGACCGCGGACCCGAGGATCGTGCCCGAGGCGCGCGTGCTCGACACGATCTCCGCGGAGGAGGCCTCCGAGCTCGCGTATTTCGGCGCCCGGGTGCTCCATCCGCTGACCCTCGCCCCCGCCATCCAGAAGGGGATTCCCGTGAGGGTGCGCAATGCCAGGAAGCCCGAAGGCCCGGGCACGGAGATCCGCTCCGGAGCGACGGCAGGAACGGAAGACGTGCGATCGATCGCGTGCAAGCGCGGCATCGCGACCGTGGACGTGTCCTCGAGCCGCATGCTCCTGGCCGCCGGCTTCCTGCGGACGATTTTCGACGTCTTCGCCCGGCACGAGACCGCCGTCGACATGGTTTCCACCTCCGAGGTCTCGGTCTCCGTGACCGTCGACGATCCCGAACGGCTGCCGCAGATCCGCGAAGAGCTCGCGAGCCTCGGCGACGTCGACGTCGCGCGCGGCCGCGCGATCGTCTGCCTGGTGGGAGAGAATCTGAAGTTCACTCCGGGAATCGCGGCGCGGATCTTCCGCGCGGTCGAGGACGTGAACGTGCTGATGATTTCGCAGGGAGCTTCTCGCCGGAACGTCTCCTTCGTCGTGGCGGAGGAGGACGTGGATCGGACGGTCTCTCTCCTTCACCGTGAGTTCTTCGGAAAGGCCCGCTAGCCGTGCGTGTCGGACTCGTCGGCCAGGGGAAGATGGGGCGGGAAGTGGGCTCCGCCGCGGAGGCGCGCGGACACCACGTCGTCTGGAGCCTCGATTCCGCCGCCAACCGGGAGGCGGCCGGCCTGACTCCCGAGCGGCTCGGCGCCGCGGACGTCGTCTTCGAATTCACCGCTCCGGGGGCGGCCGTCGATAATCTGATCCGCCTGGCCGGCGCGGGCTCCCGAGTCGTGTGCGGCACCACGGGCTGGAGCCGGGAGCTGCCTCGCGTCTCGGAGGCATTTGCCGCGGGCGGAGGAGCCCTGGTCCACTCCGCGAATTTCTCCGTTGGTGTGATGCACATGTTCGATCTCGCGGCGCGCGCGGCCCGGCTCTACGGGCCCGCGGGATACGCGGCCTACCTCGTCGAGGAGCATCACGCGCAAAAGCGCGACGCCCCGTCGGGGACGGCGAGGAAGATCGCGGCGCTCGTCGAGAACGCGACGGGAAGCCCGCCGGCGGTCGCGAGCATCCGGGCGGGGACGATTCCGGGGACTCACCGTCTCGTGTTCGAATCGGCGGACGATGAAGTGGAGATCATTCACCGCGCCCGAAACCGCGGAGGCTTCGCGCGCGGCGCGGTCTGGGCGGCGGAGCGTATCGCCGGCCGGTCGGGAGTTTTCGAGTTCGGAGAGCTGCTGGCGGAAGTCGAGAAGGAGGTCTCGTGAAGGGTCCGGGCAAGCGGGTGGAATGGCAGGGATGCGGTACGGCGCTCGTGACGCCGTTCGACGAGCGGGGGCGGATCGACTTCGGCGCGCTGGGGCGCCTGGTCGAGTGGCAGATCGCGGAGGGCATCGATTTTCTCGTGCCGTGCGGGACGACCGGGGAGGCGTCCACGCTTTCGGGCGACGAGCGCAAGGCGGTGACGGCAGCGGTCGCCGCCGCCGCCAACGGGCGCGTGCCGGTGATCGCGGGAGCCGGCGGCAATCACACGGCGAAAGCGGTCTTCTGGGCCCGCGACGCGGAAGCCGCCGGCGCCGACGGAATCCTCTCCGTGACCCCCATGTACAACAAGCCGACGGCGGAGGGTCTCTTTCGCCACTATTCCGCGATCTCGGACGCCTCGCGCCTGCCGATCCTCGTGTACAACGTCCCGGGCCGCACGGGGACCGACCTCGACGTCGAGACGATTCTCCGGCTCGCGGAAGTTCCCAACGTCGTGGGGTTGAAGGAGGCCTCTCCGAATTTCGGCAAGATCGCCCGCCTCCTGACCCTGGTGCCGCCGGATTTCGCGGTTTTCTCGGGCGACGACTCGACGGCCCTGGCGCTGATCGCCCTGGGCGGCCGCGGGTTGATCTCGGTCGCCTCGAACGAGATCCCCGGCGAGATGCGCACTCTGGTCGCGCGCGCGCTCGAAGGCGACTGGACGGCGGCGCGGAAGCTCCAGGCGCGCTGGCTCCCTCTGATGGAGATGAACTTCTGGGAATCGAGCCCCGGTCCCGCCAAGTGCGCTCTTTCCCTGATGAAGAAATGCGGGGAGACGCTCCGGCTTCCTCTGGCTCCTGTCCGGGATGAGACGCGCCGCCGCATCGAGGCCGTCGTGGTCGGAATGAAGCTCTCAGGCAAACGCGGAGGCGCGAAGCGATGAGCGAAGAACGCGGAGCCGGCACGCTCGCGGATCGGGTGGCGGAAGCCGCGGCGTCGCCGGAGAAGCATTCCTCCGATGAGCTTCGCGCGCTGTTTCGCGAGCTGAAAGCGGGCTTGAACGATGGATCGATACGGGCGGCGACGCGCCAGAACGGACAGTGGACGGTTCATCCGTGGGTCAAGGAGGGCATTCTCCTGGGGTTTCGGGCCGGAGGACTCGTGCGGGCGCTCGCCGCTTCCGACTTCCCGTTCTTCGACAAGGACACCATGCCGTTGAAGATGTTCGACGGCCCGTCGCGCATCCGGATCGTGCCGGGAGGGACTTCCGTGCGCGACGGCTGCTACATCGGGCCGGGCGTGACCATCATGCCGCCGGCGTACGTCAACGTCGGCGCCTACGTCGGGGCGGGAACGCTGATCGACTCGCACGCGCTCGTCGGCTCGTGCGCTCAGGTGGGAGAGCGCGTCCACATCTCCGCAGGGGCGCAGATCGGGGGCGTGCTCGAGCCCGTCGGACAGCTTCCCGTGATTCTCGAGGACGACGTCCTCGTCGGCGGCAATTGCGGGATCTATGAGGGAACGATCGTCCGCGAGGGCGCGGTTCTCGCGTCGGGCGTCATCCTGACCGGCGGCACGCCGGTCTACGACCTCGTTCGCGGAGAGGAATATCGTCGGGTCCCCGGGCGGCCCCTCGAGATTCCCGCGCGGGCGGTCGTCGTCCCGGGCGCTCGCGCGGTCCAGGAAGGCCGCGGCCGGGAATGGGGCCTCTCGCTCCAGACACCCGTGATCGTCAAGTATCGGGACGAGAAAACCGACGCTTCGACCGCGCTCGAAGATGTGTTGAGATGAGGGAGTTGTGAGCTGTCGGCGATCAGCGATCAGCTCTCAGTTATCCGAACTCTGAACTCTCAACTGATGATCTTCAACTAATCCGGAGCTGACATGAGGGGACCCACGAAACCGGACGGGACTCACTGGGACACGGCGGCGATCCGGCAGGAGCGGGAAGACGGCTGGTTCCGCGCGCACGAGGCGGAGATGATCGAGGCCGCCCGACTGCGCCGGGCCGAGGCCGCGAGCCGGCTGACCGGTGTCCAGAGCGCGACCGCCGGCCGCCGCTGCCCGCGCGACGGAGACCAGATGGCGCTCGATCGCGTCGAGGAAACGGAGATCGACCGCTGTCCGACCTGCGGTGGGATCTTCTTCGATCGCGGAGAGCTCGAGACGCTCCTGCTGCGTCACGAGAGCCATCGCCGCGGCTTCTTCCGGCGCCTTCTCGGGTTCGAGAAGGATTAGGGAGCCGCGCACACCGCGCCGCTCCGGGCGGGAGGCGGCGCTGCTGCCAGAAACGGCCAACCCGCTCGCGGGCCGCGAATTCCGCCGCTAGGCCCGCGCCGCCGGCAAGGCCTTCCCACCGGCCGATCCCATCGCCGCCACCTGCTGGAAGTACGACGCGAACGCCGCCATGCCGCCCTTCGCCTGAGACCAGTCGAAGTTTTCGTTCGGTGCGTGGTAGCCGTGCTCGGGAAGGGAGAGACCGAGAAAAAAGACGGGGACCTTCAGCACCTTTTCCATCGAGAGCACGGCGCCGATCGAGCCGCCCTCGCGAACGAAGACCGGCTCCTTCCCGAACGCGAGCTTGATCGAGGAACGGATGGCGTCGGCGTACGGCCCGGTGGTCTTTCCCTGGTAGGCCGGCAGCGCGTGCTCCGCCGTGATCTTCACGTCCGGGTTTTTCGATTTGACGAAGTCGGACACCAGCTTCACGATCTTCTTCGGATTCATGTCGGGCACGAGCCGGCAGGAGACGATCGCCGTCGCCTTGGGCGGGATGATCGTCTTGACCCCGGGCCCCTGATATCCGCCGGCGATACCGTGAACCTCGAAGGTCGGCATCATCCAGATGCGCTTCATCACTTCGAGCGCATCCTCGACGCGGAGTGTCTTGTAGAGGTGGTCCTTCTTGAATCCGGCGACGGTGAAGCCGCAGCCTTCCAGGTCCTGGAGCTCTTTTCGGGTCGGAGGGACGACGTCCGTGTAGAACCCCGGGATCTTGACCCTGCCGGTCTTTCCGTCGACGCACTCGGAGATCAACTGGCACATCTCCGTGACCGGATTGCGCGCCGCGCCTCCCGCGGTGCCGGAGTGCTGGTCGGTCTGCCCGGTCTTGAGCTCGAAGCGGAGACCCTGGAGTCCCCGCAGGCCCGCGGGCTGCGCCGGCCGCGCGCGCGAGACCCACACGGTGTCGGAGACGACGACCGAGTCGGTGGCGAAGTCCTTCGCGCGATCGATGATCGTCGTCTCGAAGTGCGGGCTGCCGATCTCCTCTTCGAACTCCCAGAGAAAGTGGATGTTCGCGGCCACGCCGTTGTCGAAGGCGTACTTCGCGCCGAAGAGCGCCGTGATCGCGGGCCCCTTGTCGTCCGTCGTGCCGCGCCCGAAGTAACGGTCGCCCTGCCTGACGAACTCGAAGGGAGACGTCCGCCAGTCGGGTCCTTCGGCGGGCTGCACGTCGAGGTGGTTGTAGACGGTGATCGTCGGCAGACCGGCGCCCCGGTCGAACCGGCCATAGACGATCGGGTGACCCGGTGTTTCGTAGAGCTTCGCCTTCGCTCCCATGGATTCTAAGAGGCGGACCGCGGAATCGGCGCCCCGCCGCATGTCGGGCTTGCGCTCGGGCTCGACGGAGACGGTCGGGATCTCGACGAGCTCGGCGAGAGTGCGCTCGAAGCGCTCGCGCTGCCCGGCCGCATAGGTGGCGAGACTGTCCTTGGAGAATCCGTTGTCCATCGAGGGCTCCTTTTCGCTTGAGAGAGGCCGAGATTCTAGTGGAAGGCGGTGGCCGGGAAACGGGAAACGGGAAACGAAGGTGCCTCGCGAGAAGGCCCGCTCCCTCCGACTCCCGCCTGCCGTCCTCACGCCACCCACCTCCAGTGGACGAAGGCCGTCAGGCCCGCGGCCAGCAGGGCGGCGGAGGCGATCCACCAGACCCACCGGGCGGCGGGCCGGCGCCGGAAGATCTCCGCGAGAGCGTAGAAGGCGGGGTAGACGACGGTCAGGTAGCGCGGGACGCTCGCGGAGATCCCGGTCGCGGCGGGAAGAAGGAGCGCCCCCGCGGTCCAGGTCGCGTCCGCCCAGCGGCGGCGCAACGCCTGGTAGATCCCGAGGGCGACAAACACGAGCGCGTTCGCGTAATCGATCAGGAACACCGGGTGCGTTCGCGCGTCCCCCCGCGCGATCCTCGAGGGGAGCGCCGCGCCCCACTGCGCGAGCCCCGCCAGCGGGGACGCGCCGCGGTTCCAGGACTCCTGAAGACGGAAGTAGAGGCCCGGCTCCCGAAAGTAGAGTCCGACCCCGAAGATCCACAGGCAGACGGCGGCCGCCGGAGCGAGCCCGATCAGGCCCGCCCGGACCCAATCCGACCTGCCCCGCGTCTGTCCGGCGGCCGGGGACCGGGCGAGCCACGCGAGAGCGAGCGGCACCGAGAGCGCGAGGGCGGGCAGCCGTGTCAGTCCCGCCAGGAACCCGAAGAGGGCGGCGGACCCCGCTTTTCCTCTCCAAACGGCGTGAAAGGCGAGGAGAGCGAGCAGCAGGAACAGGGACTCGGCGTACATGGAAAGGAAGAAAAAGGAGGTGGGAAAGAGAAGGAGGAAGAGGAGAGCCGCGCTGGAATCGCGTTCCCCGAGCCGGCGCCGGCCTTCGCGGACGAAGAGCACCCCCGCGGCCGCCATCGCCGCGAAAGAGAGAGCGAGCCCCGCGGCGAACGGGTCGATGTGCAGAGCCCGCGAGAGCGCCGCCGTGAGCGCGGGATAGAGGGGAAAGAAGACGTGCTCCGAAGGGACGCCGGGCGGAGGCGGCGGCCCGTACCCGTTCTCCGCGATCTTCAGATACCAGCCCGAGTCGTACCGCGCCAACGGGGGCGCCCGCCGCGCGATGTCGGGCGGCCAGCCCTCGCGCGCCGGGACCGGAAGGCGCAAAGCGGCGTAGCTCGCGACCCAGAGGAGACCCGCCCAGAGAATCAAAATCGCGAGCGTGCGCAGGGCGGAGCGGCTCGAGGCATCGGACGGTTCGGCGGCGGGCGAGGACCGCACAGGCGTCGCCGCAGGCGTATAGGAC
>JAIVJS010000016.1 GCA_020199905.1 Acidobacteriota bacterium
CCCCGCGATGGCGGCGTTCGAAAGGATCATCGAGGGCGGCTCGATCTCCGACGCGGTGGCGACGCTCGGGAGCCTGAACATCATCGCCGGGGAGCTCGAACGATGAGCGGCGTGATCGACGTCTCGGTCCGCGTCCCGAAGAAGCTGACGTTCTCGCAGCGTCTCTACCTGCCTGAGATCTTCGGCGGGCTCGCCGTCACGATGCGGCACCTCCTGAAGAATCTCATCCGGATCCGCAACCTGCCGACCATCCTGTATCCGGAGAAGAAGCGCGACTACTCCGGCCGGTTCCGCGGCAAGCACATCCTGAAGACGCGGGAGGACGGGACCCTGAAATGCGTCGCCTGCTACATGTGCGCGCAGGCGTGCCCCGCGGACTGCATCACGATCGTCGCGGGCGAGCACCCCCAGATCTCCTACGAGAAATACCCCGTGGTCTTCGACATCGACATGCTGCGGTGCGTCTACTGCGGCTTCTGCGTCGACGCCTGTCCGAAGGACGCCATCTGGATGACGCGCAATTACGAGCTGGCGTTCTTCAACCGGCAGGAAGCGGTCTTCGGAATCGACAAGCTCCGCGAGGCGCCCGGCTCCGAGGTCAAGGACGGATATGGATACCGGCCTTATTACCCGGGCGACGGAACGGTGCCTCCGACCGACGCGTCGACCGAGCGGATCAATCCAGGCGACGGCGAGCGGGCCGGAATGCGGATCCACGGAACTCTCCCCGCGTACCGGCCGTCCGCGCCGCAGGTCGGAGGAGTTGAGAGTCGTGATGAGAGCTCAGAATTCAGAGGGAAGCGTTCACTCTCTTAACTCTCAACGCTCCACCTTCTCCACCCTCACCACCGCGTTGTAGTCCGGCTCTCCGGAATCGGGGTCCAGCGCGTCGGAGAGGAGCGGATTTCCCTCCGGCCAGTGCACCTCGAGGTTGCCTGACTTGATGGGCGCGAGGCGTACGTCGCCGTGGAACTCCCCGGAGTCGGAGACCAGGCGGACGGCCTCGCCTTCTGCGAGCGAGAGCGCCCTCGCGTCGTCGGGGCTCATCAGGACGTCCCGCCGGCGAGCGCCCGTCAGGGGATCCGTCTCCCTCTGGACCATCGAGTTGAACTGCTTGCCGCGCCGCGTCGACACGGAGAAGCAGCCGGCGTCCCGGCGCCGGTCGACGAGCGGCACCGCGGCGAAGTGCGCGAAGCCGTCCGGAGTCGCGTAGCGCCCGTCGGAATAGAGGCGCTCGCCGCCCCACTGGACCTGGTCGCCGGCGAGGGAGAGCGCCTCGATCCCCTCGTAGAGAGGGATGGCCCGCGCCATTTCCCGGCGGAGGTCCGCGAGGGAGCGGCAACGGATGAGGGCGGCGTCGGCCGGACGGGCGCGGGCGGCGACCTCGAGCAGGACCTCCCACTCGGGTCGAGCGCTTCCGACCCGGCGCCCCGGGATCTCGGGCGAGAAGATGATCCGGCGCTCCGTCGAGGTTTCGGTGACCCCGCCGGGCGTTTCGTAACGCGTGGCGGCGGGCAGCAGGAGCACGGATCCCGACCCCTCGACCAGCATCGCGGTCGAGAGCACGACGTCCTGGTGCACGCGCAGGCGCGGCCGCGAGAGAGCCCGGCGGCTGCGCGCCGCATCGGGAAGGGTCTCCAGGAAGTTGCCTCCCACGATCCAGAAGACATCCACCTCGCCGTCGGCCGCCGCTTCGACCTGGGCGATCGTCGCCATCCCGCCGGAGGAGGGGGGAGAGAATCCCCAGACCTTCCGCCACCGGTCGGAAACCGAGGGCTCGACCCCGGGGGCACAGCCCACCTCGGCGCCGCCCTGCACGCCGGAATGGCCGCGGATCGGCATCAGCCCGCATCCCCGGCGCCCCGGCAATGCGCGGGCGAGCCCCACGTTCATCAGCGCGCGGACGGTCTCGGCCCCGTGCGCGTGCTGCGTCAGCCCCATCGACCAGACGAAATTCGCCTTCGGGCGGTCTACGAGGAGACGGGCGAAGCGGCGGATCTCGTCTTCCGAGGAGCCCGAGGCGGCGGCGATCTCCGCCCAGCTCTGGGTCCGTACCGTGGCGGCCGCCTGCACGAAGTCCCGCGTGCGCGCCCGAACGTAGTCCTCGTCCACGCCACCGGGGATCTCGAGAAGCGCCTTCAGCACGCCGTTCAGGAAAGCGAGATCGCCTCCCGTGTCCACTTCGAACCAGTGGTCGGCGAGCTTCGTCCCGAAGAGAGCGCTGTCCGGCGCCGAGGGGATCCAGTAGCGTTCGAATCCCGGCTCGCGGTGCGGGTTGACGACCGCGATCTGCGCGCCGTTTTTCTTCGCCTCGTACAGGTACTTGGTCGTGACGGGCTGGTTGTTGGGCGTGTTCGAGCCGAAGAACACGATGAGGTCCGACTCGATCCAGTCGCGGTAGGTCCCCGTGGACGCTCCGTGCCCGAGCGCCTTCTTCATCGCGGTCGTCGAAGCGGCGTGACAGAGGCGCGCCGAGTTGTCGACGTTGTTCGTGCCGAGAAAACGGGCCGCCTTCTGCGCGGCGTAGTACGTCTCGTTCGGGATCCCGCGCGACGTCAAGTAGAACGCAAGGCGCTCGGGCTGCGCCGCCGAAATCTCGGAGGCCGCGAGGGACAGAGCCTCGTCCCACGGGATGACCCGGAACCCCGGCTCTCCGGCGCGGCGGAGCATGGGCTCCGGAAGCCGACCGAAGCGCCGCAGCTCACGGCCGGAAAGCGGCGCCAGTGACCGCGCGTCGGCGAGACGGGCCGCGTCGAGCGCCGGCATGGTGTTCAACCGGAGCAGCTCCAGCCGCACCATGCACAGATGCGGGCCCGGGATGGTCCAGTCCTTCAAACCGCTCGTTCCGAGCGCGCACCCGTCGCAGACGCCGCGGGTCAGGATCCTCCAGGCGAAGGGGATCTCGTCGCGGTTCTCCCAGGCGATCCGGGCCATCTCCCGGAAGTGACGGGGTTTGGTTTCCGAGAGGCCGAAGGGGGAGCGCACGGGGACGGTTGAGCGTCGAGCGTTCAGCGTTGAGCGTTCAGACTCGAAACTCGGCCGTCACGGCTCCCGGAAGCGCGGATCCTCGACTCAATAATCGAGGCTCGGAAATCACGCGCCTCTTTTGAACGCTCGACGCTCGACGCTGAACGCTCAACGTCTCTAATTACCCCTTCCCGCGGTCGGCGGGTGGCCGTCGGTCTTGTGGACGGCCTCGACGGTGATCTCGACTTCCTCGTCCGAGGCCCCCTGATCCTTGAGCTTGGCCGCCATCAGGGCCTCGTGCTGGCAGATTCCGCAGCCCGCGGCGTGATCGTTCGTGAAACAGGTGAGAAGAGTCTTGTGGTGCTCTCTCGGGCTTTCCTTGCACTCGCAGAAGCAATGGAGCCGGTCCATCGTGTCGGGATACTTCTTCGCGGCTTCGTACGACTTCTTGACGTCCGGGTTGTCCCAGCTCGAGAACCTGGCGGGGTCGAGCACCGCGCCGCGCTCGAGACACGCGCCGCAGGAGTTCTTTTCCGCGACGGTGGCGGCGGGAGCGGCCTTTGCGGCCGTCCCTTTGGCGGGCGCGGCGTGCTGATGCTGCGCGTCGGCAAACGTCGAGAACCCGACGAGGGCCACGATCGACGCAGCAGAAAGGAGACCGGCCCGGGGGGCGGAAACGGCAAGAAGTCGGCGCATGGATCCTCCGGAGGTCCAGAACCTCCCTTTACGGTCGATTGTTCCCGCCGGCAACGCGAAGGGTCAGCGCAGGGATTCCATGATCTGCTCCAGCGCCTCCGGGCCCGGCCGGGTCTGCTCGAGGGTCATCGCGGCGAGGGGCTGATCGGGAAGGCCGAGCAGCGAGAGGAAGTCCTTTTTCTCGGGCTCGACGTAGATGAGCCCCGTCAGGAACTCGCCCTTCTCCTTCGCCTCGTGCAGAAGGGCATAGGCCGACGTCTTGTCCATGGCGTCGTAGTCCGCGCGGAGCTTCTTCAGCCGGATGTGCGACCCGTCGTGAAGGGCGACGTCCTGCGTGGTGCCGGGGTCGTAGTCGACGTGGATGTCCTCGAAGAAGGGGACGAACCCGATCTCCTGAATGGGGATCTCGTGGTCCTTGGCCCACTTGTACGACTTGGTCGAGCTCTCGTGATTGTTGAAGGTGACGCAGGGAGAGATGACGTCGAGAAGAGCCGTGCCGCGGTGAGCGATCGCGCCCTTCAACAGTCCGAGCAGCTGCTTCATGTCTCCCGAGAACGAACGCGCGACGTAGCCACAGCCGAGCTCGATCGCCATGGCGCAGAGGTCGATCGCGGGCAGATCGTTCACGACGCCGCTCTTCAGCTTCGACCCGAAGTCGGCGGTCGCAGAGAACTGGCCTTTTGTCAGGCCGTAGACCCCGTTGTTCTCGACGATGTAGACCATCGGCAGGTTGCGGCGGAGCAGGTGGACGAACTGCCCGGCGCCGATCGACGCGGTATCGCCGTCTCCCGAGACGCCGATGGTCAGGAGATGGTGGTTGGCGAGCATGGCTCCCGTCGCGACCGCGGGCATGCGTCCGTGGACGGCGTTGAAGCCGTGGCCGCGGTCCACGAAGTAGGCCGTCGTCTTCGACGAGCAGCCGATTCCCGACATCTTGGCGACCTTGTGGGGCGTGACCCCCATCTCGAAGAAGGCCTGCGTGATCTGGCGCGTGATGACGTCGTGTCCGCAGCCGACGCAGAGAGTGGACTTGCCCCCGCCGTATTGCTTGACGTCCAACCCGAGGCGGTTCGAAGGCGGCGCTTTGGGCTCGGCGGTCGAGGACATCAGACTTTCTCCCCGGCTTCGATGCCCTCGATCACCGTCTCGGCGTCGAGAGGGAAGCCGTCGTAGTGCCGAATGGACTTGAGCCGCGCCGCGTCGGGCCCGGCTTCGAGCGACAGCAGCGAGAACATCTGGCCGTCGCGGTTCTGGTCGACGACGTAGACGCGTTCGTGCTGCGAGATGAAGTGCCTCGTTTCCGGAGTGAAGGGGAGGGCTCGGATCCGCAGGCAGTCGGTCGCGATGCCCTTGCGCTTCAGGATCGCCCGCGCCTCCTGGACCGCGAAGTCGGAGGAGCCGTACTGCACGACCCCGATCCGGGAGCCCTCGCCTTCGACGACCGGCTTCGGCACGTGCAGCCGAGCGGTCTCGAACTTGCGCGAAAGGCGGTCCATGTTGTTCTTGTAGTCCTCGGGCCGCTCCGAGTACGCCGCCCGCTCCGTGTGGCCGGAGCCGCGCGTGAAGTAGGCGGCCGCCGGGTTGTCGATCATCCCGGGCAGCGTCCGCCAGGGAATCCCGTCGCCGTCGACGTCGCGATATCTCGCGAACTCCTTGTACTTCTGTGTGTGTGCGGAGAACTCCTCCGCGGTCCGGATTACTTTGCCGCGGTCGATCCCCTTGTCCGGATACGGAAACGGCTCCGCCATCCAGTTGTTCATCCCGAGGTCGAGATCCATCATCACGAAAACGGGGGTCTGGAAACGCTCCGCGAGATCGAAGGCCTCCATCGAAAGGGTATAGCACTCCTCGACGGACGCGGGGATCACCAGGATGTGAAACGCGTCGCCCTGCGAGAGGCAGTACGTCGAGAGGATGTCGCCCTGCATCGTCCGGGTCGGCAGCCCGGTCGAAGGACCGACGCGCTGCACGTCGAAGATGACGGCCGGGATCTCCGCGTAGTAGCCGAGCCCCACGAACTCCGACATGAGGGAGATGCCCGGTCCCGAGGTCGTCGTCATGGCGCGGGCGCCGGCCCATCCGGCTCCCAGAATCATCCCGGCGGCGGCGAGCTCGTCCTCCGCCTGCACGATCGCGAACGTCGGCTTGCCCGTGATGGGGTCCTTCCGATATTCACGGCAGAAGTCGATCAGGGACTCCGCCAGCGAGGAAGACGGCGTGATGGGATACCACGCGACGACGTTGACGCCCGCCATCATGCAGCCGATCGCAGCGGCGGCGTTGCCGTCGATCATGACCTTCCCGGCGTTCTTGTTCATGCGCTCGAGCCGGAAGGGGTCCGCCTTCTTCAGGTTCTGCTCGGCCCAGTCCCAGCCGCCCTGGATCGCGGTCCAGTTGACCTCGATCGCCTTCTCCTTGCCGTGAAACTGCTTCGAGAGCGCCTTCTGGATCTCCTCGCGGTCTACGTTCAAAAGCCACGCGGCGACGCCGACGTAGATCATGTTGACGACCAGCCGGCG
This sequence comes from Acidobacteriota bacterium, assembly GCA_020199905.1. Lineage (GTDB taxonomy): Bacteria > Acidobacteriota > Thermoanaerobaculia > UBA5066 > Gp7-AA6 > JALYUA01. The sequence goes on from JAIVJS010000016.1 coordinate 6,183, forward strand.
CAGCTTGCCGTCGTGGACGAGCTCGAGGACCAGCTTCGAGAAGGGGACCGGGTAGAAGTGCACGTCGTTGCGCAGCGTGTGGAGCTTGAGATTCTCCTCGTAAATGACGGCGGCGCCCGGGTGGACCGTACGGACGTCCTCGTGCGCCGTCTCCGGATTCATGCATATCAGCACCCCGACGTCCCGCCGCCGGGCGATGAACCCGTCCTTGGAGGCGCGGATCGTAAACCAGGTCGGCAGCCCCTGGATGTTGGACGGGAAGAGGTTCTTGCCCGAGACCGGAATCCCCATCTGGAAGATCGCGCGCATCAGGATGCTGTTGGAGGACTGGCTGCCCGAACCGTTGGCCGTGGCGACGTGGATCGAGAAGTCGTTCACGACCGAGGGCCCGAGCGGGGCCTCCGAGGGGATCTTTTCTTCGAGGACAGCGCTCACGAGAGACTCCTTTTGCGACATTCCCGCGCATTCCCGGGGGGATCGGGATGATAGCAAACGGAGCGGCGTTTGACCGTGCGGCCGACGGCGATCACTCCACAGCGGGCCTGCCCCGGAGGCCGACGCCCATAGAATCCGCCCGGAGGTTTCGCATGAGCAGCCGTCTCTCCGGAAGGGCGTTCTCCGTCCTTCTCCTTCTTCTCGCCTCTGGCACCGCGGGGCTCGCGCGCCCGTTTCGCTTCGACGATCTGGCGCGCGTCCAGCGCGTAGGCGGTTTTTCTCTCTCGCCGGACGGGCAGTGGATCGCCTACGGCGTCGGCACGCCTGACACCGCGGCGAACCGGACGCCCTCGGCGATCTGGCTGGCGAGCACGGGAGGCGGAGCGCCGCGGCGGCTGACCTCCGGAGACAAGCGGGATTCCGATCCGGCCTTCTCGCCCGACGGGAAAACGATCGCCTTTCTGTCCCATCGCGAGGGAGGCTCGCAGGTCTGGTTGATCCGTCTCTCGGGCGGCGAGCCTCAGAAGGCGACGTCGTTCCCGACGGAGGTGAACAGTTTTCGATGGGCTCCGGACGGCCGCTCCCTGGTCGTGGCTTCCGACGTCTTTCCCGAATGTCAGGACGTTTCCTGCCTGGACAAGAAGGTGAAGGCGCGCGAAGGGGCCGCCATCAAGGCGCGAGTGGCCGAGCGTCTTCTGTTCCGGCACTGGGACGCCTGGCAGGAAGGCCTCCGCACTCACCTCTGGAGATTGCCTGTCGAACCCGGCGGTCCCGCCGCGTCGGACCTGACGCCGGGCGACCGGGACGCCCCGGCGTTCGCAGTCGGCGGGGGAGAGGATTACGAGATCTCTCCGGACGGCAAGGATCTCGTGTACGCGTCCAACCCCGACAAAATCCTGGCGTCGTCCACGAACGCCGATCTCTGGATCGTCCCTTACGCCGGCGGCAACAAGGCCGCGGACCTGACGGCGGGAAATCCCGCCTTCGATGGCTCGCCACGGTTCTCCCCCGACGGAAAATGGATCGCGTACCGGGCGCAGCGCCGGCCGGGGTTCGAGTCGGATCGCTTCACGCTCCTGCTCCTCGATCGCGCCTCGGGCCGCTCCCGCGAGCTGACGCCCCGCTTCGACGACTGGGTCGAAGAGATCGCGTGGGCGCCGGACTCGCGCTCGATCTACTTCGTCTCCACCATCCGGGCGCACGGCACGATCTTCCGGATCGGACTCGACGGCGCTGATCCCACACCGCTCTGGACGGGTGGCGCACCCGCCCACCTGCAGCCGTCTCGAGACGGGCGGCGGCTCTTCTTCCACGCGGGCTTCGCCACGCACCCTCCCGAGATCTACGCGATCGATACTGCCGGCGGGAAAAATGCCAACGCCCTGACGCACACGAACGACGCCTTCCTGAGCGAGGGCGCGTTCGGGATGAACGCCTCGGAGCGGTGGGTCGCGGCCTCCGACGGCGCGAAGCTGCACGGATGGCTCGTGCTTCCTCCCGGATTCGACGCGTCGCGGCGATACCCGGCGGTTCTCCTGATCCACGGAGGTCCCCAGGGCGTGTGGGGCGACGGCTGGTCCACGCGATGGAACCCGCAGGTCTTCGCGGGGTACGGCTACGTCGTCTATGCGGCCAACCCCCGCGGCTCGACGTCCTTCGGCCGGAAGTTCCTCGACGAGATCACCGGCGACTGGGGCGGAAAAGTCTACGACGACCTGATGCGGCAGACGGACGACCTCGCGTCGCTGCCCTACGTCGACAGGACGAAGATCGGCGCCGCGGGCGCGTCCTACGGCGGGTGGATGGTGAACTGGCTCCTGGGGCACACGGACCGATTCGCCGCCTTCGTCTCGCACGACGGCATCTTCGACACGAAGTCCATGGCGTTCGAGACGGAGGAGCTCTGGTTCCCGAAGGCGGAGTTCGGCGGCTGGCCGTGGACGTCCGACGTCTACGAAAAGTGGAACCCTTCGCGCTTCGTGGACAAGTTCCACACGCCGACGCTCGTCGTGACCAGCGAGAAGGACTTCCGGGTCCCCTTCGGGCAGGGCCTCCAGCTCTTCACGGCGCTCCAGTTGAAGAACGTCCCGTCGAAGCTTCTGACGTTTCCCGACGAGGGGCACTGGGTCCTGAAACCGGGCAACTCCCGCCTGTGGCACGCCACCGTGATGGACTGGCTCCACCGGTATCTGGGGGGCGCGGAGGGTGATCCCGCCGCGTTGGAGTCGGCGTACTCGATAGCGAGGTGAGTGGGGCGGTTGAGCGTTGAGCGTTGAGCGTTCCGAACGCTCAACGCTCAACCTCGGCTGAATCCGCCGGCACGCATCTCTCCGCCGCCCACTCGCGGAGAGCCGCGATCTGCTCGGAGCGCACGACGGAGAGGGGACGCGTGGACCGCAGGGCGACCAGGATGTTCGTGGTGTCCAGCGGGGACCCGGTCCCCCGGGAGTCGTAGAGCGCCGACACGATGACCTGCTCGATCTCGGCGCCGGAGAAGCCGTCGGACTCGGCGGCGAGGCGATCGAGGTCGAACTTCTTCGACATCTCGCCCCGGGAGGCGAGGTGAAGTGCAAAGATCTCCGCTCGCGCCGCGGGGCCGGGCAGGTCCACGAAGAAGACCTCGTCGAAGCGGCCCTTTCGCATCATCTCGGGAGGCAGCTCCTGAACCGAGTTGGCCGTGGCGATCATGAAGACGCGCGCGGTCCTCTCCTGCATCCATGTGAGAAGCGCCGCCACCAGACGCTTGGAGACGCCGCCGTCCGATTCGGAAGAGCGGGACGAGGCGAACGCTTTCTCGATCTCGTCGATCCAGAGCACACAGGGCGCCATCCGCTCGACGCGCTTCAGGGCGTCGCGAAGGTTTCTTTCGGATTCGCCGATGTAGGGCGCCAGGAGGCGGCCCGCGTCGAGCGAGAGCAGCGGCAGCCCCCACGACGCGGCCACGGCCTTGGCGGCGAGGCTCTTGCCACACCCCTGCACTCCCAGGATAAGGAGGCCCCGTGGCGGGTCGAGGGGCTTCGCTCCGGGCGGGGGAAGAAAGCCGACCTTCCGAGAGGCAGTCCATTTCTTCAGGCGGGCGAGGCCACCCACGGACTCGAGCCCCTGCGGCGACGGAAAGAACTGGAGCAGGCCCCCGGTCTCGACGAGCGTCTTCTTGCTCTCCCGGATTCGCGGGCGGTCCGCGGCGGTCAGAGCGTCGTCGTCCACGATCGCGCGGGCGAGCGCCCGCTCCGCCTCGAAGGAGGTGAGCCCCTGAAGATCGGTCACGAGGCCTTCGACGTCCTCCGGTGCGAGGACGACTTGGACCTGTTTTTTGTAGCGCCGGATCGTGTCCGAGACCAGATGGCGCAGCTCGTCGGGACCGGGAAGCGCGAAGTCGAACCGGATTCCGAGCTCGTCGAGCTCCGCGCGCGCCGGAAGCGCGGGCCCGACCAGGACGAGCGTGCGCGCGGAGCCGGCGAACTCCTGCGCGGTCTCGCGCAGCGTTCGGAGCGTGGTCGCGTTGTCGAGATGCGCCTGCGGGTCCTTCAGGATCCAGACGCCGTCCCCCGTCGCGGTGCGGATCTGCTTGAGCGCCGCGGCAAGCTCGCACGTCTTCGGTTGGTCGGCGGGATGGCAGGGCGAAAGGCCGCTCGCCGCACTCCACGTCGAGACCGGCAGAGAGAGCTCCCCGGCCACTCCGCGCACCAGGGACTCAAAGCGCTTCTCCTCGACCGTCTCGCACAGCACGAGCGGGTTCTTCGATCGGAAGAGCGCGGCGAGGTCGCGGGCGGGAAGGTCCAACTCATTAGAGTCTACGGGATGTCGAGCGTTGAGGGTCGATCGTTAAGCGTCCAGAGAGAGGCGGGCAGAATCCTCAGTCGACAATCTTGAGCACGCCGAGTGAAATCTCGCCGCGTGGCCAACACAACGCCCGACGCTGAACGCTCAACGCTGAACCCGTCTCTCATAAGATCCACCCATGCCCGCGCCGCGGCGGATCGTCTCGCTCTGTCCTTCCATCACCGAGACGATCGTGGCGCTCGGCGGGTTGAAGCAGCTCGTCGCCGCGACCCGGTTCTGCGTGCGGCCGGAGGGCCTTCTCTGGGGACTGCCGCGCATTGGCGGCACCAAGAATCCGGATCTCGCCAGGATCCTGGACTTGAAGCCGGATCTCGTGTTCGCCAATCAGGAAGAGAACCGGCGAGAGGACGTCGAGGCGCTGCGCGACGCCGGCGTCGAGGTCCTCGTGAGCTTTCCTCGGACCGTTTCCGAGGTTCCGGCCGAGATCCGGAGGTGGGCACTACGCCTGGGCTCGCCGGCGGAAGGGGACGCGCTCGCCCGCCGCCTCGAAGGCGAGATCGGCGCCCTCGAGGCCGCGCCGCGGCCCCCGCCGTTTCTCTACGCCTACTGGATCTGGAAGGACCCGTGGATGACGGTCTCGGACGACACCTACATCGCCGACCTCATCGCGCTCGCCGGCGGCGTCAACGTGTACGGGAGAGAGGCGGACAGGTACCCGGAGACATCTCCGGCCGACTCGCTGACCCGCGGCGCCGACGTGCACTTCTTTCCCGACGAGCCGTTCCCCTTCACGGCCGACAAGCACGGAGCGGAGTGCGAACGGCTCTTCGGGTCCGAACGGGTTCGCCTCTTCGTGTCGGGAGACGACTTCTGCTGGCACGGCGCGCGGACGCTGGACGGCCTCGCGCGCGTCCGCGCGTTGCGAGCGGGATTTGGAACATCCAGTTGACCGCGGAGTACCGCGGCCGTCTCGCTCCCGTTGGTCGCTCGGCTCCCGTTTCCCGGCGCCGTCCTCCGCTATCCCCGCCGGTTCAACAGGTCGAGGAACTCCTCGCGGACCGGCCGGTTGTAGAAGATTCCCCGGATTGCCGACGTCACGGTCAGGGCGCCCGGCTTCTTGATGCCGCGCATCTCGACACAGAGGTGGCGCGCTTCGATGACGACCATCACCCCCTGCGGCGTCAGCTTTTCGGAGAGGAAGCCGGCGACCTGTTCCGTCAGCCTCTCCTGCAGTTGGGGGCGCTGCGCGTAAAAGTCGACGATCCGCGGCATCTTCGAGAGGCCGATTATCTTGTCGTTCGGGATGTACGCCATGTGGGCGTGCCCGTAGAACGGCACCAGGTGGTGCGAGCACATCGAATAGAAGGGGATGTCTTTCTCGATGACCATCGCGGCGTATCGCTCGTCGTTGGGAAAGAGAGTCACCTTCGGCTCGGCGCCTTCGTCGAGGCCCCGAAAGAGCTCGAGGTACATCTTGGCGACACGCTCGGGTGTCTCCGCGATGTTCGGATCCGCGAGGTCGAGGCCCAGGAGCCGGAGGATGCTCTCGACGTGCCTGGCGATCTCGGAAATCTTTTCCGGATGGGCGATGGCGGCGAGGGCAGTCTCCTCCGTCATGGGCGATCCGGTCGCAGCGTCGAGTCCGGTGCGGCGGTCATGAGCATCGCTTCTCCTCGGGGGGAAGGAGCATTCTAGATCAGCTGGCCGCTCGGGCGGCGGAGGCGCGCGGCTTACGAAATGGTTTTCCGGAAGGCCCGGGTGCTGCCCGCCACGAGGACCACCGCGATGGCAACGAGCGCCGCGACGTTGCGCCAGAGGTCCGTGAAGTTGGCTCCGCGAATGATGATTCCGCGGGCGATCGCGATGAAGTGCGTCGCGGGGAGGATCGACGAGACATACCGCAGCGGGCCCGGGATGGAGGAGAGCGGAAAAATGTAACCCGACAGCATGATCGACGGGAGCAGGAACATCTGCGCGAACTGCGTCGCCTCCATCTGTGTGCTGGCCCGCGACGAGATCAACAGGCCCAGGGACAGCAGGGCGAAGAGGTACACGACCGAAAGGGCGAGCAGCAGGGCGAGATTTCCGTGGATCGGAACGCGAAAGACGAGCGTCATGAGAAGCAGGATGAGGATGAGCTGGAGGAATCCGAGCGCCAGATACGGCAGGAGCTTTCCGAGAATCACGCCTATCGGCGAGGCCGGAGTCACCATCAGCTGCTCGAGCGTGCCGCGCTCGCGCTCCCGCACGATCGCGTAGGCGGCGAGAAGGGTTCCGGAGAAGGTCAGGAGGATCGCGACGAGGCCGGGAATCAGGAGGTTCGCGCTCCGGGAATCCGGGTTGAAGAGAAAGAGCGGGTGTGCCCGCACGGGAAGGTCGCGCGTCCCGGCGCGGGAAAGCAGCTCGCCGAGCGACTCCGACAGCGTCAGGCCGTTGGCGGCCGCGAGGGCCTGGCCGGAGATCGAGGAGTCGGATCCGTCGATCAGAACCAGGACGTCCGCCGCCTGGCGGTTCAGGCGGCGGCGCGCGTAGTCCGGCGGGATTTCGACTCCCACCGAGGCGCGGCCGGCCACGATCCGTTCCCTCATCGCCGTCCGGGAGGGCGCGTACTCGATCACGTCGAAGAAACTCGTGTTGGTCAGGTCGCGCACGAGCGTCCGGCTCTCCTCGCTGCGCGACAGGTCGAGGACCACGGTTCGCACGTGCTTCACGTTGGTGTCGATCAGCCCGAAGAGCACGAGCTGGAAGGCGGGAAGCAGAAGCGCGAACCGCAGGGTGCCCTTGTCGCGGATCATCTGTTTGGCCTCTTTTTTGAGGACCGCGACGAAACCCCTCACGCCTTGACGGCTCCGGGCACGGGGGCCGCGACCGGCACGTCGCCCCTCTTCTCGAGCTGCAGCCGTGTCAGGCGGACGAAGACGTCCTCGAGGGAGGCGTCGATCGTCCGGATGTGGACCGGCTCGCCCGCGGCCTGCTCGAGATCCCGGGCAATCGCGGCATCGGAGACGTCGGCGCGCACCAGGATGTGGAGGGCGTTGCCGAAGATCGTCAGGTCCAGGACGTAGGGGAGGGCGCGCGCCTGCCCCATGACCGCGGCGACGCCGCGCTCGCACCCGGCCTCGACCCGGCGGGTCCCGTTCGGCGTGATCTCGGGAAGCTTCGTGAGCTCGTCGGGGGAGCCCTCCACGAGCATGCGCGACAGGTAGAGATAGGCGACCCGCCCGCAGCGCTCCGCCTCGTCCATGTAATGGGTGGTCACGAAGAGAGTGACTCCCTCCGCCGCCAGCGCGAAGAGCAGATTCCAGAGCTCCCTTCTCGCGACCGGATCGATCCCCGCCGTCGGCTCGTCCAGGAAAACCACGCGAGGCCGGTGCATCAGAGCCGCGGCGAGGGCAAGGCGCTGCTTCCAACCGCCCGACAGCTGCCCGGCCAGGCGGGAGCGATACGGCCCGATGGAGGTCAGGTCGATCGCCCATTCCCGTCGCTCCTTCAGCTCCGCGTTCTTCAGGCCGTAGACTGAGGCGAAAAAGTCGAGGTTCTCGTCGACCGTGAGGTCTTCATAAAGGGAGAACCGCTGCGAGACGTATCCGATGCGGCCGCGGATCGCCTCGCTCTGCTTCGCGACATCGAGGCCGTCGACCCACGCCCGCCCCTCGGTCGGCGCGAGCAGACCGCACAGGATCCGTATCAGCGTGGACTTGCCGGAGCCGTTCGGACCGAGGAGACCGTAAATCTCGCCACGCGGCACCGCGAGCGTCACGCGGTCGAGCGCCCGCACCTTGCCGAAGTCCCGCGAGACCCCCTCGACGCGAATGCCGAAGTCGTCGTTCACGGCGTCTCCGAAATCACGACGGACGCCGCCATGCCGGGTTTCAGCTCCGGCGCCGGGTCAATCGCGATCTTGACGCCGAAGACCGTGTCCATCCGCTGTTCCAGAGTCTGGACGTTGCGAGGCGTGTATTCGGCCGCCGTCCGTATCTCGACCACGCGCCCGGCGAAGCTGCGATTCGGAAAAGTGTCCACCCGCACGGAAGCTTTCTCGCCGACCCGCACGCGGCCGAGCGACGGCTCCGGGACGTAGACCCGGACCCAGATCTGAGACGGCTCGATCAATTTCGCCACGGGCTGGTTCGGAGCGACCAGGTCGCCGGGCCTCAGGTCGATCGACTCGAGGATGCCGTCCGCCGGAGCGACGACCACGGATTCCTGCTTCTGCCGCTGCAGGTATGCGAGCTGGGCCTCCTCGCGCTGCAGCGCGGCGCGGGCGGCCGCGACGTCCTCCGGGCGGCTCCCGCGCTCTTTTTCCCGGAGCGTCTCGAGCGACGTGCGCGCGCCCGTCGCCACCATGTCGTACTGCTGTTGGCCGATGACGCCCTGATCGAGCAGAGCGCGGTGGCGGCGGCGCTCGCGCTCCGCGTTGTCGGCCTCGGCTCGGGAACGCGCCACGTCTTCCGATCTCGGCCCTCGCTCGATCCGCGCCAGGTTCGCCCTGCCCTCCGCGACGCGGGCCTCCTGCTGCCGCAGCTGGAGGTCGATCAGATCTGTTTCGAAGACGACGAGCGACTGCCCCCGGGAGACGCGGGCGCCCTCCGCCACCGGCACCTTCGCGACCCGGCCGCCGAGAAGCGATCCGACCTCGACGTCCCGCGCCTCGATGGATCCGGAGAGAACGAGCGGCTTCTCGGCGCCTCGAGAGCGGAAGGCCCAGAACGCTCCTCCCGCGGCGAGGATCAAGACCCCGAGGAGAATTGCGCGCTTCTTCATGGTGTCGTTCCTTTCCCGATCACGCCCCGCTTCCAGACGTCGATCAGGGTGTCCAGGTACTCCTCGAGGGGGAGGGGGTCTTCGAGCGCCTGCACGACCTCCTGCAGCATCACGAACGAGTGCAGCGAAGCGGCGAAGGCGACGGCTGCCGCGCGGGGGTTGCGCAGGCGAACGCGGCCGGCCCGGCGCGCCCGGCGGAGATAGTCCTCCAGCAGCTTCAGGTTGCGCTGAGGCGGCGTCGGGTGCGAGGCGGGGTCGAAGGGGAGGGGGAGGCGGCCGAGGCCCGGCACCCTCTTGAAATGCACCCAACGCGCGAGGCTCTCGTGCAGCTTCGCCTGGATGAAGGGGACGAACGCGTTGGCGACCTGGCGGAGAACCGCCGCCGGGTCCGCGGTTCCCGGCACCTGCGCGAGAAAGGCGAGCGGCAGCATCTCGGGGCCCGGTGTCTCGTCCATGGCGGCCGTGAAGAGGGCCTGCTTCGTCGGGGCGTGCCGCAGGAGCGCGGCCGGCGAGACTCCCAGCCGGGCGGAGATGTCCGCGAGGGTCGTGCCCTCGTAGCCCCCGCGGACGAACGCTTCGCGGGCGGCGGAGAGGACCTGGTCGCGGCGGACCTTCGCGGGACGGCCCATATATAAATAACTATTCAGTAATTTAGTAACTGAGTCAAGGGTAATTTTTGAGAGTCGAAAGTTCAGAGTGGAGAGTTCAGACTCGATCCCTGTGAGTTGACCGCGGAGTGCCGCGGCCTACTCGCTCCCGTTGGTCGCTCGGCTCTCGATTTCCGGCTCCGTCAGCCCTCCCGGCGCCCCGCCAGCCAGGCTCCGAACTCCGCGGCGCTCTTCGCGTTCAGCGTGGAGGCGGCCGTGACCCAGCCCTTGCGGGCGACGTTGATCCCGTAGGGGACGAGGCCGATCTCGCCGACCGAGTGGGCGTCGGGGTCGATCGCCATCAGAATGCCGCGGCGGACGGCGCCCTGGCAGAACCGCCAGTCGAGATCGAGGCGGTCCGGGGAGCAATTGATCTCGACCGCGCATCCCGACTCGGCCGCGGCGTCGAGAACCGCCTCGACGTCGACGTCGATCGGGCTTCGCGAGAGGAGGAGGCGGCCCGTCGGGTGCCCGAGCACCGTGACCCGGGGATTGCGCACGGCGCGTATGAGCCTGCGCGTCTGTTCCTCTCGGGGGAGCCCGAACCGGGAATGCACAGAGGCCACGACGACGTCGAACCCCTCCAGGAACTCGTCGCCGAAATCGATCGCGCCGTCGGCGAGGATGTCGGCCTCCGTGCCGTGGAAGATCGTGAGATCCGGGAAGGAGGGCCGGATCGCGCGGATCGCGGCGCGCTGGAGAAGGACGCGGTCCGGCGTGAGCCCTCCCGCGTATCCGGCGGTCTGGCTGTGGTCGGTGATGGCGACCCACTCGTATCCCGCATCCCGCACGGCGGCGAGCATGTCCTCGAGCGAGTCCCGACCGTCCGACTCCGTCGTGTGGACGTGAATCAGCCCGCGCAGGTCCTTCCGGGTGACCAGCTCCGGAAGGCGGCCGGCGGCGGCCGCCTCGATCTCGCCGCGGCCTTCCCGAAGCTCCGGCTCGACGTATCCGAGATCCAGCGCGCGATAGATCTCCGCCTCGGTCGCGCAGGGGATCCTCCGCTTCGCCGAGAACAGGCCGGAAGGGTCGAGCCGCAGCCCCTTCTCCTCCGCCCGGGCGCGCAGGCCGTCGACGTGCTCGGCGCTTCCCGTCGCGTCGAGAAGCGCGGCCGCGAACTCCTCGCTTTTTGCCGTGCGCAGGGTGATGACGAGGCCCTCGGCGAGACGGACCCGGGCCAGGTCGTTCTCCGCGGGCAGCGGCTCGGCGGCTCCGGGGACCGTCGAAAACGCTTCCGCGAGGGCCCTCCCGTCCCGCGCGTCGGCTACGAAGTCCGCGCTCTGCACCACTTCCGACCGGCGGCGGAGGCCGCCCGCGAGCTCGATTCGCCGCGCGGATCCCCTCATGGCAAGAAGCACGTCCTCGGCGCGGGCACGCGCCCGCGAATACTTGTGGAGGCCGGCTCCCGCGCGCACGATCGCGATGCCCTTCAGAATCTTCTCGACGCTCTTTGGCCCGAAGCCGGGCACGCCGGCGATCCGGCCGTCGCGGCAGGCGTCCTCGAGGGCCGCCAGCGAATCGATGCCGAGCGCGTCGTGCACCTGCTTCGCCTTGCGGGCGCCGAATCCGGGAATTCTCAGGCACTCGCGCAGGCCGGGGGGAAACGCGGCGCGCAGCTGGTCGTAGTAGGGGAGCGATCCGGTCTTCAGGAGGGTGTCGAGGTTCGCGAAGAGACCGGGGCCGATCCCCTTGACCCGCCGGATCTCTCCGGAGCGCACCGCCTCGGAAAGATCGCCCTGGAATCCCAGGATGGCGCGCGCGCCGTTCTCGTAGGCGCGCACCTTAAATGGGTTCTCACCCTTGAGCTCGAGCATCGCCGCGATCTCCTCGAGCATCCGCGCCACCTGCCTGCGCTCCACGCGCGGATCTTATGGTCTCGCGGGCAGGTCCCTCCGGAACGGTTGTTGCAGCGCGACGCCGTTGGGAGAAAGAAAGGAGAACCGATGTCGAACATCGCCAAGATCATCGAGGTCGTCGCGTCGTCTCGCGAAGGCTGGGAGGACGCCGTCCGCACGGCGGTGCGCGAGGCGTCGAGGACCGTCCGCGGCATCACCGGTGTGGACGTGCAGGATTGGACCGCTCGAGTCGAGGATGGAGAGCTCGTCAACTACAAGGTCAACGTGAAGATCGCTTTCGGCATCGAAGGCGAGGCCGGCGATGAGGGCGGCACCGGCGATCGCGAAGAGGATCGACGGGACTCCTCCGGAAAGAAGGGACGCAAGGGCCGCCAGAACAGGTAAGCGGGCGCGGGCCGTTGCCGTTCCCGATCGCGCTGGCCAAAAACTGACGACGGAAAACGGATAACTGTTTAAGATCGGCGGGTGCGCGTCGATCTGCACAGTCATTCGAGCTGCTCCGACGGGCTCGACCGCCCGGCGGAGCTCGTTCGCCACATGGCGTACGCGGGCATCGACGCCTTCGCCCTGACCGACCACGACACGCTGCAGGGGCTGCCCGAGGCGCGCGAGGAGGCGCAGAAGCTCGGGATCGAGCTCATTTCGGGAGCCGAGATCTCGGCGGACTTCCGAGGGCAGGACGACGTCCACATCCTGGCGCTGTTCGTGGACGAGGCAAACGCGCCGTTCAACGCGCGGCTGCTCGAGCGGCAGGAAAACCGCCGCACGCGCGGAGAACGGATGGCCGAGAAGCTCATCGAAGCCGGGTTCCCGCTGGACCTGGATGCCCTCCGCGAGGAAATCGGGGGGGGCGTGTGGGCGCGTCCGCACCTGGCGCGGGCGCTCGTTCGGGCCGGACACGCGGCCTCCCACGACGACGCCTTCGACCGTTTCCTGGGCCGGGAGCATCCCTGGTACGTGCCGTCGGAAAAGTGGGCGGCATCCGAGGTCGTTCGGACGGTCCGCGAGGCGGGCGGCGTCACGTCGATCGCGCACGCCTGCTGGTACAAGGACGCGGACGCGCTGATCCGGGTCCTCGCCGCGGACGGGCTCGACGGCGTCGAGGTGTTTCACCCCGACCACGACCCCCAGGCGGAGGCGCGCTTCGGAAATCTCGCGCGCGACCTGGGCCTCGCCGCAACGGCCGGCAGCGATTTTCACGGGACTCCGGAGGGCCGCAAGCATCCGGGCGGGGTGGTCGGGTCCGCGGAGATGCTCGGCCTCCTGAGAGCCCGGGCCCGACGTCCGTGAGCAGCTCGGGAGGAGACACGGTTTCGGTCCGCCCCGCGGGCCGCCCGTCGTGGGTGCTGCTCCTCCAGCGGGGCTCCGGAGACGTTCTCTACGAGGCGGCCGCCATGACGGCGGCGGCCGTTTCCCTGGGGCTGTCCGTGACGATCGTCTGGTTCGACGGCGCGTTCAACGCCCTGACCGCCGGCGAGCTCGACTCGGAGAGCGGCGAGCCGGGAACGGCTGCCGCCGCGGGCCGGCTGCTCGCCGAGGCGCGCTCGACGGGGCACGTCCGATATCTGGCGTGCTCGGCTTCGCTCGTCGGCGGCCGCACGGCTCCATCCTCCGCCCGCGAACGCGTCGACGACGTGGTCGGCTGGCCCACGGCCATCTCCCTGATCCGCGCCGCCGAACGGGCGTTCGTCTGGTAGTTGAGAGTCGAGAGTCGAGAGTCGAGCGTTGAGAGTCGATTGCACGAACCGCGTTCGACCGTCACCTCTCAACTCTTAACCCTCAACGCTCGACCTTCTTCAAGAGGACATCAGTTGTCCCCCCTCGGCGCTTCAATAGAGTTGTGGAAATTTCGCTTGAAAAAATTTCTGGACGCACCGACGCGCTGATCGTTCCAAAAACGGCTGCGGAAAAGGTCGGGAGCCGTTGACACTGCTCTCCGCGGAGAAAACAATCCGCGCCAATCCGTTGATGCTCGAAACCGTCACCACCGACAAGGGACTGCCGCAGAATCTCGACGCCGAAAGATCCGTCCTCGGCGCGATCCTCCTCGATCCCTCCTCGCTCTCGTTCGTCGTCCCGATCGTAAACGAGACCGACTTCTTCCCCGATACCCACCGGCGCATCTTCCGCGCGATGATGGAGCTCTTCCAGAGGTCCGCGGAGATCGACATCCTGACCCTGAAGGAAGAGCTCGACCGGGCCGGAACGGTCGACCAGGCGGGCGGCACGGCCTACCTGTCGGCCCTGCTCGACGGAGTCCCCGAGGTCGCCAACGTCGAGCACTACGCGCGCATCGTCAAGGAGAAGTCCACCCTCCGCCGGCTCATCCGGGTCGGCCAGCAGATGGTGCGGGAGGGGCTCGCCCAGGAGAAGAACGCGGAAGAGCTCCTCGGCGAGTCCACGGGATCGATCTTCGACATTGCGGAAGACTCGGTGCGGGGCGGCTTCGTCCCGATCGCCCAGGTCGTCAAACGCAACCTGGAGCTGATCGAAGAGGCCCAGGACCGCAAGGGAGTCCTGTCGGGCCTCCCGACCGGCTTTCTCGACCTCGACCGCATGACCTCGGGGCTCCAGACGAGCGACCTGATCATCCTGGCGGCCCGGCCGTCGGTGGGAAAGACGTCCTTTGCGTTGAACATCGCGCAGCACATCGCGTTCCGCGAAGGTCGCTCGGTCGGGTTTTTCTCGCTCGAGATGTCCAGGGAGCAGCTCGGCTTCCGCGTTCTCTGCTCGGAGGCGGATGTCGACGCCAAGAAGGTCCGGGACGGCTACGCCTCCAAGGAGGCGATGGTCCGGCTGGTCACCGCGCAGTCGAAGATCGCGGGCGCCAACTTCTTCCTGGACGACGGGGCGGGTCTCTCCGTCCCCGAAATGCGAGCGAAGGGGCAGCGCCTGAAGCGGGAGAAGGGCCTCGATCTGATCGTCGTGGACTATCTCCAGCTGATGGGGGGTCACGGGCGTTTCGACAACCGGACACAGGAAGTCTCGCAGATCTCCCGCGGGCTGAAGCTTCTCGCCAAGGAGCTGCAGGTCCCGATCCTGGCCCTCTCGCAGCTGTCTCGCTCCCCGGAGTCGCGCAAGGGCGACCAGCGCAAGCCGCAGCTCTCCGATCTCCGCGATTCGGGCTCGATCGAGCAGGACGCCGACGTCGTCATCTTCCTCTACCGCGAGGAGCTCTACGAGCGCGACACCGAGCGCAAGGGCATCGCCGACGTCCTCGTCGCGAAGCAGCGCAACGGGCCGACCGGCGATTTCTCCCTCGTGTTTCTGGCGGATCACATGACTTTTGCCAATTACGCCGGCCCGGCGGTCTCCCCGGACCAGCCCTTCTGAAGCGCGCCGCGGCGATGAGACGCGTCCGGGAGACCCGGCCGGGGCGCGCGCCGTCGGCCTTCTCCAGGGGTCCGGGGAAGAGGGCATGACGCGGCCGACTCGCGCGGTCGTGGATCTCGACGCGATCGCCGGCAACCTGAGAGTCCTGCGGGAGCGGGCGGGCGGTGCGGACGTGATTCCCGTCGTCAAGGGAGATGCGTACGGGCACGGCGCGGTCCCCGTCGCCCGGCGCCTCGGCTCCGAGGGCGCCCGGCGGTTCGCCGTGGCGCTTCTCGAAGAGGGTCTGGCGCTTCGCGAGGCGGGGATCGCCGGAGAGATCCTGCTGCTTTCTTCCGGGGATCCCGCCGACTTTCCCCTTTTCTCGGCCGCGCGGCTCACCCCGTCCGTTCACGACCTCGCTCAGCTTCGCGCCCTGGGCGCGGCGGCCGCGGCGGCCCGACTCGCGGCTCCGCTCGGCGTTCACCTGGAGCTCGACACCGGGATGGGGCGCCTGGGGGTCCGAAGCGAAGAGCTTCCCGCCGTGATCGAAGCGTTCCGGGCGACCCCGTCTCTCCGCCTCGCGGGGACGTTCACGCAGTTCGCGAGCGCGACGGAGCCGGAGCTCGAGTCGACGGCGGTGCAGATCCGCAACTTTCGCGGAGGGGTCGCGGCGCTCCGGGACGGCGGTGTCGATCCCGGACTCCTGCATGCGTCGAACTCAGCCGGCACGCTCGCGTTTGGAGAGGCGCGCTTCGACGCGGTCCGTCCCGGCATCGCGCTCTACGGGATCCCTCCGTCAGAGAGTGTGGGAGATCGAGCTCTGCGCGCGGCGCTCTCCCTGGAGACCGCGGTTCTCTCGGTGAAGACCGTTCCCTCGCAAACGCCGATCGGGTACGGCGGGACCTTCGTGACGTCCCGGACAACCCGGATCGCCGCGCTTCCGATCGGCTATCATGACGGCTTCCGACGCTCCTTATCCGGAGAAATCGCCGTCCTTATACGCGGAGGGTACGCGCCTGTCGTCGGCGCCGTGAGCATGGACCTGACTCTGGTGGACGCAACGGACTGCGGAGCGGAGGCGGGAGACCGCGTGATCCTCCTCGGGAGCGACGGCGCCCGCGAGATCGCCGCCTGGGACCTCGCCCGCGCTGCACGCACGATCCCCTACGAGATCGTCTGTGGAATCAGCGCCCGAGTGCCCCGCGTCTATCTCCCATGAAATTTTTCGAGGCGATCGGGCGGACGGTGATCCGCATTCTGGAAGAGTTCGGTCACGTGTTCCAGATGATGGGCCGCGTGGCGGGGTGGACCTTCCGGCCGCCCTACGATGTGCCCGAGTTCTTCCGGCAGATGGTCCGCGTCGGAGTCGATTCGGTCCCGGTCGTCTTTCTGACCACTCTGTTCACCGGGATGGTCATGGCGCTTCAGACGGTCAACGGCTTCGCGCGGTTCCACGCGGAGAGTCTCGTCGGCAGCGTCGTCGCGCTCTCGCTGACCCGCGAGCTCTCCCCGGTTCTCTGCGCTCTGATGGTGACCGGCCGGGTGGGCAGCTCGATGGCCGCCGAGCTCGGCTCGATGCGCGTCACGGAGCAGATCGACGCGTTGACGGCGCTGGGAACGGAACCGGTCCAGTACCTGATGGTCCCGAGGATCGCCGCCTCGATCGTGATGATGCCGCTGCTCGTCATCATGGGAGACGCCGTCGGCATCTGGGGAGGCTACCTGGTGGCGGTGAAGCTGCTGGGCGTCAACCCGGTACGCTACATCGAGAACTCTTTTCAATTCCTCCACGTGGGAGATGACGTCGTCTCCGGGATGATAAAAGCCGCCGTCTTCGGGCTGATCTTTTCCTTGATCGCGTGCGTCCGCGGCTACTACACCACCGGCGGCGCCGAGGGCGTGGGCCGCTCGACGACCCGCGCGGTCGTCAGCGGAAGCCTCTCCGTCCTCTTCGCCGACTTTTTCCTGACGAAGCTGCTCTTCTGATGGAAGCCCGCCGCGATCCCGCGAGCGAGGCCGGCGCGGCCCCCAAGCTGCGCGCCGAGGACCTCCACAAATCGTTCGACGGACGCGTCGTGCTCGACGGCCTCAGCTTTTCGGTGGCCGACGGCGAGTCGCTGGTCATCGTCGGCCCGTCGGGGACCGGAAAGAGCGTCCTTCTGAAGCACATGATCGGCCTCCTGAAGCCCGACTCGGGAAAGGTCTTCGTCGAAGGACAGGACGTGTGGGCGATCTCCGAGCGGCAGCGCAACGAGCTGCGCAAGGAGTTTGGAATGTCCTTTCAGGAGGGCGCCCTCTTCGACTCCATGAACGTGTATGACAACGTCGCGTTTCCGTTGCGACGCTCTGGGCGGCCGACGCGGGAGATCCGAGACCGGGTCCGCGAGTGCCTCGACATCGTGCATCTGCCGAACGTCGAGCAGAAGCGGCCGTCGGAGCTCTCCGGCGGCATGCGCCGCCGGGTCGGTTTCGCGCGGGCGATCGCCCACGAGCCCGACATCCTGCTCTTCGACGAGCCGAATACGGGCCTCGATCCCATCATGACGGACGTCATCGACGAAGTGATCCTCAACATGCGCGAAAAATTGGACGCGACGATCGTGACGATCACGCACCACATGCCGAGCGCCCGCAAGATCGGCGACCGGATCGCGCTCCTGTACGGCGGCAAGATCATCTTCCAGGCGCCGCCGGACGAGTTCCTGGAGTCGAAGGACCCGGCGGTGCGGCAGTTCGTGGACGGGAGCGCGGAGGGGCCGCTGACTCCCGAGGGACAGGTAGTCGGCAAAACGAGACCTTCGGAGGAGCCATGAACGCCGCAGCAAAAGTCGGGGTCTTCTTCGTCATCGTTCTGATCCTGGCGGGCGTCCTCATCTGGCAGATCCAGGGGCTCCGCCTCGGAAAGGGGGCGGGGCACCGGGTCTCCGTCGAATTCCCCGACATTTCCGGGTTGAACGAGAAGTCGACGGTGCGAATCTCGGGCGTTCCGGTCGGGAAGGTCGACAAGATCCACCTGGGGAAGAACGGCAAGGGAGCCATCGTCGACCTGCAGATCGACAATCCGGACGTCGATCTGCGCCGTGGCGCCTCGGCGTCCGTGGCCAACCTCGGTCTGCTGGGCGAAAAGTATGTCGAGCTGATTCCGGGACCTGTCGGGGAGCAGCCGCTTCCGGAGGGGACCGTGATCAAGGGCGAGGTGCCGGTCACGTTCGACCAGATCACCAAGCTCGCCCGCGACATCGAAGTCGACGTGAAGGACATCAGCCGCAACCTGAGCCAGTCCCTCGGCGGGCCAGCGGGTGAGGAAAGGCTGCGCACGATCATCGAGAACGTGCGCATCATTTCCGACGATCTCCGGACGATGATCGCCGCAAATCGCGGCAACGTCGACGCGACCATCGGCAACTTCCGCGAAGTTTCCGCGATGATGACCAAACTCGTCGATCGCATCGACCGCCTCGTCGCGAGCAATGAAGGCAACGTCAGCGGAAGCCTGGCAAACATCCGGGACATCTCGCACAAGCTCGAGACCACGGCCGACAACCTGAATCAGATCACCGGCCGGATCAAAGAGGGGGAGGGGACCGTGGGCAAGCTCGTGCAGAGCGAAGAGACCCACAAGAACCTCAACGACGCGCTCGTCGCGGTCAAGGAGGGCGTCGGCGGGCTGAACAAGGCGCTCGGCGCGGCCGGCCGGATCAAGCTCGATCTGGGGCTGCGGTCCGAATATCTCGCCCGGGGGAGCACGGCGAAGGGGTACGTCACACTCGACGTGAACAAGGAGAACTCGCCGCAGTTCTACGAGCTGGAGCTTTCGACTCAGCCGCTCGGCAAGCGGATCAATACCCTGAGTCAGGTGACGACCACGTTCCCCGACGGGCACCGTGAGGTCTCGACGATCGACACTCAGGAGTTCAAGGACGAGCTCGCCATCAGCGCGCTGTTCGGATACCGGTGGAACAACCTGGCCGCCCGGGCCGGGATCATCGAGTCGCGCGGAGGCGCCGCGCTCGACTACCGGTCGCTCAAGGACCGCCTGCGGTTCAGTGCCGAGCTCTTCGACTTCTCCCGCCCGAATTTCGCCGCGCACGGGAAGGTGACCGCGAGGTACTACTTCTCGCCGTCGGTCTACGTGACCGGGGGATGGGACGACTTCCTCAATCGTTCGCGGAAGGCCGACTCTCTCTTCATAGGGGGCGGCCTGCGGTGGAGCGACGACGACATCAAATACCTGCTCGGATCGATTCCGGTCCGGCCGTGACGGCGTCCACGCCCGATCCCGGTTAGTTCCGTGCGCGCGAGGATCACCACCGTCTTCGCCTGCCAGTCCTGCGGGGCGGTCTCGCCCAAGTGGCTTGGGCGATGTCCGGACTGCAGCGAATGGAACAGCTACGTCGAGGAATTCCGCGGGGAACGGCCCGCCGCCGCCGCGGTCTCCGCATCGAGCCCGATCTCCACGGTCGTCTCGGACCCCGAGACGCGGATCGAGACGGCGCTTCCCGGGCTCGATCGTGTCCTCGGCGGCGGCATCGTCCCCGGGTCGGTCGTTCTGCTCGGCGGTGAACCGGGGATCGGCAAGTCCACGCTTCTCCTGCAGGTCGCGCGAGGGGTCGCCCGGGCGTCCGGAGAGGTCCTCTACGTCTCGGGGGAGGAGTCGGCTTCGCAGGTGCGCCTGCGGGGCGAGCGGCTCGGCATCCGGGAGGAGAGGCTCCTCGTGCTCGCCGAGACGGACGTCACCCGCGTGATCGCGGAGTGCGAGGCGCGTCCGCCGTCGGTGGTCGTCGTGGACTCGATCCAGGCCGTTCGCGATCCGGCCCTGTCCTCGGCGCCCGGAACGGTGTCGCAGGTCCGCGAGTGCGCGTCCGCGCTTCTGCGGTGGGCCAAGGCGCGGACGGTCCCGGTGCTGCTGATCGGGCACGTCACCAAGGACGGCAGTCTCGCGGGTCCGAAGTCGCTCGAGCACCTGGTGGACGCGGTGGTGACGATCGAAGGGGAGCGCGGATCCTCCCGCCGGATCGTCCGGGCCACGAAGAATCGTTTCGGGCCGGTCGAGGAGCTCGCGCTCTACGAAATGACCGGCGCGGGGCTGTCGGAGATCGCCAACCCGTCGGCCGCGCTTCTGGCGGAACGCCGCGCGGGCGTCGCCGGCAGCGCGGTTGCCGCGGCGCGGGAGGGATCCCGGTCCCTTCTGGTCGAGATCCAGGCGCTCGTCGGCGCGTCGAGCGCGGGATCGCCGCGGCGCGTCGCGCTCGGAGTCGACCCGGGACGCCTCGCGCTTCTCCTCGCCGTTCTCGAGGGCGCCGGAGTCGCGCTGTCGACCCGGGAGGTGTTCGCCTCCTGCGCCGGGGGCCTCGACATCCGCGAGCCCGCCTGCGACCTCGCCGTCGTGGCCGCGATCGTGTCCTCCGCCCGGAACGCGCCCTTGCCAGGCGGCGCCGTCGCGTTCGGCGAGATCGGGCTGCTCGGCGAGGTCCGAACGGTTCCCGCGGCCGCCTCCCGGCTGCGGGAGGCCGCGGCCCTCGGGTTCACCATCGCCTATCTTCCCGCGGGAAACGCCGCCGACGCGGCCGGCTTTCCCGAGATCGCGGCGCGGCCGGTCGCCCGGGTCGCCGACTTCCTGAAGGAGCTCGACCGGGTTCGGTCAGAGAAATAGCCGTCGAGTCGGGCGGAGGATCGGGGACGGGGAGGAGGGGACGAGGCGGGACCGATTGGATCCCGATTCAGATTCTCTCGAGGATGAGGCTGAGA
>JAIVJS010000079.1 GCA_020199905.1 Acidobacteriota bacterium
GCGTGACGTCCCCTCCCGCGTTTCGGATGGTCACTCCGCCCCGGGCCTCCCGCGATACGAGCCCGACGCGGACTTCGCCGCCGCCCGTCTCGACGTGGACGCCGCCGGCGACCGAGGGGAGGACGACGTCTCCGCCGCCCGTCTTCACGTCCGCGGAACCCGCGACACGATCGATCCGCACGTCGCCGCCCGACGTGTCGGCTGACACGGAGCCCGCGACGGCGCCGGCGCGGATGTCCCCCGCGAGGGTCTGCGCCTTGAGATCCCCCTGCACCGGGCCGATCTGGATGTCTCCGCCATAGCTCTTCAGGTCCGCCGAGGCGCCCGCGGCTCCGATGTGGATCTCCCCCGAATGCGTCAGGATGTTGACCTTCCCCGAGACCTTGCCCACCCGGTAGGTCCCGGCGCCCGCCGTGGCGAGAAAGTCTCCGGCGACGTCTCCGCGCACGACGGCTCCGTCCTCGGGCTCCTCCATGTCGCCGTGGTGCGCGGGGCCGTCCGTGCGGGGCGGCCGGGGAGAGCGGGGGACCGAGATCTTCTCGTGGATCCGCGTATCGATGCGGGGGATGGTCAGGACGAAGGAGCGGCGCGCCACCAGAGGTTTCGCGTCGGACTCCCGTGTGTTCGCCGCGAGAATGGCGATTCTGCCGTTCAGCGTAGAGACGTGGACCCGCGCGCCGCCGCTCGGGCCTATGGAGCCCTTGTATTCGCCGCCGGGCATCAGGAACTTCATGCGGCTCGTCTCGCGCTCCGCGTCGCGCAGAGACTCCCGAACCTGCACGTCCATGTCCTTCATCGATTCCTCGAGATCCCGCTCGAGCTCGGCCACGTCCACCATCGTGTCGGCGCCCCTGCGCTCCACGACGACCGGGTGGCGCGTGCGCGAGTGCTCAGCGCGCGCGCGGCGCTCGGCGCGTTCGGCACGCTCGGATTCGGATCCGGAGGCCTCGGGGCCAGCGGCCGGCGCCGTCCGGGGAACGAAGGGGAACGTCGACACGATCGATCCGTTCATCGCGGAGGCGGAGAGATCGAATCTCGCGTCCTTCGGGAGCGTCAGCAGGACCGCGCCCGAGACCGTTCTCAGGTCGAGGGCCGCGCCCTGCGGGGCGGCGGTGGCCGCCACCTCGATCTTTCCATTCACCGTCTGCGCGCGCACTCCGCGTCGGGAGCCCCGGACCGTCACGTTCCCGTTCACCGTCTGCGCGTCCAGCTCGCCGTCCACGTCCTGGATGCGGACCTCTCCGTTGACCGTATGGAGCGTCGCGACCACGCCCGGCGGCACCACGATCTCGTACTGCATGGTGATCCGGCAGTCGCGGCAGCGGGAGTTGCGCCACTGTCCGCTTCGGGAGGATCGGCGCGACCAGTCCGAGTCGCCCATGTCGGGCCAGCGCGACTCGAGACGGAGCTCGTCGCCGTCGCGGACCTGAACGGTCCTGGTCCTCTCGAGGATCTCGTCCGCGCGCGCCTTCGTGGTTGCCGTCACGGTCGTCTGGCAGACGGCGGAAAATTCCCGGCCGGGGGTCGCGATCACGTCGCCGGAAACGTTCAGCACACGGAGCCTGGATCGCGCGGGAAGCGTGGCGTTGAAGCGTTCGGTCCGGCGCGCGACGTTGCCCGAGTCGTCGGCGCGCAGAAGCGACGCCGCCGCCATCAGAAGGAGACCGATCGCGAAGACGATCCAGAGGCCGGGTCCGCAGGACTCGGCCGATCGCCGCGCGAGGGCGCGCCGGGAGAAGGTGTTCATCGCTTTCCAGGACGCGGGAAAGGCCGGGGAGTTACGCATTTCAGAATTCGATGCCTTTCAGCGCGGACGCCGCCTTCGCGCGGACGAACCCGTTTTCCGCCGGATCGAACGCCTTCTCGCGGAGGGACTCGATCGTCTTCTGGTCGGGCGAGTCCTTCGCGGCCGCCGCAAGCGCTTCCACGGCGACGAGACGCACGCCCGGATGCCGGTCCGTGCGCAGCGCGTCCAGGAAAGCGGCGCGGATCTCCGGCGTCATCCTGAATCCCGCCAGCGCGTCCGCGGCCTTCTTCCGGACTCCGGGGTTCTGATCTTTCTTCAGCGTGTTCGTGAGGGCGAGCACGATGTCGGGCGACGCCGGCGATTCCTTGAGCCCGTAGTGGGCGGACACGAGATCGATCGCCCGAGACTTCTCGCCGGCCGTCTGCGCCCCGCGCGAGACCAGGAACGCGACGAGACGCGCCATCTGCGGGTCATCCGGACGCCCGAGGAAAGTCTCCCGCGACGTGACGTCGAACGTGACGCCGATCCGGCCCTGCGGATCAGCCGGCCGGTACGAGACGTTGGCGAGCGCCCCCGCCTTCTCGAGATTCTCGGGAAGCGAGGCCGCCGATGCGGTTTTCGACGCGGTCCTGCCGGACGCCGGTGGACCGATCTGCCGGGCCGCCGCGAAGCCCGCCACGAGCGCGACGACGACCGCGGCCGCCTCGAGGAGAGGCCGCATCCAGCGGCGCGACGGCGGGACGAACTCGCGGATGCGGGCGCGCAGCATCTCGTCTTCCAGAAGAGCCATCGTCCGACGCCGGAACTCGGGCGTCAGCGGCAGGTCGGGATCTTCTCCGAGCCGCCCCCACGTGTCTTCCAGGGCCAGCAGCTGCGCGCGGCACGCGGAACAGCGCTCGGCATGCGCGGCGACTTTCTCGCGGATCGGGCCCGGGGAGTCGGCGAGCTTGCCATCCAGGGCAAGGGCGGTCAGTTCGCGGCATTCCATGACGTTTCTCCTTCGTGGAATCGGGCCTTCAGAGTCTCGACGGCCCGGAAGATGCGGGTCTTGACGGCTCCGACCGAGATGCCGAGCACGCCGGCGATCTCCGAGTACGGGAGGCCGTGGTAGCGGGCCAGCACGAGCGCTTCCCGCTGTTCTTCGGAAAGCGCGTTCAGGGCCTCGCGGACGGCGGCGCGGCGCTCGTGGCTCAGGAGACGGGCCTCGATCCCTTCGCCCCGGGAGGTCGGTTCGGGGACCGCCTCGAGGGGAACGACGTTCGCGCGGCGGTCCCTGCGGCGCCGGTCCCGGCAGGCATTCGCCGCGATGGCGAAGAGCCAGGACGAGACCTCGGCCCGACCGTCGTACTGATGCGCCCGCGTGATCACTTTGACGAAGACCTCCTGAGTGACTTCCTCGGCCAGCATCCGGTCCGAGAGCAGCCGGTCGGCAAACCGGAGAAGCGCCGGGGCGTACCGCTCGAACAGCTCGCCCGCGCCGTCCTGATCGCCCAGCCGGATCCGCTCGATCAGGGCTCGATCGTCCGCTCCCGCTGGTTTTTCCTTCACGCCCGGTCCGGCACGGCATCAGGGGAGACGCCGGGGCCGGCGAAAGGTTTTGCCCGCCGCGACGCGGCTCTGTGTCCCGCCTCTCCTCTCCCCGGGCGCCGGGGCGAGGGGAGATGAAAACAGCGAGGTGTGGAAGCCGAGTGGGCGGACCGCTCACCCTTCGTCCTCACCTCTCAGCCTCCCATGCAGACGGTCGACATCCGTATCCCGCCTTCCACCGTATGATGTACGAAAAGGTACGATCCGCCGGCCTGCCGGCCCGTTCAGGAGGCCCGATGAGCGCCCTTCCTTCCCCTCGAGACACTCGTGCGGCCGCCCTCGAGAGAACGCGCAGGCGGATGGGGCCCCTCTTCCAAACGAATCAGGTGCTCGGCCGCCGCAACGCGATCGGGTGCGTGGCGCTCGAGATCACGCAGCGGTGCAACCTCGACTGCACGCTCTGCTACCTGTCCGAGAACTCAGAGCGCGTCAAGGACATACCCATCCAGGAGGTCTTCCGTCGGATCGACCGGATTTACCGGGAGTTCGGCGCGCCAACGGCCGTCCAGATCACCGGAGGAGACCCGACCCTGCGCAAGCGCGAAGAGCTCGTCGCGATCGTGCGCTACACCCGCGAGAAGGGTCTTCTCCCCACTCTGATGACCAACGGGATCAAGGCGACGCGCGACATGCTCGAAGAACTCGCGGACGCCGGCCTGAACGACGTCGCCTTTCACGTCGACGTCACGCAGGAACGGAAGGGCTACCGGACGGAGGCGGACCTGGACCCGATCCGCGAGGAGTACATCGAGCGCGCGCGGGGGATTCCGATCGCGGTGATTTTCAACACGACCGTCTGCCGCGAGAACTTCGACGAGATCCCCGACATGGTCCGCTTCTTTCGCAAGCACGCCGACGTTGTCGGCATGGCCTCTTTCCAGCTGCAGGCCGACACCGGTCGGGGCGTGCTCCGCGAGCGGGACCGGGTGATCTCCCTGCAGACGGTGAGGGAGCAGATCGTGGCCGGCGCCGGGATCCCGATCTCCTGGGACACGATCCTGATCGGCCATCCCGGCTGCCACCGCATCGGGATCACGCTCGAAGCCAATGGCAACCTCCACGACCTGAACGACGACCCGGAGTTCTTCAATCGATTCCTGGCGGACTTCCAGCACGTCATGCTCGACCGCCGCGAGCCGAAGCGCGCGGTCTCGGCGCTGCTTTCCGAGCTCCGGCGCCGCCCCGGATTCGCGTGGCAGGCGCTCCGCTTCGCGGGCCGTAAGGCGTGGGGGATGAAGCGCGACCTGCTCGCTTCGGGCGGGCGTGTCCACAAATTGTCCTTCTTCGTGCAGAACTTCATGGACGCCACCGCGCTCGAGCCCGAGAGGATCCACGCCTGCTCCTTTATGGTGATGACGGCAAACGGGCCCATCTCGATGTGCGCGCACAACGCCCGGCGCGACGAGTTCATTCTGAAGCCGCTCTTCGTCCGTACCGAAGCGGGCGAAAGCATCTGGAACCCGCTCTCCGGGGCGACCCTGCCGGTCGTCCCCTCCCCGAACGCCAGAGGCAAAGAGCTCGCATGAAAAAATCCGCCGCGTTTTTCCCCCTTTTCCTCCTTCTGGTGTCCGCCTGCGCGGTCAACGTCCCTGCTCCGAAGAGCGCGGCCGCTCCGGCCGGCGCGGCGGCCCCGGCGACGACGACGGCCGACGCGGACAAGACGTGGGCCCGGGTGCTGTCGAAGTACGTCGACGACTCCGGCCGGATCGATTTCGCCGGAGTGGCGAAGGACCGCGCCGATCTCGACGCCTATGTCGCCTGGATCGGGAGGGTGAGCCCCGCGAACACGCCGGCGTCATTTCCCACGAAGGAGTCGAAGCTCGCCTACTACTTGAACGCCTACAACGCGCTCGCGATGTACAACGTGATCGAGTCCGGACAGCCGAAGGACTTGAACGCGGTCAAGGTCCGGTTCTTTTACCGGAACAAGCTCTCCCTCGGCGGCGAGAAGATGTCCCTGTACGACCTCGAGAACAAGATCGTCCGGCCGATGGGGGATCCGCGAGTCCACTTCGCGCTGAACTGCATGGTGCGCGGCTGCCCGCGCCTTCCGCGAGAGCCCTTTCGGGCCGACCAGCTCGACATGGAGCTCGAGGCGACGGCGCAATATTTTTTGAACGAGAACCGCAACGTCCAGCCGGAGCCCGACAGACAGACGGTCCGGTTCTCCCAGATCCTCCAGTTCTACACGGACGACTTCTTGAAAAAGTCGCCATCGCTGGTGGCCTACGCCAACAAATACCGCGAGGCTAAGATCCCCGAAGGCTCGAAGGTGGAGTTCATCCCCTACGACTGGACGCTGAACCAGCGGTGAGGGGCGGGGAGACCACCGGGGCCGGGGCCGGGAGCCGAGCGACCAACGGGAGCGAGACGGCCGCGGTACTCCGCGGTCAACTCGATCGGGAGCCGAGCGACCAGGGGGAGCGAGACGGCCGCGGTACTCCGCGGTCAACTCGATCGGGAAACGGGAAACGACGGGCACGGAACGGGCTTCGGGCTTTGATCGCCTTCATCCTGTTTGCCACGGCCGTCGGAAAGTTTCTCGATGTCCCTGGATTTGCGCGGGTGCTCGGCACGTATCGGGCGTTTCCCGACGCGTTTCTTCTGCCCCTCGCCGCCCTGATTCCGGCCGCTGAGCTCGCGCTCGCCGTCTGGCTCGCCGTGGGTCGGCGTCCGTTCGGGGCGGCGATCGCGGCTCTGGCGATGCACCTCGCCTACGCGGTCTGGTCGGCCTCCGCCATCCTCCGGGGGCTTCACCTCGTCAACTGCGGGTGTTTCGGGGTCTTTCTGCCGAGGCGGCTCGGCTGGTCGACGGTCGTCGAGGACCTTCTCCTGTCGGGACTGTGCGGCGCGCTCGTCCTCTTGACGCCGCGTTCGCAGGCCCGGGCCGCCGCATGAGAAAGCGGCTCCTCTTCGCAGGCGTGCTGGCCTCCCTGATCGCCTGCAGTCCGGCGGGAGGAGCGGACCTCGATTTCTCGCCCTGGTTCACGTCGAGGGGGATCGACGTCCAGATCTCCCGTCCGGCGTCGGGGCCGCCGTGGATCCGGGGACGCGGGGAGATCCCGGCGCCCGTCGCGAAGGTGGCGGCCGTGCTGTCGGATTTTTCCCGATACAGGGAGCTCTTCGCGCCGGCCGTGAAGAAGGCGGACGTCCTGGAGTCGGACCGCGCCTCCGCCCGGATCCACTTCGTGTGGCCCTATCCCTTTCCGTACACCAACCGCGACGCCGTCGTGCGGTACCAGACGGAGGAGCTCGAGGGCGGCGCCTTCCGGCTCTCCTGGAAGTCCGATTCCCATCCCGGCGACAGGCGGGAAGGCACTCCGATCGAGCACGTCTCCGGCGAGACGCGCCTCGAGCCCCAGGGCAGCGACGCGTGCCGCGTCACCTACACCTACCTGGGAGACCTCGGCGGAAAGTTCCCCGCGTGGGCGCAGGAGAAGGCGTGGCGCGAAGAGCCGGTGCAGTACTTCCGCGCGATCCGCCGGAAGCTCGGGCTCCCGGATCTTTCGAAAGACGAGAAGGGATCCCCCGGCAGGTCCTGACCTTCGCCTTCGGAGGCATTCGCGGCGAGAGAGTTTCCTCACCGCTTCGCTCCTGCGACACAATCCAGGCTCTTTCTCCGGCACTTTCGCGGGTCCCTGCGCCACGAAAACGCCTCCAGTCCCAGGCGGAGTGTCCGCTGGCAGGTCCCTTCGCAGGGAACCAGCGGGAGCGGGGGACGGCCGTTTCTCTGACGGGGGACACGGGCTACTTCTGGTTCTTCTCGTCGAACAACGTCGAGCTCGTCATCAAGGTCGGGGAGGCCGCGCCTTCAACAACAAGATCCGGGTCTTCTACGACGCCCTTCCGGACGTTCAGTACACGTCACGGTCACGGACACGCAGGCCGGGCAGTTGAAAACGTATTCCAACCTGTCCGGCCAGCGCGCCAGTGTGGAGGACAGCGCCGCGTTCTGATCCGCGGTCGCGGAGAGCGAAGCAACGGGGAACCCGGGCAGGGGCATCGTCCCGCCGGGTTCCCGGGCCTTGAAAGCTCGACGCTTCGATCCTTCCGATACCGGCTTATAGTCCTCTGCTTGGATTCCATCTCATTCAAAGTCGTCGACTTCGCGATCCAGCTTGCGGTCATTCTCTTCGCCATCTCCTTTCACGAATCCGCTCATGCGTTCATGGCGCTGCGATTCGGGGACACGACGGCGAAGGAGCTCGGCCGGATCAGCCTGAACCCGATCCGACACATCGATCCGGTCGGAAGCATCATTCTTCCGATCCTTCTCTATTTCACTTCCGGTCTGATCTTCGGATACGCGAAGCCGACTCCGGTCCGCCTCGACCGCACGAAGAACCCGAGGCTCGCCGACCTGTGCGTCTCCGCCGCGGGGCCTCTCTCGAACCTGCTGCTCGCCTCCGTCGGCCTTGCGGCGCTCGTTGGCTTCAAGGCGATGTTTCCGCAGGCGCTCCCCGACCTCTTCGACGCGCTGCGCGGTCACCGTTTTGCCGCCGGGGCCGTGGCGCCGCTGACCTATCTGCTCTTTCAGTTCGTGATCGTGAACATCAGCCTCGGCGTGTTCAACCTGATCCCGATTCCCCCTCTCGACGGGAGCTGGGTCCTGGCGTCGATCCTCGGGCCGTCCACCCGTCACTTCTTCGAGACGCTCGGGCGCTTCGGGTTCCTGATCCTGATCCTGCTGTCTTCCTCGGGAATGCTCGGGCGGATCATGAGCCCGGTCCTCCGGGTGTTCTTCCGGATCATCGGGCAGGTGCTCCAGTGAACGAGGACGCCGCCCGAGACTCGCTGCCGCCCGTCGCGATCCCGGCCTTCTCGGGCCCCCTCGATCTCCTTCTCCACCTGATCCGAGTCAACGAGGTGTCGATCACGGACATACCGATCTTCGAGATCACCGAGCAGTACACCGCCTACCTCGACGCCATGCGCGAGCTCGACCTGGACGTCGCGTCGGACTACATCGCGCTCGCCGCCGAGCTCATTTACGTCAAGTCGCGCATGCTGCTGCCTCGCGCGCCCGGCGAGCCGGAGGAAGACCCGCGGCAGGATCTCGCGCGGCGGCTCCTCGAGTACGAGCGGTACAAGCAGGCGGCGGAGTCGTTTCATGAGATCGACGCCCTGCGCGCGGGGCTCTGGTCGCGGCCGCCGACCGAAATTCCGAGATCGGTCGAGGGGGAGACGCTCGAGGTCTCCCTCTTCGACCTGATCGACACGTTTCGGAAGGTGACCGACCGGTACCGGCTCGCGCATCCGGCCGCCCTCGAGATCCACCACCTTCGCTTCTCCGTCGGAGAGAAGATGACGGAGCTCGTCGATCGTCTCGAATCGGCCGGCACGATGCCACTTCTCGAGTTTCTGGGAACGATGCGCTACCGGGCCGAGGCCGTCACCTCGTTCCTGGCGTGTCTCGAGCTGATCCGGCTCGGGATCGTGCGCGTGTTCCAGAGCGCCCCTTTTGCGGAGATTCACGCGTCCCGGACCGACGCCGCATTCTTCCCGGAAAATGTGCGGGATACTTACCGGTGAAAAAGCCATGAGGGAAACCGTGTCCGAGGAGCGGCCCGCCGGCCCGGCGGCGGACGCCGCACGGGCAGCGGGCGGGGCGGGGGGGGCCGCCGCCGGGGAGCCGCCGGCGCCGCCGAGACCTCGCGAGACCCGCGCCGAGAAGATCCGCGAGGCCGCCGAGGCGATCCTCTTCTCCTCGCCCCGGCCCGTGTCGGAGCGCGACCTGGCGAGCGTTCTCGAGGCGACGCCGGAGGCCGTCCGGGAGGCGCTCGCGTTACTGGCCGCCGAGACCGACTCCCCGCAGCGGGGCGTCCGGCTCGAGCACGTCGGGGGCGGCTGGCGCTTCGTGACGCGGCCCGAGTTCGACTCGCTCCTGCGGAGGTTTCACGAGGTTTCCGAGCGCAGCCGCCTGTCCCTCGCCGCGCTCGAGACTCTCGCGATCATCGCGTACCGGCAGCCGATCACGCTGCCGGAGGTCCAGGAGATCCGCGGCGTCAACTCCTCTTCGGTTCTGAAAACCCTCTTCGAAAAGAAGCTGATCACGACCGCCGGCAAGAAGGCGGTGGTCGGAACGCCGTTTCTCTACAAGACCACGCCCGACTTTCTCGTCCGGTTCGGATTGAACGAGATCGAGGAGCTGCCAAAGCCGGAGGAGATCGAAGAGGACCTCGCCGCCACGGTTCCCGACGACTCCCTGCCGGCCGCGTCTCGTGACGTCCTGCCTCCCCCGGGGCCCGACGAAGAGGACGAAAGCGACGGGGATGCGATGGGCGCCGGCGGCGCCCCGGCCCTCGAGCGCGGTCCGTCCGCCGGGGCCCCGTCGGACGAAGAGGAAGGGAACGACGACGATGACGACGACGATGACGACGAATATGACGACGACCTCGACGAGCGGATCGCGGACGATCCCTCCGTCAGGGATAGAAAGTGAGGGCACTCGCGGCCGAGTCAGGGTCAGCTCCCTCCGCACGACCGACGCTCAACGCTCGACGCTCAACGCTCGACCCTTAACTCTCAACTCTCAAACTCCCCATGCCCGCCGAACGGATCCAGAAAGTGCTGTCGCGCGCCGGGCTCGCCTCCCGCCGCGAGGCGGAGGACTGGATCCGCGAGGGACGCGTCTCCGTCAACGGTCGGGTGGCGTCCCTCGGCGATCGCGCCGATCCGGAGAAGGACGCCGTCAAGGTTGACGGCAAACGCGTCCCGCCTCCCGCAGCGGACAGGACGTACCTGCTCCTGAACAAGCCGAAGGGTTACGTCACCACGATGTCCGACCCGGAGCGCCGCGACACCGTGATGGACCTCGTCCCCGGCACGCTGCGCGCGGGCGTTCGCCCCGTCGGCCGGCTCGACGTCGGCACGGAGGGACTGCTGCTCCTGACGGACGACGGCGACCTCGCCCGCGACGTCACGCACCCTTCCGTCGGGTGCGCCAAGGAGTACAGCGTCAAGGTCTCGGGCGTCCCCTCCGAGAAAGACCTCGAGCGGCTGCGCGGGGGCATCGTCCTCGACGGGATCCGGACGCGATCCTGCCAGATCGTGCCCCTCCGCACGACGGCCGGGCGGGGGGAGGGCAACGCCTGGTTCCGCGTGACGTTGAAGGAGGGGCGCAGCCGCCAGATCCGGCGCATGTTCGAGGTCATCGGCCACCAGGTCTCGAAGCTGAAACGCGTCGCCATCGGGCCGATCCGCGACGAGGAGCTCCCGCCGGGCCGGATCCGCCGTCTCACCGCGGCCGAGGTCGCTTCTCTCAAGGCGTCCCTCGCGGGCGCGCCGGACCGCCGCGAGGCTGCCGCGCGGAGGACCGCGCGCCCCCGGCGGAGGGGGGAACGGCCCCGCCGGGCGGATGAGCGCCGGGGCGCGCCCGACGACGCGCGGCCGGCCGCCCCGCACCGGACGGCGCCACCCTCTCCTCGAGGTCGAAGCCGGTGACGCCGCCGTTGATCGTCGCGATCGACGGCCCTTCGGGAGCGGGAAAATCGACGGCGGCGCGCGCCCTGGCCGCCCGGCTGGGCGTCCCCTACATCGACACCGGGGCCATGTACCGCGCCGTCGGGCTGGCGGCGCGCGAGCGCGGGCTCCGGCTTCCGATCTCCGACCCGGAGCCTGCGGCGGACGTGGCGCAGTCGGTGACCGTGGAGCTCATCGCGACCTCCGGAGGCGACCGTGTCCTTCTGGACGGACGCGACGTCACGGAGCTGATCCGCGAGCCCGAAATCTCCCTCTATGCTTCGGCCGTCTCGGCGATTCCGGCGGTCCGGCGCCGCCTCGTTTCCGAGCAGCAGAGGCTGGGGAGGGCTCGGGGCGGCGTCCTCGAAGGCCGGGACATCGGCACCCGGGTCTTTCCGGAGACCCCCCATAAATTCTTCCTGACGGCCCCGCCGGAGGTCCGCGCTTCCCGGCGCGCCTCGGAGCTCGCCCTGCGGGGCACGCCCCAACCCTACCCGGAGGTTCTGGCCGAGATGGAAAAGCGGGATTCCGACGACAGCAGCCGCGAGGACTCGCCCCTGACCCTGGACGGCCGGTACGTCGTCATCGACACGCAAGCCCTGACGCCGCAAGGCGTTGTCGCCGAGATGGAACGCCGGGTGCTCCGCCCGGGTGGTTGACGGGGCTTGCGCCCCCAAAGTAGACTATATTTTTGCAAGTCAAATACTTATGAGAGGGGACTCTCCTTCGCATGAAGGCTGAAAACGACAAAGGGGGACGGGAAACCGAGTCGATGCAAACGGATCAAGAAATGACGCCCCAGGAATACGAGCACCTCCTGGCTCAGTACGAAAACTCGTTCAAGAATCTCCAGGAAGGGCAGATCATCCGGGGCCGGGTTCTCACAGTGACCCCCTCTGAAGTGATTGTCGACATCGGCTACAAGTCGGAAGGCATGATCCCGGTTTCGGAGTTCACGGATTTCTCCGGAAATGTGATGGTCAAGCCTGGCGACGCCGTCGACGTGCTGCTCGAACGCACCGAAGACCAGAACGGTTACGTCGTCCTCTCCAAGGACAAAGCCGAGAAGATGAAGGTCTGGGACGAGGTCGAGAAGTCCTACCGCTCGGGCTCCACGGTCCGCGGCCGCGTCATCGACCGGATCAAGGGCGGCCTCGCCGTCGACATCGGCGTGAAGGCCTTTCTGCCGGGCTCGCTGGTGGACGTCAAGCCCGTCAAGAACCTGGAGTCCCTGCGCGGTAAAGACCTCGATTTCAAGGTGATCTCGGTCGACAAGAAGCGGGGCAACATCGTGCTCTCGCGGAAGGCCGTGGTCGAAGTCGAGCAGGAAGCGAAGAAGAAGGAGACCCTGCAGCTGCTCGAAGAGGGCCGGGTGCTCCGCGGGATCGTCAAGAACCTGACCGACTACGGCGCGTTCGTCGATCTCGGCGGCCTGGACGGACTTCTGCACGTAACCGACATGTCCTGGGGCCGCGTCAACCATCCGTCGGACCTGGTCAAGGTCGGCGATGAGATCGACGTCGTGGTCCTGAAATTCGACCGCGAGACCGAGCGCGTCTCGCTCGGCACCAAGCAGCTCACCGACGATCCCTGGAGCCACGTGCCGGAGCGCTATCCGACAGGATCCCGCGTCACCGGCCGCGTCACGAACGTGACCGACTACGGAGCGTTCGTTGAACTCGAAGAGGGGGTCGAGGGCCTGGTGCACGTCTCCGAAATGTCCTGGTCGAAGAAGGTCAAGAATCCTTCGAAGGTCGTTTCGCCCGGCGATACCGTCGAGGCGATCGTCTCCGACGTGAACCGCGACGCGCGGCGCATCTCCCTGTCGCTGAAGGACACCCTCCCCGATCCGTGGGAGAGCGTGGTCGAGAAGTACGCGATCGGCAGCCGGGTCAACGGGAAGGTCCGCAACCTGACCGACTTCGGCGCATTCGTCGAGATCGAGGAAGGCGTCGACGGCCTCGTGCACGTCTCCGACATGTCGTGGACCAAGCGCATCAAGCACCCCTCGGAGGTGCTGAAGAAGGGCGACGACGTCGAGGCGATCATCACGTCGATCGACCAGGAGAACCGACGGATCTCCCTCTCGATCAAGGAATTTCAGCCAAACGACTGGCAGACCTTCAAGGACAAGTACCAGGCCGGCGACGTCGTCGAGGGAATCGTCACGCGGGTGGCCGATTTCGGCGTGTTCGTGCAGATCGAAGGGCTCGTCGAGGGCCTGATGCACGTCTCGGAGACCCCGGTCGGACGCGGCGAGAAGCCCCAGGATCACTTCAAGGAAGGCGACACCCTGCGCGCCCGCATCCTCCGGATCGAAGACGCCGAGATGAAGGTGGGTCTTTCGGGACAGGGCATCGAGGTGGCCGAGCCGGCGCCTGCCGCCGCGGCCGGCGCGCCCGACCCTGAGCCCGCTCCGCAGGCGGCGGCCGCCGAGGCCTCCTCCTCCCAGCCGGCCGTCGAGACAGCCGCCGAAGCGCCCGCCGGGCCGGCCCCCGGGGCCGAGGGCGGCGAGCCGGAAGGCGCCGTCAAGAAGAAACGCACGCGCAAGAAGGCGGAAGACGCCGCCCCGAAGAGTTAGGAGCCTGTCCGAGTAATGTCCGTCGCGAGCGCGCTGAGGCCGAAGCGAGAGTGGGAGCGCAGGAAAACCGCGCGGAGGCGTAGCCCGGCTACGTCGCACGAGCCGTTTTTCGAGCATTCCGCTCACAGCGAGAGCATCGGCGCCGCGCAACAGGAGATTACGAGGACAGACTCTTAGCGAGGCCAGCCGAGAATGTCGACGGGTACTCGGGGTGTTCCATGCGCGGCGGGCTCCGATCGCCGCCGCGCCCATCCGGTCGAGAGGTTTCCATGACGAAAGCCGAGCTGATCGAGCGCGTCGCCGTCGCCACGGACGTCACCAAGAAGCAGGCGGAAGCCATCGTCGACACGGTCTTCGACGCGATCGTCCGCTCCCTGAAGGAAGGCCAGAAGATCGAGCTGCGGGGGTTCGGATCGTTCCGGCTCCGCGAGCGCGGCGCGCGCATGGGCCGCAACCCGAAGACCGGAGTCAAGGTCTCGGTCCCCGCGAAAAAGATTCCGTATTTCAAACCCGGCAAGGAACTGAAAGAACTCATCAATCGTTGAAGCGTCGAAGGGTTGAAGCGTGAAGCGTTGAGGCGTTAGAGCTGTCGATGCCGGACGTCCTCTTCGCCCCCTGGCGCTACGAATACCTCGTGTCCGACAAGTCGGGAACGAACTGTTTTTTCTGCGAGGCCGCCGCCTCCGAATCCGATCAGGAGACGCTGGTCGTTTCGCGCGGCCGGAAAGTGTTCGTGATTCTGAACCGCTACCCCTACACGAACGGCCACGTCATGGTGGCGCCGTACGCGCACGAGGCGCGGCTCTCGGGGTCGCCCGACGAAACGCTCACCGAGCTCATCCGGACGATCGCCAGCGCCGAGCGCATCCTGACCTCGGCGTACAAGACGGACGGACTGAACGTCGGGATCAACTTCGGCTCCGCCGCCGGCGCCGGGGTCGCCGACCACTACCACGTGCACCTGGTGCCGCGCTGGAGTGGCGACACCAACTTCATGACGGCGATTGGAGACGTCCGCGTGGTCCCCGAAGAACCCGCCGCGACGCTGGCCCGCCTGCGGCCTCTCTTCGCGGGTGACCGGGAGTGAAGGCCGACGCTCCCGACGCGTCCCGCCGCTGGATCGCCGTGGTTCTCGCCTGGGTCTTCCCAGGTCTCGGCCACGCGTATCTCGGCCGCCCCCGCACGGCTGTCGTCTACGCGGCGGTCGTCACGGCGACGTTCGTGCTCGGGATGTCCTTCCAGGGCAAGCTCTACTCGATCGAGCCCGGCCAGCCCCTTTCGATCCTCGCGACGTTTGCCGTCTACGGCGCGGGTCTCCTGAACATCGCGGGACGCCTGCTCTCCGACAATCCCGGCGGCACCGTTCTCTCCGTGACGTACGAGTACGGGTGCGCCTACCTGCTGACCGCCGGCTTGATGAACCTCCTGCTGATGCTGGATGCGTTCGACATCGCGGTGGGGCGGAAGGCGTGAACCGCATGGCCTCACTGCTCCCCGTGGACCACTTCCTGATCATGGCGGTCTACGCCCTTCTGGTCTCCATCTTTTTCGCGTTCGTCTGGCGCAACGAGCGGCGCGAGCGCCTCCTTCTCTTCGCGAAGATCTTCGGAGCGCTGATCGTCGGAGGGCTCGCGGTGGCCTGGCTGATGTATCCATTCCCGGCATGAAACGGGAAGCGGGAAAGGGGAAACGGGAAACGAAAAAGCGCCGTCCGCAATTCGTCGTTTTACGTTTTACGTTTCCCGTTTAACGCCCGGTGTGCGGCATCGTGGGATGGGTGGGGCGGGATTCCATCGATCCCCACGCGGTCGACCGCGCGCTCGAGACGCTCAACCGGCGCGGTCCCGACGGGTCGGGCCGCTGGTGCAGCGCGGATGCCACGGCGATCCTCGGCCACCGGCGGCTGGCGATCCTCGACCCCTCGATCCGCGGCGAGGAGCCGTCGCTGGCGCCCGACCGCGCCTCCGCCTTCATCCATAACGGGGAGATCTACAACTTCCGGCAGATCCGCGAACAGCTCGAGAGGCAGGGCGAGCATTTCGTGTCCGAGAGCGACGGCGAGGTGGCCCATCGCCTGCTCCGTCTGCACGGGCCGGACGCGCTGTCCCGCCTGGAAGGCATGTTCGTGCTGGCCCTCTGGGAGGACGCTTCCGGCCGCCTGCTTCTCGCCCGCGACCGTCTCGGGATCAAGCCGCTCTATTACACGCAGGCCGGGGGAGGAATCGCGTTCGCCTCCGAGCCCAAGGCGCTGCTGGCCCTGCCGGGGATCTCCGCGCGGCTCGATCCGGACGCGGTCTCCGACTTCCTCTCCTACGGCTACGTCCCTTTCGACCGCTGCATCTTTGCCGGGATCCGCAAGCTGCCGCCGGCCCACCGGCTTCTCTTCGACCGGGCCGCGGGGTCGATCCGCGTCGAGCCGTTCTGGCGCCTCGAGCGTCACGACGTCTCCGACGACCCGGACGAGCTGCGCTCCCGGCTGGACGACGCCGTGCGCTCCCATCTCGTGTCCGACGTCCCGGTCGGCGCTTTTCTCTCCGGCGGACTCGACTCGTCCACGGTCGTCGCGAGAGCCTCCCGGGCGATCCCCGGACTGCCGACGTTCACGATCGGATTCCGGGGCGGCGACATGGACGACATGCGCTACGCCAGGGTCGCGGCCGGCGCTTTCGAGACCCGCCACCGCGAGCAAATCCTCGACATCGGAGACCTCTCTTCGACCCTCGCGCGCTCCTCCGAGGTCTACGACGAGCCGCTCTACGACTCGAGCGTGCTCGCGGTCGGCGGCGTCGCCGCGCTCGCGCGCTCCGAGGTCAAGGTCGTCCTCACCGGAGACGGCGGAGACGAGTTATTCGGCGGATACGGGTGGGACGAGACGGTCATGCGTTACGAGGGCATGCGCCGGGGGTTCGGGCCGCTGGGGCCGCTCCTCTCCGGAGCGTACCGGGGCCTGGTCGAGCCGCTCGCCCGGGTTCCGCTCGGGTCGCGGGCTGCCGGGGCGGCGCGCCTCCTCGCGCCCGATTTCGTGGACCGCTACTTCCCCGTGCGCGGGTTTTTCGGCGCGGCCGAGCAGGATCGGATCCTGGGGCCGCGGCGGCGGGATCCGGCGTGGCTCTTCCGGCAGTTCGACCGGCCCGACCTCCCGCTCGCGCAGAGGCTTCTCTCTCTCGACATCCACACCTACCTCCCGGACAACGGCCTGATGCAGGTCGACCGTTCCACGATGGCGGTCGGGCTGGAGGCGCGGGTGCCGTTTCTCGACCGCCAGCTGGTCGAGTACGGCTTCTCTCTGCCGCCGGACCGGCTCTTCCGGCCGGGCGCGACCAAGATCGCGTTTCGGGAGGCGATCGACCCATGGCTTCCGAAAGAGATCATGACGCGGTCGAAGGCCGGCTTTTCCACGCCGTTCAAGACGTGGGTCGGGGGAGAGAACCGCGAAGACGCGTTTCGCCTGCTCGAACGGGGCGACCTCGCCGCGGATGGCGTCATCCGGCCGAAGGAAGTCCGCCGCTTCATCGAGTCCGGAACGCAGCGCCGGAACAACAAGGTCTGGCTGCTGCTGAACCTGGAAGCGTGGTACCGGCGGTGGATCCGCGGGCACAAGATCGAGGAAGGCGAGGGTCGCTAACGGGGCCGGGAATCGGGAATCGGGAATCGGGAATCGAAGAGAAAGACGGCAGAAGCACCCTCCTCCCTTTTCCGCCTACCCCCTCCCGCCTTCCGCCTACCGCCGCCTCACTCGTTCTCAAAAAACAGCTGAACGCCCCCAATCACCGTCTCCACCTCTTCCTCCGTGAGAGACGGAAAGATCGGAAGCGAAAGGCTCGTCTGCGCCAGCGCTTCCGACTCGGGAAGGGAGGGTGGCGTCCCGAACGGCTCCATCGCGGGCTGGAGGTGGTTCGGGATCGGGTAGTGGACGCCCGTCTCGACTCCCGCCCGCGTGAGATGGTCGCGGAGGGCATCGCGGGTCGCCTGGTCCTTCAGGCGGATCGGGTAGAGGTGGTAGACCATCCGGGTGCCCGGCCGCTCGAGAGGCGTCCGCAGTCCTTCGATCCCGGCCAGGGCCGTGTCGTAGTGCCGGGCGACCGCCCGCCGCTTCTCGATGAAGGTCTCGAGAAGGGCGAGCTGCCTGCGTCCGACCGCGGCCTGGATCTCGTTGAACCGGAGGTTGAATCCGACGGCGACGTGCGTGTACTTGTCGCTGCGGCCGTGATCGCGAAGGAGACGCACGGTGCGAGCGACCTCGTCGTCGTTCGTCGTCACCATCCCGCCGTCGCCCAGCACCGTCAGGTTCTTGGAGGGGTAGAAGGAGAAGCAGCCGGACCGGCCAACGGATCCGACGGTCTTCTCGCGGAACCGCGCGCCGTGCGCCTGGCAGCAGTCTTCGACGATCCAGAGGCGGTGGCGCTCGGCGAGAGCCCGCAGGGCCGTCATGTCCGCCGCTCCGCCGTAGAGGTGAACGGGGAGGATCCCGACCGTTTTGTCCGTGACGCGCGACGCGGCGTCGGCGGGATCGATGGCGCCGTAGCGGTCAACGTCGGTCATGACCGGTTTTCCTCCCGCGTGGAGGATGCCTTCGATCGTCGGGAAGGCGGTCATGGAGGGCACGAGCACTTCGTCGCCGGGACGGACGCCGAGCGCGATCAACGAGAGTTGAATCGCCGAAGTGCCCTGCGAGACGGCCACCGCGTGCCGCGTCCCGATGTAGGCGGCGAACTCGTTTTCGAATGCCTTCGTCTCCGGTCCGAGGATGAAGCGGCCGGAGGCGACGACCTCGAGAATCGCCGCCGTCATCTCCGGCGTGACGGTGACGCGCGACAGCGGGATCAAGCGGAGGGGGCCGGAACAGCCGCGCGCCCGAGACGGGAGCGCCGGGCGACGACGGGAAGCGACACGTCACGGCCCGACTCGATCGACTCGTAGAGGGCGGTGATCACCTCGAGAGACCGCCGGCCCTCCCGGCCGTCCACGGCCGGCTTTCCATCGGCATCCATGGCGTCGAACGCGGCCTCGTAGTACGCGTGGTGCCCGAACCCGTAGACGTCCGGAGGGTTGGTGCGCGAAGTCTCGAGGACCCGGGCATCCTCTTCGGTCGGATTCTCGAAGCTCCAGAGAGACATTTCATTCATCGCGAACCCGCCGACGACCACGGCGCCTTTCTCCCCCAGAATCGAGATGGAGCCCTCGAGGTCTTTTGGCCGCGCGGCGGTGGTCGCCTCGATGACGCCGAGAGCGCCGCTCGAAAACCTGAGCACCGCGATTCCGGTGTCTTCCGCCTCGATCTGGACGAGCCGCGTGGCGCTCATCGCCTTGACGGACTGGACGTCGCCCATGGTGTGCAGAAGCATGTCGATGTGATGCGACGCCTGGTTCGAGAAGACGCCGCCGTCCATCGCCCACGTTCCCCGCCAGGGGGCCTGGTCGTAGTACTCCTGCCGGCGGCACCAGCGCACGCGGACCGTCCCGAGAACCAGGCGCCCGAATCGGCCCTCGTCCAGCGCCGACTTGAGCCTCAGGATCGGGAGGTTGTACCGGTTCTGCTTCACCACGAAAAGCCGGGTTCCGTTGCGGTCGCATTCGGCGATCATGGCGTCCGCGTCGGGCAGCGTCAGCGCCATCGGCTTCTCGACGAGCACGTTGGCCACCCCGGCGCGCGATGCGGTGAGGACCTGTTGGCAGTGGTCTCCCGAAGGCGAGCAGACGGCGAGCAGGTCCGGCGACTCCGCGCGCAGCATGCGCTCGAGATCGGCGTACGGGCGCCCGCCGTGCCGTCCCGCCAGATCGCCGGCCTTGTCGGGCCGGACGTCCACAGTCGCGACCAGCTCCGATCGGGGTGACGCGCCGAGGATGGCGGCGTGGCGCTGCCCGATCCGGCCACAGCCGATCAAGGCTGCCTTCCAGGTTTGGGAAAGAGATGTCATGAATGGGCCTTCAAATCTTAGCAGTACGGGCGGGGTGGACGAAGAGGATCGCGGCAACGGGCTCCGCCCGGCCTTTGCTACTCTGGCTCTCTTGAATCTGCTGATTTCTTCCGGCGAAGCCTCCGGAGACATATACGGGTCCCGCCTCCTCCGGGCGTTGTCGAGCCGGCGGCCCGGAACCGGGTTTTTCGGAATGGGCGGGGCCCGTCTGGAGGAGGCAGGCCTCGAGCGGATCGTCCCCTCGGAAGAGCTGTCGGTCGTCGGCATCTTCGAGGTCTTCGAGAAGCTGCCGGCGATCCGGCGCGCCCTCACGGTACTGGAGCAGGGCGCGCGGACGCGCCGTCCCGCTGCCGCCATCCTCATCGACTTTCCCGACTTTCATGCCCTTCTCGCCAGCCGCCTCGTGCGACTCGGGGTTCCTCTGATTTACTACGTCAGCCCTCAGGTCTGGGCCTGGCGCTCCGGCCGCGCCCGGACGATCGCCGCCCGCGCCCGGCGGATCATCACGCTCTTCCCGTTCGAAGTCGAAATCTATCGCCGGTTCGGCGCGGACGCGGTCTGCGCGGGGCACCCGCTCGTGGACGACGTGCGCGAGGGTCTCGACAGACCCGCCGTTCTGCCGCCTCCCCGCGCGGGACGGCGCCGGCTGCTGCTCCTGCCCGGCAGCCGGCGAGGCGAGATCGCGCGCCACTGGAAGCCGATGGCCGACGCGGCGGCGCGGCTTGCGTCGCGACTCGACCTGGAAGTCGTCGCCGTTCGCGCTCCGGGGCTTCCGAAGGACCTCTTCCCGTCGGCCGCGTCGTCGGGAATTCTTCTCGCCGACGGCGGACTGCACCGGCTCCTCTCGAGCTCGGCTCTCGCCTTCGTCGCTTCCGGCACCGCGACCCTCGAAGCGGCGCTCTGCGGCACCCCGATGGTCGTGCTGTACCGCACGTCGGCGGCAAGCGCGGCGATCGGCCGTCTCCTCATCCGGGTTCCCTGGATCTCGCTCGTGAACATCCTCGCCGGCGAGGCCGTGGTCCCCGAGCTGATCCAGAACGAAGCGACGGCGGCCCGCCTCGAGGAGGAAGGGGCCGCCATCCTGGAATCGCCCGAGCGCGCGCTTCGCATGCGGACGGCGCTCGCGGCCGTGGCGGAAAGCCTCGGAGCGCCCGGCGCCACCGAGCGGGCAGCCGACTCCGTCCTGGAAGCGATCGAGCGTCCGGGCGCGGCCGGGGTCTCGGGCGACGCGAGGGCGCGGGGCGGGATACGATGAAGCCCTTTCCCCGCCTCCTCCGGGCGTTCGGGCGATACCGCGGCCGCGCTTTTCTGGCGCTCCTCGCCATGGTCGTCGTCTCGATTTCCACGGTCGCGATGCTGTTCCTCCTCGCCAAGGTGATCGACGACGCGCTCGGCGCCGGGGCGGCCGCCAGGCTGTCCGGATTCGGGGGCGCGGGAGCCGGTCGCGCGACGCTGCTGCGGTGGCTCGACGCGTTCTACGCCACGGCGAGGCTGACCGCGGAAAGTCACGGCATCCCCGTCCGGTTCGCGGTTCCGCTTCTCCTGCTGCTCGCGCTCGTCTCGAAGAACGTCTTTTCCTACATCTCGGAGTTCGAGCTCAACGGTATCGGCGTCGCGATGGTCCGGGACCTTCGCCGGGAGGCTTACGACAGGCTCCTCCGGCAATCGACCCGGTTCTACTCCGAGAGCTCGACCGGGGACCTCATGAGCCGGATGCTCTCCGACGTCGAGCAGATCCAGACCGCGTTCGGCCATCAGCTCACCGACCTGGTCCAGGGCGCGCTGACCCTGATCCTGCTCCTTCTCTACGTCTTCTCGATGAACGCGCGCCTCGCCCTGATCATCTTCCTCCTGGCGCCCGTCATCCTGCTTCCGATCGTCAGCAACACCCGGCGCCTCGGCAAGGCCGCCACGGCGGCGCGCGAGCGGATCGGCCATCTCGGCGCCATCCTGTCCGAGACGCTGCGCGGCCACCGCGTGATCAAGACCTACGCCATGGAGGACTTCGAGGCGCGCCGGTTCGAGGAGGCCAACAACGACTATTTCCGCGTGAACCGGAAAACGGTGAGGATTCAGGCGCGCAACGCCCCCTTCATGGAGATTCTCGCGGGCATCGGCCTCTCGGCGCTCTTCGTCTACGCGGCGTCCGAGATTCACGCGCATCGGATGGAAGTGGGGGAGCTTTTCTCGTTCCTCGCCGCGCTGATGATGATGTACAAGCCGGTGAAGGACGTCACCCGCATCAACATGGCGATTCAGCTCGCGCTCTCCTCGGCGAGGCGCGTGTTCGAGCTCGTCGACCGCGTGAGCGAGATCCAGGAGAAGCCGGACGCGCGGCACCTCGCGCCCTTTTCCGACGCGATCGCCTACGAGAACGTCAGCTTCCGGTACGAGGACCAGCCGGTCCTGCTCGACGTCGACCTGACGATCCGCCGCGGCGAGACCGTCGCGATCGTGGGGCCGTCGGGGGCCGGGAAGACCAGCCTCGTGAACCTCCTCCCGCGTCTCTACGACGCGACCGCGGGACGGATCACCTTCGACGGCGTCGACATCAAAGACGCGACGCTCCGATCCCTGCGGGACCAGATCGGTCTCGTCACGCAGGACACGGTCCTCTTCGACGCGAGCGTGCGAAGCAACATCGCGTACGGTCAGTCCTCGCCCCCGGAAGAGAAGCTGCGCGCCGCGGCCCACGCCGCGTACGCCGACGAGTTCATCGACCGCCTTCCGGAGGGCTACGACAGCTTCGTCGGCGAAAACGCGGGGCGGCTGTCGGGCGGGCAGAAGCAGCGCCTCGCTATCGCGCGGGCGATCTACAAGGACGCTCCGATCCTGATCCTCGACGAGGCCACCTCGCAGCTCGACACGGAGTCCGAGGCGCTGGTCGCGCGCGCTCTCATGAACCTGATGAAGGGCAGAACGACCCTCGTCATCGCGCATCGCCTGTCGACGGTGCGCCGCGCCGATCGCATCCTCGTGTTCGACCGGGCTCGGCTCGTCGAGTCCGGGACGCACTCGGAGCTCCTCGCGCGGCCCGGCGTGTACCATCGCCTCCACGCCATGCAGTACTTCACCGAGACGGAGGCGGCGGAGTCCGCGCCTGTGCCAGGGCCTCGATGATCCGCAGCATGACCGGGTTCGGGCGCGCCCAGGGCCCCGTGAAGCCCGGCATGACCGCCGAGATTTCCGCCCGAAGCGTGAACCACCGCTTCCTAGACATGACCGTCAAGCTGCGCGAGTCCGAGGCCCCGCTCGAGCCGGTCCTGCGAAAGGCCTTCTCGGCCCGGGTGTCGCGCGGAAAGGTCGAGATCTCCCTGCGCGTGCGGCGCGACATGCAGAGCCGGAGCGAGGTGGTGCTCGACGAGCCGCTCCTCGGTGCGGCCATCGGCCGCATCCGCGCCGCGGCGGAAAAGTTTTCCGTCGAGGGGCGGCTCGAGGTCCGCGACCTTCTCGCCATTCCCGGCGCGCTCGCCGTCGAAGACGCCGCCGGCGAACTCTCCCCGGAGGAGACCGCGGCCGTCGAGGCGATCGCCGTCGAAGCGGCGGCGGCGCTCGTGGCCATGCGCGAGGCCGAGGGGCGAACGGTGGCCTCCGACATGGCCGCCCGGGTCTCTTTTCTGCAGGGCAAATCGGGCGAGCTCTCTTCGCGTCGCGAAGAGGTCTCGGCCCGCCTCCTCCAGAACCTCCGCGATCGTCTGAGCGCTCTCGTGCCCGACCTTCCGCTCGACTCGTCGCGTCTCGAACAGGAGGCGGCGCTGGCCGTCGACAAGACGGACGTCTCGGAGGAGCTCTCCCGGCTCCAGGGACACCTCTCGTCGTTTCAGGAGCTGCTCGGCTCGAGCGGCCCGGTAGGAAAGAAGCTCGAATTCCTGACGCAGGAGATCCTCCGGGAGCTGAACACCTTGGGCTCGAAGGCGCGGGATCTTCAGCTCGTCCGCGATGTCGTCGAGATGAAGTCGGAGACGGAAAAGATCCGGGAACAGGTCCAGAACGTCGAATGAGCGCGCCCGCCCGGGGAGACCTCTTCATCGTCTCCTCGCCCTCGGGCGGAGGGAAGACGACCCTGATTCGCCGGCTTCTGAACGATCCCCCGGGCGAGCCGCTCCACTTCTCGGTCTCGCACACCACGCGGGCAATGCGCGCGGGGGAGACGAACGGACGGGAATATCACTTCATCTCCGTCGCCCAGTTCCAGGAGATGGCGGCGCGGGACGCGTTTCTCGAGCACAACGAGGTGCACGACAACATCTACGGGACGTCGAAGGCCGAGGTGCTGCCGCGCCTCGAAGCCGGAGAGGACGTCGTGCTCGACATCGACGTCCAGGGCGCGCGCGACGTTCGCCGGGTCTATCCCGAGGCGGTGATGATCTTCATCGCGCCGTCCTCGCAACCCGAGCTGCAGAAACGGCTGCGCCTGCGTGGGCTGGACGGGGAGGAAGTCATCCGGAAGAGGCTCATCAACGCCTCGAAGGAGATACAGGAAGCCATGGATTATCAGTACGTTATCGTGAATGACGATCTGGATCGGGCCACTCTTGAGCTACAATCCATCGTTCGGGCGAGGCGGTTGACGCCGGCCCGCCAGGCGCTGCGCCTGGAACGGATCCGCAAAGAATTCCGCTAACGGCCGATCGTAGACAGAGAGAGGTTCCTTCCATGATTCAGAACATCCCCGAAGGTGTGGACAGCAAGTTCCGGCTCGTTCTGCTGATCGCCCGCCGCGCCGAGCAGTTGATGCGCGGCGCCCGCCCGAAGATCGAGGCCGACCGGCCGACCAAGCCCACCCGGCTCGCCGCGGAAGAGTTCGACGAGAACCGCGTCCGCTGGGACTACGGCGCCGA
Organism: Acidobacteriota bacterium; assembly: GCA_020199905.1. Taxonomy (GTDB): domain Bacteria; phylum Acidobacteriota; class Thermoanaerobaculia; order UBA5066; family Gp7-AA6; genus JALYUA01. The sequence goes on from JAIVJS010000079.1 coordinate 24,136, forward strand.
GGGCGGCGTTCTCGAGGACGCCGACCCGGACGCCTCCGCCGATGCGGAGTCCGTGGAGGAAGAAGCGACCGTCTGAACGGGGCGGCCCTCACGGCCGCGCCCTGAGCACCATGCAGCCTCCCCGCGTCGTCCTCGGCGTTTCCGGCGGCATCGCGGCATACAAGGCGGCGGAGCTCTGCCGCGCCTTCGTCCGCGAGGGCTTCGAGGTGCATCCGGTCCTGACCCGCGGGGCGCGGGAGTTCGTCTCGCCCCTGACGTTCGCGGTGCTCTCGGGGCGCGAGGTTCCGACCGAAGTCTGGGGCGACCGCCATAGCCCCGCCGTTCTCCACGTCGAGCTCGCGGACGCGACCGACCTCCTGGTGGTCGCACCCGCTACCGCGCACACGCTCGCGCGATTCGCCCACGGGCTCGCGGATGATTTCCTGACGACCTATTTTCTTTCTCACCGCGGGCCGGTCCTCGTGGCGCCTGCGATGGAGTCGGCCATGTGGGCGCATCCGGCGGTCCGCGCCAATTGCGACCTCCTGGCGGCGCGCGGAGCGCGATTCGTGGGTCCCGCCTCCGGCTTTCTCGCGTCCGGGCACGAGGGCGTGGGGCGGATGGCCGAGCCGGAAGAGATCCTGGCGGCGGCACGAGCGCTGCTGGCGCGGACCCCGGCCTCCCGGGACATGGAGCGGCTCCGCATTCTCGTCACCGCCGGCCCGACCCGCGAGCCCGTCGATCCCGTGCGCTTCCTGTCCAACCGCTCGAGCGGCCGGATGGGGTACGCCCTGGCGGAAGCGGCGCGCGACCGGGGCGCCGCCGTCACGCTACTCTCGGGTCCAACCGGACTGCCTGCGCCGCCGGGCGTCCGGTTCGCATCCTTCGAGACGTCGGCGGATCTCCACGGTCTTCTCGTGCGGGAGTTCCCCGAATGCGACGCGCTTGCGATGGCGGCGGCCGTCGCCGACTTCATCCCCGAGGCCAGCGCCGAACGCCTGCACCGCCAGGACGGGGATGCCACCCTGCGGCTCGCGGCCGGGCGCGACGTGCTGGCGTCGTTGCGCCCCCTGAAGCGCGAGCAGGTCGTGATCGCCTTCGCGGCGGAGACCGAAGACCTCGAGCGCCGCGGCGCGGCCAAGCGGGACGCCAAGGGAGCCGACCTGATCGTGATCAACGACGTCGGCCGCGGGGACATCGGATTCGAGTCTCCCGACAACGAGGTCGTGATCCTCGCGAAAGGGGAGCCCGCGCGCGTCGTTTCCCGGCGCCCGAAGCGCGAGGTGGCCGACGCCATCTGGGACGCATTCCTGAAGGCGAGGCCCGAGGCCGTCGCCGCCCGGGAGCTGTCCGGCGCGCCGGAGTCCCGCCGGTGAGCTCGGGGCCGCCGCTCGGAGACGACCTCGCCTACTTTCGAGACCTCGGGATCCGGGAGATCTATTTCTCGGGGTCTCCCGCCAAACACGGCGTTGGCGCCGCGAGCGCGCCTCCGGCCCTGCTTCCGGGCTCCATGGCCGACATCCCCGCCCTGAAGGAATTCCTGGCGGGATGCCCGAGATGCAAGCTCGCCGGAACCCGCACCCAGATCGTGTTCGGGCAGGGCAATCCGAAGGCGGATCTGATGTTCGTGGGGGAGGCGCCCGGCCGCGACGAGGATGAGCAGGGACTCGCCTTCGTCGGACGCGCGGGCCAGCTGCTCACCAAGATCATCGAGGCCATGGGACTCACCCGCGACGGGGTCTACATCGCGAACGTCCTCAAATGCCGGCCACCCAACAACCGCAACCCCGAACCGGACGAAGTGGAATCCTGCCGCCCCTTCCTGAACGAGCAGATCCGCCTGGTCTCCCCGAGGGTGATCGTGACGCTCGGCAGCTTCGCGGCGCAGGCGCTCCTCGAGACCGGCGAGCCGATCTCACGGCTGCGCGGCCGCTGGCAGACCGCCCGTGGGGTCCGCGTGATGCCGACGTTCCATCCGGCCTTCCTGCTGCGCTCGCCCGAGCGCAAGAAGGACGTCTGGCAGGACATGAAGCAGGTGCGAGACTACTTGAGTAGCCAGTAGTCAGTCGTCAGTTCTCAGTTTTTCAACTTTTGGCGGAAAACGGAACGGGCGACCGAAGCCGCCCGTTTCCGTGACTTCTGGCTGACGGCTGATAGCTGACAGCTTCTTCCTACCCCCCGCCGAGCCGCGCGAAGATCGGGAAGTGGCTCGCGGCGCCCATGAAGAACCGAGGACGCGGCCATCCTTGAGAGGGCCGCCCGCGACCGACATCCTCAGAAGCGCGGCCTCGATCAGCCAGGCAACGATCCAGCCGATCAGCACGACGCCGAGCGTGCGGCCGACATTCGCCTCCGTGTGGAGAATCAGCATGTAATAGAGCAGCCCGGTCAGCACGGTCCAGAAGGCGCCCCATCGGAACCACCACAGGGCTTTGGGCATGAGGTTCGGAACCACTTTGCCCTTGGTCGCCGCGTCGAGCTCCTTCATGAAATTGACGTTGACCAGATTGAAGAAGTAGAGCATTCCGATCCAGGTGATGCCCGCCAGTAAGTGACCCCATCGAAGAAGAAAGGTGACATTCGTCTGCCAGTCTGAAGGCCAGGTCATCGGGTTTCCCCTCCTTTGCGAGTGGCCGTCGGAGCGGCCGAAAGAATCGAACCGATCTGATCTAAGCGAGCGGGCCGAGGAGCGTCGAAGGCGCCATCGCCTCCTCGAGCTCCTTTTCGGTGACGACTTTCTTTTCGAGCAGAACCTCCCGGACGCGCACTCCTCGCGCGACCGCTTCCTTGAAGATCTCGGCCGCTTTCGCGTAGCCGATCTTCGGCGTGAGGGCGGTGATCACCGACGGCGATTCCTCCAGGTAGTGGCGGCACTTCTCGGGGTTTGCGGTGATCCCGTCGATGCAGCGCGTGCGGACGACGGGCAGGAAATTGACCAGCAGCTGGGGGCCTCGCGTCAGGTTGTGCGCCAGGAGCGGCATCATGACGTTCAGCTCGAGCTGGCCGCCGCCCACCGCGAGCAGGTTGGCCGAGTCCATTCCGATGATCTGGAAGCAGAGCATGTTGAGACACTCGAGCAGGGACGGGTTCACTTTGCCCGGCATGATCGAGGATCCCGGCTGGACGGGGGGCAGGCGGATCTCGTCCAGGCCGGTCGACGGTCCCGACGCCAAAAGGCGCAGGTCGTTCGAGAGGCGGCCGAGCTCGACGGCGAGCGCCCGCAGCGCCGCGGAATAGTCCCCGGCGGCGGCGCGGCTCTGCATCGCCTCCCGCGGGTCGCCGGCGGGGACGTAGCGCTCGCCCGAAAGCTCGGCGATCCGCGCGATCGCCTTCTCGCGGAATCCCGGGGGCGTGTTCAGGCCGGTTCCCGCCGCGGAGCCTCCGAGCGCGAGCTCCAGGAGGCCGTCGAGCGATCGATCGAGCGCCGCCCGGCGGTGGGCGACCGCGGCGCCGTACGCGCGGAACTCCTGTCCGAGGGTGACCGGCACGGCGTCCATCAGGTGGGTCCGTCCCGATTTCAAGATGCCGGCGAATTCCACGCCCTTCCGCTCCAGAGCGTCGGCGGCGCGCGCGACCTCGGCCGCCAGGAGCCGCCCGACGGCGACCGCGGCCATGTGAAGCGCCGTCGGGAACGTGTCGTTCGTCGACTGGCCGAGATTGACGTCGTCGTTCGGGTTGACCGCGGCGCGATCGCCACGCGGCTTCCCGAGAATCTCCGCGGCGCGGCCGGCGAGGACCTCGTTGACGTTCATGTGAAAGGAGGTGCCCGCGCCCGCCTGATAGACGTCGACGACGAACTGGTCCGCGAGTCCGCCGGCCAGGACGTCGTCGCAGGCGGCGCCGATCGCTCGCGCCTTCTCCGCGGTCAGCCTTCCGAATTCCAGGTTCGTTTCCGCGCAGGCCTTCTTGATGCGCGTGTAGGCGCGGACCATTTCCGGGTGCGGGCGCTCGCCCGAGATCGGGTAGTTCTCGATGGCCCGCGACGTCTGGGCGCCCCAGTACGCGGCCTCGGGGATCTCCCGGATCCCGAGACTGTCTTTTTCCTGTCTCAGAATTCCTCCGTCAGGCATCGGGGCGCGACCCGGGCATCTCGCGCCGGGCGTCGGCCGAAGCCGGTCAGCACGAGGCTTGCAACATTAGCAGATGAGCGGGCGGCGAAGATCGGGCGCAGGGCCGGCGCGAGGAGGCGCGCGAAGCCGTGCGGCATCGTGCGTTGCCATACAATTGCCGCCTCGCGACGCAATGCCCTTCGACCACGCCACCGCCCTCAGCTCCCGGCACGCGTTCCCGTGGCCTCCGGGGGGCGCGGTCGCGCTCTGCCTTCTCGCGCTTTCGACGCTCTCCTGCCGCGGCCGCTCTCCGCAGGTTTCCGGTCACGCGGGCGCCGAGGTGTCCGCGGAAGCGTTCCCGCAGGCGCGCACCCAGTCCGCCGCGCGCGCCGTTTCCGGCGGCTATGCGTTCACTCCGGCCGAAACGGGGACCATCGACGATTTTCTGAAGCGCAATCCCACTCTGCGCGTCGCGCGCGACGCCGATCGGCGCGCCGGGAAAGACGGAGACTCGGAGCTCAAGAGCCTCTACGGGATCTATCACCCGTATTTCCTCCGCGGTGACGTCAACGACGACGGCGTGCTCGATCTGGTCGTCGGGTTCGTCCGGCGCGACGTCGGCACCGCGACTCCGTGGTTCTCGGTCGTCGTTTTCACGGGGCGGGACGTTCCGGGCGGGCCCGGGACATTTTCTTCCGGCACGTTTCTCGAGCGCGACATCAGTCTGGCCCGCGGGGACCTTTCCGTCGACCGCGACTCGATCGTGATCAGCCCGGATCTCGAGGACGAGACCGTCCGGCGATATCACTGGGATCTTAAAGCGCACACGTTCGTGCTGGTCCGCGATAGGGACGACGACAGCGACTCTCCGTCGGTCTCGCAGACGAGCGCCCGGATCGGCGCGCGCCCTCGAGCGCCGCGCGGGTAGGAGGCATGCCCTTTCCGGTGGCGTTCGGGCGCCGCCGAGGCCGCGGCTGCCCGCGTTGAGCGACGCGGCGGACCCCCGGCCGATCGTTTCCGTGGCCCTTCCGCTGCCGCTGCGGCGCGAATTCTCGTACCTCGTTCCGCCCGGCCTTCCTCCGCCGGCCCCCGGCTCCCGGGTGCGGGTCCCTTTCGGGGAGCGCGCGCTCACGGGGGTCGTCGTCTCCGCGTCCGGCCCGCCTGCGACGGGAATGCGCGAGATCCTGGAGGTCCTCGACGCAGACCCCGTCTGTCCGCCGGACCTTCTGGCGCTCGCGCGCCGCACGGCCCAGCGCTTCTTCGCGTCGACGGGCGAGGTCCTCCGGAGCGCCCTTCCCGCGCGGCTGCCCGCCCCCGGGGCTCTGCGGTACCGGATCACGCAGAAGGGAGCGCTCGGCCGGGCGTCGGGCGTCGAGGCCGCCGCGCTCGAAGCGCTCGCCTCCGGAGAGTCCGTGCGCGCGGCCGATCTTCCGAAGGGGACGGCCGACGCGTTGCGGTCCCTCGAGGAGAGGGGCTGGGTGCGGGCGGTCTCCGCCTTCCGGGACCGGCGGGCGCGCACCGAAACGGCGTACCTCCTCCCGGCCGCGGGGCCCGCGGAAGACGTCCGCCGCAGCGCCCGCGGGGGGCAGGTCCTCGCCTGGCTCGAGGCGATCGGACGGCCCGCCACCGCCGCGGAGATCCGTCTCGCGACGGGCGCGGGACCCGCGGTGCTCCGCACCCTCGCTCTCGCCGGGCTCGTCCGCTCCTTCCCTCAGGCTCTCCGGGAGGAGGCGCCTCCGATCCTGGCGGCGCGGTCCCCGTTCCGCCTGACCGGGGAGCAGGACGCGGCGGTCATGCAACTCTCCGCCGCCATCCGCGAGAAGCGGTACTTCCCCGCGCTGCTCCAGGGAGTGACGGGAAGCGGGAAGACCGAGGTCTACCTGCGCGCGATCGGCCAGGCGCTCGGCGCCGGGCGGGGCGCCATCTGGCTCGTGCCGGAGATCGCGCTCACGCCCGTGTTCGCCCGCGAGTTGAAGCGGCAGTTCGGCGACCGCGCGGCGCTGCTCCACTCGGCGTTGTCCGAGCGCGAGCGCGGCCTCGCCTGGGACCGCGTCCGGAAAGGCGACGCGCGCGCGGTCATCGGCCCGCGGTCTGCGATCTTCGCGCCGGTCGCCGACCCCGGCGTGATCGTGGTCGACGAGGAGCACGACGCGTCCTACAAGCAGCGCGAGTCGCCCCGCTACGACGCCCGCGAAGTGGCGGCGCTCCGGGCGAAGACCGCGGGCGCCGCGCTCCTGTTCGGATCTGCGACCCCGTCGCTCGAGGCGTACCATGCCTCGCGGCAGGGACGCGTCGCCCGTCTTCTGCTGACCGAGCGCGTCGAGTCGAGACCCCTGCCGGACGTGACCGTCGTCGACCTGCGGCGCGAGATTCCGGGACCCGACGAAAAAGGAGTGCCGCTTTTTTCCCGCCCGCTCGTCGAACGCCTCCGCGAGACGTTTGCCCGGGGAGAGCAGGCCATCCTTCTCCAGCCGCGCCGCGGCTACGCGCCGTTTCTGCTCTGCCGCCAGTGCGGGCACGACTTCCGGTGCACGCGCTGCAGCGTGGCGCGCACCGTCCACGACCGCGGCCGGCATCTCGTCTGCCACTACTGCGGGGAGCGCCTCGAGAGACCGCTGCGGTGTCCCGAATGCTCGGGCGCCCTCCTCGAGGCGATCGGGTTCGGGACGGAGCGGGTCGGCGACCGCTTCGCGGAGCTCTTCCCGGACGTCCCTTACGCGGTGCTCGACCGCGACAGCTCCCGGAAGAGGGGAGCGGGCGCCGTCGTCGAGGACGTTCTTTCCGGCCGCGTGTCCTGCCTCATCGGGACCCAGATGGTCGCGAAGGGGCACGACTTCCCGAACGTGACCGCGGTGGGGGTGCTATCGGCGGACACGATGCTGAACTTTCCGGATTTCCGGTCCGCGGAGAAGACGTTCCAGCTCGTCGCCCAGGTGGCGGGCCGGGCGGGCCGCGGCGAGTCGAAGGGGACCGTCCACGTCCAGACGTTTCATCCGCAACACCCGGCGATCCAGCGGGCCGCGGAGCACGACGTGGACGGCTTCTGCGCGGGAGAGCTCGCCTTCCGGCGGACCTTCTTCTATCCGCCGTTCTGCGAGCTCGCGGCGATCCTCGTTTCCTCGCCCGACCGCGAGAGGGCCGCGGAGGCGGCGTCGGCGATCGCCGCGGCGGCGGAAGGCGCTCCCGGGCTCCGGCTGTCGGGGCCCGCTCCCGCTCCGCTCGAGCGTCTCCAGGGACGGTGGCGCCATCAGGTCCTCCTGCGCGCTCCCGACCGGAAGACCCTCCTCGCCATCCTGGAGTCCTGCGTGCCGGAGCGGCCCCCTTCGGGAGTCCAGATCGCCGCCGACGTGGACCCGCAGGACCTGATGTGAAGAGGGTCGTCCGTTATCAGTCATCGGTTCTCAGATCTCTCCGCCTTCCCCCTCCCGCCTTCCCCCGCCCGCGGGCGAAGGCCGCTACAATCGGGTTTCCATGAATTCCGAGGAATCGAGCTTCGAGGAGCCGCTGACGAAGCTGCGCCAGCGGATCGAAGATCTGTCGGCACTGCCGGACGAGGCGGCACACCGGCGCGAGATCGAAAAGCTCCGCGAGAAGCTGGACCGCCAGACTCGCGAGATCTACTCGAGCCTGTCGCCCTGGCAGAAGACGGTGGTGGCACGCCATCCGGCCCGCCCCTATGCGCTCGACTACGTCGCCGCTCTCACCACCGATTTCGTCGAGTTGCACGGGGATCGGAAGTTCTCCGACGACGCCGCGGTCGTTGCGGGCCTCGCCTCCTTCCGCGGCCAGCCCGTCGCCGTGGTCGGCCACCAGAAGGGCCGGGACACCAGGGAAAAGATCCGCCGCAACTTCGGCATGCCCCGCCCCGAGGGGTTTCGCAAGGCCCTCCGGGTCATGCAGCTGGCGGAAAAATTCGGGAGACCCGTCCTCTCGTTCGTCGACACGACGGGGGCCTATCCGGGGATCGACGCGGAGGAGCGGGGACAGGCGGAGGCGATCGCGGTCAACCTCCGGGCGATGGCCTCCCTCAGGGTCCCCATCATCGTGACGATCACGGGGGAGGGGGGATCCGGCGGGGCGCTCGCGCTCGGGATCGGAGACCGCGTCCTGATGCTCGAGCACTCGGTTTACTCCGTCATCTCTCCCGAGGGGTGCGCCGCGATCCTCTGGAAGGACGCCGCGCGCAAGAAGGACGCCGCGGAGGCGCTCAAGCTGACGGCGGCCGATCTGAAGGCCCTCGACGTGGTCGACGAGGTCATCGCCGAACCGCCCGGCGGCGCGCACTCGGACCCTTCCGGCGCGACCGCCGCGGTCGGCGAGGCGATCGAACGGCACCTCCGGCCGCTGCTCTCCCAGTCGGCGGCCGACCGCGGGGAGGCCCGCTACCGCAAGTTCCGGGCGCTCGGCCGCTTCGAGTCGATTCCCGGTTCGTGAGCGAATCCGGACGGGCGGAAGGGGCCTCCGCCCGGACGTCTTTTGTCACAGCCGGCCGTGACACTGTTCCCATGCAATCCCTCTGGACCCTTCGCGCCCCGGACCCGAACGCCTCCGCACTCGCCGCCGCGGCGGGCGTCCCCCCGCTCATCGCCTCGCTCCTGCTGGCGCGCGGCCCGGCGACCGCGGAGGCGGCCCGCGAGTTCCTCCATCCCGACCCCGGCGCCCTCCACGACCCGCACCTCCTGAAGGGCGCCGCGGAAGCCGCGGACGTGCTGGTCTCCGCCGCGCGGGCGGGCCGGCGGATCGTCGTGTTCGGCGACTACGACGTGGACGGAGTGACCTCGGTCGCCCAGCTCCGGGCGGCCCTGCTGCGCGCGGGGGCCGACGCGGTCGCGTTCCTCCCGCACCGCCTGCGGGACGGCTACGGGCTGCGTCCCGACACCGTGCGGCGCGTCCTCGACGAGCTCCGCCCCTCCGTGCTCGTCACCGTCGACTGCGGAATCACCGCGATCCAAGGTGTGGCGTGCGCCCGCGCCGCCGGAGTCGACGTGGTGGTTACGGACCATCACCTGGTTCCGGACGAGCTTCCCGCGGGAGCGATCGTCGTCAACCCGCGGCAGCCCGGCGACGAATATCCCGAGAAGGAGCTCGCCGCCTGCGGGATCGCCATGAAGCTCGCTCAGGCCGTCGCGCGCCGGGCCGGCATTCGCCTGTCCCAGGACGCCCTCCTGCGCGCCGCCGCGCTTGGAACCATCGCGGACCTCGTGCCCCTTCGCGGCGAGAACCGGACGATCGCCGCGCTCGGGCTGGCGGCGCTCGCCGACGCGCGGGCTCCCGGCCTTCGCGCGCTGCTCGCCGAATGCGGCGTGATCGGCCGCGCTCCCACGTCCGAGGACGTGGCGTTCCGCATCGCGCCGCGTTTGAATGCGGCCGGGCGGCTGGACACCGCGGAGCTCGCCCTCTCCCTCTTCGAAGAGCGCGATCCCGCGCGGGGAGCCGCCATCGCGCGCGACCTCTCCGCGCGAAACGCGGAGCGGCAGACCATCGAGCGCCGCGTGACGGCGGAGGCGCGCGAGCGGATCGCGCGCGAATGCGACCTCGACAGAGACTCCGTCGTCATCCTCGCCGGGGAGGGCTGGCACCGCGGCGTGCTCGGGATCGCCGCCTCCCGCCTCGCGCGGGAGTACCACCGGCCCGTGCTCCTGTTCGGCCTCGAGGAGGGCCGAGCGCGAGGATCGGGAAGGAGCATCCCCGGCCTCTCGTTGCACGGGATGTTGAGCGAAATCGACGGCATCTTCGACGAGTTCGGGGGGCACGAGCAGGCCGTGGGAGCGAGCCTTCCCGAGGCGCGCTTCGCGGAGCTCCGGGAAGCGGCGCTCGCCCTCTTCGCCCACCGGGTTCCTGCGGCGCTTCTGATCCCGGTCGAGGAAGCGGAGGCGGAAATCGCCCCCGAAGACGTGACACGCGAGCTCCTGGGCTGGCTCGAACGCCTCGAGCCGCACGGGATGGGGAACCCCAGGCCCGTCTTCTCGTCGCGCGTCCGGCCGGCCGTGCCGTTCCGTCCGCTCGGCGCCTCGGGAGTGCGCGGCCGCCTCCGGCGTTCGAACGGAGGGCCGGATCTCGACTGCCTTGCCTGGAAGAGCGGCTGTCTCGCGGAGGCGGAACGGGACCAGGATCTCGACGTGCACTACAGGCTTCAGCGCAGCCGTGACGGATCGGTCGAGGCGGAGATCGTCTCTGCGCGGATCCCGGCGGACTCGCTCTTTCTCGGAGGTGACGCGCCGCTCGAGGAGATCGTCGAGGCCGCGCTCTCGTGACCCGCGTCTCGCCGGAGACGCCGAACCGCCGCGGGCTGACGGCGCGGCACGGCGTCGAGCTGGCCGTCCTGGCATTCGGCGCCCTGTTCGTTGGATTCCTCGTGTTTTCCTTCCGGCCGGGGCGCCGGCCGGCGTCCGGTACCGCGGCGCGGCCGGAAGTTCCTCCGTCGGCCGAGGCCGGGCAGGCGACGACGGTCCTGAAGGGATTCGACTACACGGAGACGCTGCGCGGCAAGCCGCTGTTTCACATCCAGTCCGAACGCACCGTCGGGTTCGGCGCCGCCGCCGGCCTTCTTCCGAACCTGTATGCGCTGGAAAAAGTCGCGCTGACCGTCTATCCCGAGACGGGGGCGCCGGTGACGGTGCATTCCGACAGCGCCACGTACGACCAGCGCACGAACGCGGCGCACCTGAAGGGCAGCGTGCGGTGGATCGATGGACGAGGCGCCCTGGGCGAGACCGCGGTAGTGGAGTTCCGGCCCTCCACGCGGGAGCTCGTCGCGCCCGGGGCGCTTCGTGTGAGCCGGGGCACGTTCGTCCTCGAGGCCCGCTCGGGCATCTACGACGTTTCGAAGCGCGAGGCGCGGCTCGAAGGCCCCGTGCGCGGGGCCGGAACGGGGGAGGGGACCGGAGGTCTTTCGAAGCTGCTGGCGGATCGCGCGGTCTACAAGCGCGACGAGGCCACCGTGGAGCTGTCGGGGTCGGTCTCGGGAGAATCGACCGGAGGCAACCGAATCTCCGCCGACCGCCTCGTGCTGAAGACCTCCGAGGAAGGTCACGGGTTCGACTGGGCGCGCGCCGAGGGGAACGTCCGCGGGACGATCGAGTCGAGCGCGCTCGCGGCCTCGGCCGGGTCTCGGAAAAACGGCAGGCAGTCCTACGCGGGCGACCGGGGCGGGCTCCTGTTTTCGCCAGACGGCTCGGTCCGTTCCCTCGCGCTGACCGGGTCGCCCGCGGCGGTGGACGAGGAGCCTGTCGCCGGAGCGACCGCGGGCCGGCGGCTCCGGGCGACCTCGATCGACGTGGCGTTCGAAGGCGGACGGGCCCGGTCCGCGAGAGCCCAGGGCGCCGTTCATCTCGAAACCGCGGGGAGCCGCGGCGAGTCGGACCAGGCGACGATGACGCTCCTTCCGACTGGCGAGATGCAGACTCTCGAGCTGTCGGGGTCCGTGAAGATGAGCGGCGATGGAAGGTCCGGCAACGCCGATCGCGCGGTCCAGGTCACCGACCGCGACGTCTGGGTCCTGACGGGAGCTCCCGGGCATTCGGCCACCGTCGAGGGCGACGGTTCCCGGGTTTCGGCGTCGCGGATCGAGATCGACCAGAAGCACAAGGGCGTCCGCGCCGAGGGAGGAGCCCGCGCCGTCCTCGTTCCGCGGCAGAACGGCGCCAAGCTCGCGACCCCCGTCGGCGATTCGACGCGGCCGACCTTCGGGAAGGCCGATCGGATGACTTTCGACGACGCGAGCCACGTCGCGACGCTTTCCGGAAACGCCAGTCTCTGGCAGGACGCGTCGTCCGTGTTCGGCAACGACATCACGATCAACGACGCCGAGCGGAGTCTCGTGGCGGTCGGGAACACGCGCACCGTCTTCTCGCCCGGCGAGACGGCGCCGCGGCGCCAGCCGGAGGCGGGCAAGGCGCGCACCCCGGCGGCCGCGGACCGCGACAAACACCCGTCGGTCGTGACCGCGCGCCGCCTCGTCTACCGGGAGACCGCGGCGGCGGGAGACCCGGCCACCCCGCCGACGCCCGTCACCTCGCCCGCGCCGGCAGCCGCGGCCCCGTCGACCGCCTCGTTCGAAGGGACCGTGGTCGTCACGAGCGGACCGTGGCGCGCCTCGGCGGCCCGGGCCACGGCGTTCGTCGGCAAAGACCGGCGGATCGAGCGTGTCGAGATGTCGGGCGACGTCGCCTTTCAAGACACGGCAGAGGGGCGCAGCGGCAAGGCGGAGAAGGCGACGGACTGGCCTTCGGAAGGCCGCACCGTCCTCGAGGGCGCGCCCGCCTTCGTGCTCGACCGCGAAGGCAACCGCGTCGCCGGAGCGACCTTGACGATCGGGAAGCGCGGGGGTAGCGTCGAAGTGACGGCGCCGGAGGGAGGACGCACGGAGACGATCCACAGGACCCGCAGCCAGTGAGCTCTGCCGAATCCGGGGCGGAATCCCCGACTCTCCTCGCCGCCGAGGGACTCATCAAGACGTACGGCGGTCGGGCCGTCGTCCGGGGAGTGTCCCTCGAGGTCGGCGCGGGCGAGATCGTCGGGCTGCTCGGCCCGAATGGAGCGGGCAAGACGACGACCTTTTCGATCGTCGTCGGGCTCGTCCGTCCGGACGCGGGCGAGGTTCGTCTGTCCGGCCGCGACGTGACGTCGCTTCCGATGTACCGGCGAGCTCGGGCAGGGATCTCGTACCTGCCCCAGGAACCGTCCGTCTTTCGAAAGATGACCGTCGAGGAGAACCTCCTCGCGATTCTGGAGACCCTCGACCTCACACATGCGGAGAGAAGCGAGCGGGCGGATCGCCTGTTGAACGAATTCGGGCTCGAGGCCCTGCGGACCCACCGCGCCTACACCCTGTCGGGAGGGGAGCGCCGGAGGGTGGAGATCGCGCGCAGCCTGGTCGTGTCGCCTCACTTCGTTCTGCTGGATGAGCCGTTTGCCGGAATCGACCCCATCGCGGTCCTCGAGATCCAGGGGATCGCGAGGAGACTCGCCACGTCGGGAATCGGCGTCCTGATCACGGACCACAACGTCCGGGAGACTTTGTCGATCGTCGACCGCGCTTATATAATTCATGGTGGCGAGATTTTGAGGGCGGGCACACCCCTTGCTCTGTCGAGCGACGCCGTCGTGAAAAAGATCTATCTTGGGGAGGCGTTTCAGCTGAATTGACCGCATGAACCTCGACCGAAACGTTTCAACCCGCGCCATGCGACCCGCTGTCGCCGCCCGATAGGGACCGATCAGAATGGGACTTGAGCAGAAACTGAACCTGCGCCTCTCACAGCGGCTGGTGATGACGCCGTCGCTGCAGCAGGCGATCAAGCTTCTCCAGATGTCGAAGCTCGAGCTCGAGGAAGTCCTGAACCAGGAGATGGTCGAGAATCCGATCCTGGAGGAGGAGCAGGAGGACGCCGCGGCCGAGGCGGAGGCCGAGCGCGTCGAGGCGGTCGCGAAGGAGGAGGCAGCTCCCGCCCCCGCCGAAGCTCCCGGCGAGGCCCCTGCCGAAAAGGAGCGCGACTCCTTCGACGAGATCGATTTCGATTCCTACTTCGAGGACTACCTCGACAGCTCGTACAACCCGCGGCAGTACGAGGAAACGGAGCAGGTTCCTCTCGAGAACATCCTGTCGAGACCTCCCGGGCTCCAGGAATACCTGAGCTGGCAGATCTCCATGTCGGACGCCTCTCCCGAAATTCGAGAAATCGGGACCTACCTGATCGGAAACATCGACGAAGACGGGTACCTGCGCGTGACCCGGGACGAGATCCGGGCCGGAGGCTACGAGAACGACGAGGACGTGGAAAAGGCGCTCGCGATGGTCCGCGCGTTCGATCCTCCCGGGATCTGCGCGTTCGATCTGCCCGACTGCCTGCGCCTCCAGATCCGGGCTCTCGGTATCGAGAATCCCCTGATCGACAAGGTCATCACGGAGCACTGGAGCGAGTTCCTGAACCGCCAGTTTCCTCAGCTCGCCCGATCCGTGGGCGTCGGCATGTCCGAGATCCAGGCCGTCGTCGAGGTCATCAAGAACCTCGAGCCCAAGCCGGGGCGCAAGTACTCGAACGAGCGCACCATCTACGTCGAGCCCGACGTGGCCGTCCGCAAGATCGGGGACGAGTACGTCATCCAGCTGAACGAGGACGGTCTTCCGAAGCTGCGCATCTCGTCGTCGTACCGGAAGATGCTGCGCGGCGGCAACGGCGCCATCGGGGAGGAAGCGGCGACATACCTGAAGGACAAGATGCGTTCCGCCGTGTGGCTGATCAAGAGCCTCGACCAGCGGCAGCGGACGATCTACAAGGTCGCGGACTCGATCGTGCGTCATCAACGCGGGTTCCTGGACCACGGGATCGAGCACCTCCGTCCCCTCGTGCTGCGCGACGTCGCCAACGACATCGGGATGCACGAGTCGACCGTCTCGCGCGTCGTCTCGAACAAGTACATCCACACGCCCCGCGGCCTGTTCCCGATGAAGTATTTCTTCCACAGCGGGATCGACTCGACGACGGGAAACGACGTTTCCTCCGTCTCGATCAAGAACAAGATCTCGCGGCTGATCGCGGACGAAGATGCGAAACGGCCGCATTCCGACGCACGCATCATGCAGCGGCTTCGCGCGGAAGGGATTCAGATTGCCCGGCGCACCGTCGCCAAATACCGGGAGGAGCTGCGGATCCCTTCGTCATCCCAGAGAAAACAGACCTTCTGAAGAGTCGCGACAGCGGAGGCATCATGGGAGTCGAATGCACGGGCCGCGGCGTCGAAATCACGCCCCGTCTTCGCGCCCTCGCCGAGGAGCGCGCCTCGCGGCTGGAAAGGCATCTCGGGGGGCCCGTGACGGCGCGGGTGGTCCTTTCCCACGAAAAGCATCGCTACGGCGCCGAGGTCATCGCGACGCACCGCCGCCGCAAATGGACCGCGCAGGAAGAGACCGGAGACCCGCGGACCGCCCTCACGCTCGCGTTCGAAAAGATCGACGCGCAGGCCATGAAGGACGCGGAAAAGCGCCACGACCGCCGGCACCGCGGGGCCGCCGTCGCGATTCCGCTTCGCGTCTCGGAAGGAAACGAACCCGCCCCGCCGGAATCGCGGGGCCGCTCGCCGCGGGGCGGAGAGCCGCGAATCGTGCGCGCCGCGCGCAAGGTGGCCGCGAAGCCGATGAGCGTCGAAGAGGCCGCGATGCGCATCGAGGGCTCGCGCGAGGATTGTCTGGTTTTTCGGGACTCGGGCTCGGAAAAGATCTCGGTCCTCTACCGCCGTCGGGACGGAGACTTCGGTCTGATCGTGCCGGAATGCTGAAGCCGTTCGCCGCGCTCTTCGCGCTCGCAGCGGACCCTTCGGGCCGCGACCATCCGCGGCCCGGCCGCGCCGCCCTTCGGCGAAAGCGAATCTCCGCATGAGCGCGACGAGAGGGGAGACCGCGGGCTTCCTCCAGGGTCTCGTGAACCCGGGTCTCATATTCACGGGCCTCCCACCCGGGCGCGTCGAGGAAGTCCTGACCGATCTTTCGCGGCGTGTCGCGGAGGCGGGCGCGGTCCGCGATCCGGCCGATCTCGCCCGGCGTCTTCTCGACCGGGAGCGGTTGGGCTGCACCGGGCTCGGGGCCGGAATCGCGATTCCGCACTGCAAGCTGAAAGACCTGGGTGAGATCGTGCTCGCGGTGGCGTCCTGTCCGGGAGGCGCCGACTTCCGTTCGCCCGACGGCGTTTCCGTGACGTTGATCTTCCTCATTCTCTCGCCGGCGGAGGCGCCCGCTCTTCACCTCCAGGCGCTCGCGCGCATCTCTCGGCTCCTGAAGACGGCCGGCGTCGCCGACTCCCTGCGGCGTGCGCAGACCCCGGGAGACCTCTACGCCGCGATCAAGGAAGCGGAGTCCGCCGTTCCCGCGGTCCGCCCATGAGCGTCACGACGGCACGCCGGGGCCTGACCGCCGACGTCCTGCGCTCCCCGGCGCTGGCGGACCTGGCGCTGCGGACCGTCGCCGGGGAGACGGGATTCGGTCGCGTGATCTCGTGGGGACGCATCCAGCGGCCCGGTCTCGCGCTGGCGGGCTACGAAGCCTTCATCAAGCCGGGCCGCATCCAGATCCTCGGCGAGAGCGAGCTCAACTACCTGGACACGATGGCGGCCGGCGTGCGGTCGGAGCGGATCGCCGCGATCTGCGCGCTGCCCGTGGCCGCCTTCGTCGTCACCAAAGGGCAGCGCGTTCCCGAAGACCTCATTCGGGAGTGCCGCGTCCGGGACGTCCCGCTGCTCGTCTCCGATCAGACGACGTCGGTCGTCATCCAGTCGATCACGCGGATCCTCGAGGACGAGCTCGCTCCCTCGACAACCGTGCACGGCGTGCTCGTCGACGTGTACGGGATGGGAGTCCTGCTGCTGGGAGACTCCGGAATCGGCAAGAGCGAGTGCGCCCTCGACCTGATCCAGCGCGGCCACCGGCTCGTCGCGGACGACGTGGTCGAGATCCGCAAGTATCCCAACGGGTCGATCGTGGGCCGGGCGGCGGAGATGATCCGCTACCACATGGAGCTTCGAGGCATCGGCATCATCAACATCAAGCATCTGTTCGGCGTGTCCGCGGTCCGGGCCTCGAAGTCGATCGAGCTCGTGATCGAGCTGCAGCGCTGGGACCCCGCAAAGCGGTACGATCGTCTCGGTTTGGACGGCGAGATGTACACGATTCTGGACCGGCCGCGGCCGCTTCTGCGGCTGCCCGTCGCTTCCGGGCGCAACATCGCCCTCTTAATCGAGATTGCCGCGCGCAACGAGCTGCTGAAGACCCAGGGGTACGACGCGGCGAAGGAGTTTGCTTTGAAGGTCGACGAGCAGATCGCCAAGAACATGCAGGCTTTGAGAGAGACCGAGTGAGCACGCCAAACCGGGTTCCGACGGCGAGACTCGCCGGCGACCCCGAAAGCCTGGTCATCGTGACCGGGCTTTCGGGCTCCGGGAAGAGCTACGTCAACAAGTGCCTCGAGGACATCGGGTACTTCTGCGTGGACAACCTGCCGCTCGAGCTGGTCGAGCCCCTCCTCTCCCAGAAGAGCGCGCCGCGCGTCGGCGTCATTCTCGACGTGCGCAACCCCGACTTCGCCTCTCGTTTTCCCCAGATCCTCGGGCATCTGCGTCAGCAGGTCCCGGGGACGCGCCTTCTGTTCCTGGACGCTTCCGAAGAATCCCTGATCCGGCGCTTCTCCGAGAAACCCCCATTTCGTCCCCGAGCTCAAGGGCAAGACGGGATCGGACGCGGCGGTGGCGGCGTACATCGAGAGCGATCCGGAGACCGCCCCTTTCATCCAGAAGCTCACCGAATTCTTCGACTACCTTCTGCCGCTCTACGAGCGCGAGCACAAGAGCTACCTGTCGATCGGGATCGGATGCACCGGCGGCAAACACCGCTCGGTCTACGTCGCGGAGCGGCTGGCGGAGGCGCTCAAGGAACGCGGATTTCCCGTCCGCGTGTCGCATCGGGACGCGACGCGGCAGTGACGCCCCCGGCCGCCGCATGATCGGGGTCCTGCTCGTTACGCACGGAAAACTCGCCGAGGAGCTGCGTGACGCCGCCCTGACGATCCAGCCCGAGATCGCCCGGATCGTCGCTGTGGCGCTCGAGTGGAACCAGACCGGAGAGGACGCGCGCGAGCGCATCGCTCGGGGTTTGGAAGAGGCCGATGGGGGAGAGGGAGCGGTGATCCTGACCGACATGTTCGGAGGAACTCCGACGAACCTGACCCTGTCGTTTCTCCAGAAGAATCGTGTCGAGATCGTGACCGGCGTCAACCTTCCGATGGTCCTGAAGTGCGCCGCGCTCCAGGGCAGCGGCAAGAGCGTCGTCGAAATCGCCCACGTCGCGAAGGACCGCGGGCAGCGGTCGATCTGCGTGGCCTCGGATCTCCTCGCGGACGAGGATGCGGCCACCGCGGCCGCCGCGGCCACCGCGGCCGCGACCGAGAGGGGAAACGGGTGATCGAGAGAGACCTCCCCATCCGAAATCGTCTGGGGCTCCACGCCCGCGCCGCGGCGAAGTTCGTGCAGACGGCCAGCCGCTTCCGCTCCGCCGTCAAGATCCGGAAGAACGGGGAAGAGGTCGACGGGAAGAGCATTCTCGGGATCCTGCTTCTCGCGGCGTCGCAGGGAACGAGCATCACGCTCTTCGTGTCGGGCGATGACGAAACGGAGGCGTTCGCCGCCGTCGAGGGTCTCCTGGCGCGCCGCTTCGACGAGGAAGAATGAAATCGACCGGGTGACCTCGACCGGGTAAACGGGCGCCTCCAGGTCCGAACCCGGCCGGGCTCCTCGGAAGCGCCCATGACGAGTCTGATGCAGGGTCTGCCGGTTTCCCGCGGGATCGCGGTCGGCCGCGCCGTGATCGTCCGCTTCGCCGGACTGCCCGCCTTCCGCCGCGCGATCGACCCCTCCGCGCTCGAGGCGGAAGAGCGGCGGCTCCGGCGCGCCGCGCGCCAGGCGTCGGAAGAGTTTCTGCAGCATTCCCGGGATTCCGTCGGAGAGATGGGCTCGGAGCTCGCCGCGATCCTCGAGGCGCACGGACTGATCGCGGCAGACGAGACGTTCCTGTCCGCGATCGTCGAGCACATGAGCCGCGAGCGTGTCAACGTCGAGTGGGCTCTCGCGGCGGTGGCGCGCGACTTCGGCGAGCGGCTCGAGAAAGCGGACTCCGCGGCCATGCGCGAACGGGCGGCCGACATCACGGACGTCGCGCGCGAAGTGGCGGCGCATCTCTCGCCCACGGGAGGACGAGTCATGGAAACGGACCTCCCACGCGGCTCGATTCTCATCGCGGACGAGCTCTCTCCGGTCAATGCGGCGAGGCTCGATCCACGGCGCGTCCGAGCTCTCGCGCTCGAACGCGGGGGAAAGACCTCGCACGCCAGCATCATCGCCCGGTCCTTCGGGCTGCCGGCGGTGGTGGGTCTCGCCGGCCTCTGCGACGCGATTTCCCCGGAGCGGCCGATCGTCGTCGACGGAGACCGCGGGACGGTGGAGCCTACGCCCTCGAAGAACCGGTTGCGCCAGGCGCTCCTCCAGGTCCGGGACACGCGCGAAAAGGCACGCCGCCTGCGCAACCGCACGGCGGGCGCAGCCGCCACGCGCGACGGCGTGCGTATCGTCGTCCGAGCCAATCTCGAGCTCCCCGAAGAAGTCGCAGCCCTCGAGCGCTGGCACGCGGAAGGCGTCGGGCTGTTCCGCTCCGAGTTTCTGTACCTGAAAGCGGCGCCGCGGACCCCCGGCGTCGAGGAGCAGCGCGCCGCCTACGAGGATCTTCTCGCGGCGGCGGCGCCCCACCCCGTCGTGATCCGCACCTACGACCTCGGCGGGGAGAAGGGGATCGCGCCGGCGGCGGGCGAGAACCCGGCTCTCGGGCTGCGCGGACTGCGCTACTGCCTGCTGCACGCCGCTCTGTTCGACGAGCAGCTCGCGGCGCTCTGCCTCGCCTCCGCGCGGGGCGAGCTCAAGATCCTGCTTCCGATGGTGACGTCGCTCTCAGAGCTGCGCGAAGCGCGTCGGCGGCTCCTCGAGGTGGCCGCCCGGCTCCGCGTCACGAAGATCCCGGCGCTCGGCGTGATGATCGAAGTGCCTTCGGCGGCGTTGCTCGCCGACCGGCTCGCCGAGGAAGCCGACTTTTTCTCCATCGGAACGAATGATCTCGCGCAGTACGGCCTGGCCGTCGATCGCGCCAACCCGGAGGTCTCGACGCTGTACAGCCCCCTCCATCCCGCGATCCTCCGGATGATGAAGTTCGTCGTGGAGGCGGGCGCGGCCCGGAGCCGCGCCGTCGCCGTCTGCGGAGAGATGGCGTCGGAGCGCGCCGGAATCGCGGCCCTGATCGCACTCGGGATCCGGGAGCTCTCCGTCACGCCGGTGGCGATCCCGGGCGTGAAAGAGACGCTCGCCCGCGTCGATTCCGGGCGCGCCGAGGGGATGCTCGAGCGGGCGCTCGGCTGCTCCGAGCCCGAGGAAGTCGAAAAGATCTTCGGCGCCGCGTCCGAGCCCGAATCGAGGCGCGAGACGGCGGCCCGGGTTCGCGTCGAGCTGCCCGAAGACGCGAGAAAATGAGGAGACCATGAGACGCGTCGCCAAACCGTGGGGCCACGAGCTCGTCTTTGCCGAGAACGAGCGATACGCCGGAAAGATCCTTCATCTCGACGCGGGGCACTGCCTCTCGCTGCAGTACCATGAGCGCAAGGACGAGACCCTGTACGTCTTGAACGGCGAACTCGCGCTTTCCGTGGAGATCGACGGCGAAATGAAAGACATGCGATTGAAGAAAGGCGAGGTCTTCCGCATTCGTCCGGGCGTCCGCCACCGGCTGAGCGCCGAGGCGGACTGCGACTTGGTGGAAGTCTCCTCACCGGAGATCGACGACGTGGTCCGGCTCGAGGACGCCTACGGCAGACAGGGGACGACCGCCCCATGACGGCCGCCGCCGCCAGGTGTCTCTTCGTTCCCGCAGCCGCGCTTCTCCTCGGATGCGGCGGCCTCTGCGCCGCTCCGATGACTCCGACACCGACGCCGCGCCCGAAGCTCTCGGGAGGCTTCGGGCGCACACCCGTGCCGGGCGCGTCCGAAGGACAGTCCTTAGCCGACGTCGTCCGCGCCGCGAGCAGCTCCCACAAACCCCGGGACCAGAAACCGGTCGCGATCACCAACGACAGCCTCGTGAAGGATCCTTCGAAAGGCCGCGTCACGACCGCCAAAGTGCGACCGGTCACTCCGGCGGGCCCTGCGGGCGCCGCGACACCCGCTTCCGCGGCCCTTCCCGCCCCGGTTCCGATCGAGAGCACGTCCGTGCCCGCCGCGGCGGCCCCCGGCGCGGAGGAGGCGAAGTGGCGGGACGCCTCCCATGCCGCCCGCCGCCGCGTCGAGGAGCTGACCGCGCAGCTCGCGTCTCTCGAAGGGGAGGCGAAGCAGCTCGAGAATGACTTCTACCGGTGGGACGACGGGCAGTATCGCGACCGGGTGATCAAACCGGCGTGGGACAAGAAACGGGAAGAGCTCGAGACGACGCGGAAGGAGCTGACATCGGCTCAGGCCGACCTGGCCGACCTTCCGGAAAAGGCGCGGCGCGCCGGCGCGCTCCCGGGCTGGTTACGCGAATGACCCCCCACGCCCTTCCATCCCTCGCGCCGGCTCCCGCCGGAAGTTCAGCTTCTTCAGCAACTTACGTCAAGTACCGCGTCGAGACGTGGGGCTGTCAGATGAATGTCCTGGACGGAGAGAGGATGTCGGGCCAGCTGGACGCCCGCGGCTACGTTCCAGCGGGGGAGGACGAGGACGCCGACGTGGTCCTGTTGAACACCTGCGCGGTGCGGGAAAAGGCGGAGGCGAAGGTTTACAGCGCTCTCGGCGTTCTCGGGCGCCGCAAGCGCGAGCGCCCGGGGATGGTGATCGGTGTCACCGGTTGCGTGGCACAGGTCGAGAAAGACGAGATCCTCGAGCGGGCTCCGTTCGTCGATTTCGTTCTGGGGACCGGGCAGATCGAACGGGCGGGCGAGATCGTCGAGGAAATCCGCCGGGAGCGCCGCCGGGTTCTGGCGATCGACCTTCCGAAGGATTCGCCCGTCTATCGCTTCGAGCAGATCCGCCGGGGCTCCCCCTTCCAGTCCGCTGTCACCGTGATCGAGGGCTGCGACCAGTTCTGCACCTTCTGCATCGTCCCTTTCACGCGCGGCCGCGAACGAAGTCGCCGCTCCGCCGAGATCCTCCAGGAGGTCCGCGCGCTCGTCGAGGGGGGACGTTGCGAGGTGATGCTGCTCGGGCAGACCGTGAACGCGTACGAGGACCCGGACGAGAGCTTCGGCCTCGGGGAGCTCCTCCTCCGCGTCTCCAGAGTTCCGGGGCTCAAACGCCTCCGGTTCCTCACGTCGCACCCGAGCCTCGTCGACGACGCGCTCGTCGATGCGATGGCGGCCGGGACACCCATCGCGCCCTACCTGCACCTGCCGGCGCAGTCCGGCTCGGACCGCGTGCTCTACCGCATGAAGCGCCGCTACGACCGCACCGGCTACCTCGCGACGGTCGCCCGGTTCCGCGCGGCGGTCCCCGGCATCGCGCTCTCTTCCGACTTCATCGTGGGGTTCCCCGGTGAGACCGATGCCGATTTCGAGGAGACGCTCTCGCTGATGCGCGAGGCGCGGTTCTCGAACGTCTTCGCCTTCCGCTATTCGGCCCGTCCCGGAACGGCGTCGGCCCGGTGGGGGAGGGAGAAAGAGATTCCGGGAGACGTCGCGGCCGAGCGCCTGGGGCGCGCGCTCGCGCTTCAGGAGCAGATCCAGTCGGAGATCAATCGCGCCCTCGTCGGACAGAGATTCGAGGTCCTGGTCGAGAATCGTGACCGGAAGGGGTTGCTGCGGGGCCGCACGGCGTGCAACCGCGTGGTGCACATCGAGAACGGGGACGGAGTTGCGGCCCCCGGATCCTACGTCGAGGTGGACATCTGCCGGGGCCTCCCGAACTCGCTCATCGCCCGGATTCCCGTTCCGGTGACGGCCATGCCCGAGGGCCCGCCATGGTGAAAATGGAGATCAAAGGGCTCCTGATGGACCCCGTGAGCAACATGCCGGTTGTGATCCTGAGAGACCAGAACGACGGAGCGTTTCTGCCGATCTGGGTCGGGATCTTCGAGGCGAACGCCATCGCCATCGAGATGGAGAAGATCCAGGCGCCGCGGCCGATGACGCACGACCTGCTTCACAACGTGCTTTCGGAGCTCGGCGTGCGGGTCGACCGCATCGTGGTCAATGAGCTCAAGGACAACACGTTTTTCGCCCGGCTCCACCTGTCCCGCGGCGAGGAACGCTGGACGGTCGACAGCCGGCCGAGCGACGCCATCGCGCTGGCGCTGCGGGCGCGGGCGGAGATCTTCGTCGAAGAGGACGTGCTCGAGAGGAGCAAGACCATCCGCGCGGAAGGCGCGACCGACCCCGAGAAGCTCAAGAAGTGGCTGGAAGAAGTCAATCCCGAAGACCTCGGGAAATACCGGATGTAGGGATTGCGAGCGCGCCGCGGCCGCGCGGCGGGTACCCGAGGACAAAAACCGAGGCCCCTCCATTGAGAACTGATACTTTCTTTTCCCGGTGATCATCTCCATCACGAATCAGAAGGGCGGCGTCGGCAAGACGACGACGGCCATCAACCTCGCGGCCGCGATCGCGTCGAAGGGGATGCGGACCCTGCTGATCGACCTCGACCCTCAGGCCAACAGCACGATGTCGTACGTCGACCGCCGGACCGTCGAGAAGTCGATGTATGACGTCCTGACGGAGCCCGATGTCGCGCTCCAGGACGTGATCCGGAAGTCCGAAGTGAAGAATCTGGACATCGCTCCGGCCCGGATCGCGCTGGCGAAGATCGAGTCCAAGCTGCTGGGAGAAATCGACGGCCACTTTCGCCTGCGCGACAAGATCGACGGGTCGCGGACCCGGTACGACGCCATCCTGATCGACACGCCGCCGACTCTGGGGATGATCACGGTCAACGCGATGGTCGCGTCCTCCCACATCCTGATCCCGATCCAGTCGTCGTACTTCGCGCTCGAGGGGACGGACGACCTCCTGGAGACCATCGAGAAGATCAAGGCCCGGCCGAATCCCACCCTCCGGATCCTCGGGGTGGTGATCACCCTGCACGATCGGCGCACCGTCATCGGAAAGGACGTCTTCGAGCAGATCGCGACCGTCTTCGGCGACAAGGTCTTCAAGACGACGATTTCCAAGAGCGTGCGGCTCGAGGAGAGCCCGGCCCACCGCGAGTCGATCTTCACCTTCGCGCCCCGATCGAGCGGGGCCGCGGAGTATTACTCCCTGTCCGAGGAGGTGCTCTCCCGTGTCTAAAAGAAGAGGACTCCCCGTCGAAGCGCGGATGCAGCACGACTCGCATTTCGTCGAATCCCTCTCGTCGCGATTCGGGGGCTCTCTCGGACGATGGATCTCGATGGAAGAGATCGAGACGAATCCTGAACAGCCGCGGACGAACGTCGGCGACTTGACCGAGCTTCGCCAATCGATCGAATCCAAGGGCGTGCTGGAGCCTCTCCTGGTGAAGCCGATCGCGGAGGGCCGGTACCGGATCATCGCGGGGGAGCGGAGGTTTCGCGCCGCGATGGAAGCGGGACTCACTGAGGTGCCCTGTATCGAGCTCGACGTGCCGGAAAACGAGGTCGTCGAGATCGCTCTGATCGAGAACCTTCACCGGCGCGACCTGCACGCCTTCGAAGAGGCGGAAGGGTATACGTCGCTCGCGTCGCGCCACGGTTACACGCAACAGCAGATCGCCGATGCGGTCGGAAAGTCGCGCGTCTCGGTGACGGAAGTGATGACGCTTCTCTCGATCCCGGACGATCTTCGCGATCGATGTCGGCGCGCCGACATTTCCGCGCGCTCGATTCTTCTTCAGATCGCGCGCCTCGAGGATCCGGCGAAAATGAAGGAAGCGATCGACGCGGTTCTCTCGGGATCGACGCGCGACGATCTCCGCGCGCAGAAAAAAGAAGCCGCGTCTCCTTCGAAGCGCCCACACCGATTTTCCTTCGTCTACAAACCGAAGGGATCTCCCTTCCGGCTCCAACTCTCGTTTCAGAAGTCGAAGGTCGAGAAGAAGGAGCTGATCGAGACGTTGCGCGGAATCATCGACCAGCTCGAAGCGGGCGAGATCAAAATCGACCGGAAGTAGGGCGCCCGAGTCGCGCTCCGGGGCGTGGTCCAACGCTTGAAGCCCTCGGGGGCGTCGAGGCCGGAGTTGAGAACCGCGGCGATATCAGAGCGGCCGGTCTCCTGTCGGATTCCGAGAAAACGCCGGCAAAATCCGGGACCGGAGAAGCTCAGGCGAGAGGAAACAGAAAGGCCCCTCCCGGTCGAGAACCGCGAGCGAGGGAGCGCGGGGCGAGTGTACTTCCGGGCGGGCGCGAGCTTGCCGGGCTGTCAGGACTCAACTGACGGCGCCGACCAAATCAAGCCCTGGGGGGCAGAGGCGCCGACCGGCCGCGGGTGCGGTGCAGGGAATCTCGTACGCGAAGCGGAGGCAGGGAAATCCCTCCAGGACCGCAGCGTCCGATAAGATACATTATGTAAAATCGCCTGACGGGCGCTCCTCGCTCGGAAGGCCCTCGCCGACGCAGCCGCGGGGCTCGACCGCCACCCTGCCGGGCGATTCTGCATAATGTCCCCCGGATTCTGTGAAGTCCGCCAGCCTCTCGGCGCACCCGCCTTCTGTGCTGAATCCCCCGGCGGAACCTCTTCGCGCACGCGGCTGGACTTCACACAATCCGGGGCCGTCTCGCTTCACTTGCCGGATGGCGCCGGGGACAGAGACTATGGGCGGATGCCTCCTTCGCCTTGGGCTCGATCCCTCACGTCTTGGACTCTCAACTCTCAACTCTCAACTTCCGAACGGCTCAGCGCTCAACGCTCCCAAGCTGATACCTTGGCCACCACGATGCGCCTCATCTCCCGGTCCGTGGTCCGTGAGATCTGGCCGCCCTTTCTTCTGGGCTTCTCCGCCTACACCTTCATCCTGCTCGTCCGCACGATCTATTTCCTGGCGGACTTCTTCGTTCGGCGCAGCGCTTCCCTTCCGGAAGTGCTCTGGCTGGTCGTACTTTCCCTGCCGTGGATCATCGTCCTGACCCTTCCGATGGCGTTTCTGCTGGGGATCCTGATCGGGATCGGCCGCCTCTCCGGGGATTCGGAAATCGTCGCGCTCCGGGCCTGCGGCGTCGGACCGGGCGCGATCGCCCGGCCGGCCCTCGCGGCGGCGGCGGTCCTCGCGGCGGTCGTCTTTCTCTTCTACAACGTCGTTCTCCCCCGGGCGAACGAAACGCTGACCCGGAATCTCTCCCGGGTCGCCGCGACTTCCGTGGTCAACGTCGTGCAGCCCCGGACGTTTCGAGAAGTGCGCCCGGGCCTCACCCTCTTCTTCGACCGCACGGCCCCGGACGGGCGGTCCCTCGAAGGGGTCTTCCTCCAGATCGGCGACGAGGACGAGCGCAAGACGCAGATCATCGTCGCCCGGCGCGGGACACTGAACCTCGAGGGCGACCATCTCTGGCTCGACCTCGTGTCATCCACCCTGCACGATTTCGATCCGGCGGACCCCTCGCGCTACCGGACCAACCGCAACGAAACCCAGAGGATCCTCCTCGCCGGCGACGTCGGAAATCCCGTCGCGGCGCAGGTCTCCTACGACAAGGCGCTGCGGTCCCAGTCCCTGTCGGAGCTCTTCGCCACCGTGCGCGCGCGCCGCGACCTCCCACCTGATAAATACCGGCTGGCGTGGGTGGAGATCCACAAGAAGATCTCGATCCCCTTCGCCTGCCTCGCCTTCGCGATCGTCGGCATTCCGCTGGCCGAGACCTCCCGGCGAGGCGGAAAAGGGAGCGGCTTCGCGATCTCGCTCGCAATCATCGTCCTCTACTACGTCCTGCTCTCGAGCGGCGAGACGTGGGCGCAGGAGGGACGGCTCGCACCCGCCATCGCCATCTGGCTTCCCAACGTCGTCCTGCTCTGCCTGGGGGGCGCCGCGATGTTCCGGGGCGGACGGGAGCGCGGCCGGTGGCGGCTGCCCCGCCGGGCCTCTGCCGCAGGGGCCGCGCGGGAGAAGCCCGGAAAGCGGGTGGAGACCGCGCGGCGCTCCGTCTGGACGGGGCTGCTCCGCTTTCCCACGCTGCTCGACCGGTACGTCCTCGGGCGCTTTTTGTCGGTCTTCTTTCTCGTCGCCGCGTCGATCCTCCTTCTCGCGGTGATCGTCGACTACGCCGATCACATCGACAAGATCGCGAAGAACCGCCCGAGCGCCGAGGTGCTCTTCGGGTACTACCGCAACTTTCTCCTGACGATCTCCCTTCAGATAGCGCCGTTCGGCATCCTGCTTTCGACGCTCATCGCGCTCGGGATCCTCTCCCGCAACAACGAGGACACGGCTTTCCGGGCCAACGGGGTGTCTCTCCACCGCCTGGGGGCGCCGATCATCGTGGTGGCGACACTCGCCGCCGGCCTGGCGTTCGCGGCCGGCGAGTACGTGGTCCCGCTCGCGCAGCGCGAGCAGGCGCAGTACCGCAACCTCATCTATGGCCGTCCCGTCGATTACGGGCTCTCCACTCCGACGGAGAGGCGGTGGCACTACGGGCCTGGCCGCGCAATCTGGCACCAGGACGCGAGCGACCCGGAGAGAGGGATTCTCGTGTCGCCGCGGGTCTTCGTGTTCTCCGGCCAGTTCGAGCTCTCACGCCGCGACGCCGCCCGGGAGGCCGGGTGGGACGGAACCCGCTGGATCCTCCGGCAGGGCTGGAGCCGGACATTCGGGAGGGCCTCCGAGGCGTCCTACCGGACCTACCTCGAGGAACGCCTCGACGGGGACCCGCCGAAGACGTTCACCCGGGACCGGCGCGGCGCCGACGAGATGCGCTTCCGCGAGCTCCAGCGCTACGCGCGGCGGCTGCGAGCCAGCGGCTATCCCACCGGGACCCTCGACACAGCGCTGCAGTCCAAGATCTCCACTCCCGAGAACGACACCAGGAATCCCCGGCGGCCGCGCGGGTCCCGGTTCAGCGCGTACGCCAGATCGAATCTCAGGATGCTGTTGGTCGAGGCCCTCGTGATCGCGATGCGGAGCCCGATCCCGACGTCCGTCTTGAAGTCCGCCAGTCGCAGCGGCTGTCCCGGCGGCGTGGCGGCGCCGGTGTCAAAGAAGATCGCGGCGCCCGGAGAGAAGAGCTGCAGGACCTCGCGCCCCGTGAACAGGCGCTGCTCGGCGTTCCACACGATGCGCTTGTCGCCCTCGAAGGCGTAGAGGCGATATCCGCGAAGCCCGTTCTGCCCATCAGCGAAGAACTGGACGTCCCGGTCGAGGTTCCACCCGCGGTCGAAAACCAGGGCCGTGACGAAAGTCCCGGGCAGCGCGCCCTCGAACTTGTGCGCGAAAAAGACGCTGCCCGAGACGATCTCGCTGGCGGGCGCGCCGTCCCATCGCGTCCGGTACGAGACCCGCGCCGTCAGAAAACTCTCGTCCGCGATCCGCCAGCCCTGCGAGAAATTCAGGCGGACGAGCCCGGTGGTCCTCGCGCCTCCGAGCCCCGAGGGGGAGACGCCGACCTCCGCCACGACCCGGCGTCCCAGATTGAAGTCCTCATACCGCGAATCGCGGTTGATGTAGTTCAGCTTGAGATACGCGTTCCGGACGTCTTCGTATCCGACGGTCACGAAACGGAACCGGCGGTCGGACGGGAGGGCCGCCGACGGGCTCGTCGCCAGAAGTTCGAACCGATCGTCGTAGCCGTGAAACCGCAGGAAGACGCGGCGCGCCCGGGCGTCCGTCGCCTCCAGGGCGAGGCCGTAATGGGCCATGACTTCCTGGTGGCGCTGCCTGTATCGGGAGAGGACCTCTCCGTCCGCGAAGATCCTCGCGTTCAGAGTCAGCCGGTCGAAGAGACCGTCCGCCGCCCAGCGATCGACGAAGGACACGAAGGGGCGGCCGACGAAGGCCCGCGTCTCGCTGCCGTCGGAGTTCGAGGAATATGCGAAGTCGCCCTTCCAGTAGGGGCCGAAGAGGTAGGGGTCGGTGTACTCGATGACGCGGTTCGTGCGCTCCGCCCCCTTGTCGTACCCCAGGGCGATCTGGCGGCCGGTCCCGAGAAAGTCCTTCTCCTGCAGGTCGAACCCGTACGTCGTCACCCCTCCCTTTCCCCCGAACGACAGGCCGGGCTGCGTCGTCCACGAATCCTGCGTGACGACCTCGACGTCCGCGACGCCGTCATGGGCCGGAAGCGCCCGGACCGAGGCGGCCTTCAGGAACGGAAGGGCGCGGAGGTTCCTCTCCGTCTCCTCCAGGCGGGTCGCGTCCAGGGCGTCGCCCTCATGGAACAGGAGGAACTTGCGGATGACCGATTCGCGGGTCTCGAACCGAACGGCGTTGGCGGTCCGATAGACCCACCCGCGGGCCGCTTCTTCCGGCGAGTACACGTCGAGCGCCCGGACACGGATCTCCCCGATCCTGGGCGCGGAGGGTTCGGCGGGGGTGGCCTCCTGCGCCGCCGCGAGCGCGGCGGCCAGAAGGATCCCCGCGACCATCATGCCGCGCGCGCGCCTCAACTTCGGTTCCACCCGAATCCTGGGATACGCGCGCGCCGCCGCTAGGAAGGCCTTACGTCCCCTCTTCCCAGGAGCTCATGTAGCGCATCTGCTCCGGGCTCGGCACGTCGATGTCGACGCCCATCGCCGCGAGCTTCAGTCGCGCGATCTCGCGGTCGATGTCGTCGGGCACCGTGTAGACCTTCTTCTCGAGGGAAGCGTGGTTCTTGACCATGAACTCCGCGGCGAGCGCCTGGTTCGCGAAGGACATGTCCATCACCGAGGCGGGATGGCCCTCCGCGGCGGACAGGTTGATGAGCCGTCCGTCCGCCAGCAGGTTCACCCGGCGTCCGTCGGCAAACGTGTACTCCTCGACGAACTCCCGGATCATCCGGCGTTCCCTCGACAGCTTCTCCATCGCCGGGATGTCGATCTCGACGTTGAAGTGCCCGGAGTTGCAGACCACCGCCCCGTCCTTCATCGCGCGGAAATGCTCTTCTCGCAGGACGCCCTTGTTGCCGGTGACGGTCACGAAGATGTCGCCCATCTTCGCGGCTTCTTCCATCGTCATCACGCGATAGCCGTCCAGGACCGCCTCGATCGCCTTCGTCGGGTCGATCTCGGTGACGATCACGTGTCCGCCGAGTCCCCGCGCGCGCATCGCGACGCCGCGCCCGCACCAGCCGTATCCCGCCACGACCACGTTCAGGCCCGCGACCAGGAGGTTGGTCGCGCGCACGATGCCGTCGAGGGTCGACTGGCCCGTTCCGTACCGGTTGTCGAACAGGTGCTTCGTCCGCGCTTCGTTGACGGCGACGACCGGAAACTTCAGCACGCCATCTTTCTCCATCGCCTTCAGGCGGATGACGCCGGTCGTCGTCTCTTCGGTCCCGCCCACGATCCCGTCGAGCAGTCCCCGCCGATCCGCCGGCGACAGGGTCTTCGCCCACTCCCGGAGCACGGGATCGACGTCCGCGTCCTTCCCGAGAGCGAGGAAGAGAAGCGAGGAGACGAGGTCGGCTCCGTCGTCCATCGTGATGTTCGGCCGGTGAGCGAGCGCCGCGCGGATGTGCTCGTAGTAGGTCTTGTGGTCCTCGCCCTTCACCGCGTACACGGCGATCCCCGAATCGACCACGAGGGACGCGGCCACGTCGTCCTGCGTCGACAGGGGATTCGACGCGCACAGGACGAGGTCCGCGCCGCCGGCGGCCAGCGTCTTCGCGAGGTTCGCGGTCTCGGTCGTGACATGGAGGCACGCCGACATCCGGATTCCTTTGAAGGGCTTTTCCTTTTCGAACCGCTCGCGGATCTGCCGCAGGACCGGCATGCTCGCCTCGGCCCACGCGATCCGAAGCCGCCCGCGCTCGGCGAGCTCCCGGTCTCTGACGTCGTGCGAGACGGTCGCAACGGTGCTCATCGCGTCACCGGCGCCCCGACGGCGGGCTCGACCCCGGCCGCGCGAGAGAGCGTTTCCGCGAGATCCGTGCGTTCCCACGTGAAGTCCGGCAGCCGGCGCCCGAAGTGGCCGAAGGCCGCCGTCTGCTTGTAGATGGGACGACGCAGGTCGAGGCTCTCGATGATTCCTTTGGGCGTCAGGCGGAAGTGTTCGCGCACGAGCGCCACGATCTTCTCCTCGGTCAGCCTGCCGGTGCCGTAGGTCTCGACGTGCACGGACACGGGATCGGCGACACCGATCGCGTAGGCGAGCTGGATGAGCGCGCGCTCCGCGATTCCGGCCGCGACGAGGTTCTTGGCGATGTAGCGCGCCATGTAGGCTGCCGAGCGGTCGACCTTCGTGGGGTCTTTCCCGGAGAAGGCTCCGCCGCCGTGGGGCGCGCTGCCGCCGTAGGTGTCCACGATGATCTTGCGGCCCGTCAGGCCGGCATCGCCCTGGGGGCCTCCGATGACGAAACGCCCGGTGGGGTTGACATGAAACTTCGTCTGCTTGGTCAGAAGCGAGGCGGGAATGACGGGCTTGATGATCTCTTCGATCACGGCCTCCCGGAGGGCGGGGTGTTTCATCGCTTCCGCGTGCTGGGTGGAGACGACGACCGTCTCGACGCTGATGGGACGGCTTCCCTCGTACTCGACCGTCACCTGGGACTTCCCGTCGGGCCGGAGAAAATCGAGCTCGCCCTTGCGCCGCGCTTCCGAGAGCCGCTGCACGAGCCGGTGGGCCAGCGTGAGCGGGAGAGGCATCAGCTCTTCCGTCTCCCGGACCGCATACCCGAACATCAGTCCCTGGTCGCCGGCGCCGCCGGTGTCGACGCCCTGCGCGATGTCGGGAGACTGCGGGTCGATCGAGGAAATGACGGCGCACGTCTCATAGTCGAAGCCGAACTTCGCGCGGGTGTACCCGATGTCCTTGATGGTGTGGCGGACGACCGAGGGAAAGTCGACGTAGGTCTTGGTGGAGATCTCCCCGGCGATGAACGCCAGGCCGGTGGTGACCAGGGTCTCGCAGGCGACGCGGCCCGTGGGATCGTCGCGAAGCACCGCGTCTAAGATGGCGTCCGAAATCTGATCAGCGATCTTGTCGGGATGCCCTTCGGTGACGGACTCCGAGGTGAAGTAGTGGCGGCCGTTCTGAAGCATCGTCTCTCCTATCGAGAATTTGCGGCGGGGTTCGCCAGGAAGCTCCCCACCCGCTTCGAGCCTTCCGACGTTGCGCGCCAGGACCGCCGCATTTTTTTCCGCCAGCACGGCCCTCGAGGCGCCGCGCGAGACGGCCTCGATGCCGACCGCGCCGCTTCCCGCGTGCAGGTCGAGAACGCGGGCCCCGGCGATGCGGTCGCCGAGGACGTCGAACAGTGATTCCCGGGCGCGGCTCGACGTCGGGCGCGCCGAATCGGGAACCTCGAGGCGGCGGCCCTTCCAGCGGCCGGCGGAGACCCGCACGGCGCCCGGAGCGCGGCCTTTCATTCCGGCGGGGAGAACTGGAAGCGCAGCTCCTCGATCTTTCGGAACTGCCGGTAGGGCTCGTTGACGCCCTCGAGCTCCACGACGCCCTTCTCCCGGTCGAGCGCGCGGATCCGGAACACCGCTCCGTCAAAGCGCTTCAAGAGCTGGCCGGTCGACAGCGTTTCGGGCGCGAACCGCGAGGCCGGAGCGAGCGGATCGGTCAGGACCCCTTTCAATCCCTCGAGCGCGGCCTTGAGCGATGCCGCCTCCGGGGAAAGCGGCGAGAAGTCGTC
Source organism: Acidobacteriota bacterium (assembly GCA_020199905.1). Taxonomy (GTDB): domain Bacteria; phylum Acidobacteriota; class Thermoanaerobaculia; order UBA5066; family Gp7-AA6; genus JALYUA01. Next base: position 56,419 of record JAIVJS010000079.1, read on the forward strand.
GAATCGGATCGTCCGCCTCGCGCCGTCCGCGCGCACGACCGTCACGACCGACTGTACCGCGAACTCGCCGGTCAGTCCCGAGCGCTGGTCCGCCGCGACCGACCACACTTCGGGCCGCGCGAAATAATCGCAGTAATACGAAAGCTCTTCGGGGGCGATCTTCTTTCGCGAGATCTCGTCCTTCCCGTCCCGGCTGCGCTTCCAGACGAGCGAGCGGTCGCGGAAGAGCGTGAGCCGTTCGTACCCCTGCCGCGACTGGCGGACCCATTCGGAGCAGAACGTGGATTCAGAGGAACCGCGCGGGGTGGCGGCGGGCGAAGGAGACGGACGCCGGGACTCCGATTCCGCTCCCGGCGCCGGGGCCGCCCGGAGCAGCAGAAGCATAGCGGCCACGAGCGACGGTGCCGTCATCCTCAACTCCCCTCCCCGCCGCGGCGCGCCGCTTCCACCGCGAAGGCCAGCTCCTCCGCGGGGCGGATCCGTCCGCTTCCGAGCGCGGATCTCGTTTCGGCGAGCGCCCGCCCGACCCGCGGCCCGGGAGGAATTCCGGCGCGGAGCAGGTCCGCCCCCCGGATCGAAAGAATGGCCGGGTCGAGCAGGAGTCTGCGTTCCCGCCGCCCCTCCGGCGTGGGGGGCCGCAACGCCGCGGCCGCCAGGCGCTCCTCGGAGGAGAGCGAAAAGCGGGCGGCGGCGCCGAGCGGGTCCCGGCGAATGAGGGTCCACCGCTCGAGCGCCCGGCGGCCCGCGCCGGGAAGGGCGAGGCCGCCGGCGAGCTCCGTGCACCCGCGCTCGGAGAGCTCGCCCGCCCAGATCAGGAACGAGGGCAGCCACGGGATTTCCGGGGGGTGCCGGCGGCCCAGGCTCTCCGCGCGCGTCAGCGCCGCCACCGTCTTCGCGCTCGCGGCCAGCTCGGGGTGCAGTGCCCGCGCGATCCCGAGCGAGTGGAACAGCCGAACGGCCTCCGCCGCGCGCGGTGCGGACAGAGTGCGCTCGACCTCCCGGCGCAGGCGATCTCCGGAGACCGTCTCGAAGGCCCCGGCGGCGACCGCGGAGATCAGCCACGTGCGCGTTCGCCGCTCGATCCGGAGCCCGAGCCGGTTGGCATAGCGGACGGCGCGCAGCGCGCGGGTCGGGTCGTCCTCGAAGGAGCGCGCGTGAAGCACGCGAAGGAGCCGGCGCCCGAGATCCGCCCCGCCGCCGAATGGATCGTGAAAGAGCGCCTCAGAAGACGGTTGCGAAAGCTCGACCGCCATCGCGTTGACGGTGAAATCGCGCCGCGCGAGATCCTCCTCGATCGTGGCGGGCGAGATCTCCGGCAGCGCGCCCGGACGGCGATAGATCTCCCGCCGCGCGCGGGCGAGATCGATGCTCCACCCGCCGGCGGCCGAGAGGGTCGCCGTCCCGAACCTCTCGTGGACCTTGAGCGCCAGTCCCGAGGATCGCGCCGCGCGCCGCGCGAGAGCGATCGCGTCGCCTTCGACCGTCACGTCCACGTCGCCATCGGCGCCTCGGAGTTTGAGGAGGCGGTCCCGGACGACGCCGCCGACGACCGCGATCCGGACCCCATCCGCGGCGGCCATGACGGGCCGGAGGGCGGCCAGAAGAGAGCGCGAGAGCCGGGGCCCCGGCCGGCGGCGCGTCACTCGAAGAGGTACTCGACCGAATCTTCCCCGGCGAGGGCGCGGATCTCGCTCGTGAGGGTGGAGGACGCGGAGATCCGCATCGAATCCGCCGCCCGCAGGGTCGCTTCGAACTCTCCCGGGCGGAAAAGGCGGATCGACACCGGGGTCGTGCCGGGGTGAGAGCGGAGACTGTCCTTCACGCGCGCGAGCACCTTCTCGTCGGCGAAGGCGAGGTTGACGCGAATCATCATCTCGCGCGCCCGCCTCTCGTGGATCCCCTCCAGGCGCACGATCTCCCGCACCGTCATCTCGAAGGCGGCTCCGGATTCGCGCACGGTTCCCGTGACGAGGACGGGCAGGTCGGCCTGCAGCCAGTGGCCATCCTTTTCGTACTGGCTCGCGAAGATGCAGATCGGAATGCTGCCGGTCGTGTCCTCGAGGCACGCCTTCAGCATCGTCTTGCCCTCGTTGGCCCCCTTCTTGATCTTCTGCTTCTTCAGGTTCGTCAGGACGCCGCCGATGCGCACCATTTGATCGACCTTCCCGGTCAGCTCCGCGATCCGCACGTCGGCGAAACGCTCGATGGCTTCCGCGTACTTCGCGAGCGGGTGGCCGGTCACGTAGAAGCCGAGGATGTCCTTCTCCCCTTTGAGCCGCTCCTCGAGCGACCACTCCGGCAGGTCCGGAAAGTCGTCCGCGGGAGGGCCTCCGCCCTCGACCGGTCCGCCGAAGAGGCTCGACTGGCCGCGCTCTTCGTCGTCCCGCTGCCGCGCGGCGCGCTCGACGACGCGCTCAGACGCCGCCGCCAGCGTAGCGCGGTTCTTCCCGAGCGAGTCGAACGCGCCGGCCTGGATCAGCGCATCCAGGGTCCGCTTGTTCACCAGACGCGAATCGAGTCGGAGAGCGAACTCCGTGAACGAGACGAAATTTCCCCTGACCCGCTCTTCCAGGATGGCCTCCGCGGCCGCCTCCCCCACGCCCTTCACGGCCGCGAGGCCGAACCGGATCGCCCCGCCCACTCCCGCGAACACCTTGCGCGATTCGTTGATGTCGGGCGGCAGGACGGGGATCCCCATCTCGACGCAGTCGCCGATCACTTTCACGATCCCGTCCGTCGAGCCGATCTCCGCGGAGAGGGTCGCCGCGAGGAAATCGACGGGGAAGTGCGCCTTCAGGTACGCCGTTTTGTAGGCGACGAGCGCATAGGCCACCGCGTGCGACTTGTTGAAGCCGTATCGGGCGAACGGCTCGATCAGGGACCAGAGCTCCTTCGCCTTCTTCTTAGGGGTCCCGTGCTCGGCGGCGCGCGAGAGGAACTTCTCTCCTTCGGCCGCCATGATCTCGACTTTCTTCTTGCCGATCGCTTTGCGGAGGAGGTCGGCTTCGGCGAGCGAATATCCCGCGACGATCGCCGCGATCCGCATCACCTGCTCCTGATAGACGAGGATGCCGAGCGTCTCGGCGAGAACATCGGCAATCTCGGGCAGCGGCGAGGTAACCTTGCTCGTCCCGTTGCGGCGGCGGACGTATTCCTCGACCGTGCCGGCGTCCAGCGCGCCGGGCCGGTAGAGCGCGTTCAAGGCCGCGAGGTCCGCGAAGACGCGCGGCTTGGCGCGCCGCAGGAGATCCCGCATCCCGGAGGAATCGAACTGGAAGACGCAGGCCGTCTTTCCGGACCGGAAGAGCTCGTACGTCTTTTCGTCATCGAGCGGGAGGTTGTCGAGGTCCGGCGCCTCACCCTCGCGCTCCCGGATCGCCTCGACGGCGGCGTCGATGATGTCCAGTGTGATCAGGCCCAGGAAGTCGATCTTCAGGAGGCCCATCTTCTCGACCGCGTTCATGTCGAACTGCGTCGTGATTTCGTCCTTGTTGGTCCGGTAGAGCGGCAGGTACTCCGTGATCGGCTTCGGGGCGATGACGACGCCGGCGGCGTGCATCCCCGCGTGCCGCGACAGACCCTCCAGCCGGCCCGCGATCTGCACCACGCGCGCGACCGCCTCGTCCGACGCGATCAGCTCCTTGAGCCCGGGCGATTCCTTCAGGGCGCGGTCGAAGCTGACGTCCGGACCGTCCGGGATCAGCTTGGCGATTCGATCGCCGAGCGCCACCGGCAGAGACAGAACGCGGGAGACGTCGCGGACGGCCAGCTTCGGCTTGAGCTGCGAAAAGGTCACGATCTGCGCGACGTTCTCGCGTCCGTATTTCCTGGTCACGTACTCGATGACCTCGCCGCGTCGCGCCTGGCAGAAGTCGATGTCGATGTCCGGCATCGATATGCGCTCGGGATTCAGGAACCGCTCGAAGAGCAGGTCGTACTTCAAGGGATCGATCTCGGTGATCCGGAGCGCCCACGAGACGATCGAGCCGGCGGCGCTGCCGCGCCCCGGTCCGACGGAGATGCCGTTCTCCCGCGCGTACCGTATGAAGTCCGAGACGATCAGGAAGTAGGAGGGAAACCCCATCTTCTCGATGACGCCGATCTCGTACGCGAGACGGTCGCGGTATTTTTCGGACGGAATTCCCGTTCCGCGCCCCTCGGTCTCCATCTCCCGCAGCCGGCGTTCGAGACCTTCCCTCGCGAGCTCTCCGAAGTGCTCCGCCGGTGTCTGTCCGGCGGGCGCGGTGAATGTCGGCAGATGGAGACCGCCGGTGTCGAAGGTGACGGCGCATCGCGCGGCGATCGCGGCGGAATTCGTGACCGACTCCGCCGACCAGTTCGCGAACCGCGCCTTCATCTCGTCCGGGTTCTTCACGTAGAACTCGTCGTTGTAGAAGCGCATCCGGCGCTCGTCCTCGAGCGTCTTCCCCATCCCGATGCAGAGCAGCACCTCGTGTGCGAATGCGTCGTCGCGGCGCAGGTAGTGGCTGTCGTTCGTCGCGACGGCGGGAGCGCCGACCTCGGTCGAGAGGCGGAGGAGATCCGGAATGATCGCGGTCTGCTGCGGGAGCCCGTGATCCATCAGCTCGACGTAGAAATTGCCCTTGCCGAAGATGTCCTCGTAGTCGAGAAAGGCCTTTTTCGCGGCGTCATAGTTGCCGCGGGCGAGAGCCCCCGCGACCTCGCCTTTCAGGCACCCCGACAGCCCGATCAGCCCCTCGGCGTGCTCTCTCAGGAGCGCCTTGTCCATGCGCGGCCGGTGGTAGAAGCCGGTCATGTATGCCTCGGAGACCAGGCGCACGAGGTTGCGGTATCCCGTCTGGGTGGCCGCGAGAATCGTCAGGTGGTACGCATATCCGTCGCCGGACTCGCTCGCCGCCTGCGCTTCTCGATCGCGCCTGTCGGCGGGCGCGATGTAGGCCTCCACCCCGATGATCGGCCGCACGCCCTGCTTGATCGCCTCGTGGTAGAAGGCGAACGCGCCGAACATGTTCCCGTGGTCGGTCACGGCGACCGCGTTCATCCCGAGCTCCCCCACCCGGCGGCAGAGCTCCGGCAGCCGGTTGGCGCCGTCGAGAAGCGAATACTGGCTGTGAAGATGAAGGTGAACGAAGTCGGCTGGCATCGAAGGAACGATTGTAAGGGAACGGGAGGCCCTTCGCGGCAGACCCACCACGATTCCCGCACCCCATTTTTCGATTCCCGATTCCCGATTCCCGATCGAGTTGACGGCGGAGTACCGCGGCCGTCTCGCTCCCGTTGGTCGCTCGGCTCCCGTTTCCCGATTCCTGGCCCGGTCCCGTCCTCGGCTACTCTTCCCCCATGTCCCTCCGCCGCGCCCTGGGGACCTTCGACGCGACGATGGTCGTCGTCGGAGGAATCATCGGCGCCGGAATCTTCATCAACCCCGCCTTCGTCGCGCAGCGCCTCCCGACGGCCGGGCTCGTCCTCGCGGCCTGGGTGGCGGGAGGAGCGATCGCGCTCGCGGGAGCGTTCGTCTTTGCCGAGCTCGCCGCGGCGCTCCCCGAGGCGGGAGGCGAGTACGCGTACCTGCGCGAGGCCTACCATCCGCTCGTCGGCTTTCTCTTCGGCTGGGCCTCGCTTCTCGTGATCCAGGGCGGCGGCATCGCGGCCGTCGCCATCACGTTCGCAAACTATGCGCTGCGCCTGGCGGGGCGGCCGGACGCGTCCCCGACGCCTCTCGCGATCGCCGCCATCGCCCTGCTGGCCGGAATCAACGTTCTGGGCGTCAAGCCCGGCAGCCGCGTCCTGAACACGCTGGTGGTGCTCAAGATCGCGGCCCTCGCCACCCTGATCTTCGGAGGCCTCGCGTTCGCCTCGGCCCGTGTTCCGGCGCCGGCGGCCGGGGTCCTTCCCGCCAGTGGGCTTCTCGCCTTCGGGAGCGCGCTCGTGCCGATCCTCTTTTCCTACGGCGGCTGGCAGAGCGCCAACCTCGTCGCCGAAGAGACCCGGGATCCCCGCCGGACGCTGCCGCGCGCCCTCGTCGCCGGCACGGTCATCGTCATCCTGATCTACGTGTCCGTCAATTTCGTCTACCTGCGGGCTCTCGGACGGGAGGGCCTGGCTTCGACGTCGGCTCCCGCGGCCGACGCGGTGCGCCGCTTCCTCGGGTCCGGCGCGGATCGGTTCGTGGTCGCCGCCATCGTGATCTCGACCTTCGGTTTTCTGGACCTCTCCTTCCTCGCCCAGACGCGGATCTCCTTCGCGATGGCGCGCGACCGGCTTTTTCCCGCCAGCCTCGCGCGGCTTCATCCCCGCTTCCAGACGCCCGCGGCGTCGATCGCTCTGCAGGCTCTCTGGTCCTCCGTCCTCGTGGCGATCGGAAACTACGGCGGGCTGGTCGACTCCGTGGTCTTCGCCGATTTCACCTTCTTCGGGCTCGCGGCCGCGGCGATCTTCGTGCTCCGCCGCCGTGCCGGAGGCGCTCCCCCGGCCGGCCGGTTCCGCACGCCGGGGTACCCGATCGTTCCCATGCTCTTCGTAGCGGCCGCGGCTCTGGCGGTGGTCAGCGCGCTGCGTTCGAGCCCTCAGCGTTCCGCGTTCGGAGCGCTCATCGTCGCCACGGGAGTGCCCGTGTATTTCCTCTACGCGCGGCGGCGCCGGAGCGCCGGGACGTGAGAGGCGGGCCGCGCGCCGCCTACATGGCATGGGCGAAGAACCGGCCGGTGCCGGCGATCGACCTCGCCGGAAGCAATCTTCTGGCGTGCGCGCTCTCGGATCTCCCAGGCGCCCGGGATGCCGTGGACCTCGCCGGGGAGAGCGCAAACGGCTATCCTCCTCTCCTCGAGGCGATCGCGGAACGGTCCGGCGTCGCGACCGATCGAGTGGCGACGGCGAGCGGGTGTTCCGGCGCCAACTTCCTCGTCTGCGCCGCATTGCTGCGCCCCGGGGACGAGGTGCTGGTTGAATCGCCCGGCTACGATCCTCTTCCAGCCGCCGCCTCGATGGTGGGCGCCTCCGTCCGGTCATTCGAAAGGTCGTTTCACGTCGGCTGGGCGCTCGATCCCGAACGGGTCGCGAGCGCGGCGACGAACCGCACCCGGCTCGTGATCCTTTCGAGCCCCCACAACCCCTCCGGCGTCGCAGCCTCGACGGCCGCGCTCGAAAGGCTCGCGGAGCTCGCGGAGAAGGCTGGGTTCCACGTTTTGATCGACGAGGTGTACGCGGACACCATGGACGGCGCGCCGCGCCCGCCGGCGGCGACGCTGTCTCCCGCCTTCATCTCGACGAACAGCCTCACGAAGGCGTACGGGCTTTCTCCTCTGCGCTGCGGATGGTCAATCGCCTCTCGGGACGTCACAGAAGAGATCCGCCGAGCCCGCGACGTGGTCGACGGCCTGGGCTCGATGCCCGCCGAAAGGCTCTCCGCGCTCGCGTTCGCCCACCTCCCGGCCCTCGCCCGCCGGTCGCGGGAGATCCTGACCCTCGGGCGCCTCCTCTGGGAAACTTTCCTGGAGCGCCGGCCGGAGCTCCTCTGCGTGCGTCCGGACGGCAGCGTCGCCTTCCCGCGCTTTGCGGATGGCCGCGACACCGCTCCCTTCACCGGGCGGCTGATGGAGCGCGAAGGCGTCGCGGTCGCGCCCGGCGCGTTCTTCGGGGCGCCGGACCACTTCCGGGTCTCGCTCGGCGGGGCGCCGGAGAAGCTGGAACGCGGGCTCGACGCGATCGACCGCGCGATTTCGGAATCCTGAACGGCAGCGGGTCTACGGCGGATTACCTCCGTCCGCCCGCTTCCTGGCAGCGACGACGACGTAGTCTGATCCGAGCTCGCCGCTCTCCATGAGCGCCCGCTCGCGATCGCAGAGGCTCCGGAGCACGGCGTCGTCCGCCGGGTTTCCATCCTCGAAGTTCAGGATCAGCTCGAAGAGCAGCGGCGCGAGAAGGCCGCCGCCGTAGGGAATCTCCTCCAGCACCGTCATGGAATTCCGCAGGACGGGAAGGATCTCGTCGGAGCGGACCGCCTCCGAGGGATCCCGGATCGCGAGCTCCGCCGGATCGGTCCGATGCCCCTTCGTGGCGAGGCCGCGCCGGCCCTGAAGGCGCCGGTACTTTTCCGGAAGCGACCGCAGCGCATGGTCCAGCTGGGCCTGCCTGCGCTCGTCGAAGTCGAACCGGCTCGGTCCGACGTACTCGCAGAACAGCAGCGTGCCTCCGGGAGCGAGAGCGCGCGCGATGCGCTCGAAGAGGCCCTCGAGATCTCTCACGTGGTGGATCGCGTCGTGCGCCAGGACGAGGTCGTACGGACCTCCGGGAATCTCGTCGCGGTCGAGGTCGACGACTTCGTGCGAGATGAGCGCCGAGAGCCCTTCCGCCTCCGCGAGCCTCGCCGCTTCCTCGACGGACTCGCGCGCGATGTCGACCCCCATCACCTTCGCGATGCGCGGATCGCGGGCGAGCACCCGTTCGAGCCAGCCTTCCCCCCCGCCGAGCACGAGCGCGGATTGCCGGGAGTCGCGCGAGTACCGGGACAACATCCACGTGACCCAGTCGCAGCCGGGGTTCCCCGACGCGCGCACGTGCAGGTATTCGCGCACGATCCGCGCGTTCGTCCAGACGAGCGGGGCGAGGGCGGACGCCTCGCCGGGGCTCCACCGGTGCCGCACGCGCGAGCGCGCGGGACGCAGCCTGGCCCGGGCGCGCCCGAGCGCCCGCCGCGCGCGGATCACGGGGCTCGCCAGAAACCAGCCGAGGCGGAACAGGAACGACGGGCGACCTTGCGCGGAACGAGCGCCGGCGGCCGTCATCCGCGCCCCTCCCCGGCGCGAGCCCACCACTCGCGCCCCCCCTCGGTGCGAGCCCACCACTCGCGCCCCTCCCGGGCGCGAGCCGTCACTCCCACTCGATCGTCGCGGGCGGCTTCGACGTGACGTCGTACACCACCCGGTTGACGCCGCGGACCTGCCGCACGACGCGGGAGGCGATCGCGTCGAGGACGTCGTGCGGCATCCGAAACCAGTCCGCGGTCATGAAGTCGCTCGTCTGCACCGCGCGGACCGCGAGCACGAAGTCGTGTGTCCGGTTGTCCCCCATGACGCCCACGGAGCGGACCGGCAGGAGCACGGCAAACGCCTGCGAGATCGCGTCGTAGAGACCCGCGCGGCGAATCTCGTCGAGCACGATCTCGTCGGCCTGCTGCAGGATTGCGACTTTCTCGGCCGACACTTCGCCCGGGATCCGGACGGCGAGCCCCGGTCCGGGGAAGGGGTGCCGCGCCAGGAATTCGCGCGGCAGGCCCATCTCCGCGCCGAGGAGGCGGACTTCGTCCTTGAAGAGCTCCCGCACCGGCTCGATCAACTTCAAGCCGAGCTTTTCCGGAAGTCCGCCGACGTTGTGGTGCGTCTTGATGACCGCGGAGGGACCCTTGATGGAGATGGACTCGATGACGTCCGGATAGAGAGTGCCCTGGGCGAGATACCGGGCGTCGGGGATGCACTTCGCTTCACGCTCGAACACCTCGATGAACGTCCGCCCGATCACCTTGCGCTTGTCCTCCGGATCCGTCACGCCGGCGAGCCGCCCCAGAAAGAGGTCCGCCGCGTCGACCGCGTGGACGGCGATCCCGAGGCGACCGAAGGCTTCGACCACCTGGGCCGCCTCGTGCGCGCGCATCAGGCCGTGATCGACGAGGATCGGATGGACGCGGTCTCCGAGCGCTTCCCGAAGAAGGAGCGCCGTGACCGATGAGTCCACGCCGCCGGAGAGGGCGCAGATCACGGCGCCGTCGGGAGCCTGCCGCCGGATCTCGTCGACCTTCTCCTGCCGAAACGACGCCATGCTCCAATCGGGCTGGACGCCGCAGACGCGGAAGAGGAAGTTCTGCAGGATCGCGGTGCCGTGCTCGGTATGACGGACCTCCGGATGAAACTGGAGACCGTAGAGCTTGCGGGAGGGGCTCTCGAAACCGGCGATCGGAGTCTCGGGCGTCGAGGCGATCACGCGGGCTCCTTGCGGGGCGCGCGTCACCGAGTCGCCGTGGCTCATCCACACGGTCTGCGCTTCCTCGAGGCCGTGGAAGAGCTCCGAATCGCCGGCGACGCGAGCCGAAGCGCGCCCGTACTCGCGGCCGTGCCCGCCCTGCACTTCGCCCCCGGCCGTCTGGGCCATCCACTGCATCCCGTAGCAGAGTCCGAGGACGGGGACGCCGTGCTCGAGGAGGCCCGGGGCCGGCACCGGCGCGCCCGCTTCGTACACGCTCTGGGGGCCGCCGGAGAGGATCACGCCGGCCGGGTTCCAGCGCGCGATCTCTTCGGGCGGCGCGCTGGGAGGGAGGACGACGGAGAAAACGCGGGCATCGCGAATCCGCCGCGCGATCAGCTGCGTGTACTGGCCGCCGAAGTCCAGCACGACGATCGAAGCGGACGGTTTCATGTCGGGTCCGTCCGCCGCAGAAGGACGAGAGGCGCCGCGAGGACGGCCGCGGGGAGCACGGCGAGAGCGGCGGCGGCGTACGGCGCGAACGCGACCAGAAGCGGCGCGACCAGAGCGCCGGGAGCGAGCCGCGACGCGAGGCGGTCTCCCTCCCACACCAGGATCGCCGTCATTACCAGGAACGTCCCGGCGAACACCGGCTCAAACGCCCCGCGGAATGCGGACCGGGGGCGCGCCTCCGGACGGCCGAGGAGCCCCCTCTCCGCCAGAACCACGAAGAGGATGAACAGCAGAGCGATCAGAAAGGTCGGGACGAAGAAGAGGAGCGACTGCTGAACAAAGCGCCCCTCCGGCGTGCCCGACACCAGGGCGCCCATGCCCCACTGCTCGAAAAAGGGATAGGTGCCGAAACCGGGATCCTGGTGTCCGTGGGTCAGCAGAAACAGGAGAACACCGATCAGGAAGGCGGAAGGCAGGAGCAGGGCCGCCTGTCGGAAGAACGTCACGGGCCTGCTCATCTTAACGGAGGGCGAATCAGTTCTCAGCTCTCCGTTCTCAGTTCTGAGTTCTAAGTTCCGAGTTCTCAGTCTTCAGTTTTCACAACTCATACAATCCGCCGGCAGTGGCAATCCGAAAATCGACCCGGATCTGGCTCGTCCTCTTCGTCGCCTCGCTCGTCGCCGTCATCGCGCTCGCCCCTGCAGGCTCCTCGGATTCGGGATGCGGCCGGCTCATCGCCATCAACCTCGCGATCCTGTCTGGGCTCGTGCTCCTCTACCGGGGCATCGTCGCGCTGTTTCGCCAGATCATCCGCAAGCTCACGCTGCGGCTCGCCTTCTCGTATTTCCTGATCGGCATCGTGCCGATCCCGCTCCTCCTGCTGCTCCTTTTCTCGGGCGCCTACCTTCTCGCCCACCAGATCGTGGCGACTCGCGTGCACCGGGAGCTCGTTGCGGCCGGCCGGGAAGCGTCCTCCTCGCCGGCGACCGGGCTCCCCTCGCTGCGCGTCGACGAAAAGGGCCAGGTGACCAACTCCGGCGTCGCGTGGCTGCCCGCGGGGTCATCGGCCGCCTGGGCGATGACGCTCAAGAGCCCGCGGTCGCTCATCGCGGGAGAGGAGGGCTGGCTCGCCGTCCCCGACCCGGAGGCGGGGAACCGCCGGGTTCTTCTGATACTCCTGACGGACCCGGGGAAGACGTGGGCGCGGCGGCTCACCGAAGCCACGGGATACGACGTCATCATCGAGGTGGGCACCTCCCACCGGGGCCGGGGGTTCAACGTGGATTTCTCCCGCGACCCCGCCGTCGAGAGAAGGGCGCCGCCCGCCGGCGGGGAGAAGAAAAATGCGGCTTCTCCCGGTTCGCCGGCTCCCGATCGAAGCTGGCTCGACCGGAAGTGGATCGCGGGCGTCTACGTCGACCGGCCGGTCGCGACGCTCGCGCGCGCGCCCGGCGGGCGCAACGTCGTCCTCTACATCGGCCGGACGTCCCCCCGCATTCTCGGCGAGCAGCTCTTCGCGCAGGGCGCTCCGGAGGTCGGACGGGTGTTCTGGGCGATCTTCACCGGAATCGCCTTTGCGCTTCTCGTCGTCTACCTCGCCGCGCTCGCCACCGCCTTCGTCCTCGTCGGAACGATCACCCGCAACGTCAACCGCCTGACCCGTGCGTCTCAGGCGATCGCCCGCGGCGAGTTCTCGGTGCGGCTGAACTCTCGCTCGAAGAACCAGATCGGCGATCTGGCGCGCTCGTTCGACGGAATGGCCGCGTCCATCGAGGGGCTGCTCGTCGAGACCGCGAAGAAGGAGAGGCTGGAAGGCGAGATCGCGATCGCGCGCACACTGCAGCAAAAGCTCCTGCCTCCTCCCGGGGCGACTCTGCCCGGTCTTTCGCTGCTGGCGCGCTTCGAGCCGCTCGCCGAGATCGGCGGCGATTACTACGACTACGCGACGCTGCCGGACGGCCGCAACGTGGTCGCGATCGGAGACGTCTCCGGCCACGGGCTCTCGACGGGGTTGCTCGTCGCGATGGCCAAGGCGGGCCTGTCGACGCTCCTCGAATCGGGCCTGGATGGGACTCCGCTCTTCATCAAGTTGAACGAGCTCATCCACCGCTCGACCGACAGCCGCAACTACATGACGCTCGCGCTGCTCGCGTGCGATCCCGTCACGCGGGAGGCGACGCTCACGAACGCCGGGCAGCTCGCTCCATACCGCCTTTCATCAGGCGCCGTCGACAGCCTGTCGCTCCCGTCGTTTCCACTCGGCATCTCTCCGAGGAGGGACTTTCCGACGAAATCCTTCCAGCTCGCCACAGGCGACCGTCTCGTCTTCCTGACGGACGGGATCGTCGAGGCGGCCAGCCCGTCGGGGGAACCGTTCGGCTTCGAACGGCTCGAGGACCTCCTGCGGGTGGAGGTCGATTCCGACCCCGCCCGCCTCCAGGGGGCCATCCTCGCCGCCGTCGCGGAACACGCCGCCGGACGGCCGGCGGAGGATGACCGCACCCTCGTGGTGGTGAAGGTGGAAGAAGTCAAGTTAAGAGTGGAGAGTTGAGAGTGCGAACTCAAACCCCATCCTCAGGCACTCTCAACTTTAGACTCTCAACTCTCGGCTCCCGTCACGTCCCGCGACCCAGAACCAGCCGCGCCGGTTGTGGCGCCAGTGCCCGTCGACCCACCGCGCGCGGGCGCGTGAACGCCGCTGGTAACCAGTGGGACGGCAACAGTGACCTGTGGGTCCCGGGCCAACTAAGTCGGCGTCTCGCCCGGCCGCGAGCGCGTCCGGGTCAGGGGCTACTTATTCGGTTCGGAAAGGCGGCGGAGCGGTCGACACGTAGACGGCGCCCCCGGCGGCGGGCATCCGGCGCCAGGGGAAGCGCGGCAGCCAGGAGCCCGTCTTCTGTTCATGGGCGTTCTTTCCCTTGCGGCCCGATCAACGCCAGCGGCCTTCGCGCCAGTACCAGCCCCGACGCCCATGGACCCAGCGTCCCCCGACCCATGCCGAGCGAGCCCGCGGAGCGCGCCGCCAGCTCCCCGGGACCCAGACGTAGCTCCGGCCGTCCCATCGGTGATACCCGCCGGCCCAGACGTGCCGCCGGCCTGGAGAGACCGGCCGGACCTCGACCACCGGTGGCGGCGGAGGCGCGGGAACCCAGATGCGGGGATTCCCGGAAGCGGGAGCCGGGGCAGCCAGAAGCGCGGCAACGAAAAGAGTTGCCATGGAAAGAGCGCGGACCCGGGTGGGCATGAGGATCCTCCTTCTTGAAGTCCTGCGCGTTGGACGCAGGACCCTGGCGGTCGGTTGTCCCTGCAAAGGAGAGGCCCGTTCCGCGTGGGAGAATCCCCGCGGATGCCGAGGCGAAAGAAGGCGGCCGATCCGGTTTCCCGGGGACTGACCGCGCCGGAAACGGCCGGAGGCGAGCGGCCGGCGGATCTTCGCGCGGTCGAGGGGACAGTCGAGGCGGCGGGAGGAGCCGTCCTGGCGGCGTTTCGCGACCCCCTCGGCGGGCGGTGGCAGCTGCTGGCGGCGCTGCCGGTCGATCGAGTCTCGCCGACGAGCTTCCAGCGCGACCTCTCCGAGCCACACGTCGCGCGCCTCGCGCGGGCGCTCGACGCCCTCGACCGCTTCCTCGATCCCATCATCGTCGTCCCGGCTCCGGACGGCTCGTTCTGGACTCCCAACGGCCACCACCGGCTCTCCGCGCTGCGGCGGCTGGGCGCCCGCTCGGTCGTCGCGCTCGTGATTCCCGAGCCGGAGATCGCGTACAAGATCCTCGCGCTCAATACGGAAAAGGCGCACAACCTGCGGGAGAAGGCGCTCGAGGTCGTCCGGATGGCGCGGGACCTCGCCGCGATGGAGCCGCGCCGGGAGATCGATTACGCCGTCGAGTTCGAGGAGCCCGCGCTCCTGACCCTGGGGGCGTGCTACGAAAAAAACGGGCGGTTCGCCGGAGGCGCGTACCACCCCGTCCTGAAGCGCATCGACACCTTCTCGGCGCGGCCGCTGCCTGAGGCCCTGGTCGAGCGGGAGCGGCGCGCCGCACGCGTTCTCGAGCTCGACGAGGCCGTCGCGGCGGCGATGAAGGCGCTGTTCGAAAAAGGCTTCCAGAGCCCGTACCTGCGCCCCTTCGTCCTCGCCCGCATCAATCCGCTCCGGTTCCAGAAGGGCCCGCCGCCGGAGTTCGACGCCGTCCTCGACCGCATGGCGGCCTCCGCCGCGAAGTTCCGGCCCGACTCGGTGAAGCCCGAGCAGATCGCCCGTGCGGGAGGGGCGGCCGAAGAGTAGCCTCCCTCAGGAGTCAGTTAGTTTTCAATACTCCGTTTTCAGTTTTCAGTTCTCAGTTCTCCGTTTCAGTTCCTTCCGCGGCGAGGCGGACGGTTTCGAAATGGATCGCTACCGTGCCGTCGATCGACCGTCCGTAGCCGCCCGCCATCGTGACCGCGGCGGGCGCCCCGGCGGCCCGCAGCCAGCCGAGCACGAAGCGGTCGCGCGCGGCGAGTCCTTCCCGGGAGACGCGGAGACGGCCCAGCCTGTCGCCTTCCCACGGATCGGCGCCCGCGACGTAGACCGCGAGGTCGGGGGAGGGAAACCGGCGCCGGGCCTCCGCGAGGCCGTCGCGGAGCGCGGCGAGATAGTCGGCGTCTCCCGTCCCGTCCGGTAGCTCCACGTCGAGATCGCTCTTCTCCTTTCGAAAGGGGAAGTTCCTGGCGCCGTGGATCGAAAACGTGAACACGCTCGGATCCTCGCGAAAGATCGCCGCCGTCCCGTTGCCCTGATGCACGTCGCAGTCCACGACGAGGATCCTCTCCGCCCGTCCGGCGCTCTGGAGCGCCCGCGCGGCGACGGCGGTGTCGTTGAACACGCAGTACCCCTCGCCGCGGTCCGCGAACGCGTGGTGCGTGCCCCCGGCGAGGTTGACCGACACGCCGTCCTCGAGGGCCGCGTGGCAGGCGGCGATGGTCGCTCCGGCCGATCGCCGGGATCGCTCGACCATCTCCTCCGACCACGGAAAGCCGATGCGTCGGACTTCCTCGCGGGTCAGAGAGCCGGCGCCGACGCGCGCGACCCAGTCGGGGGTGTGCGCCCTCAGGAGGTCCGCGTCCTGCGCGGCGTCGGGCTCGACCACGGCGTGCCGCGCCCCGAGCTCCGCAGCGACGCGTTCGGCCAGCCGCGCGTATTTCTCCATGGGAAACCGGTGGCCGGAGGGCAGAGGGAGGACGTAGCGGGCCGTCGAAAAGATCTTCACGGTTCGCGCACCTTACAATCACGCGCCCCGGACAGGCGAGGAGGCCCGCGTTGCCCGAGACCCGCGCCGCCATCGAGGCGGCCATCGCCGTCACAGGACTGACCAAGCGGTTCGGCGACGTTGCCGCGGTGGATGGTCTGTCCTTCTCGGTGGCTTCGGGCGAGATCTTCGGATTGCTCGGTCCGAACGGCGCGGGAAAGACGACGACGATCCAGCTGCTGCTCGGATTGACGACGCCAACGGCGGGAGACGTGAGGGTGCTCGGCCTCTCGATGCCGTCGGACCGCCTCGCGATCCTCCAGCGGGTCAACTTCTCCTCCGCCTACATCTCGCTGCCGTCGAACCTCACGGTCCGTCAGAACCTGCGAGTCTTCGCCGGGCTCTACGGAGTGCGCCGGCCTCAGGCGAAGATCGACGCGCTCCTGGAGCTCTTCGAGGTCTCGGATTCCGCGGGGCGGCCGACGGGAGCCCTCTCGTCGGGCCAGCTGACGCGCGTCAACCTGTGCAAGGCATTCTTAAACGACCCGGAGGTGCTCTTTCTCGACGAGCCTACGGCGAGCCTCGATCCCGACATCGCGGACAAGGTGCGGACCGCGCTGCAGAAGCTGCAGAGAGAACGGGGCGTCACGATCGTTTACACCTCTCACAATATGAGGGAGGTGGAGGTGCTGTGCGACCGCGTGCTGTTCCTGGCGCACGGCCGGGCGGTCGCCGACGGCAGCCCATCGGAGGTCCTGGCTCGCGCGCGGAGCGACTCGCTCGAGGACGTGTTCATCGCGATCGCGCGCGAGAAGACCCCGGCGGAGCCGGAACGATGATCTCCCGCATCGGCGCCCTGCTCCTGCGCTATCTCTACCTCTACCGGAGGAGCACCGCGCGGTTGATGGGCGTCCTCTTCTGGCCCGTCATGGATCTTCTCGTCTGGGGCTTTTTGACCTCGTATCTCGAGCGGATCGCGGCCCCGCCGGGCGTGACCTTCCTTCTGGGCGCGGTGATCTTCTGGGACATCTTCTACAGCGCGCAGCAGGCGATCACGCTCTCGATCACGGAAGACATCTGGGCGCGGAACATCCTGAACGTCTTCGTCGCGCCGGTGCGCACGTGGGAGCTGCTCGTCGCCACGTCCCTGATCGGCGTCCTCCGGGCGACCGTGTCGGCTGGCGTGCTGGCCATCCTCGCTCGCCTCTTCTACGGCTTCCCGCTGTTCGCGATCGGGCTGCCTCTTCTCCCCTTCTATTTTTCGCTGCTGCTCTTCGGCTGGGCCATGGGGATGTTTACGATGGCGCTCGTGTTGCGCTTCGGCCAGGCCGCCGAAGCCCTCATCTGGGGGATTCCGTTCCTGATCCAGCCGCTGTCGGCGGTCTTCTATCCGGTTGCGGTGCTGCCTCCCTGGCTTCGGACGCTCGCCCTCCTGCTTCCCTCGACGCACGTCTTCGAAGGGATGCGGGCGGCTCTCGCCACCGGGAGCGTCTCGGGGACGACGCTCGCCGCGGCGGTGGGATTGAACGCGGTCTATCTGGCGGCCGGAACCGCGTTCTTCGGCTGGATGCTGGGACGGGTGCGGGAGAAGGGCTATCTCGCGCGTCTCGGGATGGAGTGAGAGGAACGAATGCTCAGTCTTCAGTCTTCAGTTCTCGATTCTCAGCGTTCGGCCGCGACGGCCCCGGCCCCGGTGAGGACCGCGGGCGTCCACCACGAGAGGATCCGCTTGACGTACCCCACCGTCTCCCGGTACGGCGGCACCCCGCCGTAGCTCTCGACCGCGCCCTCCCCCGCGTTGTAGGCCGCGAGCACGAGCTCCGGCTTGCCGTCGAAGCGGTCGAGAAGCTCGCGCAGATAGCGAACCCCTCCGCGCACGTTCGAGGAGGGATCGAAAGGGCGCTGGACGTCGAGCCTTCGGGCCGTGGCGGGCATCAGCTGCATGAGGCCGCGCGCGCCCTTGCGCGAGATCGCGCGCGGCTCGTAGTTGGACTCCGCGCGGATGAGCGCGGACACGAACGCCGCGTCGACGTCGTAGCGCTTCGCCTCGGCCTCGATGACGGAGTCGTAGCGGGTCTTGAAGAGCGGCCTGCGGTGCGCCTGATAGCGCATGTCGTACGTGACGGCGGGGCCGGCCGGCGGGCGAGCTTCGGCGACGGCCGCCGGCGGAACGATGACTTCGTCGTCGACGATGCGCTCGACGCGGTCGAGGTCGACGGAATAGCTCCCGCCGCCCGGAAGCCGGATCTCCACCTCGCTCCCGCGCACCTGGTACGACGCCGCCTTCACCACGCGCCCGTCCTCGAAGACGACGAGCTCCGCGCGCGCCGCCGCGGGCGCGAAGAGCAGGGCGAGAGCGAGGAGGGCGGTGAGGAAACGGATCATACGTGCGTCGGGAACAGCGGGATGGGGGCCGGAATTCCCTTTGATCAAATGAGTGAGCCTTCCACGGTGCGATCGGCGAGGCGCGGGATCATGAAAGGGGTCAACGTTTCGTTTCCCGTTTCCCGTTTCCCGTTTCCCGCATTTTCTTCCTTCCCGCCCGCGGATGGAACTGATCGTAGACACGCCGCAGGCGCCCTCGCGAGACGTGCGTGTAGACCGCGGTCGTCGATATGTCCGCGTGTCCGAGCATCATCTGCAGGGCCCGGAGGTCGGCCCCGTGATCGAGCAGGTGCGTCGCGAAGGAATGCCGCAGACCGTGG